>JAZKIN010000075.1:0-24134 GCA_040384885.1 Pseudomonadota bacterium | reverse complement strand
GTTTCCGTCAACTTCGACTTCCCCCACTACCAGACTTAGCCTGGCGCTACCCCGCGTCCGCGAGGACGATGTGGTGAGTGAGCGGAAATCAGGAGATTTGCGGCACTCAAATCAGGCGGCGACAACTTCACTTCAGTGGTGCGGATGCATCACCACCTTCACGCACTGCTCCTGCTTGTTTTTAAAGATCGCGTAGCCGTGCGGTGCGTCGTCGAGGTCGAGGTGGTGCGTGATCACGCAGGCCGGATCGAGCTCGCCGCGCACGATGCGCTCGAGCAGCGGCCGCATGTAGCGCTGCACATGCGTCTGCCCGGTCTTGATCGTGATCGAGCGGTTCATCACGCTGCCGAACGGGATCTTGTCGCTGAAGCCCCCGTACACCCCCGGCACCGACACCACGCCGCCGTTGCGGCAGGCCATGATCGCCTCGCGCAGCGCCGTCGGGCGGTCGCTCTCCATGCGCATCGCTTGCTTGATCCGGTCGTAGGCGTAGCTCAGGCCCGTGCCGTGCGCCTCCATCCCGACCGCGTCGATGCAGGCGTCGGGGCCGCGCCCGCCGGTCATCTGGCGCAACGCGTCGGCCACGTCGAGCTCTTCGTAGTTGATGGTTTCGGCGTGCGACACCTCGCGCGCCATCTGCAGGCGCTCGGGAAAACGGTCGATCGCGATCACGCGCTCGGCCCCGAGCAGGTAGGCGCTCTGGATCGCGAACTGCCCGACCGGGCCGCAGCCCCAGACCGCCACCACATGCCCGGGCTCGATGTCGCAGGCCTCGGCCGCCATGTAACCGGTCGGCAGTATGTCGGACAAAAACAGGACCTTCTCGTCGGACAGGTCGGGCGGCACCACGAGCGGCCCGACGTCGGCGTAGGGCACGCGCGCGTACTCAGCCTGCCCGCCCGCATAACCGCCCGTCAGGTGCGAATAGCCGAAGATGCCGGCGGCCGAGCGGCCCCACATTTTTTCGGCGAGGTGGGCGTTGGGGTTCGAGTTCTCGCACACCGAAAACAGCTTCTGCTCGCAGAAAAAACATTGGCCGCACGCGATAGGAAACGGCACCACGACCCGGTCGCCCACCTTGAGCTTGCTGACCTTGGAGCCGACCTCGACCACCTCGCCCATGAACTCGTGGCCGAGGATGTCGCCGGCCTGCATCGCCGGCACGTAGCCGTTGTACAGGTGCAGGTCGGAGCCGCAGATGGCGGTCGACGAGATCTTGATGATCGCGTCGCCCTGGTTGATGATTTTTGGGTCGGGCACCTGTTCGACCCTGACGTCGTTGACGCCGTGCCAGCAAGTTGCTTTCATTTGTCTGCTCCCCGGTTGAACAAGCGCGCTTTGAGGGTACGTTGGCCGTGCGGCTGCCCTTCGGTCGAGGGAATCTCGCCCGTCTCGATCAGTTGCTTGAAGCGCCGCAAATCGTCTTTGACCTGCTGCGACGGCTCCTCGCCGAACAGCCTGGCCACGAGCGCCCCGGCCGGCCCCGCCGGCGGCGTGTAGTCGAGCTTGACCTGCACGATGGCGCCGTGCCCGCCGGGCGCGGGGATGAAGCGCACGGTGCCGGCGTTGTCGACGTCGCCGCCGGGCAGCGACTGCCAGCCGAGCACCTCGCCGGGCACGTCTTGCGTGATTTCGGCGTCCCATTCGTAGCTGCTGCCGGCCGGCCCCTTGGCGCACCAGTGCGAGCGCCGCTCGTCTTGCACGACCACGGACTCGAGATGCTGCATGAAGCTCGGGAATGCCGCGAAATTGCGCCAGAAGCTGTAGCACGCGTCGGGCGGCCGGTTGACCGCGACCGACTGCTGCAAGCGCTGCGGCCCGCGCGAACCGGCCGGCGCGTCGTGCGACAGCTTGCGCAATTGCGGCGTGCTCGCGCGCAGGTCGAGCGCGGCGAGGCCGGCCACCGCGACCGCCGTGGCCGCAAGCCGGCGCGGCCGCCCGCCGCGCGCGAACGCCGAGGCCCCCAGAATGGTCAGGTCCATCGCGTCGCCGGCCACCCGCGTCCAGCGCCAGCCAAGCGACCTTGGCTGCGCCAACAGGCCGATGCCGCAGGCCAGTTCGCGCGCGCCCATGACGCGCACGAGCATCGGCCAGTCGGGCAGGCCCGCTGCGCGCGCCACCGCACGCGGCGCGAGCAGGTTGGCCATGCCCATGCCGATGCTGAACAGGCCGAGCGCCGTGCCCAGGAAACTGCCGCGGTCGCCGGTTTGGCGCGGCGCCGCGCGCGCCCGCGCCTGTGCTTGTGCCTGTGCGTGCGGCTGTGCCCGGCCGGCCGGCTCGGTGCCGCGCTCCTGCCCGCCGCCGACAGCCGTGTCGGGGTACTGCCAGTAACCCTGGCGTACCTGGCGCCGTGCTTGTTGTTCGCTCGTGTTTTCCATGACATCTCCTGAAAGGATGCCGCAGCCGCCGCGACCCCGACCGGCATCAATAATGAACATGAAAATTAGGCCCGTATTGCCGCGACTTGTTCCCGCACAAACCGGGGAACCGGCGGCTGCGGCCTCACACTTTGCGCAGGATCAAACGGGGTGCAGGTACCGGGGCGCTTCTCACGCGGGCGGCGCACCGGCGGCGGCGCCGATCACGTCGAGCTGTTCGAGGCGCGCGACCGCATAGTCGACAAAGGCGCGCAGCTTGGGCGCCATGTGCCTGGCGCTCGGGACCACCACGTGCACCGGCAGCGGCGCCGGTTCGTACTGCGTCAGCAGGCGCACCAGGCTGCCGTCGGCGACGCCATCGGCGACCTGGTACGACAGCAAGCGTGCCAGGCCGCGCCCCGCATGCAGCGCCAGCAGCACGCCGTCGACATCGTTGACGATCAGCCGCGGCGCCAGGTGCACCACGCTGTCGCGCCCGTCGTGCTGGAAGCGCCACTCGGGCGCGCCCCTGCGCAGCGACGAAAAAATCACGTCGTGCGCGGCGATGTCGGCCGGCGTATCGGGCGCGCCGCGCTGCGCCAGGTAGCCGCGGCTGGCCACCAGCACGCGCCGCACCTGCCCGACCCGGCGCGCCACCAGCCCCGCGTCCGGCAGCGGGCCGATGCGCACGGCGACGTCGATGCCCTCCTCGATCAGGTCGAGGTTGTAGTCGTCGACCACGAGCTCGACCTGCACCGCGCGGTGGTGGTCGAGGAAGGCGTTGACGATCGGGGCCACATGGCGCCGCCCGAACACGGTCGGGGCGGTCACGCGCAGCAGGCCGCGCAGCGGCGCGCCGGCATCCTCGCGCACGGCCTCGTCGTAGGCCGCCAGCACCGCGCGCGCCTGCTCGCCGAGGCGCTTGCCGGCGTCGGTCGGCGCCAGCCGGCGCGTGGTGCGCTCGACCAGGCGCACGCCGATGCGTTGTTCGAGCGCGGCCAGCGAGCGCGTGATCGCCGGCGCCGAGCGGCGCAGCTTGCGCGCCGCCCCGGCCAGGCTGCCGGCGTCGAGGATGGCGATGAAGACGTCGAATTCGTCGAGGCGGTCCATGTGGCGGTCGATTCTTCCAGTTATTGAAAGAGTGAAATGTCAATTTCGCTAATTTACAGCAAAATCAAAGCTCATTAAGCTTGCTGGACACAACATTCAGCCATCAACAGGAGCAAGCCATGTCGAACAGCACCATTACCCTATACGCAACGCCGCTGTCGGGCCATGCCCACCGCGTGGAGCAGTTGCTGCTCTTGCTCGGCCTCGAGTACGGCTACAGCGAGGCCAACGCGGGCGTGCGCGCCACGCCCGAATTCCTCGCCCTCAATCCATTGGGGCAAATCCCCGTACTGCGCGACGGCGATCTGGTCCTGCTCGACAGCAACGCCATCATGGTCTACCTGGTTGGGCGCTACGCCCCGGACAGCGGCTGGATCCCGGCCGACGCGCTCGGCGCCGCGCGGATGCAGCGCTGGCTGTCGGTCGCCGCGGGCGAACTGTGCTACGGCCCCGCCGCCGCCCGCGTTGCCAGCATGCGCGGCCAGCCCGAAGTACGCGAGCGCGCGCAAACCGTGGCGCGGCGCATCCTGCCCGTGCTGGATCAGGAATTGTCGACCCGCGCCTTCCTCGCGGCCGACACGCCCACGCTGGCCGACCTTGCCTGCTACGCCTACGTCGCGGTCGCGCCCGAAGGCGGGCTGCCGCTCGCGCCCTTCCCCCACCTGCGTGCATGGATAGAACGGCTTGAAGCCATGCCCGGATTCAAGCCGATGCAGCGCTCGCCCGAGCTCGAAACATGAACGGCGTCGATGGCGGCCCGTTCCACGCGGGCGAGTTGCGGGCGCAAATGCTGGCCGGCGCCGGCAGCGCGGGCGGGGCGATCCGCGACGCCATGCCCGAGCAGCACCGCGATTTTTTCGCCGGCCTGCGCTACCTGGCGCTGGCCACGCTCGACCCCGACGGCTGGCCCGTGGCGACCATGCTGGCCGGCCCGGCCGGCTTCATCGCTTCGCCCGATGCGCGGCGCCTCGAACTGGCGGTGCCGGTGGAGCGGGCCGATCCGGCGCTGCATGCCTTGCACAAGGGCAGCCCGGTCGGCCTGCTGGGCATCGATTTCAGCAACCGGCGGCGCAACCGGGCCAATGGCCTCGCCGCCGCGGTCCATGCCGGTGGCTTGCACATCGATGTGCGCGAGTCGTTCGGCAACTGCCCGAAGTACATCCATGTGCGCGAGGTCGAGTCTGGGTCCGCCAACGCAAGCGCGCCGGCCGAACATTTCATTGGCTTGGACGAGGGGGCACGCGCGCTGCTGGCGGTGGCCGAGACCTTCTTCGTGGCGAGCAGTGCGGGCAACACAGGCGGCGCCGGCGGCGTCGACATATCGCACCGGGGCGGACCGGCCGGCTTCGTGCAGGTGAACGGCGCGACGCTGACCATCCCCGACTACAGCGGCAACCGCTACTTCAACACGCTCGGCAACCTGCTGCTCGAGCCGCGCAGCGCCTTGCTCTTTATCGATTTTGCCAGCGGCGACCTGCTGCATCTGCAAGGGCGCGCCGAAATCCTGTGGCAACAGCCGCAGGGGCGAAGCTTGCCCGCTGCCGAGCGCAGCTGGCACTTCCATGTGCAAGGCGGCTGGCGCCGCCGCGCCGCGCTGCCATTGCGCTGGAACCGGCGCAACCCGGCCTAGCCCTCACCTCCCGCCGGCGCGGGCAGCCCGGCCCCGGCATCACCGTCGGGCCCCGCCCCGGCCCCTTCCCCTTCTGTCTTGATCGGCCCGGCACTCCTCGGCCCTGCCTTCCGCCATTTGCTCGCTCCTTGTTGTTTATTGACATTAAAGGGCGAAATGCAACAATTGACTACTTTTCAAAGCCCACAGCAACTTATAATTCCATGCCTCATTGGCAAAATAGTTTCCCTAAAGAAACTAATTCACCCCCCCGCCATCGCCCCCACCGTAATAATCCTGGAGTCAACATGAACCGCATCTACCGCCTTGTCTGGAGCCACGCCTCAAAAGCCCTGGTCGCCGTCGCTGAAAACACGCGCGGCGCCGGCAAAGGCAGCGGTGGTGGAAGCGGCGCGACAGGCGCCGTGTTCGCCGGCGTGGGCGCGCTCGCCGCGCGCCGCCTGTGCCTGGCGCTCGCGCTCGCGTTCGCGGGTTCGGCCGCCCAGGCGGCGCCCGAGGGCGGCAAAGTGGTCGTCGGCGACGGCACTATCAACCAGAACGGCAACAGCACGGTGGTGCAGCAGAGCACCCAGAACATGGTGATCAACTGGCAAAGTTTCGGCATCGGGGCCGACCAGTCGGTCGAATTCCGGCAGCCGTCGAGCAGCTCGATCGTGCTCAACCGCGTGCTCGGGCAGGACCCGAGCCTGATCCTCGGCAACCTGACTGCGAACGGCCAGGTGTTCGTGGTCAATCCCAACGGCGTGCTGTTCGGCGTCGGCGCGCAGGTCGACGTGGGCGGGCTGGTGGCCACCACCAACGCCATCTCCGACACCGACTTCGTGGCCGGCAAGCACCAGTTCACCAATGCCGGCGCCGCCGGATCGGTGGTCAACAAGGGTCGCTTGACGGCGCGCGACGGCGGCTACATCGCGCTGCTCGCGCCCGAAGTGCGCAACGAGGGCGTGGTCTCGGCCCGCCTCGGCAGCGCGGTGCTGGCGGCCGGCAACCAGGTCACGCTCAATCTGAACAACGGCTCGCTGGTCGGCTACAACATCGACCGGGGCGCGCTCAAGGCGCTGGCCGAGAACCGCCAGCTGGTCCAGGCCGACGGTGGCCAGGTGTTCATGGGCGCCAAGGCGGCCGACGCGCTGAGCATGGCCGTGGTCAACAACACCGGCGTGATCGAGGCGCGCACCTTCGAAAACCGTAACGGCAGCATCGTACTGCTCGGCGACATGGCCCACGGCCAGGTCAAGGTCGGCGGCACGCTCGACGCCTCGGCCCCTAACGGCGGCGATGGCGGCTTCATCGACACCAGCGCTGCGCAGGTCACTGTGGCCGACGGCGCGCGCGTGAGCACTTTGGCGGCACAGGGAAAGTCCGGCAAATGGCTGATCGACCCGACCGACTTCACGATCGCGGCCGGCGCAGCGCCGCAAACGGGCTCCGGCATCGGCGCCGACACCCTGACGGCCGCGCTCGGGCTCGGCAGTGTCGAGCTTGCCACGACCGCTTCCGGCACACAGGAGGGCAACGTCAATGTCAATGGCGCCGTTTCCTGGAACGCCAACATGCTCACGCTGAGCGCGCACAGGAACATCTACATTAATGCCAACCTCAACGGTTCCGGCACAGCCCAGCTGACGCTCAAATACAATCAGGGGGACACCCAGACGGAAACGGGGTATTTTTTCAACCACGGCGCCAAGGTGTATTTGCCCGCCGGTTTGAACTACTGGGAACGCGCCGGCAACCAGAACAGCGCGGGCCTGTTCGTGAGCAGGGTCATCACCGAACTCGGCGCCGCGGGCAGCAACACCGGCACCGACCTGCAGGGCATCAATGGCGCCCTGAACGGCAGATACGTGCTTGGCGCCGACCTCGACGCCTCGGCCACGGCCTTCTGGAACAACGGCTTGGGTTTCGCCCCCCTTGGCAACAACGGGCAAAAATTCTCGGGCTTCTTCGACGGGTTCGGCCACAACATCGCCGGCCTGACTATCAACCGGCCGATCGAGAATCACGTCGGCTTGTTCGGCGAGAACGCGGGAAGGATTCAAAACGTCAACGTCCTCGATGCGCGGGTGCGCGGCAACAATCAGACCGGCATTGTCGCAGGCGCTGGCAGCATGTTCTTCGTGACCTCGTCCGGCAGCGTCGCGGGCAATTCCAGCGTCGGCGGCTTGACGGGCTTGTCCAGCTATGTTTTCGACTCCTCCTCGACCGCCACGGTGACGGGCGTGGACAGCGTCGGCGGCCTGGCCGGCTCCCACGGCTACTATAGTTTTATCAAAAATTCACATGCGAGCGGCAATGTGAACGGGACCAACAACTTGGGCGGACTCGTCGGAGCGAGCTACGGCGGCGCGATACATGACAGCTACGCCTCCGGCAATGTCAGCGGCAACTATACGGTGGGCGGACTGGTCGGCTACAACGAGGGTCGGATCAAGGGCGCGTACGCGACCGGCGACGTGAGCGCCGGATCGATCGTAGGCGGCCTGGTCGGCATGAACTTGTTCCGATACGACGGCGACGCGGTCATATCCAACACGTACTCCAGCGGACGGGTGACCGCGACGGACGGCCAGAATATAGGCGGCTTGATCGGGCTCGATTCCAGCGGCACCGTTTCGGGAAGCTTCTGGGACACGACCACCAGCGGCTTGAGCTACAGCGCGGGCGGCAAGGGGACGGGCTTGACGACGGCCCAGATGATGCAGCAAGCGAACTGGGGCGGCTTTCTTCTCAGCGGCGGTTGGTGGATGTCGGAAGGCAACACCCGGCCGCTGCTGAGCAGCGAATACAGCACCCACATCACCAACGCGCACCAGTTGCAACTGATGGCGATCGATCCCACGGCGACCTATACGCTGGCCAACAACATCGACATGGGCGAACTGGGGCGTGCCTCCGGCGTCTGGAACAGCGCGACCGGCTTCGTCCCGGTCGGCAGCGCCGCCACCCCGTTCACGGGCAGCCTCGACGGCGGGGGCCACACCGTGAACGGGCTGGCCATCAACCGCCCGGCAGAGAACCATGTCGGCTTGTTCGGCCTCAGCACCGGCGCGATCGCCAACCTGAACCTCGCCGGCGCGACCGTGAGCGGCGGTCGCTACACCGGCATCGTGGCGGGCCGCGGCGCGATGACCGGCGTCACGGCCTCGGGCAGCGTGACCGGCCAGGCGCACGTCGGCGGCTTGACGGGCTATAACGATGGCATCATCGACCGCTCCTCGTCCTCGGCGACGGTGTCCGGCGTCGGCCTGGCCGGCGTGCTGGGCGACGGCAACGCCGCGGCCGGCGGCCTTGTCGGCGGAAATGGGGCCGCGGGCCAAATCACCAACTCGCATGCCACCGGCAATGTCAGCTCCGACAAGGGCGAGGCCGGCGGTCTGGTCGCGAACAACTCGGGGATGATCGGAAAAAGTTATGCAAGCGGAAATGTGGTGGCCAGTCACACCGGCGGAGGACTGGTCGGTTGGAACTCTGGACAGATCAGCGGCTCCTTCGCCACCGGCACGGCACATGCCTACTCGTACGCGGGCGGCCTGGCCGGGCTTTCCTCACACGGTTCGCGCATCAGCAATTCTTATGCCACCGGCAATGTCACAGGCAACAAACAGATCGGCGGACTGGTCGGCATGATGGGCGGTGAACTGAGCAATGCCTACGCAACCGGCAATGCGAACGGCGAGGAGAACGTGGGCGGACTGGCCGGCGTGCAAAGCGGCGGCACCATCAGCAACACCTACGCCACCGGCAGCGTCACCGGCACCTTCTTCGTCGGCGGCCTGATCGGCGCCCTGCATGATTATGGCTTGCCGAAACAGGTCACAAACAGTTACTGGGATGTGGCGGCCACGGGCCAGGCAAGCAGCGTTGCGGGCACCGCCAAGACGACGGCGCAAATGCATACCGCCAGCACGTTTGCGGGCTGGGACATCGCCACCGCGGGTGGGTCGAACGCGGTCTGGCGCATCTACCAAGGCGTTGGCGCACCGTTGTTGCGCAGCTTTTTGACGCCGCTCACGCTCGCCGAAACAAATCTCGTCTACAACGGCGCGATCCAATCCGGCGCCGCCGTACCGACGGCCGGCACCGCCATTGGCAGGAACGCCGGCACCTATGGCGCCAGCTCCAACCAGCAGGGATACGACATTAGCGGCGGTGCCCTGAACATTGCGCCCAAAGCGCTCAATCTCACGGCCAATGTATCGAACAAGGTCTACGACGCCACCACCGCCGCTGTGTTCGCGTTCCAGGACGACCGCATCGGCGGCGACGACCTCAGCTTCACCGGCAGCGCCGCCTTTGCCGACAAGAATGCGGGCGCCGGCAAGGCCGTCGCCATCTCCGGCTTCGGCGCCTCCGGCAGCGATGTCGGCAACTATACCTTCAGCGCCCCGTCGTCCACGGCGGACATCACGCAACGCGCGCTGACCGTCTCTGCGACCGCTGTCAACAAGCTCTACGACGGCTCCACCGCCGCCGCGGCCACCATCGTGGCCGACGACCGCATCGCCGGTGACGAATTGACGCTCGCCAGCACCGGCGCTGCATTCGCGGACAAGAACGCCGGTTCGGGCAAGGCGGTCAGTGTGACCGGCATCAGCGCCAGCGGAACCGACGCTGCGAACTACGCGGTCAACAGCGTCGCCGCGGCGACCGCCGACATCACCGCGCGCCCGCTGGCGATCACCGCCACCGGCGTCGACAAGGTCTACGACAGCACGCTCGCGGGCAGCGCGATTTTCGGCGACGACCGCCTCGCCGGCGACCAGTTCACCGTCGGCAGCAACGCCCCCTCCTTCCTGAACAAGAACGCCGGCACGGCGGTTCCGCTGTTCATCAACGGGATCGCGCTCGCCGGCGCCGATGCCGGCAACTACGCGCACGCTCTCAACTTGGTGACCAGTGCCAACATCACCCGGCGTCCGCTCCACCTCACTGCCTTCGGGTACGACAAGGTGTACGACGGCGGTGTCAGCGCCGGCATCTCCCTCTCGCTCGGGAACCGGGCCGGTTCCGACTCGATCCGCATCTTGAAGACCGGGCTGGCATTCAGCGACAAGAACGTCGGGGTCGGCAAGACGGTCACCATGAGCGGCATGAGCGTCGGCGGCGCGGATGGCGCCAATTACACGGTCGTCGACAGTATCACCGTCACGGCGAACATCACGCCGTTTGCGCTGACCGTGAGCGCAAGCGCGGCGAACAAGGTCTACGACGGTTCGGCCGCGGCGGCCGTAACCCTGGCCGATGACCGTTTCGGACTCGACGCGCTCACGATCACGGGCAGTGCCGGCTTCGCCGACAAAAACGCCGGGTTGGGCAAGTCGGTCAATGTGACAGGCATCAGCGTGACCGGCGCCGACGCCGCGAACTACACCTTCAACACGAGCGCGGCCACAACAGCCGACATCACCCGGCGCGCCCTGCTCGTCTCGGCCACCGGCGTCGACAAGGTCTACGACGGCAGCACCGCCGCCACCGCCATCCTGGCCGACAACAGGGTCGCCAATGACAGCCTGACCATATCCAATGGCATCGCCACCTTTGCCGACAAAAACGCCGGCGCAGGCAAGACCGTCGATGTCAGCGGCATCAGCGTGAGCGGCACCGACGCGGCCAACTACATCTTCAACACGAGCGCCGCGACCACCGCCACCATCACCCAACGCGCGCTGCTGGTATCGGCCACGGCCGCCAACAAGGTGTACGACGGCGGCACCGCCGCCACCGCCACCCTGGCCGACAACCGGATCGCCAACGACAGCCTGACCGTGGCCAGCGCCGGCGCCGCATTCGCCGACAAGAACGCCGGCTCCGGCAAGGCCGTCAGTGTGACCGGCATCGGCGTAAGCGGCACCGACGCGGCCAACTACACCTTCAACACCAGCGCCGCAACCACGGCCGACATCACCCGGCGCGCGCTGATCGTCTCGGCCACCGCCGCCAGCAAGGTGTATGACGGCGCCAACGCCGCCAGCGCCATTTTGGCCGACAACCGGGTCGCCAACGATAGCCTGGCGTTGACCAAGTCGGGCGCGGCCTTCAGCGACAAGAATGCGGGCGCCGGCAAAACCGTCAACGTCACCGGCATCAACGTCACCGGGGCCGACGCGGCGAACTACACCTTCAACACCAGCGCCGCAAGCACGGCCGACATTACCCAGCGCGCGCTGCTGGTCTCGGCCACGGCCGCCAACAAGGTCTACGACGGCGCGACAGCCGCCGATGCCACCCTGTCCGACGACCGGGTCGCCAATGACAGCCTGACCGTATCCAATGGCACAGCCACCTTTGCCGACAAGAACGCCGGCGCCGGCAAGGCCGTCAGTGTGACCGGCATCAGCGTGAGCGGCACCGACGCGGCCAACTACACCTTCAACACCAGCGCCACAACCACGGCGGACATCACACAGCGCGCACTGATCGTCTCGGCCACCGCGGCCAGCAAGGTGTATGACGGCGCCAACGCCGCCACCGCCATCCTGGCCGACAACCGGGTCGCCAACGACAGCCTGACCGTGGCCAGCGCCGGCGCCGCATTCGCCGACAAGAACGCCGGCTCCGGCAAGGCCGTCAGTGTGACCGGCATCGGCGTAAGCGGCACCGACGCGGCCAACTACACCTTCAACACCAGCGCCGCAACCACGGCCGACATCACCCGGCGCGCGCTGCTCGTCGCGGCCACCGCCGCCAACAAAGTCTATGACGGCGCAGCTGCCGCCGTGACCTCCCTGGCCGACAACCGGGTCGCCGACGACAGCCTGACGCTGACAAATTCGGCTGCTGCGTTCAGCGACAAGAACGCGGGCACCGGCAAAACGGTCAACGTCACCGGCATCAACGTCACCGGGGTGGACGCGGCGAACTACACGTTCAACACGAGCACGGCGGCAAGCGCCGATATCACCCGGCGCGCACTGCTCGTCTCGGCCACCGCCGCAAACAAGGTGTACGACGGCGCCTCCGCCGCCACCGCCACCCTGGCCGACAACCGCGTCGCCAACGACAGCCTGACCGTCGCCAGCGCCGGCGCCGCATTCGCCGACAAGAACGCGGGCGCCGGCAAGGCTGTCAGTGTGACCGGCATCAGCGTGAGCGGCGCCGACGCTGCCAACTACACCTTCAACACCAGCGCCGCAACCACGGCCGACATCACCCGGCGCGCGCTGCTCGTCTCGGCCACGGCCGCCAACAAGGTGTACGACGGTACCACCGCCGCCACCGCCACCCTGGCCGACAACCGCGTCGCCAGCGACAGCCTGACCGTCGCCAACGCCGGCGCCGCGTTCGCCGACAAGCACGCCGGCGCCGGCAAGGCGGTCAGTGTGACCGGCATCAGCGTGGGCGGCGCCGACGCGGCCAACTACAGCTTCAACACCAGCGCCGCAACCACCGCCAACATCACCCCGCGCGCGCTGCTGGTCTCGGCCACCGCGGCCAACAAAGTGTATGACGGCGCCACCGCCGCCACCGCGACCCTGTCCGACAACCGCGTCGCCAACGACAGCCTGACCGTCGCCAACACCGGCGCCGCATTCGCCGACAAGAACGCTGCTTCGGGCAAAGCGGTCAGTGTGACCGGCATCAGCGTGAGCGGCGCCGACGCGGCCAACTACACCTTCAACACCAGCGCCGCAACCACCGCCGACATCACCCGGCGCGCGCTGATGGTCTCGGCCACGGCCGCGAACAAGGTATATGACGGTTCCACCGCCGCCACCGCCATCCTGGCCGACAACCGGGTCGCCAGCGACAGCCTGACCGTCAACAGCGCTGGCGCCGCATTCGCCGACAAGAACGCCGGTTCAAGCAAGGCGGTCAGTGTGACCGGCATCAGCGTGAGCGGCGCCGATGCGGGCAACTACACCTTCAACACCAGCGCCGCAACCACGGCCGACATCACCCGGCGCGCGCTGCTGGTATCTGCGACCGCGGCCAACAAGGTCTACGACGGCGCCACCGCCGCCGTGACCACCCTGGCCGACAACCGGGTCGCCAACGACAGCCTGACGCTGACAAATTCGGGAGCGGCATTCAACGACAAAAATGCGGGCACCGGCAAAGCGGTCAGCGTCACCGGCATCAACGTCAGCGGGGCGGACGCGGCGAACTACACGTTCAACACGATTGCGGCGACCAGCGCCGACATCGCCAGGCGCGCACTGCTCGTGACGGCGAGCGCGGCCAGCAAGGTGTACGACGCGTCGACCGCGGCCGCCGCCACGCTGTCCGACAACCGCATCGCCGGCGACAGCATCACGCTCGCCAGCACCGCTGCCGTGTTTGCCGACAAAAACGTCGGCGCAGGCAAAACCGTCAGCGTCACCGGCATCTCTGCCAGCGGCGCCGACGCGGCCAACTACAGCGCCAACACGAGTGCGTCGGCCAGCGCCAGCATCACGCCGAAGGCACTGGCGCTGAGCGCCCTGGTCGCCAGCAACAAGGTATTCGACGGCACCACCGCGGCGAGCGCCAGCGCCGCGCTGGGTGGCGTGCTGGCCGGCGACTCGGTCAGCAGTGCACTGGGCGCGAGCTTCGCCGACCGCAATGCGGCCGCCGGCAAGACCGTCACCGTCAACAGCGTGGCGCTGAGCGGCGCCGACGCCGGCAACTACAGCGTCGCGTCGGGCCAGACCACAACGGCCAGCATCACGCCCAAGGCCTTGACGGTGACCGCCAACGACGCCACCCGCTTCTTCGACGGCACCGCCTTCCAGGGCGGCAACGGCGTCAGCTACGCGGGCTTGGTCGCCGGCGACACCGTCCTTGTGCTCGGCGGCACCCTCGCCTTCGGCGGTTCGTCCCAAGGTTCGGTCAATCCCGGCCAGTTCGTGATCACCCCCGGCGGCCTGAGCTCGACCAACTACACGGTCACCAATGTCGACGGCAAGCTCGTCACCAAGGAAAGCGGCGGCGTCCCAGGCGTACCGGCCGCCGACCAGGAGCGCGCCATGGCGGCGCTGGTCCAGACCCAAAGCGATATCCCTTTTGCGCCCCCGCCCGACGAACCATCGAACGGCGAGCGCCGGCGCCTGCAAACGGTCGACGGCGGCATGAAATTACCCGAAGGAGTTAACTGATGCGATTGAAATCGATCCCCGCGCTGCTGTGCGCGCTGAGTGCCGGCCACGCATGGTCCCAGAGCGTGCCCGACGCCGGCCAGACCATGCGCGAGCTGCAGCGGCCCGCCGTCCCGGCGCCCGCCAAGGAAGCGCCGCGCATCGCCGTCACGCCCGAGCGCCCGGCCATGAGCACGCCCGACGGCGCCAAGATTCCGGTCAAGTCGTTCCAGGTCACCGGTGCGCAACGCTTCGCCGCCGCCGACCTCGGCACCCTCTTGGCACCATGGGCCGGCCGCGAATTGTCGATGCCCGAGCTGCGCGAGGCGGCCGCCCGCATCACGCGCCACTACCGCGAGGCCGGCTATCTGGTCGCACGCGCCTACGTGCCGGCCCAGACCATGCGTGACGGCGTGGTCGAAATCGCCGTGCTCGAAGGCCGGCTCGGCAAGATCGAACTGAAGAACGGCTCGCGCGTGGCCGACGGCCAGGCCCGCGCCCTGCTCGGCAACATCCGCTCCGGCGATCCCGTGGTCGGCCCGACGCTCGAGCACAGCCTGGGGCTGCTCAACCAAACGCCGGGCGTCGGCCGCGCCGGCGCCGTGCTGCAGCCGGGCTCGGGCGTCGGCCTGTCGGACCTGGTCGTCGCGCTCGAACCCGGACCGCTGGTCAGCGGCGCGATCGACGCCGACAACCACGGCAACCGCTACACCGGCAACGCGCGCCTGGGCGCCACTGTCCACGTCAACAGCCCGCTCGGCCTGGGCGACCAGTTCAGCATGCGCTACGTGCACAGCGACGACGACCTGCAATACGGCCGCCTCGCCTACCGCGCGCCGATCGGCGCCGACGGCCTGGTGCTCGGCGCCTCGATCGCCTCGAGCCGCTACCGCCTGGGCGAAGATTTCGCGCCGCTCGACGTCAACGGCGACGCCCTCACCACGTCGGTGTTCGCGAGCTATCCGTTCCTGCGCAGCGCGGCGTTGAACCTGACCGGTTCGGTCTCGGCCGACGGCAAGAAGCTGCAGGACCGCGTCGCTGCCGTGCAGCTCGTCACCGACAAGTCGGTCAAGTCGTTCACCGCCGGCGTCGCCGGCCATGGCCGCAGCGGCGCCACCGAGTATTCGTTCTCGGCAGGCTACACCCGCGGCGACCTCGATATCGAGTCGGCCGCGGTGCTGGCGGCGGACGCGGCGACGGCGCGCACCCAGGGCAAGTACGGCAAGTTGGCGTATTTCGGCAGCGGCACCATGGCGCTTTCGGGCCCGTGGTCGGCCTATGTCGGCATCAACGGCCAGATCGCCAGCAAGAACCTGGACTCGTCCGAGAAGTTCTCGCTCGGCGGCCCGGACGGCGTGCGCGCCTACCCGCAGGGCGAGGCTCCGTCGGACCAGGGCTATCTGGGCACCGCCGAAATCCGCTACGCGCTGCCGGCCACGGGCTTGGGCGCCATGCGCGTGGCCGCCTTCATCGACCACGGCCATGCGCGCGTCAACCGCAATCCGTTCGTCCCGGGCGTCAATTCGCGCAAGTTGTCCGGCGCCGGCGTTGGATTGAACTGGTATGGCCCGTGGAATACGGCGCTCAACGCCTCGTTGGCATGGAAGCTCGGCGATGCCAAGCCGACCTCGGACAAGGACCGTTCGGCACGCGCCTGGCTGCAGGTCACGAAGTACTTCTAAGCGCGTTCCAAGCGCCCGGGCATGGATCCTGTCCAGGCCCGGGCGCGCAGCGATAAACTTAACTGGCGGACGCACAATACATAAACCACTCATCGTCCCCGCATCCGCGAGGACGATGTTGGTTTTTTTTACCGATTTTCGTGTTGTACGATTTCTGGAGCGATTACACAGCGATTAGAAATTCACCCCGCGCAGCTGCTCCGAACTCATCTGCGGCGCCTTCTTGTCGCCACCCTTGCTCACCCCTTCTTGTGGAACAAGACATTGGCTACCTTGCCGTCCGAATTCATCGCGATCTGGCACACGGCCGCACCGTGCTCGTACTCGATTTCGTACATGTCCCAGCCATGCCTGCTGACGCCATTGAACTTCACCGACCGCACCGCACCAAGCTCATTCAACAGCTGGCGTGATCTCGGCAGGGTGCGCAGCGCGATCTGGCCGAAGCTGGGCGTGAAGTCGGCCAGCTCGAGGCGTCCGCCGCGCGCAAGTTCGAGGTTGCGGCGCACCGCCGCCTCGCCGCCCGCCGCCGGCCGCTGCAGCGCGATGCGCTGCTCGATGTGCGCATCGACTTGCTGCACCACGTCCGCGCCAACCCGCGGCGCACGCAGATCGACGCCATACTGGCTCAGGACCAGGCCCGCCGCCGGACGCCCGTTTGCGGCGCGGTCGAACCTCACCTGCATGTCGGCGCCGCGCACAAAAAAGGCGGTCTCGCCCTCGGGCCGCAGCTTCCAGGTTTTGCCCCGGTTGCGTTGCGCCACCAGGCCCTTGCCGGCCTGCGACACCACCATCACCTCGTGCTCGTCGATTTGGTAGTAGCCCACATAGTTGGCCACCGCCCCGGCCGGCATCGCGATCTCGTGCCGCACCTTGGCCGGCGGGCCGACCTGCGCGGCCACCGCCACCATGCACAGCGAAAAGGCCGCAAACACGGGCGCGGCGCGGCGCGCCCAGCGCTTGGGCGGACGCAGCATGATCCCGATGCGCTGCTCCAGGAACGAGCGCGATTCGGCCATCGCGGCGGCGGCGCCGACGAAGCCGGACTGGCGCTGCCCGACTTCGATCAAGGTGGCGCCGTACTGTTTGAGGTCGTAGCCGGCGGCCAGCACGCGGGCATCGCAATCGACCTCGATGGCGCGGCGAAGGCGACGCATGAGCCACCACAGCGGCAGGTTCCACGGCATCGCGACGAGCACCAGCAGGCACAGGGTGAGCCACTGCGGATCGCGCGCGTCGAGATGCGATTGTTCGTGCGCGATCACCAAGGTCTGCTGGTGCTCCGGCGCGCCCGCCAGCCAGCTTGGCACCACGATGCGCGGGCGCAGCAGGCCGACGACGGCGGGGCCGACATCGGGGCTCAGGTAAACCGCCGCGCCGGCCATCTGCTCGCGCTGCCAGCGCCGCTTGCACACAGACAGATGGACCGCGCTGCCAAGCAAGGCCAGCAGCAAGGCGCCCGACGAGACGGCCCATGCCCAGGTCAGCGCGGTGTCCAGCGCCAAGCCGCCCGCCGCGTTCGGGACCGGCGCCGGCGCCTGCCCAGGGAGCCACGCCGTTGGCGTGAGCGTGGCCGAGGTCATGTCGCGCAGGGCGATGGTTTTTGCCGGCCCTTCGGCCGCCAGCATGGGCACGTCGAACGAGACCGACGGCACGGCCGCCGGCAGCACGAGCGAGCCGACGATCGCCATCACCCACACCCAGCGGGCGGGCGTGCGGCAGACCAGGGCGACCCGTTCGGCCGCCCAGCCGGATGCGGCGAGCAGCATCGTCACGATCAACGTGTATCCCATGAGTCCGAGCATCAGGAATTCTCCTTGTGGTTTTGTTCGTTGAGCAGCGCGTGCAGGCGGCGGACCTGGTCTTCGCTGAGCTTTTGGTCCGACACCAGATGGGTGAACAGCAGCTCGGTCGAGCCCTTGAACAGCTTGCCGGTCAGATGCCGCAAGGCGCTCTTGCGCGCCAGTTGCTGCTCGATCGCGGCGAAATAGCGGTGGCCGCGGCCCTCCTCGGTGTGGCCCGCGTAGCCCTTGGTCTCGAGCGTGCGCAGCACCGTCAACACGGTCGTGTAGGCGAGCGGATCGTCGAGCCTGGCCTGCACTTCGGCAACCACCGACGGCCCGTGCTCCCACAGGATCTGCATGACGTCGGCCTCGCGGTCGGTAAAGGAAATGTCCATGTGCGCCTATCTACTAGAAGTTTAGTAGATAGTAGTCACGGTCGCGCGAGCTGTCAACTAAAGCTTTAGTAGATGCCCGCGCGATGCTAAATTTGCTATATTCGTCAATACCTTAAACTGGGAGCCATCATGACACCACGCCTTAACGCGCTAGCCGTAATCCTCCTCGCATCGACCTGTGCCATGCCCGCCTCCGCGCAGACGATCAAGCCGGGCCTGTACGAGATCACCAGCAAAGTCGGCGGCGACAATCCGATGAGCAAGTCGAGGGGCCGCCAACAGCAGCAGCAAAAAGCGGCGATGGCCGACCTGACGCCGGAGCAACGCAAGCAAATGGCCGATCTGCCCAAGCAGATGGAGAAAATGATGGCCGACATGCCGCCCGAGCAGCGCAAGGCGATGAAGGAGATGATGGCCAAGCAGAGCGGCAATATGGAGGCTTTCCAGAGCATGCAACTGGAAACCAATGCCGACGGCTCGACCACGATGAAAATGTGCATGACCAAGGAGATGGTCGACCACGGCCAGCTGATGCAGCAGCAACCGAACTGCAAACAAACCATGGGCAAGATGACGGGCGGCGTGATGAAGTTCTCGTACAACTGCACCAAGCCGGCATCGACCGCAGAAGGCGAGGTGCGGATCATCGGACCGAATTCCTTCTCAACCAAGATGAAAATGGTGTCGAAGGAGCCCGGCCAGGAAGGCACGATGGAGGTCGAGTCGACCTCGAAGTGGCTCGGTACCAACTGCGGCAGCGTCAAGCCGTTCACGCTCCAGCGCTAAGGAAGGGGCGGCCCGCCTTTATTTCGACCTGTAGATCTCGAAGGCGACCAAGGCGGAGGAAATCGAAATCTGGATGACCCCTTCCGGCGCCTTGAAGTAATACCGGTTCGACGTCATCCAGCGTTTCATGTCGGGGCGGCAGGCCTTGACGCTGCTCACCAACTGCTCGGCCATTACCGGTTCGTTTTTTGTGCCCGCCACCGCATAGGTGCAGCTATACGAGGGCTGGTGCATGTCCTCGTCGTCCTCGCCCACGAGGATTTCGCAGGCCTTGGCTTTGGGCATCGTGATCCTCGCGGCCCACGATTTACCACTCAACTTTTCCTCTTTCAGCGCCGACAAACCCTGCGCGGCCAAGGGCATGACCTTGGCCAGCACCTTGCAGAAGGCGGCGTCCTGGGCCGACGCGCCACCGGCGCACAGCAAGGTTGCGGCAAATATCGCGTTGGACGTTGCGGATTTCATGCCCGATCAATCGACTCTGAAGTCGATCTCGTAGCTGCTCGGACGCGTCGTGATCTGAATTTTTCCTTGCGGCGCCTGCAAGAAAATCGTGGTGCCGACCATGCTGCGCTTCATCTCGGGCATGCATGCCTCGATACCACTCGACAATTCGGCCACCATCTCCACCGCCGTCTTTTTGTCCGACGCGTCGAACGAGCAGCTGTACTGGTAATACTTGCCGCCTTCATATTTTTGCTCATCCTCGACCAACCAGATGTTGCAGCTTTCCGCGCCCGGCATCAGGTAGGTCGCTTGCCAGAGCTCGTCGGTCCTCATCTTCCCCTTAAAATCGGGAAACCCTTTTTTCACTTGTGGCATAAGTTTGCCCAGGGTGCCGCAAACGGCCGCGTCTTGCGCTTGCGCCGCCGAAGCGCACAGCAGGGCCAGCGCCAAGGCCGAGTGGGTGAAGATCGTTTTCATGGTCATTTCCATCGTCGTTATAAAGATGCCGCCGCTTGCTTGATTTCCGCATTCGCCATCGCGTCGATCGCTTCCTGGTTGCCCCGCTTGGCGGCGGTGTTGAACCAGCGCGCCGATTCGACCAGGTTCTTGGGAACGCCTTGTCCGAAATACAAGGCCTTGGCGTACAGGATCTGGCCATCGAGGTCGCCGCCAAGCGCGGCCATGCGCGCGTAGCGGGCGCTTTCCTCCAGACTCTTGGGCACATACTTGCCCTGGATCAGGAGCAGCGCGTACATGCCCTGCGCTTCGCGGCCGCCGCGTTCGGCGCCGGACTTGATCATTTGCACCGCGGCCGCTTCGTCCTTGGCGATACCGCCCGCGCCGAGCATGGTCATGCGGGCGAGGTCGGACAGCGCGCCCGGCTCGTCCTTGGCCAATTTGAGGTAATGCGCCGCGCGCTCGAGGTCGCGCGGCGCGCCCACGCCCATGAAGTAGACGATACGGCCGAGCGTGGCCTGGGCCAGCAGTTCGCCTGCGGCGGCGCCCGCTTCGAGCTGGGCGACGGCTTCGCGCAGGTCGGCGTCCGGTTTGGCACCGAGCTCGACGATGGTGTAGAAGCCGGACAAAGTCTTGCCGTACGGGTCGCCGCTGGCGGCGGCCTTGCGCGCTTGGGCGATGCCGGCGGCTTCGTCGGCCGGGCCGCCCTGCCCGTTGTAGAGCATGGCGGCATATTGGGCCTGCGCGGGCGCGTGGCCCTTGGCGGCGGCTTCGCCGAACCAGCGGCGCGCGGCGGCGTCGTCGCGCTTGACGCCGTAGCCCGTGTAATGGATGCGCGCCAGGTTGAATTGCGACTGTTTGTCGCCGGCCTGCGCCTCGCGCGTGATGCGGGCGATGGTTTCGGCTTCGGTTTCCTTGACGTGGACGGTGTACTCGTAGCTGTCGACCACGCTGCTCGGACCGCTGCCCACACCGCTCGATTGGTAGCCGGGCGCGCTTGTGTCGCGCGAAGTGGTGCCCGGTTTGTTTGCGTTTGCGTTTGCCCGGTTGGACGCGCTGCGCTCGTTGGCGACGCGCTGGCGGTCGAGGGATTCGGTGTTGCGCCGGTCGGCCGCGGCGGCCGAGGCGCGCATGCTGTTCATCATGCGCTGGCGGTTGGCCTCGTCGTTGGCGGCATTCCATTCTGCGTGCGCCACGGCGGGGAAAAGGGCGCACAGCAGCAGCGCGACACGGCGCAGTGAGAGATTCATGGCAGATCCAGATTTTGTTTGCATGCCTAGTACTGCGCATTTTTAAAGCAAACTGGCTCACGCCGCAAAAATATAGTTGTCGGTCTGTCTGGCTGCCAACCCGCGGTTGCATCATAGATGCGTCGTTATACAACATAAAGTCGCAACTATGACACCGCTTGGCGCGAGATAATGTTCATAGATAAAGCGTTATGGGCTATAGTGACCTATCTATGAACGGAGCAAATCATGCCAAAGAAGCTCTCCAAGGCTGAAACCTGGCCAACACTGGTGCAGGAACGCCTAACTTCGTGGGGTAGGAGCATCAACACGCAACGTCTACGTCAGCGTATCAGTGTCGTTGATTTGTCTGCCCGACTGGGTGTCTCCCGGACGACGCTGCTCCGGCTGGAAAAAGGGGACCCCGGTGCAGGTGCCGGATCATATCTTACGGCACTACTTGCGCTAGGCATCATCGACCAAGCGGCACCAGCACTGCCTGCCGAGCTGTGGCAAGGTGACTACGGTCAGCGCGTCAAGTTGAGCCTGCAGGACAAGGGAGCTGACGATGATGAGTATTTCTAAGCCGATATACGTCTACCTGCAACGGCCAGATAGCGGCGAGTGGGTCACAGTTGGCCGGTACAAGACCGGCAAACCCGGAGAAGGTTTCTTCAAGTATGCCCCCTCTTACATTGATGCAGGGCTTGCCTGGGCCATTGACCCGCGAAACCTACCGTTTATACCGGGCACTGATGTCTCAGCGCCGAGGTATCAAGGCCTGCATGACGTCTTACGAGATGCATGCCCGGATGCATGGGGACAGGGTTTGCTGCGCCGGGAACATAATCTTCCGGAACATGCTACGCCCTTGCAGTACTTGCTCAAAGCCAGCAATCTCGACCGATGGGGGGCGCTTGCCATAGGTTCAAGCCCAAAGCCTCCGGACGCGAAATTGAACAACCCTGGCTTGCCTCAGCTCGATGAGGTAGTCGAAGAATTGGCGGCACTTGCAGAGCGCCGACCGACAATCCGGGCAAAAATTCGTGCTCGGCTGGTCCAGACAGCCAGCGTTGGTGGTGCCCGACCCAAAGCCACAGTGCGCGACGAGCATGGTCAGTATTGGCTGGTCAAGCCGGAGCTTGCAACAGATCCAGCCAATATTCCCTTACTCGAACATGTGGGCCAGCAGTGGGGCGCAGCAAGTGGATTGGATTTCGCCACGACTGTCTATCACCCTGCCGTAGGCGGGCGGAGCGCTGTACGGGTTTTACGGTTTGACCGGACCGACCGGCAGCGCCACATGTGCGTGAGTGCCGCATCCTTGTTGCAGGCCGAATATCCGGGGCTCCTGCAGACGGACCGCTGGAGCTATCCGCGATTGGCCGAAGAGCTGCGCTTGGCAGGCGCCCCCGTAGAAGACCGTATTGAACTGTTTGGGCGCATGGTCTTTAATGCGGTATGCGGCAACGACGATGACCATGTGCGTAATCATGCAATTGTCTATCACGCGCAGGGACGCGGCTGGCGACTCGCACCGGCTTTTGACGTCGTACCTAACCCCGTGGAAACGCCAGTGCGTCTTCACATGCAGTTATCTCAGGGGCGCTTCGACATTTCTCGGGACGCGGTGTTGGCGGACGCACACCGTTTCGGGTTTACGGATGCAACTGAGGCAACAAGCTACCTCGATGGCCTGCTTGAGCGCATTACGGCTGGCTTTGAGGACGTGGCGCATTGGCTCGAGCAGGACTGGAAAAACGTACTACAAGAACGCTTGTCTCTCAACGTTGGCGTCCTGGGCGAACGCTAACGCCGCCAATCAGGCAGACCCGCCAAAACGAAGCCAGAGCAACGCAAAGCGCTGATTGAAGTACACACTGCATCAAACGTGAGCGCGTTGGCAAAGCTCTACTAGTTGTCCCGGGCCACTGTTCTGACAATCGTGAAGCCGAGCTGAGAATCCTAGGTTGATGCGATTCGCGGCCACAGGGCGCGGCGTGGGGTAACATGCTTGGCGCGTGTGACCCGTGTCTTGGGTTAGCGCACTTCGCCGTTAGACATCACGGTCTCAAGAACGCGTTTTTTATCACACTAGAAAAACGACATGCGACATTTTTACTTTAAAATCAAATAGTTACAATCACATGAGCAAACACTGGGTCACACAGGCACTTTCCTCGCTGAAGTCAAGCCTTGAGCCAGTAGCCCACGAAATCAATGAGCTGGACTGGAAGGTCAGCTTATCCGATAACAAGGACCGCCTCGCCGAACATCTCATTGCCTTCGCAAACTACCCAAACGGGGGCTACCTGGTCTATGGAGTCGCGGATGCTGGGGCCAAGTTGGTAGGTGTAGACCAAGCCCAGGTGGAAGGCATCATTACACGGCTTACAAGTCTTGGCCGCGATGCAGTCGATCCGCCTCTCGTCTTGGATCATGCCGTTGTCGAATATGACGCCGTTCCGTTGTTGTTTGTCTATATCCGCGAACAAATGAATAAGCCGGTACACCGCCGAGGTAAAGGCATCGAGGAGGCATGGATACGTTCCGGCGGCACGACCCGGAAGGCATCGCGAGCCGAAATCGGCTCGCTTATGCTCCATAGCCATGCCCCCCGTTGGGAAGAGCTGCGCGCGACTTGGCTCTTGCCGGCCAGTGAGGTGATTGCTCGATTGGACCTCGCCACCATTAGCAGGCTCTTGCAGCGCCCATTGCACGACGAGGATCACGAACTAATGGGCTGGCTTGCGGAAGAGAGTATGGTCGTGCTCGATGGCAGTGGCTACTACATCACAAACCTCGGCGGGATCGCCGCCGCACGTGAGCTGAATCTGTTTGACGCCCTCAGACGGAAAAGCATCCGAGTAATTCGCTACCGTGGAACCAACAAGGTTGACACTACTGATGAGCTGATTGGGCACAAGGGCTACGCTGTGGGCTTCGAAGGACTGATCGGCTACCTGAAGCGCATCCTGCCCCATTCGGAAGTCATTCAGGAGTCGCTGCGCGAACAGGTAAGCCTCTCTGGAGCTAAGCATACGGAAGTGCTTACTTATCGCTTACTTAAAAAAACACAATGAGATATGAAATGCCAATAGGCACAGCGCGAAGCGACGCACCTACTTGATCTTAAAGGAGAAAAACTGGTGCGGCTGGCGGGGATCGAACCCACGACCCTTGGCTTCGGAGGCCAATACTC
>JAZKIN010000074.1:327-100476 GCA_040384885.1 Pseudomonadota bacterium | reverse complement strand
CTAGGAGACGTGGCCGAGTGGCCGAAGGCACATCCCTGCTAAGGATGCATACGGCTTATACCTGTATCGTGAGTTCGAATCTCACCGTCTCCGCCAGTAATATCTAAAACCCGCTTCGGCGGGTTTTTTCATTTCCGGACCTAAGCAAGTGCTATGCGTTTTTGTATAAGAGTGCAGCGGGCGATACGGAAACGAATAGCTGGCGAGCCCATGTCGCCACACGGCGCCCGCCAGCGGCGTTCCCTCCCTTTCTGCGATAACTAAAACATGCGCTCCGATGAATTTTTCGGCGGGGCGGCGCCACGCGCACGCCGTTGACTAGAATAGCCTTTTGCCCGGAGACTAAACAATGTTCACCCTATTGCAAAGGCTATGCCTCGCCCTCGTCGTGACATGTGGCGCCGCCGGCGCCGCGGTCCCGCAGTTCGCCAATCCTTTGGTGTCCCAGCGCGCCGATCCCCATGTGACCCTGCACACCGACGGCTATTATTATTTCACCGCCACTGTCCCGGAATATGACCGCATAGAACTGCGCCGCGCCCGCACCCTCGACGAGCTTGGCAAAGCCGACGCCAAAGTCATCTGGCGCAAGCACGCCAAAGGCCCGATGGGGAACCACATATGGGCGCCTGAGCTGCATTTCATCGACGGTAAATGGTTTATCTATTTCACCGCCGGCAGCGCCGAAGACAAATGGGCGATCCGCCTATACGTTCTCGAAAGCGGTGCCGCGAATCCGATCGAGGGCGGCTGGACCGAGCGCGGCCAGCTCAAAACCGCGTGGGACAGTTTTACGCTCGACGCCACCACCTTCAGCCACGCCGGCCAGCGCTACCTCGTGTGGACCCAGCGCCGCGCAGAAAAAGAACTGCCCGCCACCAATATCTACATCGCCCGCATGGACACGCCCACCTCGATCGTCGGCGCCCCCGTGCTGTTGTCGACGCCCGAACACAAGTGGGAGAAGGTCAAGTTCCTGGTCAATGAAGCACCCGCCGTTCTGATCCGCAACGGCAAGGTTTTCATCACTTATTCGGCCAGTGCCACCGATGCCAGCTACAGCATGGGCTTGCTCACGGCCGACGCAAAGGCCGACCTGCTCGACGCCGGGTCATGGCGCAAATCCGCGGAACCGGTGTTCGTCAGCAGTGTCGAAAACGGCCAGTACGGTCCCGGACACAACGCCTTCACCACCACGCCCGACGGCAAGTCCGACGTGCTCGTCTACCACGCGCGCAACTACCGCGAGATCAAGGGCGACTCGCTCCACGACCCCAACCGCGCCACACGCGCGCAGGCCTTCGGGTGGCGCGCGGATGGAAGCCCCGACTTTGGCGTACCGGTTGCGGACCCAAAATCAGCGATGCCAGAAAAAGCGCTGTAATCGCCAGCCGGCGTCGTGTCGGTCGGGTGCCGGGAGAGACGCACTCGTGCCGCGGTTTGGTTTGAACAAGCGCCTCGACGCCGTCGGCAAGGCAACTGTAGCTGTAGATCGACCAATACAGCATGGCACTGTTCCCTGTGTCTTGTGCCTTGTCGCTGCCACGCTGCGTGCCTAGACTCGTGTCTTGTCCACGCTGCGAGTTGCCTACCATGACCGAATTCCTACCCTTGATGAGCTACTGCCTCGTCATGTCCGCCACCCCCGGGCCGAACAACGTCATGCTCGCCACCACCGGCGCCAATTTTGGTGGACGCGGCGCGCTGCCCGCCATTGTGGGCATCCAGGCCGGCGTGTTCGTGCAAACCATACTCATGTGTGTGGGGCTGGGAAGTGTCTTCCTGGCCTACCCATTGGGGCAACAAGTGCTGCGTATCGCGGGATCGTTGTACCTGGTGTTTTTGGCATGGAAGCTCAGCGGGGCATCGGTGGGCGGGGCGCAGGCACCCAAGGCAGTGACATTTTCCCAGGCTGCGATATTCCAAGCGCTTAACCCCAAGAGCTGGGTGAAGGCAGTCACCGTCGCATCGGTCTTCATGCCCGCGGGTCACAACACGATTGTCAGTGCGCTGTTGGTGGCCGTGATCGGCACCTTGGTGGGAGCCCCTTGCAACCTTATGTGGGCTTTGTTCGGCGTCTCGATTCGCCGTCTGCTGAAAGATCCGCGAAAGCAGCGCGTCTTCAATTTAATTATGGGCGCAATCTTGCTTGTCCTTGCCGTGATGTTTTTGCGCTAAACTTTCACCATGTTCACCATCGACCGCTCCTCTCCCGTCTCCCTTTCCAAACAGATCGAGACAAGCTTGCGCCAGATGGTCGAGAGCCGAGCCCTGCGTGGCGGCGCCAAACTGTTATCGATACGCCAGCTCGCCACCCAATTGGTAGTCAGCACCAATACCGTGGTGGTGGCCTATGACAGGCTGGTCGCGGCGGGCATCATCGATTCGCACGGCACGGCGGGATTTTTTGTGTGCGCAACAAGCGACGCCGGCAGGTCGCTTCCCGATGAGGTCGCGCTCGAAGCGGGCGAGGAACAGGAGCCCGTCTGGCTGGCGCAGCAAGCAAACGATCAGCGCGAAGGTATCTTACTGGCCAGCAGTGGGGCATTGCCCCCGACCTGGCTGCAAGACGCGGTACCGGCCGCCGCCGTGCAAAGGGCCTTGGCGCGCAGTGCCGCCGGCATGGCCTCTCGCTGCCCGCCCCAAGGCATGCCGGAATTGCGCGAACACATCGCACTGCTGCTGCGCGGCGTCGGCGCTGCCGTCGACGCCAGCCACATCCTCACCACCTTTGGCGGGACGCATGCGATCGACCTAATCTGCCGAAGCTTTTTGCAAGCGGGCGACACCGTGCTCGTGGAAGACCCTGGATACTTTCTGATGTTTGGCAGGCTGCGCCAGGACGGCATACGCTTGGTGCCGATCAAGCGCAATCCCGATGGCCTCGACCTTGATGCATTGGAGGCCGCCTGCCGAGAGCACCGACCACGACTGCTGTTCGTGCAAACCGCCTTGCATAACCCCACGGGCTGGAGCAGCAGTGCCGCCAATCTGCACAAGGTATTGATATTGGCGCAGCAATATGGCTTCTTGATCGCCGAAGACGACGTGCACGGCCATTTTCAGCAAGGCCACAGCACGCGTCTGGCATCCCTGTCCGGGCTCGATGGCGTGATTTACTATTCCAGCTTTTGCAAGGCGCTGAGCCCGGCCTTGCGCATGGGCTATATCGCCGCCGCCCCTGCCTTGCTCAAAGTGCTGATGCGTTCAAAGATCCACTCCATCATGACGATGCCGGCACTGAATGAATGTGTGCTGCTGGAGGTGCTCAGAGCGGGCAATCTGCGCAAACATCTGGACCGACTGCAGCGCAAGATAATGGTCGCACGCAACGCCAGCACGCGCCAGTTGAGCGCGGCGGGTGTGCTTTTCGAGCAGCCTGGCGATGCAGGCATTTTTTTGTGGGGCACGATGCCGGAAGGCCTGGACGTTGACTTGTTGGTGCAGGACGCCTACCGCAACAAGATCCTGCTTATGCGGGGCGCCGCTTTCTCGGCCAATGACACACCCGACCGGCATGTCCGTTTCAACGTCGCTTTTAGCCAGCATCCACGCCTAAGCGACTACCTGCAGGAGCGCCTGCAAGCCGTGGCCGGAGTGCGCTCGAGTTTGGCGCGCTTCGGCGCTGCGGCTAGTTCGGGCTAAAGTGGCTTGCATTCATTAAGGCGTGCGTGGGGCACATGCCACGGGCCCAGTGCCGCCCATTATCGCCAATGAACCCATCTCATTTGGTTGATGACTTGGATGGGCGCGGCCTGTTGTACAACTGACTGCGCCACACCAACGACGTAAAATGGTTCGCCAATGGCCTTTTGCCAGACTTGACCCCGTGTTTCTGTAGAAGCGACACTGACAATGACCGTATCGCAAGGTTAAAAAGTGCATTCAAAGGCATATAATGAATGCATTGAATCCGTCCTGGAGCTGATGCTATGGCGATGTTAACAGTGCGCAATCTACCCGACGACGTGCATCGCGCATTGAAGGTCCGCGCCGCGCAGCATGGGCGCAGCACGGAGGCCGAAGTGCGCGAGATTTTGGCCGCCGCAGTCAAGCCTGAAACACGCGTGCGTCTCGGAGATGCCTTGGCAGCACTGGGTCGCGAGATCGGGCTGACGAATGACGATTTTGAGATCCTCGAAGCGTTGCGCGACAAGACGCCGGCCGAGCCGCCGAACATGCCATGATTGTCCTCGACACCAACGTCGTTTCCGAGGCGATGAAACCGTCGCCCCATCCCGCTGTCAGCCAATGGCTGAACAATCAAGCGTCCGAAACGCTGTATTTGTCGAGCGTGACATTGGCCGAGCTACTTTTTGGCGTCGGCACACTCCCGGCCGGCAAACGCCAGGACATGTTGGGCAAGGCGATAGACAGATTGATGGGGCTTTTCAGGGACCGAATTCTGCCGTTTGACACGGACGCGGCACGGCACTATGCCAAGCTTGCCGTGCTGGCGCGGGGCCTTGGACGGGGATTCCCGACACCTGACGGCTACATTGCGGCGATCGCGGCGTCGCGTGGTTTCATCGTCGCCTCGCGCGACATTGTTCGCTATGCGGCCGCCCGGGTTGCGGTTATTAACCCATGGGAAGCATAAGGTAATCCGCTTCAGGGATTTGACCACGGCGCCACGTGCCGGATACCCCAACCACACTTAATCCAGGAAATAGCAATACCATCTTTCCCGTGAGCCGATCAGACCAAAAGCATCAAAGTGTTGGCGGTCGACTGAAGTGCCGGCCCGCAGCGCTCGCCCGGTGTCCTCACAAGCGGTCTATATTTCTAGATTGGAAGCGCTGTTTCGCTCTGGCCGCAGGCTTTTCAACCTAAGTCATCTTTTTCTAGCGCCCCGCTATCTATCCCGCCACGAAAGCGCCACGCATAGGGCTTGTGGACCTTCAGCTGTTCTGCATGCCCCCGCAACTCCACGGTTATGTTGCCTAGCTCGTCCTTCCGCGCAACGGCAATGGCCCGCATGCACACCACTGCGCTCTTGCTTATCTGCCAGAACAGGTCCGGATCGAGCCCCTTGCGCAAATCTCGAAGCGTCATCCGCACCAGCCCCTCGCCACTGGCACTGACCACCCTTGTATAACGCGTATCCGACTCGAGGAACAACACCTCGTCAATCGGAAAAAATTTGATCATATTGCCCGATGTGGTGCTGATCCATTTGATGCGCGGCTCGTCGGGTGCTGCACGAAGCCGCTGGTCCAGCGCTTCCATAGCTCGTAGCTGGTCCTTTTTGTCATGCGCGCTTTTCTGTCGCAGCCGCAGCACGCAGTCGGTCAGTCGTTCCTGCGTCACCGGCTTCAACAAATAGTCAATCGCTCCCAATTTAAACGCTTCAATCGCATGCCCTTCGTAAGCGGTCGTGAATACCACGCGGCACTTGCCTGCGCTGGCCCTGGCCACATCCAGACCGCTCAGGCCGGGCATGCGGATGTCCAGGAAGGCGACATCCGGTTCGAACTTGTTAATCGCCTCGAGTGCGGCATCCCCGTCCTCGCACGAGGCGACCACTTCCAGCTCCGGCCACATGTTCGCCAGCATGCGCGCCAATTCACCGCGTTGCAGGTCTTCGTCATCGGCGATCAGGGCGGTCGGCATCTCAGTGTGTTTCCTCGGTGAGCGCCGTCAACGGCAGGATGATGCGCGCGATGACGCCTTCTGGTTCGCCAGCCACTAACGACAGCGACGCCTGACCATCATACAAATGCGCAAGCCGTTCGCGGATATTACTGAGGCCGATACCGCTACCGACCGTGACTGCGGAAAATCCAATGCCATCGTCGCTAACGGACAGTTCGAGCATATTGTCCGCATTGCGGCGCGCTTGCAGATGAATACGCGCGGGCCCTTTTTTCAACTCGATGCCATGCTTGACCGCGTTTTCGACCAGCGAAATGAGCATCAGCGGAGGAATGGCCACATCACGCAGTTCCGGATCGCACTCGACCTCGTAACTCAATCGTGGCAAACGCGTCTGGATGATGCCAAGGTAGGCAAAGATCGAATCGAGCTGCGAACCCAAAGTAACGAACGGGCGCCCCTGGTCGGCCCGCAACTGCGGAATCGTCGAGCGCAAATAGCTGACCAGGTGGTCGATCAATATAATGCCGCGTGCCGGATCCGACAGCATGGCCGCGCGCACGCCCGACAGGGTATTGAACAAAAAGTGGGGTTCGACCTGGCTTGCCAGCACGGCGAGCCTGGTTTCGACTTCATTGCGCTCATGTTTGTAACGCTCGACCTCTTGCTGAAGACCGGCTTCATGCAGCATGCGCCGCTGGCGAAAATAGGCAAACAAATCGAGCACGCCCCCCAGCCAGCAAAGCGCCAGAAACCAGATCGACAGGTTGACAAGGGCAATGCCGGTTGGCGATGGCCCGGTCCGGGTCAGCATGGTCAGGGGCAGGATAGCGACAATCGCCAGCATGATGGCCGCGACGACAGCGAGCGCTTCGCGCGGCGGCGCCCACTCTTGTCGGGAGGCGAGGGTGGCCAGCCCACGCCCCAGGGTCAAGGCCAGGGCGACCACCGACCATAGCGCGAAGAGCGAGCGTGCCACGCCTGGTTTTTCGGCTTCGCCGCCGATCAGCGCAGCGATGATCAGCAATATCAATCCGAGCACCAGCAGATGCAGGGCATAAGCGCGCAGGCGATAGTAATACCAGGTACGGCTGAACACCGTGTACTGGTTGGCAAACGCCGACCACCCGGCGATACGGGCGGCCAGATCTTGCGGGAGCGGCTTGTCGGTGTTTGTCATGTGGTTATTCTACGCCGAGCCTACTTGGCAGTGGCGCGGATCCATTCGCTGACCATCTCGAGTGCCAAGGGCGCGACGGTTTCTTCGATGGCGCCATATTCCGATCCGGCGCCGGTTTTCGCGGTCTGGAACAAGTGGTTCAATTTTGGCAGTTCCTTCACGATGGCGCGTGGATTATCTTTGAGGGCGAGACGGATCGGTTCAAGATCCATCGCCGATGGCACCTGCATATCCAATTCACCATTGAGGACCAGGACAGGCTGACGCATGGTGCGCAGCGCCGGCGCTGGATCGTGCGCGAGAAAGGTATGGAACCACGGGTTCACAAAGCGTTTGTGCAAAATCTTGCTCATCCCTGCCGGCAGGATGCCCTTGCTCTCGGCGTCGCCCAATACGACGGTGGCCTTCTGGCTGGCGCTATCGAAACTCGCTTCGGATACCATCGCTGCAAATAGCGCCTGATTGAGGGCGCGCTCTTTTGCGACAAACTCGGCTGGCGCCCCTTGCGCGGCAGAAGCGCGTGCCAATTGTTCGGTCAGTAGCACCTCGCCACGTACGCCGGGTCCGGCCAGCATCACGACAAAACCCAAAGATGGATCGCGTGACGCGAGGAGGGGGCCGATCAAGCCGCCTTCCGAATGGCCGATAACGCCGGTGCGACGCGCGTCGACTTCCGGCATGCCGCGCAAAAAGTGCAGGGCCGCTGCGGCATCGTCCGCAAAATCATAGCTGCTGGCGTTGCGGAAAGTGCCGGTGGACTTTGCGACACCGCGTTTGTCATAGCGAAGTACGGCGATACCATGGCGCGCGAGGTGATCGGCCCAGATCAGGAACGGACGGTGCTTGAAGACTTCCTCGTCGCGGTTGACCGGTCCCGATCCGTGTACCAGCACGACGGCCGGGAATGGCCCTTTCCCCTGCGGCAGGGTGAGCGTTCCGGCAAGCGTAATTTTGGCCTTATCGTTGGTGAAGCTGACTTCCGTCTCGCGGTAGGTCGCCTTGCGGGCGGCAATCGCCGCCTCTTGCGGACGCTTCGGTGTCAATGCATCGAGGGATGCTGCGGTAGCGCGCGTCAGTATAAGCGGCGTCGCCTGGCCTTGGGTCCAGGTGCCGATCCAGACTTTCTCCTGGCTGCTCCACTTCGCTGCAAAGGTGGCGTTGAATTTGGCGAGCGAGAAGCTGAGCTGTTCCGGCGTAACCACCAGGTTTTCGACCTTGGCTTTCAGGTTTTGCTCAGGGACGGACAAGCTGCCGTCCCAGCGGCTATCGACCTTTTCAAATTGAACGACGACGTTGAGCGAGTTGGCGATTTTGCCGGTCCAGTAGCCTTGCGCATCTTCGGCGCATGCCGAAGCGGATACGAACAAGGCAGCTACGGTGAACAGTGTTTTCATTCTGGCATCCCTAAGTGTTGAACATGCGTTGATACTAGGGTTGTTATCGCCAGCGAACAGGACAATGGGGTAAAGCCCCCGGATTTGGTCATGAACATACGCTCTCGAGGTCGCTAAGTTCGGCGGGTCATACCCATCCGCGATAAAAGCAGAACGATTCGTCCTCGGCAAACCGGTCGGCAAACTCGGCCGCGTGGCGCCTTCATGCCCTTCGGGGCCGGCACGCGCGTGTGCCTCGGGCAGCATTTGGCGATGGCCGAGATGACGGTAGTGCAGCAATGTTCCGAAAACGTCAAAATACTTTCAAATTTCGCCAACACGGTTGAACCCATAATGCCTGCCGCGCATTCGCCGCCGGCGCAACATGATTGGCAGTAAACAAGGGCTTTGTGTCGTTTCGGACGGGAGGCCAGCGATGACAATGCAGTCACTCTCTCCTGAACTTTTCCCAAAGAACCCCGTATGCAATCATCGTTTAAGCTCCTCGCCGGGATCGCCTTAGTCGCAGCGCTAGCTGCAGGCACGCCATCTTCGTTCGCGTCCGGTGCCGCGGCATCTGCCGATTCAACCGACGCGAACATCGTAGCGTCGGAAACCGGCAGCGGTAAGATTGACAACTATCGCGCGCGCTTTGGCCGCTCCGGCGCCGTCGTTGCGGTCGTCGGAGTTCGAAGCCGCGCCGTTGGCACTGGCGCTCGACATGGCGATTGCCGGGATCGAACGCCGCTACGGACGCCGGACTGCTTATGGTGTCGCGCTTGATCTCGAATACCCGGGTTTTAAATACTGAACACCGCGGCTGCGATTGCGCGCCCTGAAAGGTGGCATCGGGCCCGGCACACTTCCATTCCAATAAACAACCATCGGGAAAAATGTGAGAACTGTTGCGGTATTGCTGTTTGATGATGTCGAGGTCCTGGATTTCGCCGGGCCTTTCGAGGTGTTCGGTGTCGCAGGCGGTTCCGAGCGCTTGTACCACGTGTTCACGGTGGCGCAATTCGCGCTTCCGATCGCTGCTCGCAACAATCTCAGTGTCAACCCGCACTATGCGTTCGACCAGATGCCGCACGCGGACGTATTGGTGCTGCCGGGAGGCTTCGGCACCCGGCGTGAAAAGCTCAATCCGGTCATGCTGGAGTTTGTCCGCGAAAGGGTCGCCGCTGCAGAAAGTGTCTTGTCCGTGTGTACAGGCGCTTTACTATTGGCCAAGGCTGGCCTGCTGCGCGGGCTGCATGCCACGACCCACAGGGGCGCATTGGCCGAGTTGATCATGGACGAGCCTACATGCACGGTGCTGCCGCACGCGCGGGTCGTCGACAACGGCAAGCTGGTGGTCTCGGCCGGCGTCGCGATGGGGATCGACGCCGCCCTCTATACCGTGGCAAAACACCATGGCCAGGCAATCGCGGCTGCAACGGCTGGGTATATGGAGTACGACTGGATCCATCGCACAGTAGATGGCTACCGTATCGTTCGTACCGACGCGTCTAAAAGGAACGATGACGAGCAAGGAATCCAGTCACCGAGGATGGATTGATACACGTCGCCAGGCAGTTTGGACGATGGTCGCACTCCGATCCTGATTTTTGGATCAATGACGGCAGGTCATCTAAATAAAAAAGGGCCGCGCAAGCGCGGCCCTTTTCATGGCGCTACATCATCAAAACTTGTACGCCATGCCCAAGGCGAGCGTGCGGCCCGAGTGCGCGAACAACAAGGTGTCGTCACGCACCGAATCGCGGCCATAGCGCAGCGGCGTGTCGGTCAGGTTCGAACCCTCGAGGCTCACGCGCAGTTTCGGCGAGATGTTGTACGACATCGAGAAGTCGAGGTTGGTCGACCCATCGACGAAGGTGTAGTCGTGGCCATTGACGTCGCCAAGCACGCCGAACAGATACCGCGAGCGGTGCGCGGCCGAAACCCGCGCGCTGAACTTCGGATCTTCGTAGTACAGCGTCAGGTTGCCGGCCTTGGGCGACATGCCGACCAGGTTGGCTTTCATCGACAGCTGCGGCAACGTCGCCGTCGCCGTGCGCGTGATGTAGCTGATCGTCGACTTGACGTGGGTGTAGTTCGCCAGCATCCCGAAATTGCTCCATGCCCCAGGCAGGAAGCTGAACGGCGTCTGCAAGTTGAGCTCGAATCCGTTCAATGGACCGCCGGGGGTGTTGACCGCGCGTCGCACCGTCACGATCGACGTGGGCAAGGTCGCGCATGCCGGCGCGCCGCCCGTGATCGAGCAGCCACCGCCGGTCAGCAGCGCGTCAGGCAGCCCCAGCGTGTTGTAGGCGACGCGCTCGCCAACGCTCTGGATGTAGGTGTCGATCTCCTTGCGGAACATGCCGACCGATACCATCGCATTTTTCGCGAAATACCACTCGGCCTGAAGGTCGTAGGTCTTGGCGCGGATCGGGTCGAGCGCGGGATTGCCGATGTTGACCGTCTGCGCGTTCGTGTTGACCGCTGCCGACGGCGCGAGGTCGACATATTCCGGGCGCGACAAGGTTTTACCGGCGGAAAAGCGCAGGTACACGTCTTTGGGCAACTGCGCCGTCAGGTTGAGCGTCGGCAGGTAGTCGCGGTATTTGGTCTCGACCGCGTTCTCAACCAAGGTCCCCGACACGTTGATGAGCGCGGCGGCCCTGGTCTGTGTCTCGGCCGCACGCACGCCCACGTTGCCGCGCAGCGTGACCGGACCGACGTCGTAGTTGAAGTCGGTGGCCAGGTACAGCGCGTTGATCTTTTCGCTGACACGGCGGTTCGACTGGTTCAGGGTCTGGAACTGCGAGCCGGGGACGGCGTCGCAATGGCACTCGATGTCCCACACCTTGCGGAACTTGTCGAGGTCGACGGCGACCCACGAAGTAGGGTAGCCGCTGCCTTCGAGCCCGCGGCCGAAATCGCTGATCGTCCTCGTCACGCTGGCCATCTGGAAACCGGCCGGGTTGGCCAGGCCGTTGCCGGCGCCGGAGCTGACCTCGAAATTGGCCCACGTGTTTGCGCGCGCCGAGTACCCCGTGCGCAGCGTGAGGTTGTCGTTGATTTCCCAGCTCGCGTTGATGGCGTTGGTCTTGAGCTTGTTGCCGGTCTCGAGCTTGCGGCCGACGAACTGACCGTGCACGGTGCCGTCCGCATCGATCGGACCCCAGGTGAAATTGGCCGGGTTGGCCACGTCGATGCCGAAGTTCATGTTCGGAACGTTGCGGTTCTGGCGGAAGTCGAACGAGTAACCGTTGACGTTCGGCGCGTCGAGCTGGACCGTTGCGCGCATCGGCGAATCGAGCGTCGAGCGCGAGATGCCGCTCATGAAATCGATCTTGATCGTATCGCTGACCTTGTGGCTGCCCGCCAGCACGTGTTGGCGGAACTCGGTGTTGTTGACGTCGATCAAACCCTCGGAGCGCACGTCCACGCCGTTGAACTTGCCATACTCCCAGCTGCCGTTGGCATTGAACTGGCTTTCGAGGATCGAGGTTTGTGGTTTGCCGTTGGCATTCAGGGCGCGGCCGAACGAAATCGCCGAGATGTAGTTGTCATAGCGGTTGTTCTTGAAGTTGCCGCCCAACAGATCGAGGCTGATGTCCGTACCCGCCGCCGGGCGCCATTGCAAGGCCGCGGTCATGCCGGCGCGTTCGTACTCGGCAACCGAGCGCCGGTAGCGCGGGATGCGCGGGTGGAACGCGCCCGAGCCCGCCGCGGGCGTGGTCACGGTGCCGCCAAAGTTATCCGTGCGGCCGAACACATTGTTGTAGGCCGAGGCGACCGAGCTGCGCGGTTGGCCGAAGCCGCAATCGGCCGCGTTGATGCCCTTGGTCGCCGAGTTGGCGGGGTTTTGCGGCGTGGCGCCAAGTGGCGAGCAGAAGCCGCCGTCGTTGCTGGCCGACAGCATCTCGACCGCTTCGTAGCCTTCCTCGGTGGCGTGGCGTTTCGAGAACGCGCCCGAGACCAGGAAACCGACCTTGCCGATGCCGGTATCCCAGCGGTTCGAATACAGCGCGGTGGCGCGCGGCGCGGTGCGCTGCGACAGCGAGTTGTAGCTCATCTGGCCGCCCACGCTGCTGGTCTCGCCCTTGAAGTCGAAAGGTCGGGCGGCGCGCAAATCGACGGTGGCGCCGAGCGAACCTTCCTCGATGTCGGCCTGGCTGGTCTTGCGCACCTCGAGGCTGTTGAACAGTTCCGAGGCGAACACCGAGAAGTCGAAGGCGCGGCCGCGGTTGGTGCTGCCGTTGATGTCCGAAGCGCCCGTCGCCGAGATCGCTTCGATGCCGTTGATGCGCACGCGGGTGAAGCCCGCGTTGAGGCCGCGCACGCTGATTTGCTTGCCTTCGCCGCCGTCGCCGCGGGCGAGCGAGACGCCCGGCACGCGCTGCAGCGATTCGGCCAGATTGGCGTCCGGGAATTTGGCGATGTCTTCGGCCTTGATGACGTCGACGATGCCGTCGGTATTTTTCTTGACGTTCATTGCGCTATTCAAGCTGGCGCGAAAACCCGTGACGACAACGGTGCTTACAGCGGGGTCGGCCGGGGGTGCTTCCTGCGCATAGGCTTGGCCAAACAGGCTTGCCACGGCAAGCGCGGTGGCGGTTTTTTTAAGGTTCCGGCGGGATGGGTAAAGTTGGTGCATTGGGGAGTCTCCATTATTTTGATTGACGGTTCCGCTGCCCGTTCAGCGGCGCGATCTAAACCAGATCGACAAGGCAATTCTTTATCGTTTATTTGCGCGCCCTTTACCGATTGCCGGTTCGGCGAAGTGCAGCGCAATACAGGAAAACGCGCATCGTTTTTGCGCTGTTAAAAAGCGCGTGGCCGTCAAGCCCCGCCAACAGCAAGGTGTAAATATGCTTAATCATTGTCATCGAAAAAACAATTCTGAAAACACCCGTTCGTGAAACACTCAACTTTCTGACTACGCGTGTTGTGCATCTCACACGTCGGCGAGTTGTCGGGCAGAATGCGCGATATCGACACCGCGCCGCCGGGCGCTCAGCCACGCGCTGACCGTCATTGCCGCAGTGTCGTCGGGCGCGATGCCCGTCGAGGTGGTCAGCTCGCTCACGTGTTGCAGCGGTGAGGCGAACAAGGTCACGCCGCGGAAGATGCCGGACAGGGAGCAGTCATCGTTGAGGTCGAATTCAACGCCATTTGGCCGTGTGTTGACGCGCACCGCAACCGTGTGTTCGGCAACGCGGCTTGCGGCCAGGGCGTCGGTCACGTCGAAGGCGTGCGCATCGAACGGACTGGCGCGCGCGCTGCCCGCCTTGACGCCGTCGACCTATAGATCGTAGCCGAAGGCCTCGCGGTCGATCAGATCATGGCGGGGGTGTATCCGGACTGACGCGCCAGATTTCGCCGGTCACATCGTCGACGACAAGCAGCGAACCGTCGTTTTGGACCGCGACCGAAGAAGGCCGCCCCCAGACTTCTTTTTCGCTGACGACGAAGCCCGTCATAAAATCCTGGTACGACCCGACGGGCTTCCCATCCTTCATGAAAACGCGGACGACCTTCGAGCCCGTGCGTGTGGACCGGTTCCACGAACCGTGCAAGGCGAGGAACATGTCGCCGCTGTAGGCGGGCGGGAAGGCGCTGCGCGCGCCGTCTCCGGCCTCGTACACGACCATGCCAAGCGGGGCCGAGTGCGCGGTCAACAGCAGGTCCGGCGCGTTCACTTTTTCCTTGAGGTCGGGGCGCAGCCCCTTGAGGCGAGGGTCCTCATTGGCGCCGATGTAGTACCACGGCCAGCCGAAGAATGCGCCACGCGGCACGCGCGTCAAATAGTCTGGCGGGAGATCGTCGCCGAGCAGGTCACGCTCGTTGATGCTGCAAAAAAGATCGCCGGTGACCGGGTGGCGGTACATGCCGACGCAGTTGCGCAAGCCGGTCGCGTGGGTGCGGCGGTTGCCGCCGTCCGGATCGAAGCTCAGCACGACGCCGCGATCGGTCTCGTCGCCCCAGGCGCCGCCGACGCCGTGCTTCGCTTCCCACGCGGCCAGCGGCTCGGCCGGACGCGCAGCCATTTGCTCGCCGATGTTCGAGGCCGAACCGACCGACACGAACATGGTCTTGCTGTCTGCCGAAAACGCGAGCGTGCGCGTCGTATGCGAGCCCGCGGCGGCCACCAGCGAGGGTACGACGACCTCAGGCTCGGCGCCGGCGACCAGGTCGCCGTTCTTGTACGGGAAGCGCACGATCGAGTTGACGTAGGCGACGTACAGGAAGCGCGGGTTCGGGCCCACCGGCCAGAACGCGAAGCCGAACGGACGGTTCAGGCCCGCGGCGAACACGCTGACCGTGTCGGCCTGTTCGCCGGTCGAGGAGCGGAAGACCTTGATCAGGCGCTTGGGCATCGAGGACATGAACAGGTCGCCGTTGGGGGCCTTGACAAGCAGGCGCCCGCGGTCGGGATCGGTCGCCCAGAGATTGACCTTGAAGCCCGCCGGCACCGACGGGATGACGCCGGCGGGGCGCGGCACGGTCTGCGGACTGTTGCCGGCGCTCGGTGTGGCGAACGGCGCCGGCAGCTGGGCGGCGCGCAGCTCGTGGATGCGCCCGGGTTGGTCGGCGCTCCAGGGCTGCCCGGGCGCGGCCGCCGCCGTACTTGGCGGCGGCGCTGTTGCCGCCACCGCTTCGCCTTTGACGGTTGCAAGGTAGGCGACCAGCGCCTTGCGCGCGGCTGCGGCGGGCACGTTGACCGGCATGGTCGATCCCGGCGCATACACCGCCGGGTCGGCCAGGAAGCGCGCAAGTTCGGCGCGGGTCCAGGTTTGTCCGCCCGCGCCGGCGCCGGCCAAGGCCTTTGAATATCCGTATCCGGGCACTGCCCCGATGCGGCGCCCCAAGACGTTGAACAGGCCGGGGCCGGCCAGCGACTTCACGTCGGGCGAAACGCTGTGGCACATCGCGCAATTGGCGGCGAACAGTTTGGCGCCGCTTACACCTGAGGCGATGGCAGGCGTCGTTGCGGCCGCGAGCGTCGCGCAGAGCAGTGGAATGAGTTGAGTGGTTTTCATAGTCGGGCGAGGTTAGGTCGTAGGATTATGATCCCGGTCCGGCAGCGATCCGGCTCATTGTGTTGATTGTTTTGAATCCCGTTCGATCAGCGCAGTGATTCTTTCGCGTCGTCGTGCAAGCGACCGACTGTACGCGCATAGAATAAACCGCTGCAAGAATCCCGAAATAAGAGAGGCAAGGCATGATCACACGCGCATTCAGGATGAAACTCAAGCCCGGCACCGTCGACGAGTACAAACGCCGCCACGATGTGCTGTGGCCAGATCTCGGGGCGGCTCTAAAGGACGCCGGCATTTACGATTACTCGATCTTCCTTGACGAGGAAACGCTGCACCTGTTCGCGGTCCTCAAGCTCACGCCCGGGCACAAGGCGGCCGAACTGCCGCAGCAGCCGGTCATGCAACGCTGGTGGGACTACATGGCCGACCTGATGGAAGTCGAACCGGGCAACCGGCCGCGCGAATGGCCGCTGCAGCCCATGTTCTACTTCGCCTGATCAGAAGGGTATATAACGATGAAACGCTCGATCTGCACCGCCATGTTCATCATGGCCACCCTCCCGGCCTGTGCGCTCGATTTGTTCAATGGGCGCGACTTTAAAGACTGGACCTTGCACACCACGCCGACGGCGAAGGTGGAGGAGGTGTTCAGCTTTTCCCCCGGCGGCGTGGTCGCCTCGACCGGCGAACCGTCCGGCTATCTGGCGACGCGCAAAAGCTACCGCAATTACAAGCTGCATGTGGAATGGCGCTGGAGCGGCAAGCCTGGCAACGCCGGCATTTTGCTGCACATTAGCGATGGCCCGATGGATCGCGTGTGGCCCTTAAGCTTGCAAGTGCAGACCAAGAGGGGCAGCGCGGGCGATATCTTGCCCATGGCCGGGGCCAGTTTCGCCGAAGCGCTGACAAGCGTGCCGGGCGCCGCGCCGCGTATCAAGGCCCGCACCGCGCCCGACAGCGAGCTTGCCGCCGGCGAGTGGAATGTCTGCGACATCGTCAGCCGCGACGGCAAGGTCGAGGTCACGCTCAATGGCGTGCTTCAGAACAGCGTGACGGGCAGCAGTCCGGCGGCGGGCCGCGTCGGCTTCCAGCTCGAAGGGGCGCCGTTTGAATTGCGCAAGGTCGCGCTGGTGGAGCTCAAGTGAAACCGGCGCCAGGTCTGATCTACCAATTGATCAGTTAGTCCCTGCGATCGTTGTTCGATAATCGACAGCCATTAAGCTGTGGCACCGAACTGGCGCGCTGACAAGCGAGAAATCCACCGTGGGGTGGATTTTTTTCGCCTCGGTTTCGGCCAACGTGCGTCCCTTCGAACAGGGAATCGAACGACGTTTGCTTCATTTCCGAACACAAACGGACGCTATTCAGTTTTGTATCTATTGATCGGCGCTTGTACAGGAATGAATAGCGACATCCAGGGCGGCCTCACTCGCGGGAGCGAAGTCCAACATTTGAGTTCATACTTAATCGTACACTCACCGCCAGTGGGGACTATATGGCCAAAATCGCAAAAATATTCAAAGACGGGAGCAGCGAGGCAGTTCAACGTCCCGTCGGGTTCAGCTTCGACGCAAAGGAAGTGTTCATCAGGCGCGATCCGGTGACCGGCGATGTGATCCTGTCGCGCCGGCCGAATGACTGGACCGCGCTTCTCAAAGCAATCAAAAGCGCAAACGAGTCACCAGACGTTCTATGCACTAGTGAGCGTGCGCAAGGCACAGTCGAACGCGATCCTTTCGACGGCTGGAACAAAACTGACTGATGCGCTACATGCTCGACACCTCCACGGTAAGCGATCTGCTCAAGGGGGGCGCGCTTGTCGCGGGTGTTCAGGTTCATGGCGCTTTCTGACAAATGTCACACGACATCCCTGACGAAGTCCACTTACGGCGTTTTGCCCGCACAAGCATACTGGTTTCACGGAGGAAACCACTATGTGCGATTCAAAAAATATTAGAGCGACATTGGCCAGGCTGGAAAACGTCAGCAAGAGTTACGGCAGCCTGAGAGCGCTCGACGGTCTGAGCTTATCGCTTAACGCCGGCGAAATTCTGGCCTTGCTTGGCCCGAATGGCGCAGGTAAAACCACGGTGGTGTCATTGCTGCTGAATCTGATCGAGGCCGATTCAGGCAGCGTCAGCCTGTTCGGCCAGAATCCGAAGGAACTCCCCGCCCGACAGCGCGTCGGCGTGATGCTGCAAAGTGCCGAACTGCCGGAAACCCTGCGTGTGTCCGAGTTGATCGCATTGACGCAAAGTTATTACCAAAACAGACGCGCGGTCGCCGAAGTTTGCGACATGGCCGGCATCACCGATTTGCTGACGCGCTACTACGGGAAGCTATCAGGTGGCCAGCAACGCCGCGTGCAGTTTGCCTTGGCGATCTGCGCGAAAGTCGACATCCTCTTTCTCGATGAACCGACCGTGGGCCTCGATATCGAAGCGCGCGAAGCGATGTGGCAATGCCTGCGCAAACTGGTAGCGGAGGGCTGCGCGATCGTCCTGACCACGCACTATCTCGAAGAAGCCGAGGCCTTGGCCGACCGCGTCATGGTGATCGCGCAAGGCTCGGTCATTGCCGAAGGCAGCGTCGAATCGATTCGTTCACGCGTTTCCCTGCGCCGCATACGGTGCGTTAGCAAGGTCGATACCGAAGAAATCAAACAATGGCCTGACATCGACAGCGTCAGCCGCGACGGCGAATACCTGGTGATTCAAACGCAGGACGCCGAAGCGGTGACACGCCGCCTGTTAAACGAAGACACAAGCCTGCAGCAGCTTGAAATCAAACGTGCCGGCCTCGCCGATGCGTTTTTGGAATTGACCAGGGAGCAAGTTAAATGAATACGCCAACGCCAAGCATGCACCTTTCCTATAGCGCGTGGTCGGTATACGCGACAGAAGCGCGACTCGAATTCATTCGCATGTTGCGCATGCCGACGTTTTCCTTGCCGGCCTTGATATTCCCGGCGATGTTCTATTCGCTGTTCGGCTTGCTGATGGGCGGCGGCAAGGGGGGCGCCAGCGCCTATCTGTTGGCCACGTATTGCATCTTCGGTGTGATGGGCCCGGGCCTGTTCGGCTTCGGCGTCAGCGTCGCGATGGAGAAGGACCGCGGCTGGCTCACTTGGAGGCGCGCGGTTCCAGCGCTTGCCGGCGCCTACTTTGTGGCGAAGATGGTCATGGCACTGGTCTTCGCCTTCATAATTTTCCTGGAATTGGCGCTATTGGCCGCCACCTTGGGCGGCGTGCATCTGGAAGTGGGCCAATGGTTGCAGTTGATGGTGGTTAGCCTGTTGTGCTCGCTGCCGTTCTGCGCGCTCGGCCTCGTCATCGGGATTCTTGTCAATGCCCAGGCGGCGCCGGCCGTCGTGAACTTCGTTTATCTGCCGATGGCGTTTTTATCGGGGCTGTGGCTGCCGATCAGCGCGCTTCCGCAAGTTCTCGGAAAGCTCGCGCCAATCTGGCCCTCGTACCATGCCGCGCAAATTGCATTGAAAGTGATCGGCGCCGATTTGGGAGCTCCGCTTTGGCAGCACATCGCCTATTTAGGCATATTCACCCTGGTGATGGTGTGGTTGGCGGTGATGTTCTGGTCGCGTATGAAAGTGCGTTAAGCAGCTACTTGGGTCGAAACGCCGCGACGCTTGTCTGCATCGCCAACGATCAATTGCCAAACGCCCATGCATGTGGGAAAATTTTGCACGAATTTCAACATTAGACATCGGATATCCGGCCCGTGAACCGAATGTTCCGGTGTCTATGTGGAGCCTGCTCCAAAAACAAGGAAATGACATGCAATTTGCTCGTGGCGTTGTGGCGACAGCCATCGTTTTTTCAGGACTTGTTTTGGCGCAGCCCACCGCGGATACACGCGCCGTCGTGGAGTCGTTCAATCCCAAGGGCACGGTCAAGGAGGTGCGCCAGGTCGCCGCCCGTTTCTCGGAACCGATGGTCGCATTTGGCGACCCGCGCCTGGCGTCGCCCTTCGACATCCGCTGCGCGGGCGCGAAAGGAAGCGGACGTTGGGCCGACGCCCGCAATTGGCTGTACGATTTCGAGGCCGATCTGCCGGCCGGAATAAAGTGCGATTTCAGCACCCGCCCCAAGCTCAAAGCCTTGTCCGGCAAAGACGTGAGCCCGGCCGCTTTCGACTTCAGTACCGGCGGGCCTTCGGTGCGCGAGACCTGGCCGAGCGAGGGCAGCGAGGAGGTCGATGAGAATCAGGTCTTTCTGCTGGGCCTTGATGCAGTGGCCGATATGGCCAGCGTGCGCGAGCATGCCTATTGCCGCACCGATGGAATCGGCGAGCGCGTGCCGCTGCAGATAATCGAAGGCAAAGAGCGCGAACAGATCCTCGCCGAACAAAAGGGTAAAGCGGGTGATTTTTTCCTGGTACTTAATAAACGCGGGCGCGTGGGACTGCTGGCGGTCAAAGACAAGCGTCTCGACCAGGCGCCGCTCGCGGTGGTCGCACGTTGCGGGCGCAAGCTGGCCTCGGGCAGCGAGGTGAATATCGTCTGGGGCGCCGGCATCCGCACCGCCAGCGGTATCGCCACCGATGCCGACCAAACCCTGCCTTTCAAGGTGCGCAACGATTTTTCGGTCAAATCCACCTGCGAACGCGTCAATCCGAAAGCCGGCTGCATCGCCGTGCTGCCGATCTCGCTCACCTTCACGGCACCGGTCGACGTTAAACTGGCCGCCGCGATCGAACTGCGCGGCGCCGATGGCAAGGTGGTCCGCCCCACGCTCGAACCGATGGAAAAAACGGTGCAATCGCTCAGTTTTAAGGGGCCGTTCGCATCGCGCAGCGAAGTAACCATCACGCTGCCTTCCGGTTTTCAGGACGATGCCAAACGCCCATTGGTGAATGCCGCCTCGTTTCCCCTCAAGATACGCATCGACGACGATCTGCCGCTCATCAAATTCACATCGCACTTCGGCATCCTCGAAGCGAATGCGCAGCCTGTCCTGCCGGTCAGCGTGCGTAATGTGGAGGCCACGCTCAAAGGCCTGCAAGCCAAAGTCGCCGGCGCGCCGCAATCTAGCGGCGATGGCAAGATGGCGCGCATCGACACCAGCAGCGACGTCGGCATCGCGAATTGGCTCAATAAAGTGCTGACTCCGCCCCACCGGACCGAAATCGAAAACGCCGAGGACGGAGCGATGCGCCGCGAGGGAGAAATCCCGCTCCTGTTCGGCAAAAAAGATGGCGACTACAAGACCACGCCATTGACGCTGCCGAGCCCCACGGGGCCGCGTTCTCTCGAGCTGATGGGCATACCCTTGCCATCGCCGGGTTTTTACGTCGTGGAGTTCGCCAGCAAACGCCTCGGGCAATCCCTGCACGGCAAAGACAAGCCGTATTACGCCTACTCGAGCGCGCTGGTCACCAATATGGCGGTGCATTTCAAGCTCGGACGTGAATCGTCGCTGGCCTGGGTCACGCAGCTCGACAATGCCAAGCCGGTCAAAAACGCCGATGTCAGCGTGCTGACATGCGACGGCGACCCTTTGTGGAGCGGCAAGACGAACGGCGATGGGGTGGTGCGCATCGACGAGGAATTGCCGACCAGTTACTACGCGAAGTCGTGCCCGGGACTGTTGATCGTGGCGCGCAAAGACAAGGACATGTCGTTCGCCCTGACCAAATGGAGCAACGGTATCGAGCCGTGGCAGTTCAATCTTGGGGGCGATGCGTCCGCAGACGAAGTCGTCGCCCACACCGTTTTTGACCGGCCCTTGTTCCGTGCCGGAGAAACGGTCTCCATGAAGCATTTCGTGCGCAAGCGTACCAGTGCCGGGTTCAGCGGACTCCAGCCGGAGCAGTTGGCCGGCAAGGCGACGCTGACCCACAATGGCAGCGATCAGCAATATGAGGTCCCCGTCACCTGGCACGGCGGGGCAGGCGTGTCCAGTTGGGCGATCCCGAAGGAGGCGAAGCTGGGCAGCTATACGGTCACGCTGGCACTGGCCTCGGGCGCGCGGGAGTCGGGCAGCTTCCGCGTCGAGCAATTTCGCGTGCCGCTCATGAAGGCCGTGCTCAAGCCGCCTTCGAAACCCCAGGTCAGGACCGCGAGCGTCGACGTCGACGCGCAATTGAGCTATTTGTCGGGCGGCGCTGCGGCCGGCGCGCCCGTCAAGTTCCGCAGCAGGCTGGTGGCTCATCCGATGCAGTTCGGGGACTACGATGATTTCAATTTCGGCGGCAAGGCGCCAAAAGTGGGGATTGAAGCGATCGCGCCGTATTCCTATGATCCGGAGGGCGAAGGCGAAGGCGACGACGTACGCGATGACGAATCCGGCGCTGAGCCGGCGCTCGTCGCTGGCTATCCGGTGCGCACCCGCAGCGTCATGCTCGATGCGAGTGGTGGAACGCGCGTGAGCTTTGACGGCCTGCCAAAGGCCGACGAAGCGCGCGCGCTCGAAGTTGAAATGGAATATGTCGACCCGAACGGCCAGATCCTCACAGCGTCGACGCGGGTGCTGGTCCTGCCGTCGGCGCTGGTATTGGGCGTGCGCGTCGATGGCGGTTATGCCACCAAAGAAAACATGTCGTTCAAAGTGGTGGCCCTCGATGCGCAAGGCCGGCCCCAGGCCAATCGCAAGATCCTCGTGGAAGCCTATCAGCGCAATACCTTTGCCTACCGCAAGCGCCTGCTGGGCGGCTTTTATGCCTATGAGCAGACCGCGGAGGTCAAGCGCGTCGGCGAAATCTGCAGCGGCAAGACCGATGCGCGCGGCCTGTTGCTGTGCGTGGGCGAGTCGCCGGAATCGGGTGAACTCATATTGGTGGCCAGCGCTAAGGACGATGGTGGCAACGTCGCGCAGGCGAGCAGCGAGATGTATGTCGCCGACGGCGACAACTGGTACGCCGCCTCGGCCAACGACCGGATCGACGTGTTGTCCGATAAACGCGAATACAAACCCGGCGAAACGGCCCGCTTTGAGGTGCGTATGCCGTTCCGCGAGGCGACCGCGCTCGTGACGGTCGAGCGTGAAGGCGTGCTGTATTCAAACGTGGTGACGATCAGCGCCAAGTCGCCGTATATCAATGTCCCCATCGCGAAAAATTTTGGCCCCAACACCTTCGTCTCGGTCATGGTGGTGCGCGGGCGCATCGATCCCGAATCGACCAAGTATTCGTGGCTGCGGCGCCTGTTCAACCGGATCGGCGTGTTTCTCGGGCTGGCAAAAAAACTGCCGGCCGACAGCGACACCCATCCGACCGCGCTGGTCGACCTGACCAAGCCCGCCTTCCGGCTCGGGATCGCGCAAATCCGCGTCGGCTGGGACGCCTACGAATTGAAGGTCAAGGTCGAACCCGAGAAACAGGTGTACAAGGTGCGCGACCGCGCGTTTGTGAACATCCACGTGACCGACAGCGCCGGCAAGCCGGCCGCCAATGCCGAGATCGCGCTGGCCGCGGTCGACGAGGGCCTGCTGTCGCTGGCCACGCCAAGCTCATGGAGACTGCTCGAAATGATGATGCACCGCCGTCCCGAAGAGGTGGTGACCTCGACCGCGCAGTCGCAGGTCATCGGCAAGCGCCATTTCGGCAAGAAGTCGGCCGCGCCCGGCGGCGGCGGAGGCGAGGGCGCCAATGCGCGCGAGCTGTTCGATACCTTGCTGCTGTGGAATCCCGTGGTGCGGCTCGACGCCCGCGGCAACGCGCGCGTCGAAGTGCCGCTCAACGATTCGCTGACCTCGTTCCGCATCGCCGCCATCGCCCATGCCGGCGAGATCCAGTTCGGCTCTGGCAGCGCGATCATCCGCACTACCCAGGAGGTGATGCTGTTTTCGGGCCTGTCGCCGTTCGTGCGCGAAGGCGACCGCTTCGACGCCAGCGTGACGGTGCGCAACGGCGGCGACCGCCCGCTCACACTCGACGTGAGCGCCGGCATGCTCGTCGATGCGGGCGCGGCCGAAAAGCCGGTCGGCACCCAGCGCATCAGCCTCAAGGCCGGCGAGGCGAGCACCTTGTCGTTCCCGGCCACGGTGCCGTTCGACGCCCAAAAACTGCACTGGAACATCGCCGCGACCGAAGTCGTGGCGGCGGGCGCTGCCAATGCGGCGCCGGCCCGCGATGCGCTCAAATTCGTGCAAAACGTCGGCTCCGCGTATCCTGTGCGCGTCTACCAACAGACACTCGAACAACTCGAACCCGGCAAGGCGTGGAGCTTCCCCGTCCAAAAACCGGCAGGTGCGGTCGCCGGACGTGGCGGCGTCGATGTGCGATTGGTCAATTCGCTCGGCGGCGACCTGGGCGGCCTGCGCGAATGGATGACGCGCTATCCCTACACCTGCATCGAGCAGCGCGCGTCGGTCGCCGTCGCGCTCGAAGACCCGGCCCGCTGGACCGCCGTCATGAACAGCCTGCCGTCCTTCCTCGACGGCGACGGCCTGGTGCGCTATTTCCCGATGGCTTGGCTGCAAGGCGACGATGCGCTCACGGCCTACCTGCTGACGATCGCCGACGAAGCCGGCTACGAGATTCCCGAGGCGCCGCGCAACCTCATGCTGCGCGGGCTCGAGAATTTCGTCGCCGGCCGCATCCACCGCTACGGCTCGCTGCAGACGGCCGATGTGGTCCTGCGCAAGCTGGCCGCGATCGACGCGCTGGCGCGCCACGGCCACGCCAAGCCAGCCATGCTCGAGTCGCTCGAGATCGCGCCGAACCTGTGGCCGAGCTCGGGCGTGATCGACTGGATTTCGGTGCTCACGCACATGAAGGACGTGCCGGACGGTGCCCGCAAACTGGCCGAGGCGCAGCAGATCCTGCGCTCGCGCCTGATGTTCTCGGGCACCACGATGAGTTTCTCGACCGAGAAAAGCGACTACCTTTGGTGGCTCATGGTGTCGCCCGACCTCAACGCCGTGCGCGCGCTGCGCCTGATGGCGGACGACCCGGCGTTCCCGGCGGCGGATGCGGGACGCCTTGCGCGCGGGGCCCTCGGGCGCCAAAGCAAGGGGCGTTGGAGCACCACCGTTGCCAATGCCTGGGGTGTGCTGGCGCTGCGGCATTTCAAGGAGCGCTACGAAAACATCCCGGTCAGCGGCGACAGCAGCGTCCAGCTCGGGGACCAGGTGCGGCAACTGGCCTGGCGCGATGTTGTTGCGGGTGCCACCGGCGACCCGACCCTGGGCACGCCGATGGGGGCGGGGTTGGCGACCCGCTTCGCGTGGCCGGCCGCCGCCGCACCTTTGTCGCTGCAGCACGCGGGAGGCGGCAAGCCATGGGCCTTCGTCGCCTCGCGCGCGTCGCTGCCACTTGAAAAACCTTTGTTCGCCGGCTACAGCATCAAACGCACGGTGACGCCGGTCGAGCAGAAGAACGGCGGTAGCTGGCACGTTGGCGACACCTACCGCGTGAGCCTCGAAATCGATGCGCAATCGGACCGGACCTGGGTGGTGCTGAACGATCCGGTGCCGGCCGGCGCGAGCATCCTCGGCAGCGGCCTGGGCGGCGATTCGGCGCAACTGGCGGCCGGCGGCAAATCGCGCGGCTGGCAGCGGCCTGCGTTCGAAGAGCGCGCCTTCGACGGCTACCGCGCGTATTACAGCTACGTGCCGAAGGGGAAGTTCACGATCGAGTACACCGTGCGCCTGAATGGCTCGGGACGTTTCGAGATGCCTGCCACAAGGGTCGAAGCCATGTACGCTCCCGAAGTATTCGGCGAAATGCCGGTGGCCAAGCTCGATGTGATCGCGGCGGGAAAATAGTATGAAATGGCGCAAGTTGACACGGCCTAAGTTGACATGGCCCAAGTCGACATGGACTAGGTTGGCATGGGCTAAGTTGACAGGGCCAAAGCCTAGCTGGCGCGAAATGTTTGCGCGCAAAAGGCTGGTGCGCGCCGTGCGCGTGCTGGCGGGCTCGTGCGCCGTCCTGTGCGTCGTCATCGGCGCGTTTGTGTTGACGGCGCAGGTGCCGCGCTACGAGGAGGTGCGCAATGCACGCCGCAGTTCGGAATCCATCCTGCTCGATCGGAACAACGTTGTCATCGAACGCCTGCGCCTGGACCTCAAGCAACGCATGCTCGAATGGATAGCGCTCGATGCGATGTCGCCGGTCCTGCTGCGCGCCGTGGTCGTGTCCGAAGACCGGCGTTTCTGGTACCACATCGGGGTCGATCCGATCGGCGTGGCGTCGGCACTGGTCGACAACCTGCAGCGCAGCCGCGCACGCGGCGCGAGCACGATCAGCATGCAACTGGCCGGTCTGCTCGACCCGTCGACCAAGTCCCGCAAGCATAGCTGGCTCGGCAAACTGCGGCAGATGCGCAACGCCATGGCCATCGAGCTGCACTGGAGCAAGCGCGAGATACTCGAGGCCTACCTCAACATGGTGCCTTTCCGCGGCGAGCTGGTCGGCGTGGACGCGGCCGCGCGCGGTCTGCTCGCGAGCGGCCCCGACGGCCTCAACAGCGCCGACGCGGCCGTGCTGGCGGCGCTTATCCGCGGCCCCGGCGCGAGTCGCCATAGCATCGGCCGGCGTGCCTGCGCGACATTGCGCAGCATGAAGATGGGCGCGACCTGCGAACGCGCCCAATTTGCCGCGCGTAGCCTGCCGCAATCGGGCTACGCGATGCCCGGCGTGAACGACGCGCCGCACCTGGCGCGGCGCTTGCTACGCACGCCCGGGGAAAAGCTGCGCGTGACGGTGGACGCCGACCTGCAACGCTTCGCCGGCGAAACGCTGCGCACCCACCTCGCGGAACTGGCCGGGCGCCGCGTCGAGGACGGCGCCGTCGTCGTGCTCGACAATCAAAGCGGCGAAGTGCTGGCCTATATCGGCTCCAGCGGCAAGCTCTCGAGCGCATCGGAGGTCGACGGCGTGGCCGCCGAACGGCAGCCCGGGTCGACGCTCAAGCCCTTCCTGTTCGGCCTCGCGCTGGACCAGCGCTGGCTGACCGCGAGCTCGGTGCTCGACGATTCGCCGCTCGCGCTGAGCACGCCGTCGGGACTGTACACGCCGCAGGACTACGACCGCCATTTCCGCGGCGCCGTCAGCGTGCGCACCGCGCTCGGGTCGTCGCTCAACGTGCCGGCCGTGCGCGCCTTGACCATGGTCGGCGTCGACCGGTTCCTCCTGACCTTGCGCGAGCTGGGCCTGAGCAGCATGGCGCGCGACGCCGACCATTACGGCTTCGGCCTGGCGCTGGGCGGCGCCGAGTCGAACCTGCTCGAGCTGAGCAACGCCTATCGCGCGCTCGCCAACGGCGGCAAATGGATGCCGGTGCGCTTCACGCAGGACCAGGTGCAGGACGCCGGACGCCAGGTGCTCAGCGCGCAAGCGAGCTTTATCGTCGGCGACATCCTGGCCGATCCGACCGCGCGCGCGAGCACCTTTGGTTTTTCGAGTGCCTTGTCGACCCGCACCTGGGCCGCCGTCAAGACCGGCACCAGCAAGGGCATGCGCGACAACTGGGCGATCGGCTACACGAACCGGTACACGGTCGGCGTTTGGGTCGGCAATTTTTCTGGCGCGCCGATGTGGGACGTGTCGGGCGTGACCGGCGCCGCCCCGATCTGGCGCGACATCGTCGAACATTTGCATGAGCAATTGGGCGGCGGCGCACCGGCAGCGCCGCCGGGGGTGCAGCGCCAGGAGGTCGTGTTCAAGCCGGCGTTCGAGGCTGCGCGCAGCGACTGGATCATCACGGACGGCGCGCGCCCGGCCGCGGCGAGCGTCACGCGGCAGTTGGTCGCGGCGCGCGCACAACTCATCGCACCGCCCAACGGGGCCGTCATCGCGCCCGATCCCGACATCCCCGAGCGGCGCCAGTCGTTGCTGCTGCAGGCCAGCAGCTCGAACCGCACCTGCCTGCGCCTCGACGGCAAGCCGGTCGCGCGCTGCGGGCAGAGCACGGCGTTGCTGGCGCTGCCGGAAGCGGGGCGGCACGTGTTGACGCTGGCCGATCCTGCGGGCAAGACGCTCGACACGCATGTGTTCGACGTACGCGCACTGGGTACCAAACCGGCTGCGGTCGCCGTGAAGTAGCGCTTGCGGGGCGATCCGTCGTTTGGTCGCCACTTACGACGCCCCCTTCTTGGACAAATGCATTGGCGTTTTCGGCATGCGGTGTTTGGCAAAAGACAGCGCGTCTGCTAAGTTCTAGCCAGGCGAGTGTGAAAAATTGGCGGCAGGGGGGCTATGAAAACATGGCAGATGGAAGAGGCGAAAGCGCATCTATCGGAGCTTGTGAAAGGCGCCGAAAGTGAAGGACCGCAATATATTACTTTGCATGGACGATCAGTCGCCGTGGTGGTGTCACGGTCGGCGTTTGAGAGCCTGTCTGGTAACAAAAAATCGTTGGTGGAGTTCATGCGCGAGTCTCCGCTGTACGGACTTGAAGACATCGATGTCGGGCGAGATCGAAGTGTCACCCGCGAGCTCAAGTTGTAAGCTAATTTCTCGTTACCATCGTATAGTCGGAGATGCTGCGGACAGCGCGAGTTTCCAAATCTGCCAGCCGAACACACAAAGCATAATTCGCTTAGCGTGTTTTCGTCATTGCGCCGCCTTTCCCAAAAGAACAGAATTTGCCCGTCGATCTACATGTGCGAACGCGCAGAACGGGAACTATGGAACAACTGATTGCGGCGATGTCGGCCCACGTGCTGGCGCGCCCGGCCCCAAGGGCGCCATGAAGCACGTATTGGCCGCAGCCTTGCTGCTCGTCGCTTCCCTATGCGCGCAGGCCGCGCCGGCGCTCGTGGTGCCGCCGTACCCGCAGGACCTGGACCTGTCGAGCGTCGAGCGCCTGTACCGCTCCGAACAATACCGGGTCGATGTCAGGCCGCACGGCGCGCCCGACAGCGCCTGGACCAGGACCTATGTGTTCGAGACCCGCAACGACTGGGCGCTGCTCGATTTCTTCAATCCCGATCCGGCGCGCCGCAACGACGTGCTGATCCCGGCCAACCGGATCGGCATGGTCGGCCCCGTCCTGCCGGGCCGGCTCGACACCGGCAAGGCCGATATCCGCACCGCGTCGTTCACGCCGTTTTCGTTCGAGGGCATGGCCGTCGACGTGCGCATCACATTGCTGCGGCCGGGCGCCCGCGCCGATGACGTGCTCGTGCGTCCCTTGCGCCGCCAGATTCCGGCGGCCGTCAGCGCGGACGGCCGCACCGTCATGCTGACTTTGCAACGCGCGCAAAAACTGTCGGTCGAGATCAATGGCCGCCTCGATCCGCTGTTTCTGTTCGCCGACGCGCCCGACGTGCCCGATACCGGCGCGACCCATTATTTCGGGCCCGGCGTGCATCGGCTGCCGGGCAACGGCACGCTCGAACTGGCCTCGAACGAGCGTGTGTACATCGCCAACGGCGCCATCGTCGAGGGCCGCTTCCAACTCGCCCCCGGCAGCAACAACATCACGATCCGCGGCCGCGGCCTGCTCTCGGGCGGCGAATGGCCGTTCGAGCGGGTCGCGCCGGCCTGGCAATACACCATGCCTGCCATCGGCGGCAACGGTTCGCACCATTTCACGCTCGAAGGCATCACGCTGGTCCAGAGCACCACCTGGCAGGTCGCGCTCGAAGACCGCAGCCCGCGCGGCGACGCGACCCACCACAATGTCTACCGCAACTTCAAGACCGTCAGTTGGAACGGCTGCACCGATGGCATCTGGATCACTGGCAACGACAACCTCGTCGACGATGTCTTCATCTTCAACAACGACGATTTCTTCGTCACCAAGGGCGGCCGCAACACGCGCGTCTCGAATGCCGTCGTGTGGGGCGGGGCGTGGGGACGCTTCATGCTGTTCCACCAAATTTTCCGTAACACGCCGGCCGTCGAAAACCTCGTGGTCGAGCATGTCGACATGATCGGGCGCGAAGGCGGGGCCGCGATGTTTTTCCTCGAAAGCTCGAAGGACGCGCGGCGCCGACCGGTCAAACCGATGCGCGACCTGCTGTTTCGCGACATCGTGTTCGAAGAGCGCCGGCGCCAGGGCAACAGCAACAACACGCCGTACAACGCGGCGCGCCTGTTCGACATCGATACCGGCCTCGCGCCCGGGGGCATCACCAACTTGCGCTTCGAGGACATCGTGCTCGACCAGCTGTTGCCGGACGAGGGATTCATCCTCGGCACGGCGGCGTCCCCGGTGCAGGGGGTGACGTTCAAGAACGTCAGGGCGGGAGGGCGGTTGCTGCGTTCTCTCGAGCAAGGCAATATCCGCAGCAACGGGGCGGTGAGCGGGGTCCGCTTCCTCGATTAGCGACGCGCGGGGGGCGCCGGCCTCGACTACGCCTTTTCAGCAGGACCGCGTGGGCCGGGCGTTGATCTTGAATTTCATGGTCTTGGCCGCAGCGCCGCTGCCTTGCCGCACGACCATCGTGGACGTCTTCGGACTGCTCGTCCCCGCGAAAAAGATCCTGACCTGCGGCTCTCCGCTGGTCTTTTCCACTTGTTGAATCCGGATCAGGCTAAAACCGGTCTCTGCCGACGGCGAGGCGGTCCATCCGTCGGATGCATTGCCGGAAACGGTGACTTCGATATTGTCGCGCCCGTCTGCGTCGACCGTCTGCAGCGCTCCCTTGCCCAGTGCGAGCGCGAGCGGCGCGCGCGTGGCATCGTCCGCCGGCGAGGGATAAACCATGTTCAGTTTCATGGTCGCGTTCCAACCCTGTGCGCTGCGCATTTGCACCTCGCTCGCGCCGAAGCTCGAGGCATTGATGTGCACCCACTTGAATTTTTTCGCGTCGTAGTCGAGGTCGACCCACGCAGGCACGATGTTGCGCGAGGCGCGTATCTGTTCGTGGCTCGGTTCGCCGAAAATCGTCAGCGGCGCCATCATGCCTTGCTGGATCGGTTTGAGTTGCACCTCGGCGTCTATCGGCACCAGAAACGAGGTGATCGAGCCGATCTGTGTGGTTTGCTCGGCGGGCCAGTGCTTGGTCGTGTCTCCGACGATCGGGTAGAACCTGACATTCTTGCGCAGCGTTTCGCCGCCGCCAGGCGTGCAAGCGACGGACTGGAATGGCGTTGCGATGCTGGCTGCGAGCAGGAGGAGGGCGGGCAATTTCATGGTGTGCTTTCTAGTAAAGTATGGCTGCGCAAAGGGCGATTGGACGCGTCAACGCGTAAAGCGCAGGCTGCACAGCTTCACGCCGTCTGGCGCCGGCCACAGCACGACGTCGTTGAGAACGAGCTCGTTTCCCGCGACCTTCGCGCTGCCTTGCAGCTGCAAGTCGGGTGGAACTTTGTTTCCCTTCGTATTGCTGAAGGTGACCGCGCCGCTCGCCACATCATGCGAATACTCGCCCCAATAATCCTTGTACGACTCGAATGGACGCTGCGTCACGCTGAACCTGCCGCCGGCGTCGAATACCAGTTCCATTATCGGGTCATAGGGAATGCGCTCCACGGTCGCATCGCAGGGGTGCTCGCCGACCTGCTTCCAGCTGCCGCGCAGGGGATGCCGGCTAGCATCGAATGCGCGCACCTTGCCACTGACACGTTCGTCGCCCACGACTGCCGTCACGGTGATCAGCGTTCCATCGGGTGCGCCCGCTTGGATTTTGATAAGGCCGTTTTTGTCGACCGCGGCGTGGGGCGTGGTGTCGATTTCCCAGGCGTCGACGCAGGCTTGGGGCACGTCCTCGATGTAACCGGGCCGGTGCGCGCGATAGACCCTGGCCTGGACCTGGCTTGCCGGCGCGACATCCTGGATCCTATCCCACAACATGAGGCTGGCCGTCCCGGTGCAGGCGGCGGACTTGGCCGCTTGCGGCGCGCGCTTCGCTTGCGTTTCCATGTGGGCTGCTTCGGCTTTTTTCATGGCGGCGATTTTCGCCTTGTCGGGGCGATGGCTTTCGCGAACGCCGGCATAACAGGCGTCATTCTGGCGCTTCGACTCTTTCCAGCATTTATCGTTGACGTAGCCCGGATTCTGTTCGAGGCAGGCCGTGAGCGAATAGGCGGCCAGTTTATGGCAGGGCGCGTACTCATTCGACGTCGGCGATGCGACGGACGACCCAAAACAGCATGTGAGGACAAACGCCAGGCATGGGAATCGGAAAATCGTTGTCATGTAGATTGAATCCTCGTTTAGGCTTGCTGATACCCCGCAAGGGGCCCGCGATCTATGCGTTGCAAATAAATTGTTTCTGCTGCCAGATGGACAATCGATGGGCGCGGTTTTTCTGCCTTGGTCACTCAGTCGCCACCACCGCCGCCACAACCGCCGCCATCGCCGCCGCCATCACCGCCATCGTCCCCATCCGAACCGCTGCCGCCTCCGCCGCAGCCGGCCTCGGCGCCGCAGTAGACGGCTGCGCCGTCAGCACCTTGACGCTGCAAACCGCTGCAGTCGGCGACGTACACAAAGCCGCCGACAATTTTGAGCTTGCTGTCGAGTGCGAACAGCAAGGGCAGCCGGCTCGGCTTTTTCGGGTTGATGTTTTCTTCGCGGCAGGCGTAGTGCCAACTGCGGCGGATGCCGGCGTCGCCTTGCTGGCTCTTGCTCAAGACGACCGCGGGCGTATGGTGCAGGAAACGTCCGAATCCTTGGCGGCAGAACTCCTGATAGCTTTTTGTGTGAAGGATGAATTCATGCCACAAGTCGTCCACCACCTGCGACGGCATCGACACATAGTCCCGGCCGCTTTTCAAGTGGCCCAAAAAGAACTGGCGCAGTCCCTGCGACACGAGCTGGCAGTCCTTGATAGTAAGTTGCGGATGGCGCTTGCGCAACTTCTCGAACAAGCCGTCGGGCAAAGTGAAATTGCGGACATGGGCTTCGCGCCGCACTTGCACCCGGCCCATCCAGAGCACGGCACACAGGACGGCGAGCACGATGCAAACAACAATTGAGATGGCAATCATGGCGGGCTCCGGCAAATGAATCTATCTGGTCGAATGGTCGTTGCGGGTTATACGTTTTTGTATTGTTCTGCCGGTAGCTATGCAAAATCGAATAACTGCAGGGCGTGGCCGCTTCAGGCGTCCATGTGTGCGTCGCTCCGCGTCGTATCGCTCCGACCCGTGGCAATCGGCGAACCGTTTCGTACCGCGATCATCTCGGCCAGTATCGATACGGCGATCTCGGGCGGCGTTTTGCTGCCGATCGCGATGCCGACCGGGCCATGCAAGCGCTCAATTTCCGCCTGCGACATGTCGAAATGCTGCAGCAACCGTTCACGGCGCCGCTGGTTGGCCACGTAGGATCCGAGCGCACCCACATAGAAAGCGGGCGAACGCAGGGCCTCGAGCATCGCCAGGTCGTCCAGTTTCGGATCGTGCGTCAGCGCCACGACGGCGCTGCGGGCGTCGAGCTTGAGGGCGGTAACCGTGTCGTCGGGCATCGTGGTCAACAAACGGGTCCCTGCGACGTCCCAGCCCTGGCCGTACTCGTCGCGCGGGTCGCACACGATGATCTCGTAGTCGAGCGCCAACGCCATCTGCGCCAGATAGCGCGAGACCTGTCCCGCACCGATGATGAGCAAGCGCCAGCGCGGGCCATGCACGGTGGTCAGGCACAAACCGTCCCAGTGCAGCACGTCGTCGCGCGAGGCGTCCTCCACCGTGACTTTGCCCGTGAGCAGGTCGACGCGGCGCGCGGCCAACCCGCGCGCCGCCAGCCGTGCGTCCAGTTGGCGCAGCTGTACGGCATCCGGGGCCGGCTCCACGACCAATTCGAGCGTGCCGCCGCACGGAAGCCCGAAGCGCGTCGCCTCGTCCTTGGTGACGCCGTAGACAAGGCGCAAGGGTGCGCGTCCGTTGAAGGCGCCCGCGTGCATGCGCTCGATCAGGTCGTCCTCGACGCAGCCGCCCGATACCGAACCTTCGACCAGGCCGTCGTGTCGCAAGGCCATCAAGGCACCCGGCGGGCGCGGCGCCGAACCCCATGTGCGCGCGACCGTGACCAGTGCGAAACGCTGGCCCGCCGCAGCCCAGCGGCAGGCCACGCCCAAAACTTGCTGGTCGGTGCTGTACATCCTGATCCCTTACCGTTCTGCCCGGAACAAGCGCGTTCCTAGCCGAGCTTGAAGGGAAGGGCGCGCACCGGCTTGCCGGTCAGCTGGGCGATCGCGTTCGCGAACGCCGGCGCCAACGGCGGCAAGCCCGGCTCGCCGACGCCGGTCGGCGGTTCGGCGCTGGGCACGATATGGACGGCGAACGCCGGCATGTCGGTGATGCGCGCCACCGTGAAGTCGCCAAAATTGCTCTGCTCGACAACGCCATCCTTGAACGTGATCGCCGAACCCGGCAGGCACATCGACAAGCCCATCACCGCCGCGCCCTGCACCTGTGCCTCGACCGTGCGCGGGTTCACAGCGAGCTTGCAATGCACCCCGGCGGTAACCGCGTGCAAGACCGGCTGGCCGTCGCGCACCGAAGCCTCGGCCACATAGGCGACCACGGATTGGAACGACTCGTGCACGGCCACGCCCCAGGCATGCCCGGCAGGCAGGGGGCGCTTGCCGTAGCCGCTCTTATCAACGGCCAACTGCAGCGCGGCGCGGTGGCGCTGGTGCTTATCGCCAAACAACTGCATCCGGTAGGCGACCGGGTCCTGCTTCGTGGCGCGGGCGATCTCGTCGACCAAGGTTTCCATCACGAACGCCGTGTGCGTCGAGCCGACGCTGCGCCACCACAGGACCGGCACGTTCAACTTGGGGTGGTGTACGGTCAGGCGCATCGGAAACGGATAGGGCTCGCGCATGCCCTCGGTGGCCGAGCCGTCGATGCCGGTTTTAAGCATGGACGCTTCGAACATCGTGCCGGCGGTGATCGACTGGCCGACGATCACATGGTCCCATGCGAGCACTTTGCCGGTCTCGTCGAAACCGATGCTGGCGCGGTGCAGGTGCATCGGGCGGTAGTAGCCGCCGCGCATGTCGTCCTCGCGGCTCCAGATGGTACGCACCGGCCCCTTGAGTCCGGCCGTGCGCGCCGCTTTGGCAATCTCACACGCCTCGACGACGAAGTCGCTGCTGCCGACGGCGCGCCGGCCGAAGCCGCCGCCGGTCGTTTGAACATGGACGGCGACTTGCTCGGGCTTGAGTCCGAGCACACGCGCCGCGGCGGCCCCGTCGATGCCGGGGATCTGGCTGCCCACCCAAAGGTCGGCGCCGCCGTCCCTCAGGCCGACCGTGCAATTGAGCGGCTCCATCGCCGCGTGCGCCAGGTAGGGAAAGACGAACTCCGCTTCGAGGCGGCGCGGTGCCGTGGCCAATGGCGCCATGTCGGCGTCGAACTTGCGCGGCCCGGGCTGGACTGCCAGCTCGCGGTACTGGGCCAGTTGCCGTTCGCTGTCGACTTTTTCGACGGCGGAAGTGTTCCACTCCAACTTCAGGGCGTCGCGCCCCTGCTTGGCGGGCCAGTAGCCGTCGGCGACGATGGCCACGCCCTCGGCCCCGCGATCGAGCGCGACGCGAAACACGGCCTTGACGCCTTTTATGGCGCGCGCGGCGCTGTCGTCGACCGAGGCGAGGCGGGCGCCGAATACCGGCGGACGCGCCACCACGGCCGTGAGCTGGCCCGGTTGCTTGATGTCGATGCCAAAGTTCTGGCGCCCGCTGCTCTTGGCGCGCGCGTCGAGCCGCATGGTGGGGCGGCCGATGATGCGGAAATCCTTGGGGTCTTTCAGCGCGACCTTTTCGGGCACGGGAAGGGCCATGGCCGCTTGCGCCAGTTCGCCGTATGTGAGTTTGCGTCCACCGGGGCCGAGCACGGTGCCGGCCTCGGTGCGCAGCGTCGCCACGTCGACCTTCCAGCGTTCGGCCGCCGCCGCGAGCAGCATCGCACGCGCACGCGCGCCGAGCTCGCGATACTGCATGAAGCTGTGCTTGATCGACGCCGAACCGCCCGTCAGATGCATGCCGAAGCGCGGGTCGAGATAGGCGGCGTCGCTCGTGCCGAGCTTGCTGCGCACGAGGCGCCAGTCGGCGTCCAGTTCCTCGGCCAAGATCATCGGCAGCGCGGTCTCGACGCCTTGTCCGAACTCGAGCCGGTTGATGCTAACCGTCACCTCGCCGTTAGGGGCGATCCGGACGAACGAGGAGGGCTGGTCGGTCGGCTTGAGCTTGCTCGCGCCCGGTGCGCTGCCTTGCGCCGCCGCCAGTTCGGGAAACACCCCGAGCGACAGGCCGGCGACCCCGGCAAATTTGAGGAACTGGCGGCGCGGCAGGGCGGCGCCGTCATCGCCGAGCTCTTTCGCCAGCATCTTCTGAAGGGCGCGCGGCAGCTCGCCCGGAGGGAGGTCAAATAACATGGGGCTTCCTTCAGGTGAGGGCGCGGGCGGCGTCGGCGACGGCGGCGCGGATGCGGGCGTAGGTGCCGCAGCGGCAGATGTTGCCGGCCATTGCCGAGTCGATCTCGGTGGCGCTCGGCTGCTTGCCGCGGGGCAAAGACTTAAGGAACGCCGTGGCGCTCATGATCTGCCCGCTTTGGCAGTAGCCGCATTGGGCCACATCGTGTTTGACCCAGGCCGCGTGGACCGCCGAGCCGATCCGGTCGGAGCCGTCGGTCGTGGCCTCGATCGTGGTGATCTTCTTGCCGCCGGCGGCCGAGATCGGCGTGACGCACGATCGGATCGCCTGGCCGTCGAGGTGTACCGTGCAGGCGCCGCACAGTGCCGCGCCGCAGCCGAATTTGGTGCCGGTTAATTGCAGCGTATCGCGCAAAGCCCACAGGATCGGGGTGCTGGGATCGGTATCGACATTGTGCTGACGACCGTTGACATTAAGCTTGACCATATTTTGTCAGTTCTCCGGGAAGTGGGAAAAGCGGATGACGACTACATAATTAGTTGCTGCGAGAAATTATGCGCTGAAGAAATCAGAACGGCTAGCCCTATTTTATTTTCCAAGATCGGCTGCGGTGTCGATGTCGTGAAAAATGCCCGGGTCGTCCACGTCCACCTCGGTCACCTGGTTGGCCTCGACAATGGCGCGCGCGCCGCGGTCGCCTTCCAAGGCGAGCAACTGCTCGAGGTAGACGCTGTGGAATGCGACCGGGTTGCCCCTGCGCCCGCCATGCACCGGGGCGGCAATGGTTGCGCCGGCATTGAGCGCGTCGCGCAGGGCCGCGATCGTCGCTGCCTGTACGTACGGCATGTCGCCGAGCGCGATGATCCATGCCTCGGTCCCGTCCGGGCAATGGTGCAAAGCCTGCACCAGCGAGGCCGCCATGCCGAGGCCGGCATCGGGGCAGGTGACGACGTCGCAACCGAGCGCGCGCAGTTCGGCCGCGACGGCGCCGCCGCCATCGGGCACGACGGCCACCACCTTGGGCAACACCGACAACATCGCGCTGGCGGCGGCCGCCACGACGGGCTGGTTGCCGGCCAGCGGCGCGAGCAACTTGTTGCGTTGTCCCGAAGGATCGAACCGGCGGCCGCTGCCGGCCGCGAGGAGGATGCCGCAAATATTCATTCGAACCTTCCGCTCGGTCGTAGAAAACGCATTTTCACATTTATTTGGCGCGCCTGTCGGCCTAAAACCAGCCGGCGATTTTAAGATCCGGCTTTTCCGACGGGAAAACGACGGACGCGCCGCGCGCGCTATCGACGGCGGAAGTGAAAGCAACCGTGCAGGACTTCGCGCACGCGGCCTCGCAAGCCGCGGCGTAAGAAAAATGACCGAAGTCGGCGTGTTAAGGCATCGAAGCAAGGAGGGCAAGCGCGCCCTTTACCGGCCTATTGAAAACTGCGCTCCGCACTGCTCTATAGCGAGCAGGGCCTCCAGTCCGCCGCAGGGCAAACCGACATTATCTGAACCGGGTACCGCCGGCTCGCGCAGGTTTATGCGGAGCAGACGGCCACCATCGCGCCTGGCCACCATTTCCGAGAATCTGCGCACCGAAGGAATCGCCGTGCCGGCGCCGATTTCGATAACGAGCGGCCGTTGCGCCTGTGCCAGGCGGCGTGCCAGGCTGCTCGCCTGTGCGTCGCCGCGGGCGGGGATCCAGCCGCCGTCGCCAAACATCAGGATGTTCGGCCGTGCCAGTGCGCCGCAGTTGGGGCAAACAGGATAGGGCCCGGTCAACAAGCATTGGGCGTCATCGGTTTGTGGCTCGAACAGGTCCGCGGACCAGATTTCATCCGTGCACGGGCTCGTGCATTGCATATGGTGGATCGAACCGTGGCATTCTTCGATCAGCGCCTCCCCGAAGCCGGCTTTCTGAAACTGGCCATCGACATTGCTGGTGAATACGCCGTAGCCTTTCGGCATGCGTTCCCCCCAATGTTTCAGGATCGCGAACCCGGGATGGGGCATCGTGCGTCGGTACAGCGCCAGCCGGTGTCCGTAGAAACCCCATGCGCGCTCGGGCATTGCGCGAAACGCCTCGGGCGATGCCATGCTGCTGAAATCGAGGCCACCCTGGCGCAGCGCGGGATAGGCGCGCCAAAAACCGTCGTCGCCGCGAAAATCCGGGAGGCCCGAGTCCACGCCCATGCCGGCGCCGGCGGCGACCATCAAAAAATCGGCCTGCGCGAGCAGTGCGGCGGCGTCCTTGAGCGCTTGGTCCAGAGTCGATGTCACGTTTGCCCCCTTGTTGATTTATCATTCGCGCCATCCCGCGCGGGCCGTTAGCGCCTGATTGTATTGCAAGACCGCGCTTGCCAGCGTGGCGCTGTACGACAACGAGTGATCACGGGCGGCGGCAAGGACGCGGGCCTGCGCTCGGACGGCAACTAATTGGGAGGCGATGGCGGCGCGCATGGGGCTCGGCGAGGTGCTGCTGATCGACGCCGATAAACGCTTCCTGATGACGGCGGCGATGCGCGCACGCCCGGCGGGGGCCGGCCACGCGCGTGCCAACCGAGCATGCGGCCATCAAATACCGGGGGAATGGCGCCGGCGGCGCGTATCATGCACGGGCTGCGCCGAGAAATAGCGCCGATGTACCGCACGGCAAGCAAGGAACGCAGATGATCCCCGATACGCTCATACCTTCACGCCACAAACTGTCGACCAAGATCATGGGCGCGCTGGTCGGCTTCCTCGCGCTCGCGCTGGTCGCCATTTCGTTCACGCTCTACCTGTCGTGGCAGCTCGAAGGCAGTTCCGCCGCCATCAACGACACGGGCAGCCTGCGCATGAACAGCTTGCGCCTGTCGATCATGCTCGCGCGCGCCGGGGACGGCGACACCGCCGCCCGCGATGCCGCCGCGCGCCAGGTCGTGGCCATCGCCGACACGCTCGCGCAACTCGGCAAAGGCGACCCGCAGCGACCGCTGCAGCTGCCGCCGACGCGCGTCATCCGCGAGGACTTCGACAAGCTCACGACGCATTGGCATTACGGGCTGCGCCCGGCGGCGCTGGCCTTGCTCGGCCCCAGCGGCGCGGCGCGGCCACCGGCCCTGGCCGCGTTCGAACGCGAAACCGAGGCCTTCGTGGCGCAGGCCGACGCCCTCGTCAAGCTCATCGAACAAGACGGCGACGCGCGCACCTTCTGGCTGCGCGCGTCGCAACTGGCGCTGCTGGGCCTGGCACTGACGGGCACGGTCAGCCTGGTCAACCTGATGCTGGGCCTGATCATCGCCCCGGTCACGCGCTTGCACGAGGGAATGCGCCGCATGAAGGAGCGCGATTTCGAGGTCAGGCTGGCGGTCCACGGGCCCGACGAATTCGGCCAGCTGGCGCAGGGTTTCAACCAGATGGCCGACCGCCTCAAGGCCGTCTACGACAATCTCGAGGGCCTCGTCACGCTCAAGACGGCAGCGCTCGAACACCAGAACCGCGAACTGGCCTTGCTGTACGACGCCTCGGCCTTCCTGCAGCGTCCGCAACCGCTCGAACCCTTGTGCCAGGGCCTGCTCGCGCGCATCTGCGAGTACTTCGCTGCCGACGGCGGCTCGGTGCGCGTGCTCGACGCCAGCCGCGACAACCTGCACCTGCTGGTGCACCAGGGCATCTCGCCCGAGCTCATCGAGCGCGAGCACTGCATCAAGGTCGGCGACTGCCTGTGCGGCGACGCCGTGCTGCGCAAGGTGACGGTGATCCACGACCTGCGCCGGATGGACCGGGCGCACGAGCTCGAATGCCACCGCGAAGGGTTTTCCACGGTGTCGGTGTTCCATATTTACGCGCAACAGGTGCACCTGGGCTTTTTCAACCTGCATTTCCGCAAACCGAAAAAATTCGACGCGCGCGAGCAGAGCCTGCTCGAAACGCTGGGCCAGCTGCTGGGCACCGCGGTCGAAAATTTGCGCCTTGGCGCGCGCGAGCGCGAAATGGCCGTCTCGGAGGAGCGCAACCTGGTCGCCCAGGGCCTGCACGACAGCATCGCCCAGGGCCTCAATTTCCTGAACCTGCAGGTGCAGATGCTCGACCAGTCGGTGCGGGACGAGAAGATCGACGACGTCGCCGAGATCGTGCCGCTGCTGCGCGCCGGCGTGCAGGAAAGCTACGAGGACGTGCGCGAGCTGCTGCATAATTTCCGCAGCCGGCTCGTCGAGGGCAGCCTGATCGGCGCGCTCGAAACCGCGGTCGACAAGTTCCGGCGCCAGACCGGCATCGCCGCCGAGCTCGTGGCCGACGTCGACGGCGCGCCGTTCCCGCGCGAGCAGCAACTGCAGTTGCTGTTCATCGTGCAGGAGGCGCTCTCGAACGTGCGCAAGCATGCCGACGCCGGCAGCGTGGTGGTGCGCCTCGAGGACCGCCACGACTTCACGCTCACGATCAGCGACGACGGCGCCGGCTTCGACCCGGCCCGGCTCGACTCCCAGGGCGACGGCCACGTCGGCATCGCCATCATGCGCGAGCGCGCGCGCCGCATCGACGCGGCGCTGGCGGTCGCCTCGCAACCGGGCGGCGGCACCCGCGTCACGCTCACCCTGCCGCAGGCGCAACGGCGCGCGGCCTGATCCCCAACAAGGAAAACCAAGGAAAACCATGGAAAACCCAGTTCAAGCGATTCGCGTGCTGCTGGTCGACGACCACGCGCTGTTTCGCAGCGGCATACGCTCGCTGCTGCAACGCCATGCCGATTTTGCCGTCGTGGGCGAGGCCGCCGACGGGGTCGAGGGCATCAAGCGCTGCCAGCAGCTCAAGCCCGATGTGGTCTTGCTCGACCTGCACATGCCCGGCATGTCCGGCCTCGAAACCTTGCACCTGATGCGCCAGGATTGCCCGTCGATGGCGGTCATCATGCTCACCGTGTCGGAAGAGTCGGAGGACCTCGCGCTGGCCATGCGCGCCGGCGCCCAGGGCTACCTGATCAAAAATATCGAGACCGACTACCTGCTGCGCGCGATCCGGCGCGCCCATGCGGGCGAGATCGTGGTGGCCGAGGCGCTCACCGGCAAACTCGTGGCGCACATGCAATCGGGGCCGCAGGAGCGCACGCTGTCCGAGATCGACAAGCTGACCCCGCGCGAGCGCGACATCCTGGCCTGCCTGGCGCTCGGCGAGAGCAACAAGTTCATCGCGCGCAAGCTCGACCTGGCCGACAGCACGGTCAAGATCCACGTCCAGAACGTGCTCAGAAAGCTCAAGCTGACGAGCCGGGTGCAGGCCGCCGTGTTCGCGGTGGAGCACCGGATGACGAACGCCAATCTGTAGATGAAGGGGAGGCCATGGGTGTGCACACGAGTGCGCATGTGGACGGCAAAGCAGGCTAACGCGTTCGAAGCATGAAACTCGCCCTCAACATCGCCGGGATACTGGCCGTGCTGCTCGGCCTCGTCGGCGCCTTCGTGCCCCTGCTGCCGACGACGCCATTCCTGCTGCTGGCGGCCGCGTGCTTCGCGCGCGGCTCGCCGCGCATGCACAAATGGCTGCTGACCAATCCCTGGTTCGGTAAATTCCTCAGCGACTACGAGCAAGGCAGGGGCATCCCGGCCCGGGCCAAGGCGCTTGCCTTGCTGATGATGTGGGCTTCGCTCGCGCTCGTGATGTTGCGCTACGACCTGTTGCTCCTGCGGCTATTGCTGGCGGCCATAGGCTGCGGGGTCAGCGTCTACCTGCTGCGCCTGCCCACCCGGCGCCCCTGATCCCTGCACCACGCGCACCTGCGCATGCCGCAGGTTTTCGTACACCTTGATGCGTCCCTTCAAGGGCCACCAGTCGTACAGGAAAATCTGCACCGGGCGCCACATCGCCACCCAACCGATGATCGTCAGGCTTTCGCGCGCGATCTTCGCGGCGTGGCCCGGCACAAGGCTGGTCACGGCCTCGGCCAGCAGCAGGCAGCTGACGACGAACACCAGGCCGACTGCCAGGCTCAACCGGCCCAGGCGCAGCATTTGCCGCAGTTCACCGCGCACGAGGTCGATCTTGTAGGCGTAATGGTTGTGCACCGCGCCTGCCACCAGCTCGCCTGCGTCGCTTTGCAGGGGCAATTGCTCGACATGGATGGTCAGGCGCAGGCAGCTGTCGCGCGGCAGCGCCAGCGCCCAGTTCTCGATGAACACCTCGCACGCATGGTCGAGGTCCTTGTTGAGGAAAGGGGTCGGGTCGAGCGAGTTGAAAAGCTGCTGTAGCTCGCGCACGCGCAATTCGAGTGTGTGGGTGGGATGCTGGCTGATGTGCATGAACGTTTCGTTTCACTCGTTGAGGTGCGGCGTTCGGGCACGCTGATTCAGTTGGCGCCTCGGCTTCGGAGCGATCAATAACAAAGAAGCAATGACTATTGTTTCCGTTCACAGCCTCTGATAATCCCACACTCCGTATCACCGGGGGGCTGCGGGTGGCGATTTATTTGCCGTTGTTGTTAAACGGCGGCTTCGACTCCGGGTCACACAAATGCCGTATTGACTCACAATTTTGCACGGCAGTAATATCGATTCAGAGTCTTGCATTTAAGAGACCACTGGAAACGTCGCGGCGCCACCTTTCAACCGGGAGGAACAGTGCTGCCGCGCATACTGGAGGAGACCCGATGACATTGCCCCGCAACCGGCGCTGCGACAGCCTCAAGCTCGCCGTCCTGCCATCCCTGATAACGGTCGCGCTTGGCGCCGTCCCGGCCCATGCCGCGCAGCCGGCGATCAAAGCCGATAAACAAGCGCCCGACTCCGGCAAGATCGAAACCGTGATTGTGACCGCGACCAAACGCGCGCAGCCGCTGCAAACCGTGCCGATCGCGATGACCGTCATCAGCGGCGCACTGCTCGAGAAGGCGAACGTGGCAACGCTGGGCGCGCTGACCGCCATGACGCCCTCGGCCACATTCCGGACCGGGGCCTCGAACAAGGACACCTCGCTGTTCATCCGCGGCGTGGGCACCATTTCGACTTCGCCCGGGATCGAGCCGACCGTCTCGACCGTGATCGACGGCGTGGTCAATGCGCGGCCGGGCCAGGCGACGATGGACCTGCTCGAAGTGGACCGGGTCGAGGTCATGCGCGGACCGCAGGGCACCCTGTTCGGCAAGAACGCGTCGGCGGGCGTGATCAGCGTCGTCACGCGCGATCCGGGCACCGCGTTCAGCGCCTATGTCGATGCCGGCTACTTCGAGGGTAAGGAGAAACGCCTCCGCGCTAATATCTCGAACGAAATAATGCCCGGCATGCTGCGCGGATCGCTGTCGGTGGTGCATGGCGACTACAAAGGCAACGTCGACAATCTCGCGCTCGGCAGCAAGGTCAACGGCTATGAGCGCCAGGGCGCGCGCGCCAAATTGATCTTCACGCCGAACCCGGCCGTCAAGGTGTCGCTGATCGCCGACGCGAGCAAGTCGCGCGACAACGTCCCGACGGGGGTGCCGACCAAGCTGACGCTCACTAGCTATCCGGGCAACGTGGCGGGCGCGCCCAACACCCTGTACCAGGCCGCCGTCCAGCCGGTGATGGTGTCGAAGGACAACCGCAGCATCTCGAGCGAGATGGAGACCCGGGTCGACGACGACAATGCCGGCGTGTCGGGCCAGCTCGACTGGGCCTTGGGCGAGTATGCGCTCACCTGGATCGCCGCCTACCGCAGATGGGACAACGTGCAGCACCAGGACCAGGACCGGCTGGCCGCGCCTTACCGCCAGTTCGCACAGACCGTCGACAAGGGCGAGCTCGCGTTCGACCAGATGACGCAGGAGGTGCGCCTCGCTTCGCCCAAAGGCAATTTTTTCGACTATGTCGCCGGCGTGTTTTATATGAAGGCCGACAACGCCGAAACCTACCGCCGCGACGTCACGCGCTGCGCCGGCAGCAGCGCGCCGCCGACCGCCGCGGGATTGGTGCCGTGCACGCCGGCCTCGACCACGGTCGACTTCGGCGTGGCCCGCTACGGGATCGACAGCAGCAGCGCCTCGCTGTTCGGCGAGGGCGCCTTCAACTTCACGCGCCGGCTGCGCGCGATCGCCGGCGCGCGTTACACCCGCGACAACATCGCTTTCATGCACGAGCGCAGCTCGACTCAGGCGCTCGCGTTCCCTGGCGTGCGCCCGGCATTCTCGGCCAGCGGCGACAACAGCGTCAAGGGCGCGTCCGGCAGGATCGGGCCGCAGTACGACCTGAGCCACGATGCGATGGTGTACGCGACCGTCTCGCGCGGCTACAAGGGGCCGGCCTACAATGTGTTCTTCAACATGCAGGCCTTCGACACCATCGCGATCAAGCCGGAAATCTCGACCTCCTACGAAGCCGGCCTCAAATCCTCGCTCCTGAACAATACGCTGCGCCTCAACCTAGCGCTGTTCAGCACCGAGTACAACAACTACCAGGCCAACCTCAACGACGTGGTCGGCGGTGCGATCGTCACGCGCCTGATCAACGCCGGTTCGGTCTCGACCAAGGGCGTCGAGGTCGATATGCTGTACAAGGCAACGCCGCGCCTGACCGTCAGCGCCGCGGCGGCGCATATCAAGGCGCGCATCGAGCGCTTCAACTGCCCGCCAAACGCGGCCGCCAGTTGCGACGTCGATGGCAAGCCCTTGCCGTTCTCGCCCGACTGGCGCGCCAACCTGCGTGCCAATTACAAGCTGCCGCTCACGAGCGACTGGGTGGCCGACCTCGGTGCCGATTACAGCTACCAGAGCAAGGTGCTGTACGACATCGGCCAGGCCCCGGATGCCTACCAGGGCGCCTACGGCATCGTCAACGCGACGCTGTCGCTGTCGAATTCGGATGCGGGCTGGAGCGTGACCCTGAGCGGCAAGAACCTGGCCAACAAATCGTATGCCAGCAACCTGATCAATGGAGGCGGCTTTTTCGCGCGCTATGTGCCGCGCGACGAGCGCCGCTACTTCGGCGTCAGCGTCCGCAAGAACTTCTGATCGTACGGCCGGCCCGCCGCCGCGGGGCGGTCCGGCCGCCTTGCAGCCGCCTTGCACCCGTGCCCCCTCATCGGTATGATTGGGACAAGGAGACGCTGCCATGCCCAATTGGTTCAAGCTTGTCGCGGTCACGCTCGCCTGCGCGCTCATGGCGCCCTGCGTTGCCGGCCCTTCGATGTCGTTCATCCTCCAGGGACAGGAGTCGGCCTCCGACAACCGCCTCACTTACGAGCGCGAGGTGCTGCAAACCGCGCTTGAAAAGACCAGGACGCAATACGGCCCTTTCAGCATCGTTGTCGTCGGCGAGCAGATGAACACGGCACGCCTGATGGGCGAGATCATGCACCCGGGCGGTCGCATCAACATCCTGACGCGCGCGACTTCCGGCGAACTCGAAAAAAAGCTGCTGCCGATCCGCTTCCCGATCGACCGCGGCATCGTGGGGTGGCGCCTGCTGCTGGTCAAGCGCGAGCAGTTGCCGCGCTTTGCCTCGGTCGCGCACGCCGCGGACCTGCGCAAATTCTCATTCGGCCAGGGCAGCGAATGGGTCGACACCGAGATCCTCGGTGCGGCCGGGTTCAAGGTGCACAAGTCGGCCGGTTACGAAGCCTTGTTCCTGATGCTCGCGGCCGGACGTTTCGACGCCTTTCCACGCGCGGTCGACGAGGCGATCCGCGAGGTCGACGAGCGCGGACTGGCCGAGGGGGGCATCGAGATCGAACCGGCGCTGCTGCTGCACTACCCGTTGCCGCGCTATTTTTTCGTGCGGCGCGATGCGGGCGGTGCGCGCATGGCGCGGCGCGTCGCCGCCGGGCTCGAAACCATGCTGCGCGATGGCAGCCTGCTCGCCCTGTTCCGCAAGCACAAGGGGCCGCTGATCGAGAAGGCCAGGTTGCACACGCGCCGCGTCATCACCTTGCCCAATCCGACCCTGACGCCCGAGACGCCGCTCGCGCGCAGCGAGCTTTGGTTCGATCCCGCGCGCGAAAAATAGGCCGCCATGGCCGGGCCCGGCGCGGCGCCGGCTTGGGCAAGCGCGACGCCGGCGGCGGACTCTGCTAGACTGCGCCCACTCTTGTGTTTAATTCAAACCGGCCCGCCGTAGCGCCGATGCCACCGTCAAGGTGGCTCGGGTCCGACGGCCCGCGTGCGGCTGGTGCGACACTTCGGCACGAGGGTATGTACCGTTTCCAAGCGCTGCCACGGGCAGGTCGAGCAGAACATAGAGAGGTGCGCCGTGTTGACCGGTCCAGTGCCGGTTGTTGCCTGCGTTCGTGTCCGGCCGTCTGCGCCGCCATGCCCATCTGTTTTGCTCCCCCGCCCGGCCGCGCCCTCATATTCACACAAGGGATGCCATGCCATATCTGCAAAAACTCGACGCGATCATCGCCGCCACGATCGCCCCCGCGGCGCCAGCCACCGACCGCGACGCGGCCTTTCCGCGCGCGGCCATCGATGCGCTCGGCGCAGCCGGCTTGCTCGGGCTGATCAGCAGCACCGAGGTCGGCGGCATGGGGCTCGGCCTGGCCGAAGCGGCCCAACTGATCGAACGCATCGCCAAGGCCTGCCCGTCGACCGCGATGGTGGTCTGCATGCACCTGTGCGCCGCGACCGTGCTCGAAAAAACCGGCAGCGACCAGGTCCGGCGCGACATCGCCGCCGGGCGCCACCTGAGCACCCTGGCCTGGTCCGACACCGGCACCCGCAGCCACTTCTGGGCACCGGCCGGCAGCGCGCGCGCGGAGGGCGATGCGGTCGTCATCGACGCCAGCAAGAGCATGGTCACCGCCGCCGGCGAGGCCGACTCGTACGTCTGGTCGACCAAGCCGATGGCGCAAGACGGCGCCAGCACCCTTTGGCTGGTCGACAGCAAGAGCGCCGGACTGAGCGAAGTCAAGCCGTTCGACGGCATGGGCCTGCGCGGCAACCGCTCCTCGCCGCTGACCGCCGACGCCGTGCGGGTGCGGGCCTCGGACATGCTGGGCGCCGACGGCGGCGGCTTCGACATCATGATCGGCAGCGTGCTGCCGGTGTTCTCGGTGCTGATCGCCTCGTCCTCGCTCGGCCTGATGGAGGCGGCGCTCGAGTCGAGCTGCGCGCACGCCGGCGCCAGCAAGTTCGAACACCTGGGCAGCACCTTGTCCGAACTGCCGACGATCCGCGCCTACCTGGCCCGCGCGCGCATCGAAGCGGACATGGTGCGCACGCTGCGCGACGACACGCTCGCCGCGCTCGCGGCCAACCGTCCCGACGCGATGCTGCGCGTGATGCAGGTGAAGGCGGCGGCGGCCGAGGCGGCGCTGACGGTGACCGACACCGCGATGCGCGTGTGCGGCGGCGCCGCGTTCCGCAAGGACGCCGGGGTCGAACGCTATTTCCGCGACGCGCGGGCGGCGTCGATCATGGCGCCGACCTCGGACGTGCTGTACGACTTTATCGGCAAGGCCGTCTGCGGCATGCCGGTGTTCGGCTAAGGGGGGCGCGATGACTACACCACTGATGATGGGCGCGGTCGCCTACGCGCCGAAGGTCGTGACGATCTGGGAGGGCTTCAAGGCCTGGTTCGGCGACAACGGCGTCGACTTCGACTACATCCTGTACTCCAACTACGAACGCCAGGTCGAGGCGCAGTTCGACGGCACCATCGCGCTGGCCTGGAACTCGCCGCTGGCCTGGGTGCGCGCCGACCGCATGGCGCGCGCCAGGGGGCAGCAGGTGCGCGCGCTGGCGATGCGCGACAGCGATTGCGACCTGACCTCGGTGCTCGTCACGCGCGGCGACGCCGCCGGCGGCGCCGCCTCGCTGGCGGCGCTGGCCGGCAAGGTGATCGGCTTCGGCGCGATCGATTCGCCGCAGGCCAACCTGATCCCGCTCGACCACCTGCGCCAGAACGGCATGCTGGCCGGGACCGACTTCGAGGCGCGCCGCTTCGACGTCCTGGGCGGCAAACACGGCGACCATATCGGCGGCGAGCGCGACGCGGCGCTGGCCCTGATGGCCGGCGAGATCGACGCCGCCTGGATGATCGACAGTAACCACATGGCGTTCTCGCGCGAGGGCGTGCTGCCGGCGGGCGCGACGCGCATCATCGCGCGCACCGCGCCGTTCGACCATTGCAATTTCACCGTCAGCCCGGGCGCGCCGGAGGATCAGATCGCGCGCATCGGCGAGTTGCTGCTGTCGATGAGCTGGGACGACCCGGTGGTGCGGCCCTTGCTCGAACTCGAAGGCCTGCGCGCCTGGGTGCCGGGCCGCACCAGCGGCTACGACGCGCTGGTGCGCGCCACCGACGACGAACGCTTCTACAGCCCGGAGGGCGTGATCCTTGCAAGCGACTATCGATATTGAGGATCTCGGCTTCGACGGCGGCGCCCACATCCTGGTCAAGCATGGCTTGCAGGACGTGGCGCCGGGCGCGCAGCTGTTGGTGACCGGCAGCGGCGCCGACTGGGAGGGCGCACTGTCCACCTGGTGCCGCAACCAGGGGCACCATTGCCGCATCGAGCGGCAGGGCGGGCGGTCGGTGGCGCTGGTGCGGCGCGGCGACGCCGAGGCCGGGCGCTGGCGCGGCGCCATGCAAAGCGGGCATGCCGACCCGGCGCGCGAGGGCGCGGTGGCCCCGTTGGCCCAGGCCCGCTGGGGCCTGGCCGCGCGCGGCGCGACGATCGAGGCGGGCGCGCCGGAGATGCACTTTCGGCTCGACCAGAAGAGCGAGGTCTGGGTCGAGCGCGCGGCCGACCTGTACGCACAGGCCGCGGCGCTCCAATGGAACCCGGCCACCGCGATCGACTGGGACGCGCAATTCACGCTGCCCGACATGGTCGAGGACGCGGTGGTCCAGGTGCTGACCTACATGATCGAGAACGAGGTGGCGGCGCTGGTGGTGCCGGCGCGTTTCCTCGGGCAGCTGCACCCGCACTTTCGCGAAGTGCAGGCGGTGCTGGCGATCCAGGTCGCCGACGAGGCGCGCCACATCGAGGTGTTCACGCGGCGCCTGCGCCTCAAGGGCAGGGAGCCGGCGCTGTCGACCGCGGGCGGACAAAATTCGCTCAAGACGCTGCTCGACGAGCCCGATTTTTCGGTCGCCGAATTCCTGCTGTCGGTGCTCGGCGAGGGCACTTTTGTGAGCCTGCTGCATTTCCTGCACCTGCACGCGCCCGATCCGGTGACGCGCCAGATCGCGCGCCTGGCCGCGCGCGACGAGGCGCGCCACGTGGCGTTCGGCATGCTGCACCTGCAGGGCCGCATCGAACAGGAGCCGGCGTTCCGCACGCGCCTGGCCAATGCGGTACAGACGCGCAATGACGCCTTGTCGGGCACCTCGGGCCTGAACGAAGAGGTGTTCGATGCGCTGATCCTGCTCGCGGCAGGGGCGTTGACGCCGGCGGCGATCGCGACCGGCTATCTGCGGGTGCAGGAACTGATGGTCGATATGGCCGACGGGCGCCAGGCACGGCTCGAAAAGCTCGGTTTCGACAAGCTTTCGGCGCAACAGTTGTCGGCGCTACACACGCGCAACTTTATGTAGCACGGCAAGGATAAAACGTGGCCGAAATATTTTCGGACATGGTCCACAGCCAATGCACTTTCCCTAACATTGACATGCTAAACTCCAGCGCACTTTCCGTTGGCGTGGCACGCCAACCTTTTTAAAAAAACCATAAAAGGGACAAAACATGTTGGTTTGGGGAACAGCAACTGATTCGGATACCATTGGCCATACACCGTCTTTCGCATGTAGCAATTGCAGCACGGAGGCGCCGCAGCAGGTCGTGCGCAGCTACAAGTGGTGGCACCTCTGGTACCTCGGCGCCATCATGAAAAAACACTATCAGTCGGTGTGCTCGACTTGCGGGACCGGCACCGATCTTGACCACAAGAAGGTGGAAAGCGACTTCAAACCAGCCTATCCTTTCAACCGTAGCCGCGGCTGGATCGTCTGGGTGGTCGCGCTCGCGGCGATCATGATCATCGGCACGCTGTCCGATCAAAAGATCAGCGAGAGCAAAAAGACTTATCTGGCCGCGCCAAAAGTCGGGGATATCTTCGTCATGGATGTCAAATCACTCGTCGGTTCCAACGACGGCAACGACTACGCCCTCATGCGCGTCAAGACGGTGTCTGCCGATGCGCTCGAATTCGAACCGTCAAAGTTTGTGTACCAGCGTTCGAAGGGTGCGAAAAAAGCGCTCGACGATAAAGCGTCCGAGCCCGGCTTCTTTATTGCCGAGCCAATCTCGGTGCCACGCGCAAAGCTCAACCAAATGCAGAGCAGCGGCGAGATCGTCGAGATCCGCCGCAATTGACAGGCCGGCGGGATCGACGCCGCTCGCGGCGTCGATCCCGCATTTATTCGACAACGCCAGGGACCATAATGACAAGCTCACAGCTTGAACGAAAAGAGCCTCAACTCTCCGAGGTCGATTCGTCGCAGCTTAACCCGTATGCTTCGCCACGCACGGGCGCGAATTCGAGGACGGCAAACGGCGACCTGTTGCCTCACCAAAAAGCAGCGCGCGTGATCCGCCTGCTGTCGATACTCGGACTGGTCGCCGTTGTGGGCGTGGGCGTCGCAGTCTTATTGCCGGCATCGGCGGGCGACCGGCCGCTGGCCAACGCCATGCTTGCCGTGATTGCCGTTTGCCTGGGCTTTCTCGCCTTCCTTTTCTTCGTCGCGAACGCGCTGATGCGGCGCGAGACATGGGCCCGTTATGTCGGGATCGCATACGGACTGCTGTTGCTGACTGGTTTTCCTATCGGAACTATCGCCGGCCTGTATATCTTGTGGCAGCTGATTTCCGGATGGGCCGAAGGGGCGGATGAGTTCGCCTGAAGATACAATAAGGGTAAAAAGGTCCGGCCTCCCGCCAAGTATAGTTGATACCGAAGGAGCTTTTGCATGCGAATTATCTTCGCCTCACTCGTCGTGATTGCCAGGTGCGGCATCGATGGCAAAGCGTGCGCGGCGGCCTGCGGCATGGCCGATGGCGATCGATAGGGCAAGCATGCAACTGGCCGCCGCCCGGACCATCCTCGCGCTGCCTCGCGACCAGGATTCCTGGCCCTATATCAACGCCAATGTCGAGACCTTCATCTGGGATGAGCACGGCCTGGAAGTCGATGAGTGGAATGCGATGGTCGGAAAGAACGCCGGTTTCGAGGACGTCACGGCGTCGTACAGCAATCCCGACGAAGAGCACGCGACGTTTTTTTCGTATAAAGGAAAGAGCGTGAGGGTGCCGCTCGTGTTCGGCCGCGAAGATAATTTCATCTCCATCCACACGCTAAGCCAATTGGTGCGCAAAGACTCCGAGCTGCGCTACTGTATCGATTCGACCCACAGCAGCGATGTCGCCTTCCTGCCGCTCACGCCGGCGCAATGGCGGGCGCTCGAGGCGGAATTTGGACGCGAGGCCGTGGCCTTTCGGTTTCTCGCGATCGGGCCCGACCTCGAGGCGTTTTCGAGCCTGGCCTTTGCCGACGAAAACCTCAGGACCTACGCTTGCGAGGCGGAAGAGGCGACGCCGGTCGATACAATCACACAGGGCATCAAAGAGCAGATTCAACTGCTTGCGCATATGAACTATAGCTGCGCAGCGGTCCATACCACCGTCATCCTCGACAAGTTCCTCCACCTGTTGATTACTGTCGATACCGACAAACAACGCGACGCACTGCGCAACAATAGAACGTTTAAGCGCCAGGTCGATTTGCTGCGCGCGGGTTGGCCTGCCGATGTTGCACTCCAAAGCATTTCGTTCCAGTCGGAGCAGACCATTGCGCTGAACGAAGGGCGGTTTTGGACGAGTTTGTGGTGGGTGGACGGGGCGTGTCCCGCGCTGCGCTGGGACCGCACGCCTGCCGATTACAACGCCCGATTGCAGGAAATGAGGGCCGACGAACTCGAACCCCCACGGCCCCCGCCGAGCGCGCCGCAGTCGGTCCGGGCGCCCGATCCGGTGCCGCCGGCGCCTGATCCGATCGGCCGGCCGCACCCGGCCGAATCGACGAGACAGGCAGAATCGAAGAAACCGGAAGAGTCGAAGAAACAAGAGGCGACGTTTCTATCGAAGCACTGGCTGACCATCGCCTTCTTTTCTTTTTTCCTTGCGGTGTATTTTTTCGGCAAAACCCTTCAATAGGCACACATGATCGATCTTCACGCCAGCGATGTGCGCTCCTTCGTCCCTGCGAAGGACTTCGACGTTTCCAAGGACTTTTATGTCGCCCTTGGTTTTGTCATCAAATGGTCCGATGCCAACATGGCCTTGCTTGAGATCGCAAATCAGCGCTTCTACCTGCAACGTTACTACGTCAAGGAATGGGCCGATAACAGCATGCTGCACATTTCCGTGGCCGATGTTCAGGCCTGTTTCCGCGATATCGAGAAACTGCTCGCGACCGGGCGCTTTCCGGGGACGCGCGTGTCCGAGCCGAAGCACGAAGACTACGGCGCCATGGTCGCCTATGTCTGGGATCCCTCGGGCGTGCTGTTGCATCTGGCCCAATGGCGCGAGGCTGGCGCGCCACCCCCGACTATTTAGTGCTGTGAATTCGTACAGCAATGTGCGATTCTCCACTATCGGTGCGGATTTATGGCGTCGAACCATCCCACGGCGATCTTGCCGCACCTTTGGAGGAGAAACAAATGGATATTGTGGACAAAGTGGACGAAGAGCGGCGCAATATGTCACAAGGCGGATTGCTCGACGCCGCCATCAGCACCTTGCAGCAGTTGGTCAACTCGAGCGACATGATGACGCGCTCGCTGGCTGTGCGTGCGCTCGCCGATATCCAGCGCGCGCGCCGCATGGTGCCGGTGCGGCGCAAACAAGACGGCGCGCGCCCACGCTGACTGCTGCCTGTTGAATCTCGACTTATGACGAACAATAATCTGTTTGCCGCGCTGCGCGCCGCCTTTCCCGCCGAACTCGACGACGTGGCGATCGAGACCGACAATGGGCTCGCCTACAGTTGGCGCGACCTCGAACGCGCAACGGCCATGATGGCCAACCTTCTCGGCTCGCTCAAGCTGCCAGCCGGCGCCCGGATCGCGGCGCATGTCGACAAATCGGTCGAAGCGCTCATGCTGTACCTCGCGACACTGCGCGCAGGCTTTGTGTTCCTGCCACTCAATCCCGCCTACCAGAGTGCCGAACTCGACTATTTCGTGGGCAACGCAAGGCCTTCCGTGCTGGTCTGCGCGAGCAAGAACCACGCCTGGGCCTCACCCCTTGCACGGCAGGCCGGCACCAGCCACGTCTTCACTCTTAACGACGACCGCACGGGCACCTTGCTCGAGCATGCCGCGCGCTGCAGCGATCAGCACAAGGTGGCCGCGCGCCAGGAGGGCGACCTTGCCGTCATTCTCTATACGAGCGGTACGACCGGGCGCAGCAAGGGCGCGATGCTCTCGCACGGCAATATGCTCAGCAACGCCCGCGTGTTGAAGGAGTACTGGGGCTGGCAGCCGGGCGATGTCTTGATGCATGTGCTGCCGATTTTCCATATCCACGGCTTGTTCGTGGCGGTGCACGGCGCGCTGCTCAATGGCAGCAAGATGCTCTGGCTTGCCAAGTTCGTGCCGCAGCGTGTCTTGCAAAAATTACCCGAGGCGACGGTGTTCATGGGCGTGCCGACCATGTATGTGCGCCTGCTGGCCGAAGCGGGGCTCGATCACGCAGCTGCCCGCAATATCCGTCTGTTCGTCTCCGGCTCGGCGCCGCTGTTGATCGACAGCTTCCACGCGTGGCAGTCGCGCACGGGACACACCATTCTGGAGCGGTACGGCATGAGCGAAACCGTGATGCTGAGCTCGAACCTGTACGCGCCGGACCCGCGCCACGGCATGCAGGGCGAACGGCGCGGCGGCACCGTCGGCTTTGCGCTGCCTGGCGTCAGTCTTCGCTTGCACGGCGAATCGGGTACCCCGGTGCCCGCCGGCGAGATCGGCGGCATTCAGGTCAAGGGGCCGAATGTGTTCGCCGGCTACTGGCAAATGCCGGAGCAAACAAAAAGCGAATTCACCGACGACGGCTATTTTAAGACCGGCGACGTCGGCCGGTTCGACCAGGATGGTTACCTGAGCATCGTCGGGCGCAGCAAGGACGTGATCATCAGCGGCGGATTCAATGTGTATCCGGCCGAAATCGAGGGCTATCTCAACGCGCTCGATGGCGTCGAAGAGAGCGCCGTGGTCGGCGTGCCCGACCCCGATTTTGGCGAAGTCGGCGTGGCGCTGGTGATCGCAAAGGCCGGCGTGCAGCTCGACCCCGGCCATATACTCGCCGCGCTCAAGGGCATGCTGGCCAACTTTAAGATTCCGAAACGCTGCCACGTGGTCGCGGAGCTGCCCCGCAACGCGATGGGCAAAGTGCAAAAAAACCTTCTGCGCACACGATTTGAATGATTCACGCGCGCCCATCCTGTAAATAGGGTGTGAGGATCGCCGTCATCCAGTCCATCACGGCCTGCACCCGCGGCGCCAATTGCCGCCGGTTCGCGTAGAGCAGGCTCACCGGCATCGGGGGGGCGCTAAACGCCGGCATCACCGACACCAGCGATCCCTGCGCGAGCAGCCTTCGCACGCCCGACGTGGGCGCCTGTATGAGGCCCAGTCCGGCCAGCGCGGCCGCCTGGTAGGCGTCGGTGCCGTTGACCGCGACGCCCGCCGGCATCGGCAACGTCTTGTACACCCCCTCGGCACTGTCGAAATACTCCCAGCCCGCGTCGTTCGAGGTCAGCTTGGACGAGTAATTGACAAGGCGGTGGCCGGCGAGGTCGGCCAGCGTATGCGGTGTGCCGTGCCGCGCCAGGTAGGCGGGGCTGGCGACATTGGACATCTGCAGATGCCCGAGCGGCCGTGCGACCAGTTCGGAATCCTCGAGCTCACCCACCCGCAACACGCAATCGAAACCTTCCTGCACCAGGTCGACGCGGCGGTCGGTGGTGCTGATGCCGATCTCGAGCTGCGGATGCGCGGCGAGGAACTCGGGCAGGCGCGGGATCACGACTTCGCGCGCGATGATGTTAGGCAGGTCGATCCGCAGCCGCCCGTTCAGGCCGCTAGAGGAGGGCTTGAACATGGCGCCAAGTTGCTCGGCCTCCGACAAGAGCTCCTTGCAGCGGTCGAGAAAGCGTTCGCCGTCCGGCGTCAGGCGCACGCTGCGCGTGGTCCGGTGCAGCAGGCGCGTCCCAAGGCGCGCCTCGAGTTGCTGCACCGAGGTCGATACGTGTCCCTTTGCCAGACCGAGTTGTTCGGCGGCGCGGCTGAAGCTGGCCAGGTCGGCCACTTTCGAAAAAATGCGCAATTCGTCCAAATCCATGTCGCTTCCCGATTGTTCTATGGTGAGAACAGTGTAGTCGTTTTTGGCTGATTTATCTAAATTTAGAACATAGTTAAAGTGTGTTCATCCCGAGCCGGGAAGACTAACCAGGAGATTCACATGCATACCCAAGCGCAAGCTCAACCAATCCGAAAGCAAACCAATATCGCACTCGTGACCGGCGCGAGCCGCGGCCTGGGCCGCAGCACGGCGCTTAAACTGGCCGCCGACGGTGTCGATGTGATCGTCACCTACAAGGGCAAGCAGGCCGAGGCGCAGGCGGTCGTGGCCGCTGTCGAGGCGTTGGGCCGCCGCGCGCTGGCGCTGCAACTCGACGTCGGCGACAGCGCATCGTTCACCGCCTTCGCATCCACCGTCAAGGCGGCGCTCAAGGACACATGGCAGCGCGAGCAGTTCGATTTCCTCGTCAACAACGCCGGCGCCGGCGCCCACGCAAGCTTCGAAGAAACGACCGAAGCCCAGCTCGACGCGATGTTCAACATCCACCTCAAAGGCACCTTTTTCCTGACGCAAAAATTGCTTCCCCTGATCAAGGATGGCGGCCGCATCGTCAATACCTCGAGCGGACTGACCCGTTTCGCGTATCCAGGCTACAGCGCCTACGCGATCATGAAGGGGGGCGTCGAGGTGCTCACGCGCTATATGGCCAAGGAGCTCGGCGCGCGCGGCATCGCCGTCAACACGATCGCGCCCGGCGCCATCGAGACCGACTTCGGCGGCGGCACCGTGCGCGACGACGCGCAGCTCAATGCCGCCATCGCCGGCCAGACCGCGCTCGGCCGCGTCGGCCTGCCCGACGACATCGGCGGCGCCGTCGCGGCCCTGCTCGGGGACGGCAACCGCTGGCTCAACGCCCAGCGCGTCGAGGTGTCGGGCGGCATCTCGATCTAAGCGGAACAACTTTATTGTTGTTGCAACAAGCGCTACAATCGCCTCGTTGAAACATTCCGACTCCCGCCCGCCGGCGGGACGGCACCCACCTTCGAGACCGCCATGAAATTGTTGAAACCGATCGCCCTGAGCGCAGCCTTGCTGCTCAGCGTTGCCGCGCACGCGGCGACCCAGACCACGCGTTACATCATTATGGTCGACAACGGCAAGAAGGCCGGCGAGCAGGTCGTCGAACGCGACGACGACGGCCTGACGCGGGTGCGCTATATTTTCAAGGACAACGGACGCGGGCCCGAGCTCAAGGAGGAGCTCCGCCTCGCCGCCGACGGCACCCTGAACCAGTACAAGGTCACCGGCAACTCGACCTTCGGCGCGGTCGTCGACGAACATTTCTCGCGCAAGGCCGAAGGCGCCGATTGGCGTTCGACCTCGGAGAAGGGCAGCAGCAAACAGGGCGCCGGGGCGTTTTACGTTCCCTTGTCCGGCTCGTTCGAACCGCTGAGCCTGACCCTTGGCGCGCTGGCCGCGCGCGCCGACGGAAAACTGCCGCTGCTGCCGTCGGGCACGCTCTCACAGCGCAAACTGGAACAGCTCGAGCTCACCGCGCAAGGCAAGACCCAGCCGCTGCAACTGCTGGCCTTGACGGGCATCGGCCTCACACCCGTGTTCGTGTGGGCGACGACGGACGCGAGGCCGCGCCTGTTCGCGGTCGTCATTCCCGGCTACCTGACCATCATCGAGGACGGCTGGCAAGCCAACGCCGAGCTGCTCGCCGCGCGCCAGAAAGTGGCCGAGAGCAAGATGCTGGTCGACCTCGCGGACCGCCTGCAGCATCCGCTGCCGGGCCTGACGGTGGTGCGCAACGCGCGCGTGTTCGACAGCGAGCGCGCGAGGCTGACGGCGCCGTCCGATGTCTACGTGCTGCGCGGCAGCATCATGGCGGTGCTGGCGGCCGGCGCGCCGGGCAGCAAGGTGGACCACGAGATCGATGCCGCCGGCCGCGTCATGCTGCCCGGCCTGTTCGACATGCACGGCCACGTTGGCCGCTGGGAGGGCGGCCTGAACCTGGCGGCCGGCGTGACGACCGTGCGCGACATGGGCAACGACAACACGCAGCTCCAACAGATGCTCGACGAGAACGCCGCCGGCAAGCTGCTCGGCCCGCGCGTGGTGCCTGCCGGTTTCCTCGAGGGCAGGAGCAAGTATTCGGCCAACAATGGTTTCGTGGTCGGCGATATGGCGGGCGCGCGCAGCGCCGTCGACTGGTACGCCGGGCATGGCTATCCGCAGCTCAAAATCTACAATTCCTTCCCGCCGGCGCTGGTGCGCGAGACGGTCGCCTATGCGCACAGCCGCGGCATGCGCGTGTCGGGCCATGTGCCGGCCGGCCTGCGCGCGCAGGACGTGGTCGACATGGGTTACGACGAGCTCCAGCACATCAACCAATTGATGCTCAACTTTCTCGTCACGCCCACCACCGACACCCGCACGCTCGAGCGTTTCGTGCTGCCTGCCGACAAGGTCGCGGCCCTCGATTTCGGCAGCAAGCCGGTCAGGGATTTTATCGCCAGCCTTAAGAAGAAAGGCGTGGTGGTCGACCCGACGCTGGCGACTTTCGCATTCATCAAGCAAAAGGATGGCGACATGGCGTCCGAGTACGCGTCGATCGCCAACCACATGCCGCCCGAGATCAAGCGCAGCTTCTACGTCGGTTCGATGAAGATTGCCGACGATGCCACGGCGGCGCGCTATGCGGCCTCGTACGACAAAATGGTCCAGTTCGTCGGCCTGCTGCACAAGGCCGGCGTGCCGCTCGTCGCCGGCACCGACGCCTTGGCCGGCTTCACGCTGCACAGCGAACTCGAGCTCTACGTGAAGGCCGGGCTGACCCCGTCCGAGGCCCTGCAGGTCGCCACGCGCAACGGCGCGCGCTATTCGCGCACCAGCCACGACCGCGGCAGCATCACGCCGGGCAAGCTGGCCGACCTCGTGCTCGTCGATGGCGATCCAACGGTCAATATTTCCGACATCCGCAAGGTGGCGCTGGTGCTGACCCGCGGCTACCTGGTCTACCCGCATGAGGTTGACGCGGCGCTCGGGATCAAACCTTTCGTGTCGAACCCGCCGCTGTTGCGCCATACGGCTGCGGACACGGCGCTGAAGCCCTGAGATTGATGTCCCGCGCTGGCGCTTGCCATGGTTGGTGTTAATCTGACATCCCTGTTCACAACACATATTTAAGGAGAATCCGATGCATTACAAAGGCAGTTGCCATTGCGGCAGGGTTGCGTTCGAAGTCGAGGGCGAGATCGAGCAGGCGATCTCCTGCAATTGTTCGATCTGCCAGCGGCGCGGCTCGCTGTTGTGGTTTGTGCCGCGCGAAAAACTGCAGCTGCTCACGCCGGACGATGCCGCCACTACCTACACGTTCAACAAACATGTGATCAAGCACCGTTTCTGCCCCGTCTGCGGCATCCTCCCGTACGGGGAAGGGGTGGATCCGAAGGGCAATCAGATGGCCGCGATTAACGTCCGCTGCCTCGAAGGCATCGATCTGGCCGCGATCCCGGTCTACCAACATGATGGGCGTGCCGCCTGATATCGGCCGCCGTCAGGGCGCGGTGGGGCCCAGCGCCGCGAAGTGCAACACCCATTCGCGCGCGCTGTCGACCCCGATAAGCCGCGCCGCCTCGTCGTCGTAGAACGCGCCGACGGGGCATGCCCCCAGCCCCCTCGCAACCGCACCCAACAACCAGCGCTCGCCAACCATGCCCGCCTCCAAAAAAGCATGGCGATAGCCGCGCGGGCCGTCGGCCAGCACCTGCCCGCGGTCGGCCGAAAGCACCAGCACCACGGCCGCCTCGCCGATCACGTCCTGCGCCAGCGCGGCCGAATGGGCCGCTTGTGCAAAGTCGCCGGCGCGCACCAAGGCCAATGCATGCCGCTCGGGCAAGTAACGGTAAACCCCGGGGGCGATCCCGGTGACCCGGTTGAGCACCAGGTTGAACCGGATGGCGTCCGACAGCGCGGGCGCTTGCGCCATGTCGGCCAGCATCGAACCGAGCGTGGCGGGCGCGACCGGGGCGTCGAGGAAGCGGCGCGCGCTGCGGCGCGTGACGATGGTGCCGTGCACTTCGCGCGTGGCCGAAACAGGGGCGGGCAGCGCGATCAGATTGGCGGCGGGCGGCTCGGGCGCGAGCGACAGTGACGTCGCGCGGTGCACCATGCCGGTGACGCCAAGGGTGCTCGTGCTTGGTGGCGGGGCGGCGACGAAGCGGGCCCGCGCCGGTCCTGGATCCTTGCTGCCGGAGCGGGGCGCGCCGTGCAAGCCGACCATAGCAAGCACACCTTCCTCGACGCCGTCGATGCCGACCGCCTTGGCCGCGTGCGCCTCGTCGAAGCGCGCAAGCAAGCGGGCCTGTACGCCCTGGCCGTGCGCCGCCACGCGTAGGTTCTCCAGCAGGTGCCCGGCGTCGGCCAAGGCATAGCGGTAGGCGCGGTCGCGGTATTTGTAGCCGGTGCGCCTGAAAATGGCGCTGGCCAACACAACGGCGTCGGCGTCGTCGGCCTCCGGCGCGCCAATTGTTGGCGGCCCGGCGGCGAGCCGGGCCAGCCGCCCGTGGTCGGCATCGTAGTGGTACAGGCCGGCCGGCAAGCCCGCGACCCGGCGCGCCAACACATACAGTTCGCTCGGAAAAAGCGCGCCCGACGAGGGCGAGGCGCGCAGCGCGGTGCCGCCGCGGCGCGCGGTGATGCCGGCCGACAGGTGCAGCAATTCGCCCAGTTCGGCAAGCTGCAGGCCTTGCGTGCGTGCTTGTGGCGACCGCAGTGCCGCGCTCAAACCGGCACGGCTCGACGCGGCGCGCGCAAGGGCGACCGTCGGCGCGTTCGGATAGTGCTTGAAGGCAGGCGGCGGCGCGCCCCAAGCGATGCCGGGTGCGCGCTGGAACACGCTGGTGCGCGATTCCGAGGAGAACACGTGGTATTGCTCGATGACGTTTGCGGGGCCCCGCGCCGCGCCGGCCTTGTCGTTCCAGTTTTGCGCCGGCGTGCCCGGACCCTGGCGCATGCCAAGGTAGAACGCGGCAGCGAGGACGGCGGTCACGCCGAGCGCCATGCCGACCTTGGCCATGCCTCCGGGGTCCGTCGGGACGGCGGCGCCTGCCGGTGTGCGGCGCCGCAAGCCGCGCCAGGCGGTGGGCAGGTTGAACACGAGGTGCACGCTGACCAGCAGCAAGGTCGCGTAGCCGAACAGGTAGTGCAGGTCGAACGCGGGCAGTTGCTGGTTGGCCACCCAGAACACGCCGAGGCCGGCGGTCGTGAGCAGGTAGAGCATCAGCAGCAGGCTGGTCTGCACGTTCAGCGCGAGGCGCGAGGGCGTGCGCCCGCGCCAGGTGAGCACGCCGACATACAGCGCGAACAAGGCCAGCGGGAGCATCACCCAGATGATTTTTGGCGGCATGGCGGTAATGGCTAGCGCGATCGATTGGTGACGGAATGACCAATTCTATCCCGGTTCGCGCGCCGTCTGCGCCAAGCCCTTGCGACTCGATGCCCCGGCGCACCGGCAGCTATGCGTTCAAAAAACGTGAAATAGTTTCAACTTCGGAGCTGCGCACTTACCAAAAGCCACGTCGAAACAGTTCTACTATTGGCCAAGGTTCTTGTGTCCGTTGCGCCAGTGGCATAATGCTCAACGATTGCCGCGCAATGGAGAAAGAATGAACGAAGTAGCAGCCAAAGTAAGATGTTCTGTTTACCGCAGCGGGAAAAAACTGCGCGAAGTCTCGATCGACGACATCAGCGTGGCCTTGGAAGAGGAGGGGACTTTCGTCTGGCTGGGCCTGTTCGAGCCCGATGTCGAACTCATGCGCAAGGTGCAGGAGGAGTTTTGCCTGCACGAGCTCGCGGTCGAAGACGCACTCAAAGCGCACCAGCGCCCCAAGCTCGAAGAATACGGCGACACCCTGTTCATCGTGCTGCGGACCATGACGCTGGTCGATAAAACGATCAATCATGGCGAGACCCATTTGTTCGTCGGTCCGCGCTTCGTCGTGACGATTCGCCACGGGAATTCCGCCGGCTATGCGAGCGTGCGCGAGCGGACCGAATTCATGCCTTCGCGCCTCGCGACCGGTCCCGGCTACGTGTTGTACTCGATCATCGACTTCATCGTCGACCACTACCAACCCTGCATCGACAACCTGCAGGCGCGCTTCCGCCAGGTCGAGGAGGAACTGTTCCAGCCCGATCCGCCGATCTCGAACCTCGAGGACTTCTACGACCTCAAGAACGAGTTGCTGACGCTGCACGCGGCGGCGTTTCCACTGACGGACATCTGCAACGAGCTGCTGCGCTTCCACGGCGACATCGTTCCGAAAGAAAACCGCATTTACTACCGCGACATCCTCGACCACGTGGCCCGGGTCACGCACACTGCCGACCGGATCCAGGAGATGATCAACGCGGCGATGCAGGTGTCGCTGGCCCAGATGACGATCCGCCAAAACGAGGTCGTCAAACGCCTCGCCGGCTGGGGCGCGATCCTGGCGCTGCCGACCATGGTGTTCAGCCTGTACGGCATGAATTTCGACTTCATGCCCGAGCTGAAATGGCGCTTCGGCTATCCGGCCGTCATGATCGGCATCGTGATCGGTTGCTACCTGCTGTACCGGCGCCTCAAGCGCGTGGGCTGGATGTAGCGCGCCCCTTGCGCTCGCATCTGGCTTGCGTGGTGCGCGCGCGAAACCGCATCGACCCGAGCCGCGCTATTTCACTTGCCCGTTAACATTGTTTGCTTTAGACTAATTTTGCACATCGGGCACGAAGATCAGGCCGAATCAGTCGAAGGGGAAGCGATGCTTAAGGGAGTAGATATATTTTCCGGGACCGGCGCCATCGATTGGCCGCGCGTGCGCGCGGCGGGCATCGATTTCTGCTTCGTGCGCGCCGCCTACGGCGACAAGGCCGACGTCAACGCCAAGGCGAACCTGGCCGCGGCAAAGGCGGTCGGGATCACCTGCGGGGTGTACCACTTCCTGCGCACGAGCAAAGACCCGGTCGCCCAGGTGGCGCTGATGGCGGCGCTGATCGACTCCCTCGAAATCGGCGCGGGCGATTTGCCGCCCGTCGTCGATGTCGAAGACAACCCTGCCTTCGACGGCCCCTGGAATACGGCCAACAACGCGAGCTACCTTGCGATGGTCTCGAATTGGGTCGCGACGGTGCGTGCCAAAACGGGCGCCGCCCCGATCATCTACACGCGCGCCGGATTCTGGCGCACGCTCGGCTCGCCCGCCGGCTTTGCCGACTGCCCGCTGTGGGTGGCCAGTTACCGTCCGGCGCCGCCCGATTTGCCGTCCACCTGGAATAAGTTCACGTTCTGGCAGTACAGCGACAGCGGCACCGTCGACGGCATGCCGGGCACCGCCAACGACATGAATTACTTCATGAGCGACGATGTGGCCGAGTTGCGGGCATTGACGCTGGCGTAGGAGGCTGTCGGACTTAGGGAGTCGAAGCGAAAAAAGTGCCGGGCGAGGACAGATTTTGACGATTTCGCAGTGCCAATAGCGAGCTATTGGCCGAGAAAGCGGCGAAATATATACCGTCCGACACTTTTTGCAGCCGACGATCCTAAGTCCGACGGCCTCCTGGTATCAGGCGCGCTCGAAGCGGCAACCGTAACAGCCATAGGCGGCGAACCGTCCCAGCACGAAACGCACCTCCGTACGCGCGAAGAACGCGTGCAATTGTGCTGCGGCGGCGGCGGGCGTGGTAATGGCGGCATCGACGATGCGTTCGCTGTCGCCATAGGCGCGCAACACGAAATCGCTCTTGAAATAAGCGAGCTCGCCCGAGCTCGGCATGCGCCTCAGGTCCACCGTCTCGGCGCTCTCGTGCGCGAGGATGAAAATGGGCCCGTATTCGCGGTACGGCCCGGCCGACTCGAACGGGCAATAGCTCGCCAACAGCAGCTTTTCGCCGGGCAGCGCGCGCCGCAACACATCCCGGCATGGCTCGCCGCCGAGCGCGCCATGGTGCTCGACCGGCTGTTGCAAGTCGTCGCGGCCGAGCTTCCTGGCCCTATCGATGAACGCGGCCGTGAGTGGAACGATCTTGAAGGCCACCGGTTCGACATCTATATCCATTAAAATCATGTTTGTACCCCTGCTGATTGGACGGAGCACCATTCTGCGCATCGGCGCCAAACGGCGCACCCCGCTTCTTGCGGCGCAATTAATATTGATAGCAGGGCGCCATCGCGCCAAACCTTGGCGCACAATGTGACGAACGCAATGTTCGAGGAGCCGCCATGCATCAACTGGAAAACGCCGTCATCGCCCTGGCGGAGCCGCAGGAAATCTCGACCGAAGTGCTGATCGAAAAATACGCGAAGGGCACCGAGAGCACGGTCGGACAAGTCCACGCGCGCGTGGCGAAGGCGCTGGCCGAGGTCGAATCCGAGGAAACCCGCGAGCATTACACCGACCAGTTCCTGTGGGCCATGCGCTACGGTTTCATCCCCGCCGGCCGCGTCAGCAGCGCCGCCGGCACCGGCCTGCAAACAACCCTGATCAACTGCTTCGTGCAACCGGTCGGCGACTCGATCACCGAGGCGACGGGCGGGCGGCCCGGCATCTACACCGCGCTTGCGCAGGCCGCCGAGACCATGCGCCGCGGCGGCGGGGTCGGCTACAACTTCTCGGCGATCCGACCGCGCGGCGCGCTCGTCAAGGGCACCGGCAGCAGCGCCTCGGGCCCGATCTCGTACATGAAGGTGTTCGACCGCTCGTGCGAGACGGTCGAATCGGCGGGCGCGCGGCGCGGCGCCCAAATGGCCGTGCTCAACGTCGACCATCCCGACATCGTCGACTTCATCACGGCCAAGCAGGAGCGCGGCCAACTGAACAACTTCAATGTGTCGGTCGGCGTCAGCGACGCCTTCATGCGCGCGCTCGAAGCCGACGCCGAGGTCGACCTCGTGCACGCGACTGAGCCCAACGCCGAGCTCAAACAGGCCGGCGCCCACCAGCGTGCCGACGGCATGTGGGTCTACCGCCAGGTGCCCGCGCGCGAGCTGTGGGAGCTGATCATCAAGAGCACCTACGCGGCGGCCGAACCGGGCGTGTTGTACCTCGACCGCATCAATGCCGAAAACAACCTCGCCTACTGCGAGCGCATCGAGGCGACCAACCCCTGCGGCGAGCAGCCGCTGCCCGACTACGGTTGCTGCTGCCTGGGCAGCCTGAACCTGACCAAGTACGTCAGCATGCCGTTCAGCGAGCAGGCGCGCTTCGACTTCGGCCTGTTCGAACGGGTGACCAGGGTCGCCGTGCGCATGCTCGACAATGTGCTCAGCGCGACCAACTGGCCGCTGCCCGAACAGGCGCGCGAGGCCTCCGATAAACGCCGGCTCGGTCTCGGCTTCACGGGACTGGGCGACGCGCTGATCATGCTTGGCCTGCGTTACGACTCGGAGCAGGGCAGGGCGCTGGCCACCGTGATCGCGCGCGTGATGCGCGACGCCGCCTACGGCGCCTCGGTCGAATTGGCGAAAGAGCGCGGCGCCTTCCCCCTGTTCGATGCCGACAAATACCTGCAAAGCGGTTTTTGCGCGCGCCTGTCCGAGCCGCTCAAGGCGCGCATCCGGGCCCACGGCATCCGCAATTCGCACCTGATCTCGATCGCGCCCACGGGCACCATCTCGCTCGCCTTTGCCGACAACGCCTCGAACGGCATCGAGCCGCCGTTTTCGTGGTTCTACAAGCGCACCAAGCGAATGGCCGACGGCAGCAAAAAAGACTACCTGGTCGAGGACCACGCCTACCGCGTCTACCGCGCGCTCGGGCACGACGTCGCGCAATTGCCGCCGGCCTTCGTGTCGGCGCTCGAGATCTCCGCCACCGACCACATGCTGATGGTGGCGGCCGTCGCGCCATACATCGACGCGGCCATCTCGAAAACCGTCAACGTGCCCGAGCACTATCCGTACGAGGCGTTCAAGGATCTATACACCCAGGCCTGGCACAAGGGCCTCAAGGGCATCACGACCTACCGCCCCAACAGCGTGCTCGGCGCCGTGCTGTCGCTGCCGGGCGCGCTGGCCAACCCGCAACCGATGACGCTGTCGGAGCCGGACAAGCGCCTGGTGCTGACCGAGCTCGCGATGGCGCCGCCGCTGGCCTCGCTGCGCTGGCCGTCGCGCCCTGGCCTGCCGGCCGGCGCCTCGGCCTGGGTCAGCGCCACCATCCGCACGCCGCACGGCGACTTCGCCGTCGTCGTGGCCGACCAGGGCGGGGTGCCGTTCGAGGTCTGGGTGCTCGGCGGCCAGCCCCCGCGCGGGCTCGATGCGATCGCCAAGACGCTGTCGGCCGACATGCGCGCCGACGACCGCGGCTGGCTGCGCAAGAAGCTGTCGATGCTCGCCAGCGCCTATGGCGACGGCTTCGAGATGCCGATGCCGCCCAACGGCGCGCCGGTGCAGGTGCCCAGCACCACGGCCGCGTTCGCGAAACTGGTCGAGTGGCGCTACCACCAGCTCGGCGCGCTCGAGGCGCGCGACAACGATCCGAGCCCCGTCCTCGACGCCCTGTTCGCGCCGCACGAGCCCAAGACCGGCACCGACGGCACGCTGGCCTGGGTGGCCGACGTGCACAACCCGGCCACCGACGACGACTTCGTCCTCATGCTCAAGGAGCTGCAAATGCCCGACGGCACGCGCCGCCCGTACAGCATGTGGCTCACCGGGGCGCATCCGCGCGCGCTCGACGGCCTGTGCAAGCTGCTCAGCCTCGACATGCGCGTGGTCGACCCGGCCTGGATCGGCATGAAGCTGCGCAAGCTGCTGAACTACGCCGAGCCGCGCGGCGACTTTCTCGCGCGCGTGCCGGGGCAGGCGCGCCAGGCCAATTATCCGTCGACCGTCGCCTACATCGCGCAGCTGGCGATCCACCGCTACGCGATGCTCGGCATCCTGACCGAGACCGGCACGCCGGTGGCGGCGATGGGCGTGGTCTCGGACGAGCCGAACCGTGCCGCGCGCGGCGCGCCTACCCTCGCGGGCAAGCTGTGCCGCGAGTGCGGCAACAAGAGCGTGATCAACAAGGACGGCTGCGAGTTCTGCACCGCGTGCGGGGCGCTTGGCAGTTGCGGCTGAAAGCCGCGCACGCGGCGCCCCAGTCGTCCCCGCGGGACGACCAAGTCTCCGAGTGCTTGTGCCAATCGCCGCCGGTGGCGGCGCTCATTAGGTGGACATGGGGAAGCCCTCCTCACTGCCGAACCACGCCACGAACAGGCGTTCGTGCTTTTGATTTGGGGCCGGCCATGCGGCCGTACGCTGCGCTTCGGAGCGCCGTAGCGCGGCGGCCACGTCTTGAAGGGAGTTCGGCCGAGCTGCGGGCACCACGCCCGCGATCCGGCTCTTATGACCCCGGAAACGTCCCACGCGCTGCACGCCCCGTAAAGGTAGCGCAACTACATTCGATCCGGGCGCGCGGCGGTCGCCAGCGACTGTGGCTTGGTGGCGGGGCACTCCGGCGGCGGCACATGCACACTGACATTGATGTGCACCGGCGGCTGCGGCCAGCGGCGCGGCCGGCGTGCACGTGTTGGCCGTGGTGGGCGTGGTGGGCGGGATCGGCAGTGGCGCGGCTTTCACCGCCTCCGGCGCTGCGCGGGCCTGGCGCGGCCGTTCACGCTGCCGTAGCGTGTCGGCGAGCCTCCATTCGCCTGTATTCGGTAAACGGATCCACAGACACTTCCAGGCATTGCGCCGGATGCCACCGACAGCATTGACAAATCCGCTCGGCGAGACGGCACGTCCGCCGTAAAAAATTTTATCGTCCTCAACCAGACAGTGATGGTTTTCGCCGTTGAACATCGTGCGCAGCACGGTGCCACTGGGTAGGAACAGCTTCTTCCATTGGAACCCGGAATTTGCGGGCTTGGCCAAGCCTTCGGGATTGTGGCGGCAGGTCCATTCTTCGACCGCCTCTTCGAGGACTTGCCATTCCTCCCTTTCGCCGGCACTTCCAACGGCTCCGCCCAATAATTGCGCATAAGTATGTTGTGAAACGGGAATCTGAAAGACGGGGTTTGGGTGCTGTAGTTTCATGATTTTCTCCTTTTGGCACTATTTGGCTCGTTATGATCCGGCTCCGCACGGGCGGTGCACGCCTGTGCACGATACGCGCGCGTTTCGGTCCCCTTTTAGGACGGTTAAATGCGAGGCATGCACGCATTTTTACGATGGCGCTGGCGTGCTGTACATGGTTAGACCAGCTGAGTGGGTATCGTTCGATTCATTTTTAAGATCGGCAGAAAGGGCATCGGACACGGACGGTTTCTGACGAATATCGCGTCGATCCGCGCCGTACCCGGCGCTTCCCGTGCTGAATCGGATGGACTCGGGCCTTTTGGGCGAGGACGCATTTTTGGGTGCCTCACCGACCGCAGATTACTTGCTGAGCAGCATTAATGCCAATCGGAAGGTGTTGTCTCTTGCCAAGAAACGTGACTCGTGTGTGTCGCCATGCATGCATCCCGTGCGCGCCGTCGGCATGCGGCACCGGAATGCGGGCCGGCGCCCGTCCACCCGGCGCAAGCCACCCCGTCAGACAAACTCCTCGCCATCCTGCTCAATGCTTGATTTTCGTCAAACGCGCTCCTTGGAAATTTTATTACAGTGCAACTCTGGTTGACAAAATAGTTGCATACAAAATACGAGGCCGCATGGAGACACTACATGACACATCGAGCGCGCTGAGCCTGCTGAAGAAGGTGAACCAATGCCAGAACGAGCAGCAACTCGAGACCATCCTGCATCAGGTGACGCAGCACCTGGGGTTTGAACATTTTTTCTACCGGGCGCGTTTCATGCTCGACCGCAGTAGCAGCCTCGACCGCGTGCTCAGCAACTTTCCGCTGGCGTGGTTGCAACATTACGAAAGCAATAACCTGAGCCGGATCGATCCCGCGCTCCAGCATGCCGAGCGCAAACTCACGCCGATGGTCTGGGAACCGAAGATCTTCGTGACCGATGAGCAAAAGCGCTTTTCGGCCGACGCCAAGCGCCACGGCCTCGAATCGGGCGTGAGCTTTCCGGTGCATAACAAGGACGGCGACATCGGCATGCTCAGCCTGGTGCTCGGCGCCGATGTCGTCGATGCCAGCGAGTTCATCCAGGAGAATTTGTTCTACGGACCCTTGATCGCCAACTTCGTGCACGACGCCATGTCGCGCCTCGTCAACAAGAGCGGACGCTCGCTCAAGTCGCCGCTCACGCCGCGCGAGCTCGAATGCCTCAAATGGATCGCGGGCGGCAAATCGACCTGGGAGACGGCGCAGATCCTGCACCTGTCCGAGCACGGCGTGCTGCACCATGTGCGCAACATCATGACCAAGTTCGACGTCACCAGCCGCCACCAGGCGGTCTCGCGCGCGGTCGCCTGCGGCCTCGTGTGATGTGCCGCGCCGGGGCGTTCAGTCCGGCGCGGCGCGGCACGTCCAAAGGTCCTGGCGGCGCACCGCGCCGTCTGGCCTGAGCGGCAATGCGGGCACGATCTCGATGCGTTCCGGGTGCAGCGCCTGCGGCGCGAGCGCGGCGCGGCCCATCAGCGCCGCGGCAAGCTCGGCCTTGTTGCCGCTCCAGCCCGGCAGCGGCACCACCAAGGCGTGCAACCGGCGCCCCGCCGCCGGCACGAACGCGGCGGCGCTTCCGACGCCAGGGTCGGCGAGCAGGCATTCCTCGAGCGCTTGCGGACACAGCCAGTGTCCGTCCCCGGTCCACCCTTCGTTTTCGCGCGACAGGAATCGCAGCCCGGCGCCGGCCGGGGCGAACACGTCGCCGGTCGCGAACGGCACGTCGGGCGGGTCGAGCCGGACGCTGTCGCCGTCGATCATATAGCCGAGCATCATATTCCCCTGCGACAGCCACAGTGTGCATGCGCCATCGCCAGCCGCAGCTGCGAGCCTGCGCTGCTCGTGGATGTAGCCCGGCACCCGCACCATGCCCGGCCCGCCCTGCCTGGTCTCCGACAGGTACGGGCCGAACGTTTCGGCGCTGTCGATCGCGTCGAGCACGCGCGCGCCCGACAACTGCTGCCAGTTGCGGCGCGTCAGGTCCGGCAGGCGCTCGCCGCCGCACAGCGTCAACCCCAGGGTCGACAAATCATGGCGCCGGTGCGCGCCGGCGAGCATCAGATGCAACTGCGCCGGCGTCGCCAGCAGCACGCTGACGGCCTCGCGCGCGATCGCCTCGAGCACTTCGCCCGTCTCGCGCCACGCGGGCAGCAAGACCGCGCAAGCGCCGGCGGCCAGCGCCACATGCACCGCGCGCAGGCCGGCCGCGCGGCACGGGCCGGCGGTGCCGAGCAGGCGGTCGTCGCGCCGGATCTGCCACAGCGGGCGGCTCACGTTGCGTTCAAAGTCCCAGAACGCGCGGTGCGCATGCACGCACAGGCTGGGGCGCGCTGCGCCGGCGCCGCTGGCCTGCACCAGCGCCGGGCGCGCGTCGAAGGCGCCGGCGAAGCGCCCGACCGGCGCGCAGGTCGGCGGCCCCGGCGGCGCCGCCGCCAGTCCGGCCAGCCAGGCCTCGACCGGACGGAACGCGCTGCCCGGCGGGCTGCCCGCGCGGCCGTCGTGCAGCACCAGTTCGGGATCGAACGCCGTCCACAGCCGGCCCAGTTGGTCGGCCGGCTGCGCCGGATCGACCAGCAGCGGCAGGTGGCCGGCGCGCATCGCCGCCAGCCAGTAGCAAATGGTCTCGAGCGTGGCGGCGCCGACCAGCGCGATGCGGCGCGGGGTGCGGCTGCCGGCCAGCGACAGCGCCAGGTCGTGCGCGATGGCCACGCTGAGCCCTTGGACCTGGCCGTAGCTCAGGCCGCGCCGTCCGTATGCGCCATGCTCGACCAGCGCGGGCGCGGCGCCATGGCCGGCGCGCACATGGCGGTCGAGCAGCAGGTCGAGGCAGCCGGCCCAGGCCGGCCCCTGCGCGGGCGCCATCAGGCCGGTTGGCGGCCGGCGGGAGGCGCCAGCCGGTGGTGGCGCGAGCCGATGCGGGCGATCTCGCTGTAGGTCTCGCGCAGGCAGCGCTTGAGCGTCTTGCCGGTGGCGCCGAGCGGGAAGTCGTCGAGCGGGATGACCCACAAGAACAGCAGTTGCTCGTGCGGCGCCAGCAGCGTGTTGAGCCCGGCCAGCAGGATCGACGCCGGCAGCTGCGGCACGTCCGGGCGCGGCGCCAGCACGGCGGCGGGCAGGTCGAAGCCCTGCTCGTCGCGCAGGCCGAACACGCTGACCTCGAGCACGCCGGGCGCGCGCAGCAACTGCTCCTCGATCGGCAGCGTGTAGACGATGCCGCGGCGCGTGTGCATCGCGTCCTCCTCGCGGTCGAGGTGGCTCAGCTCGCCGTTGCGCTCGCGCCGCACCAGGTCGCCCGTGAACCACCAGCCGTCGCGGCTGGCCGCGAACAGCGTCTCGTGCGCGTTCCAGTAGCCGGCGAACAGGCACGGCCCCTTGACCAGCAGGCGCCCGGGCGTGCCGCGCGCGACCGGCGCGCCGGCGGCGTCGACGATTTTGAGGCGCGGGCCGAGCGGGGTGCCGCGTCCGACCCGGCGCCCGAAGCGCGCCGTCCACGGCGTGACGATGCGCAGCAGCGCGGCGATCCCGACTTCGCTCGACCCGAGGCCGGCGATGAACAGCGCGCCGGGCAGCGGGATGCCGAGGTCGCGCAAAAAGCGGCCCTTGGCGCGGAAGGCGCGTTGGTGCACCTCGTGGCTGGCGTCGCCGATCGTGGCCCAGATGCGCACGCTGTCGAAGCGGCACGCGTCCGAGCCGTGCGCCGTCAGTCGGGTGTAGGTCGAGGGGAAGGCGAAGAACAGGCTCGGACGGCGCCGCGCCAGCGTCTCGAGGATGCGGCGCGGGTCGCCGTCGAGGTTGAGCACGCAGGGCAGGCCCATCATGAGCATGCCGTACAGGTACAGCTGCGCGACCTGGTGGCTCAGCGGCACGGCCAGCAGGGCCGTGTCGCGGCGCGAGACGAAGTTGAGCAGCAGGGCCGAGCGCAGCGCCTCGACCAGCGCGCGCGAGTGCAGGATCACGCCCTTGGGCACGCCCGTGGTGCCGGAGGTGTGCACCAGGTACACGGGGTCGCCGGCGCCGCGCGGCTGCGGCGCCACCGGCGGCAGCTTGAGCGCGAGCAGGGCGCGCAGGCTCAGGGTGTGGGCCGGATCGGCGTGCCCCTGCGCGGCCGCGGCGTCGGTGATGACGACCTTGCCGACGCAGGCGGGCGGCGCCACGCCGGGGTTCTGGAACAGGCGCTGGTAGCCCGCCAGGTCGGTCACGAGCACGCGCGCGCCGATGCTCTCGAGGTAGCGCGCCGCGACCGCCGGCGCCAGCGCGCCGTTCACGGGCGCCGGGATGGCGCCGATCCGGATCGCCGAGGCCGAGAACAGGAACAGGTCGAACTGGTTGGCCTTGTACAGCGCCAGCCGGTCGTTGTGGCGCAGCTCGAGCAGGCGCCAGACGGCCGACAGGCGCACGCAACTGTCCTGGACCTGGCGCGCCGACCACCGGTCCGAGCCGGGCCCGGCCCAGTCGAGCGCGTGCTGCAGGCTGATCAGAGGGCGCTCGCCGTAGCGCCGGGCGGCCTGTTCGAGCACCCCCGACAGGTCGTCGGGGATGCGCAGCAACAGCGCCAGGCGCTGCGCGAAGCCGAGCCGCACGAACGCGAAGGCGAGGTAGGCCAGCGCCGCCGCCGCGAGCGCCGCGGCGAGCATTGCCGGCGTCACGGCGCGCCCCCGGCGCCGCTCGCCGGCGCGCCCGGCTCCGCATGCTGGCCGAGGTAGGCCTCGACCAGGCGGCGCCACTGCCCGGGCGTGAGCGGGGCCGGCGCCGCGCGCCCGAGCACCCGGTCGAGCCCGCCGCGCGCGAACTGCCACTCGGTGTTGGCGTAGCGCGCCGCGGGCGCGGTGGCCTGCGCGAATTGCAGCGCGAGCGCGCCGAGCGGCGTGCCGAAGCCGAGCGCGACGCCGCAGGCCCGCGCCATGGCGCCGAGCAGCTCGGCGGTGGTGGGGCCGCCGCCGCCGCCGCAGTGGAACACCTCGAACGGCGCGCGCGCGCCCGCGCCGGCGTCGAGCGTGAGCGCGAGCGCCTCGTCGGCGAGCTGGTCGATCGTGACCAGGTCGGGCCGCACCGCCGGGTCGAGCCCGACCGTCAGGCTGGCGTGGCCGGCCGCGCGCAGCGCGCGCAGCGCGTCGGCGTACATGTACAGGCCGGCGCCGCTGCGTCCGGTCCAGCCGCTGGCGCGGTGGCCGACCACGAGCGTCGGGCGCACGATCGTCAGCGGCACCGCGCTGACCGTGTGCTGCAGGTGGAGCGCGTGCTCGGCGGCCCACTTGGTGACCAGGTGCGGATCGTCGAGCCTGCCCGCGCCGGGCAGCCGTTCGGCCGCCGCGCCGCCGCGGGTGCCGGCCACGTAGGCCGAGGACAGGTGGTAGAAGCGCCGCAGCGCGCCCGAGCGGCGCCCGAGCAGGGCGAACAGGGCGGTGCTGGCGCCGACGTTGACGTCGAAGGCGGCGCCGAGCCTGGCCGGCGACGAACTCATCTCCGCGCAGCAATGCCAGGCGTGCGTGACGCCGTCGAGCAGCGCGGCCGGCAGGCAGTGCTCGAGGTCGGAGAAGTCGACGTTGACGAGCTCGAGCTGGCCGCCCGGCAGCGCCGCCGGCGCCAGCCCGAAACCGGCGGCGGCGCCGCGGATCGCCAGTTCCGTGCGCTCGCCGTCGGGGTCGTTGCGCGAGACGGCCACGACCGCCACCTTGCGTGCGAGGAAACAGGCGGCGAGCGCGCTGCCGATCTGGCCCGTGGCACCGGTGATGAGTACTTTGTTCAGGTTCCGCCTCCCGCCGCTGATAAGGTAAAGGCGTGCACCGCGATAGGTAAGGCGTGCACGATCGACTGTGTCTTGACAGTAGGGCGAAGCGGGCCGGGCGGAAACCCCCCTGTGTGTGGCATTGCGGAAACTCAAAAAACCTGCTATTAAACATGTATGGGCGTCTTGGTCGACGCGCGGAGGGTGTTGCGGATTGTGCTTTCTTTCGTTGGCGACAACAAATCTGTGTGCGTCGTCAATAATCTGTTATCCTTTCGAACAACACAGTTGATATTTTGATTAGACAAGCGACCCGTGCGCCCCCGGGGCCCGTCACCTTATGTAGTCTTACTGTTGAGAATTGGCCATGTTTTCTCGTTTGCTAAAAAGAAATAACGAAGCCCCGGTCTACGAAAAACGGTCGTTCTTCAAAAAGGACGAGATGGCGTTCTACGGCCGGCTGCGCCGCGTGCTGCCGAAGTGTTACATTTTCCCCGACATCGAATTGGGCGCCCTGGTCCGTTCGGCCAGCACCGACCCGCGCAAGTACCGCCACGAGTGCGACCATTTGCAGGGCCGCAAAGTCGACTTCGCCGTGTTCGACTCGGCCCTGCGGCTGCTGTGCGTGATCGACTTCCGCGTCGCGCCGGCCGATCCGGTCGCCGAGACGACGCCGAACGAGGCGTTTTTCAAAAGCGCCGGGGTGCCGTATTTTTCGTGGAGCCGCGAGACGCCGCCGACCTCGGACCAGCTGCTGCGTTCGCTGTCCTCGTTCACGCGCGTGGTCGCGCCCAAGCTCGACACCGAGGCCAACCACACCATCATGGGCGAGTCGCCCGACGACGAACTGGCGGCCGAGGCGCCGCCGCAGCCCAAGCCGCAGCTCAAGGCGGCGCCGCCCGCCGCGCCCGAGCCGCCGCCCAAACGCACCAACCAGTTCGCCCTGACCGAGGACGTGCTGACCGAGCTCACGCCGCACGGCCACATCCGCACCCGCTACCCGCACATCTGGCAGCGCATGGTGCGCGTGCTGCACGACCCCAAGCGGCTCGAGCAATACCTCGCCTCGCTGTCGCTGCAGGACCGGGCCGGGGTGCGCGCCGGCTTCCCGCCCGACGTGCTGATCGAGATCGCCGACATCCTCGGCGCCAACGAGGGCATGGTGCAGATCTCGCGCTCGCGCCCGACCAGCTGGAACGCCTCGTTCGTGAACCGCTAGCGCGCCCGCGTGCACGCTTTGCGGAACGCGCCCCCTCGCGGGACGCGCCCCCTCGCGGAACGCGCCCCCTCGCGGAACGCGCCCCCTTTCAGAACGCGCCCCGGCGCGGCGCGCCGCGCGCACGCGCGCGAAACCCGTTGCCGCCTGCGCTTTAGCGCCTGTATCATGCACGGCGCACCCGCGTTTTACCTCCCGCAAGCGAGCACGGCCCCAATCGTATGAGAATAAGAATAAGAAAATACCTGTATGACCGCGGCGTCGGCGCCTCCCTCGCGCTCGCGTTTTCGCTGCTGTCGGTGCTGCTGACGGTCGTGTTCGGCGAACTGGTCGGGGTGGCCGCGACCGAGCAGGTCAAATCGAGCATCGGCCACGGTCTGGCCGAGCTCGCGGTCCACACCGCCGACAAGCTCGAGCGCGGCATGTTCGAACGCTACCGCGAGATGCGCCTGATGTCCGAGCGCGCCGAGCTGGCCGGGCCGGGTGCCGCGCCCGGCACGCGCCGGCGCGCGCTCGAGTCGCTCCAGCGCACCTATCCCTACTACGCCTGGATCGGCGCCGCCGCGATCGACGGCACCGTGCAAAGCGCGACCGGCGGCCTGCTCGAAGGCGTCAACGTCGGCCAGCGGCCGTGGTTCGGCAACGCGCTCAAGGGCGTGCACCTCGGCGACGTGCACGAGGCCGTGCTGCTGGCGCGCCTGCTGCCGAACGACAGCGCCGCGCCGCGCCGCTTCGTCGACGTCGCCATCCCCTACGGCGGCAGCGCCGGCGCGCCGGCCGGCGTGCTCGGCGCCCACCTGTCGTGGGAATGGGCGGCCGACATCGCGCGCTCGATCAACGACAACGGCGCCGCGCGCAAGCAGGTCGAGGCGATCATCGTCAGCCGCAGCGGCGAGATCCTGTTCGGGCCGCCCGAATGGCAGGGCCGCACGCTCAAGCTGGCCAGCGTCGCGGCGGCGCGCAGCGGCGCCGGCTACCTGCTCGAGCGCTGGCCCGGCAACGGCACCTACCTGGTCGGCTACGCCAGGGGCGCCGGCCACCAGTCGTACGCCGGGCTCGGCTGGACCGTGCTGGTGCGCCAGAACGTCGACGCCGCCTACCGCCCGGTGCAGCTGATCAAGCAGCAGGTGCTGTGGGGCGGGATCGGGATGGCGGTGCTGTTCTCGCTGCTCGGCCTGCTGGCGGCGAAACGCATCACCAGCCCCCTGAGCGCGCTCACGCGCGCGGCGCGCCGGATCCAGCACCAGGACGAGATCCGGCTGCTGCCCGAAAAGGCCGGCTACTACGAGGTCGACGTGCTCACCAGCGCCTTCAACGCCCTGATCGTCGACCTGCGCCACAAGGGCGAGGCGCTCAACGAACTGAACCAGAGCCTCGAGCAGCGCGTGGCCGAGCGCACGGGCGAGCTCGAGCGCGCGGTGCAGGTGATCCGCACCAACGAGAACCGGATCGAGACCATCATCCAGTCGGCGCCCGACGCCTACATCGCGGTCGACCTCGAGGGCAGGGTGCTCGAGTGGAACCGGCTGGCCGAGCAGATGTTCGGCTGGCGCCGGCGCGAGGCGCTCGAATGCCCGCTCGAGGCGCTGATCGTGCCCGAGCGCCACCGCGACTTGTTCCGCGACGGCATCGCCAACTTCGGCACCTTCGACGCCGCCGCGTTCCTGAACCGGCGCATGGAGTGCCTGGTCGTGAACCGGCGCGGCGACGAGTTCCCGATCGAGGTCACGATCGCGCTCGCGGTGACCGACGACAGCCATTTTTTCAGCGCGTTCCTGCACGACATCTCCGAGCGCAAGAAGATCGAGCGCATGAAGAGCGAGTTCGTCTCGACCGTCTCGCACGAGCTGCGCACGCCGCTGACCTCGATCTACGCCTCGCTGTCGATGCTGATCGACGGCATGGGCGGCGAGCTGAACAAGGACACGGCGACCCTGCTCGGGGTCGCCCACAGCAGCTGCGAGCGGCTCACGCGGCTCGTCAGCGACGTGCTCGACGTCGAGAAGATCGACAGCGGCCACATGGAGCTGCACCTGCTCGAGCAATCGGTGCCGGCGCTGCTCGAGACGGCGGCGGCGGCGATGCAGGGCTTCGCCGAACAGCGCGCGGTCAGGCTGGCCGTCACGTGCGAGCCGGGCATGCTGGTCACGCTCGACCGCGACCGCATGATCCAGGTGATCACCAATCTGCTGTCGAACGCGGTCAAGTTCTCGGCCGCGGGCGAGACCGTGCGGCTCGACGCGCTGCGCACCGCCGGCGGCGTGCGCATCAGCGTGGGCGACAACGGCAGCGGCATCCCGGACAGTTTCATCGACAGCGTGTTCGAGAAATTCGCGCAGGCCGACAGCAGCGATTCGCGCCGCCTCGGCGGCACCGGGCTCGGCCTGAGCATCTGCAAGAGCCTGGTCGAGCAGCACGGCGGCACGATCAATTTCGTGACCGCCGAGGGCCGCGGCACGACCTTCACGATCGAGCTGCCGGCGCACCCGGCCGGCGGCGACTGGCAGGTGTAGGGGCGGGAGGAATCGTGTTTGATGTGGCAGGAGCCGCGCACCAGCTAGTTTCCAAAAACCCAAACCAACATCGTCCTCGCGAAGGCGGCGGCGCATGCGCCGCCCCCATAGAACGGTTGCTCTGAGCCGACGTTCTATGGGTCCCCGCATGCGCGAGGACGATGTTGGTTTTGAATTCTAAAGGTCTGAAACCACGGCTTCTGAAACGTCTCAAGGCTCGGTACCGCCCCGATCACCCCTTGCTCTGCCATGTCCCCTTGCGCTTCATCGCGCCCCAGCTCGACTCCGTCTGGCGCGCCCAGCGCCACAGCCCGACCAGCCGCCAGTAGCTGTTGAGCTGGCGGTAGCCGAAGTTCTCGATCACCACCACCAGCCCGAGCATGAACAACTGGCTCGCCTTCGGGTAGATGTGGAACGACATCTCCTCGAGCAGCAGGCCCGAGGCCGACAGCAGGATCCCGATCCCGATCGCGACGAACAAGAACGCGCCGAACGCGCTCCACGAGATCCAGTCCATCGCGAACGCGAAGGCCATGAAGAAGTAGCCGCCGAGCTCGACCACCGGCCCGAACCACTCGAACACGAGCATGAAGGGGAACGCGACCCAGCCCGGCGTGCCGCCGTTGCGGTTGAACATCAGGCGCCAGTTCGCGTTGAGGCTCTCGGACAGCCCGCGCTGCCAGCGGATGCGCTGGTTGCGCAGCGTGGCGACGTCCTCGGGCGCCTCGGTCCAGCAGATCGGGTCGGGCACGAACACCATCTTGTACTTGATGCGCGCCAGGCGCAGCATGCGGTGCATGCGCACCACCAGCTCCATGTCCTCGCCGATGGTGTCGGCGCGGTAGCCGCCGGCGGCGATCACGGTGTCCTTGCGGAACACGCCGAACGCGCCCGAGATGATCAGCATGGCGTTGATCACCGACCAGCCGGTGCGCCCGAACAGGAAGGCGCGCAGGTATTCGACGACCTGGAACAGCGCCCAGATGTTGGTCGGCAGCCCGACCTTGGTCAGGAAGCCGCCGCTGACCTCGCAGCCGTTGGCGACCCGCACGGTGCCGCCGGCGGCCACCACGGTCGGGTCGTTGAGGAAGGGCTTGACCACGCGCTGCAGGCTGTCGCGCTGCAGGATCGAGTCGGCGTCGACCCCGCAGAACAAGGGGTAGCGCGAGGCGTTGATGCCGGCGTTGAGCGAATCGGCCTTGCCGCCGTTGAACTTGTCGATCAGGCGCAGGTTGGGGAAGCGCGTCGAGCGGTAGATGCCGCGCACCTCCTTGGTCGGCAGCTGCACCCGGTAGGCCTCGGGGAACGGCAGCATCCCGAACTCCTTTTTGAGCACCTCGAGCGTGGCGTCCTTCGAGCCGTCGTTGATGACCACGATCTCGAACTCCGAATACGTCAGCTGCAGCATCGAATGGACCGAGGCGGCGATCGTGGCCTCCTCGTTGTAGGCCGGCACGAGCAGGCTGATCGGCGGCTCGAGCCCCGAATACACCTGCGGCAGCTCGTCGAGGATCTCCTCCTGGCCGCGGCGGCGCAGCGACACGATCGAGACCAGGTTCAGGCCAAGGTAGCCGCAGTTGAGCGCGACGAAATAGGCCAGGATGAACCAGGTCGTGAAGTCGATGACGAATTGTCCAAAACTCATGCGGTGCCTCCTTCGGCTAGCACCTGTCGCAAGATGTCGCCGACGAAGCGGTCCTCGGCGCCGGCCGCGAGCGCCTCGACCTCGTCCTGGCGGAAAAACGGCAGGCCCACCAGCGCCTGCGCGGCGCGGTAGCGCACCCACCACTGTTCGTCGGCCAGCAATTGGGTGAGCACGGCGACGTCGGCGCGCTCGCCGATCTGGCCCAGCGTTTTGCTCGCCTGCACCCGCACCCGCCAGTCCGGATGGCCCGCGTAGGCGCGCACCCGGCGCAGCAATGCCGGGTGCGACACCATGCGCAGCGCCACCACCAGCACCTCGACCGAGGTGTGCACCAGCAGCTGTTTCTGCACCAGCGGCGGCAGCACCATGCGCAGGCCCTCGGCCACGCGCAGCGCGCGCGCGAGCTGGTGCTCGTCGATGGTGCCGGGCGCGCCGCGCGGCCCCATTTTTTTGACCAGCAGCGGCGTCAGCGCCAGGCGCGCGTCCTGCATCACCGTCACCACCTGCGACAGGGACCAGTCGTCGCGCCCGACCACGGCGTCGGCCAGCTCTGCCGCGGCGGCCTCGACATCGATCCCGACCAGCGCCCAGGCCGCGTACAGCGACAGCATGGTGTCGTCCACGCGCGACTGCGCCTGCAGCGCCGGCCAGGCGCCGCGGTCGCGCATGTAGCCGAGCGCGAGGGTGGCGAGCAGGCGTTCGGCCCGGTTGCCCGAACGCAGCAGGTCGCGCGAGACGGCGTCGGCGCCGATGCGGTAGCCGACCCCGTTGAGGGCCTCGGTCGCGCTGCCGCGCAGCGAGGCGTGCAGGTGGACCCAGAGCTTGAGGAACACGATCCGGTCGCGCACGGCCAGCCGCGGCAGCAGCGCCGGCGCGTCGTCCATGATGGCCGCGTTGAGCAGGGGGCGCCAGCGCTGCACGATCTTGGCCTCGCGCCGCTCGCGCCGGCGCAGCATCACGCGCAGCACGATGATCTGGATGCCGAGCAGCAGCGCCAACGACAGCGCGACGGCCCCGGTCCAGAAGGCGATCAGAATGAACGGGTCAGTAGCGGTATTGAAGGCCAAGGTGAACGCCGTTCTTGTCGTAGAAATTGCCCTGGCGCGTGCGCCCGATGCTGTAGTTCACGCTCCAGTGCGGCGACAATTCGTGGCGCCCGATCAAGGCCAGCGCGCGCACGCGCGAGAGCGTGACGGCGTTGCCGACGTATACGGCCTCTTCGCCGGCGGCGCCGAGCAGGCCGATCGCGTCGCGCTCGCCGTAGTAGTAATTGAAGCGCAGCTCGGCGCTGCTGACGGTGCGCTCGAACGCGCGCGTCGAGTGGGCCAGCACGATCCAGCTGAAGTTCGAAAAATAATGCTCGACGCCGGCGCTGGCCTGGTTCACCTTGACGCCGTCGTAGGCGCTGTGGTGGACCCGCCCGTGCAGCAGCCAGGCGCGCGCGAGCTCGAACTGCAGGCCGGCCCCGAGCGCATGCTTGGGCAGGATGTGGTGCTCGGGGCTGACGCTGGCGTCGCCCGAGAACGTCAGGCGCTCGCCGAACGGGCGGTCGTAGCGCAGCGCCACGCGCGTGTCGCGCAGGCCGAAGCGCTCGGTGCGGCCGAGGTCGACGCCGACGCCGTGCCGGCGCGACCAGCGGTGCTCGAAGGTGACGCTTTGTTCGCGGAAGTCGGGCAGCGAGTTGCTGAGCCATTCCTGGCCGAGTGCGACGCCGATGCGCGTCTCCGGCTTGGCCGCGTCCGCAGGCTTGGCCGAGTCGGCCGCGTTGGCGCAGGCGGCCGCGAACAGCAGGGTACCGGCGAGCGCGGCCTTCATGCGGCGGCCCGCAGGTTGCGCCGCACGCGTGCGAGCAATTCGTTCGGCTGGAACGGCTTGACCACGTAGTCGTTGGCGCCGGCGTCGAGCGCGCGCACCACGTCCTGTTCCATCGTCTTGGCGGTGAGCATGACGATCGGGGTTTTTTCCCAGCCGGCCTGGCTGCGGATGATGCGCACCAGTTCGAAGCCGTCGAGGTAGGGCAGCATGACGTCGAGCAGGACCAGGTCGGGCACCGCGCCGCCGGCCTCGATCAGGGTGCGCGCGGCGCGGCCGTCGCTGGCGTGCGTGGTGCGGTAGCCCTGGCGCTCGAGCATGAACACGAGCACCTGCGCGATATGTTCGTCGTCCTCGACCAGCATGATCGAGATCGGGGCCGGCGAGATGGGGTCGGGGGTGGCGCTTTGTGCTTGAGTGTCTTGCATAGGATCGGTGTTGGATTCAGGGAGGCTGCGGGCCGGGGCGTGCCCACCGGGCATCATACGCATGATTTGCAATTATGCCCACACAACATCGTCTTTTTTTACTGCCATTTCGTGCGCGAAATGCCAAGCTTGGCCGAAAGTAAATTGGGACGGGGTGACTGTTGGTAAGGGCAAGATCGCGCGCGCACGCTCAGCGGCAACGCCCGCTATGTTCGTGCGCGAGCAGCATGTATTGACGGGCGCGCTCGCGCCACTGCGGCGACTCGCGGAACTGCGCCTCGCGCAGGTGGCGCAGCGCGAGCGTGGCGCGCAGGCTGGCGCGGTAGCTCTGGTAGAAATGGACCAGCCTGGCGTCGGGCCGGTCGCCCGAGCGTTCGCGGTAGGCTTGTTGCAGCACCGCAGCGGCGGGCGCGGCGCCCATGCGTTCGCATTCGAGCGCGAGGAAGGCGAGCTCGTCGGCAGGGTCGAGCGCGCGCAGCTCGGGCGCGAACTCGAGGCAGTCGATCACGGCCACGCGCGCGCACAGGCAGATGTGCTCGGGGCGCAGGTCGCCATGGCCTTCGACGATGCGGCCGCCGCCAACGCGCGCCGCGAGCAAGGGCTCGAGCGCGCGCAGGGCGCCGCACTGGGCGCGACAAACCGCGGCGACGATGCCGTGCGGTAACTCGTCGGCGCACGCGTTTTGCTCCCGGCGGTTGGCGTCGACCTGCGCCTGCAGTCTGGCGCAATACGATTGCGTGCTCGTCGCGACGCGCGCGCAGGCGCGGTGGAAGTGCGCGAGCACGCCGGCGATGCGCGCGAAATCGGCGGCGCGCGCGCGCCGTTCGGCGATCATGCGGTCGAGCATGCGGCAAGCGGGCAGGCGCCGCATCTTGACCAGCCAGTCGACCGTCTCGACGCCGGCGCCGATGCGCAGATTGGCGTGCGCGTCGAGCGCGAGCGGCACGGCGCCGAGGTAGACCTCGGACGCGAGGCGGCGGTTCAGACGCAGCTCCTCGTTGCAAAAATGGCGGCGCGCGGCAAGCGTGCGAAAGTCCATCCGTTCGTAGCTGACGGGTTTTTTGAGCTTGTAGACGTAGTCGCCCGCGAGGAACAGCCAGGACATGTGGGTCTCGACCGCGTCGACCCCGTAGGCGCGCTCGGGATAGCTGCCCGGCGCGCGCAGGAACGCGACCTTCGATGCGAGCGCGACCCGGGGCAGTGGCATGGCAAAACTCAAAGTCCTTTAGAGCCTCAGGCCGTGCGCGCGTTCGGGCCGGGCGACGCGTGTTTGTGCCCGCTCAAGCCGCTGGCGATACGGCCTGCCGACCGCGCCGCCGTGTTGTCCTACCGTGGTCGCTTTCCCGCAGGCGGACTCGCCCCCAGCGGGCTTTTCCCCGGCGGACTTTCCCCCGGCGGACTTTCCCCCAACCAGAATGAGGTGAACAATGGCTAACATCAGGCGCTACGATCCGTTCAGTGACATCGCCCGTCTCGACCCGTTTCGTGGCATGGACGAGGTTTTCCGCGAAATGGCCGGGGTGCCCGCCTGGCGTGGCAGCGAGAGCGCGCCGCGGCTGCGCGTCGACGTGACCGAGTCGGAGCAGAGCTACATGGTCGTCGCCGACGTCCCGGGCGTCAATAAAGACGACATCAAGGTCGCCGTCGAAGGCAACCAGGTGACGATCAGCGCGCAAGTGATCGAAGAGAACGACGTCAACAACAGCGGCGTGCTACGCAGCGAGCGGTTCTATGGACAACTCTACCGCAGCATCTCCTTGCCGCAGGAAGTCGACGACGCCGCCGCCGAGGCCAAGTACGAAAACGGCGTGCTGCGCCTGACCTTGCCCAAAAAGACGGGCACGGGCGCCAAGCAGCTCACGATCCAGTAGGTGCCGGCCGGACCGGCGCGCGCGAGCGGCGCGTACCGCGTCGCCCGTGCCGCGTCGGGCATGCGGCGTCGGGCATGCCGCGTCCGCGTCGGGCGGCCGCGGTGCGGCGTCAGTATGCCGGCGCGTCCTGCATTTTGCCAGCTGGCGTATCGCGGGCGCCGGCTGGCGTACCGCGCCGGCAGGGCAAGGTCCATAGAGCAGCGTCCTGCGTCCGCCGGCGCATGCCGCGTCCGAACGCCGGTGCCCCTTGCCCGTCAATTGACCCTGCCGGGCGCGCGGTCGGCGCAGCGGCTGCGCGCGCCGTCCCCCGTTGGCACGCGCCGTCCCCCGTTGGCACGCGCCGTCCCCGTTGGCACGCGCCGTCTCCGCCGGCGCGTGGCATTCCCCGCCGGTGGCGCCGCCGCGCGTGCGCGACCGAAATCGCCCGTCCCAATCGTACAGCCGAGGTCGTTGCTGCTATCCTGATAGCCGTCTTCCAACCAGTCCGCGTGGCTGGCCTGCAACAATAGGAAATGGATCGAAAATGAGCGTCAGGAACCTCGAACACCTGTTTGCGCCGCGGTCGGTGGCCGTCATCGGCGCCTCGGACCGTCCCCGCAGCGTGGGCGCGACCGTGTTGCACAACCTGCACGAGGGCGGCTTCAAGGGCGCCATCTACGCCGTCAACCCCAAACACAAGACGCTGGCCGGGCAAACCTGCTACGGCAGCGCCGCGCAGTTGCCCGAGATCCCCGAACTGGCGATCATCTGCACCCCGCCGGCCACGGTGTCGGGCATCATCGCGCAACTGGGCGAGCTCGGCACGCGCGCGGCCATCGTGCTCACGGCCGGGCTGGGCGCAACGGACGCGCAGGGGCGCACGCTCAAGCAAGCCATGCTCGACGCCGCCCATCCCTACCTGCTGCGCATCCTCGGGCCCAACTGCGTCGGGCTGCTCGTGCCCGGCATCGGGCTCAACGCCAGTTTCGCCCACACCGCCGCGCTGCCCGGCAAGATCGCCTTCGTCTCGCAATCGGGCGCGCTCGTCACGGGCGTGCTCGACTGGGCGCGCTCGCGCGGCATCGGCTTTTCGAAGTTCATCTCGCTCGGCGACAGCGCCGACGTCGATTTCGGCGACGTGCTCGACTACCTCGCGAGCGACACCGAGACCAGCGCCATCCTGATGTACATCGAGGACGTGCGGCACGCGCGCAAATTCCTGTCGGCCGCGCGCGCGGCCGCGCGCAGCAAGCCGACGCTGGTGCTCAAGGCGGGCCGCGCGCCCGAGGGGGCCAAGGCGGCCGCCTCGCACACGGGCGCGCTGGCCGGCGCCGACGACGTCTACGACGCGGCGATCCGGCGCGCCGGCATGCTGCGCGTGTTCACCACCGAGGACCTGTTCAGCGCGGTCGAGACGCTCGCGCGCGCGCGCCCGATCGCTGGCGAACGGCTAACCATCATGACCAACGGCGGCGGCCCCGGCGTGATGGCGACCGACGCGCTGGTGACCGGCAAGGGCAGGCTGGCGGCGCTCTCGCCCGAAACGCTCGCGCAGCTCGACGCGGTGCTGCCGCCGACCTGGTCACACGCGAACCCGGTCGACATCATCGGCGACGCGCCGGCCGAGCGTTACCGGCAGGCGCTCGAGGCGCTGCTGCACGACGAGCAGTCCGACGCCATCCTGTTCATCCACGCGCCCACCGCGATCGTTTCGAGCGTCGACATCGCCAACGCGATCGCGCCGCTGGCGCAGCAGGCCTCGCGCAACATCCTCGCGTGCTGGCTCGGCGGCGACGCCGTGGCCGAGGCGCGCCGCATCTTTTCGCAGGCCGGCATCCCGACCTTCGACACGCCCGAAGAGGCAATCAACGGCTTCATGCAGATCGTGCGCTACCGCCAAAACCAGCAACTGCTGATCGAGGTGCCGCCGGCCGACTGCGGCGGCATCAAGGTCGAGCGCGAAACGGCCCGGGCCATCGTGCGCGGCGCACTGGCCGAAGGGCGCGAGATGCTCTCCGAGCCCGAGGCGAAGGGCGTGCTGGGCGCCTACGGCATCCCCGTGGTCGAGACGCGCATCGCGCACAGCGTAGACGAGGCCGTCGAGGCCGCGCGCGCGATCGGCCTGCCGGTGGCCGTCAAGATCCTCTCGCCCGACATCAACCACAAATCCGACGTCGGCGGCGTGGTGCTCGACATCGACAGCCTCGACGGCGTGCGCGCCGCGTCCGAGCGCATGCACAAGCTGCTGGGCAAACTGCTGCCCGAGGCGCGCCTGGCGGGCTTTTCGGTGCAGCAGATGGCGCGCCGGCCCGGCGCCCACGAACTGATTTTGGGCGTCACGACCGACCCCGTGTTCGGGCCCGTGATCCTGTTCGGCCAGGGCGGGGTCGCGGTCGAGGTCATGGACGACCACGCGGTGGCGCTGCCGCCGCTCAACCGCGTGCTCGCGCGCGACATGGTCGGGCGCACGCGCATCTCGAAGCTGCTGGCCGGCTACCGCAACCGGGCCCCGGCCAATATGGACGCGATCCTGTCGGCGCTGATGCAGGTCTCGCAGATGGTGGCCGACATCCCCGAGATCGTCGAACTCGACATCAACCCGCTGCTCGTCGACGGCGACGGCGCGATCGCGCTCGACGCGCGCATGCGGGTGCGGCTGGCCGACCACAGCGCGAGCACGCTCGACCGGCTCGCGATCCGGCCGTACCCGGGCGAGCTCGAAGAGGCGATCGACTGGGACGGCGCGCCGCTGCTGCTGCGCCCGATCCGGCCCGAGGACGGCGCCGCCCACCTCGATTTCGCGCACCGGCTCAGTCCCGACGACGTGCGTTTCCGCATGTTCGTGGCGATGAGCGACCTGCACCCGTCGCAGCTGGCGCGCTTCACGCAGATCGACTACGACCGCGAAATGGCCTTCATCGCGACCCGCAGCGGCGCCGACGGCGCGCCCGAAACCATCGGCGTGGCGCGCGTGGTCGTCGATCCCGACAACATCGCGGCCGAGTTCGCCGTCACGGTGCTGTCGGACCTGAAGGGCAGGGGGCTCGGCCGGTTGCTGATGGAAAAACTGATCGCCTACTGCCGCAGCCGCGGCACGCGCGCGATCGTCGGCGAGGCGCTGCCCGAGAACGCGCGCATGATCAAGCTGGTGCGCACACTCGGCTTTCATGTGACCTCGTCCGGGGACACCGTACATTTCCGCCTGCCGCTTGAATAGGCCAGCAGGCCAGCCCGACGCCAACGGCAGCGTCGAGTCCAAAGGCGCCATCGGGTTTGCCTACGACGGGCGGGGCGCAGGCGAGCCAATCGGGGGGCTCCCGAGAACGTTATGAAAGCCCCCAAATGAAACAAAAAATCTTCTATATTTCGATTGTTAACCGTGAACACTCCTTATCTAGTCGGTAGACTTTGCCTATTTCTTTGCAGTGTTGGCATTGTCCATACTGATGCAGTTGCCTGCACGCCTTCAGTTGTGGGATACGAGGATGTTTCGCTGTCATCAGTATTGTCACGCTTCGAAAAAGTTGACACTGTGGTTATTGCGACTTTAGTGAAAATGCGAAGGGTTTTGCGAAAAGAAAGGGGGAGTGAGGCTTTATCCCCTGTAGAAATCGCGACTTTTCGGGTTGACAGGCGTTTCAAAGGAAGTGCAAAAAAAGGCAGCTACTTCACGCTGACAACAATTTTGCAAGGATGTATGGAAGGCGCCAACGACGATCCCATCGACGGAATGCCGCCCAATCAAAAAATGCTGCAATGGCTAATATATCGGAATGTAAATGACACAACTCAGATTTCGAGATCGAGTTATTACACGCAGCCGTTAACCTGGGGGCATGCAGACATTGAATTTCTTGAATTGATTGTTTCAAGAGCAAAAACGGCAAAAGCCGGCACACCCCAACTATAGAATCCTCTAATCCCGCACCTAAATTGCTAGCCTCTCACTGGTCAAGGCTTACAAACGAACAAACGAACTGCCGCACGCGTCTATGCAAAAACGTTTGAAGAGGCTTCCTTTTATACAAAAACGTATAGCACCAAAGGCTACGGCGAAATCGCAAGTGCACGCGACTACCGGAGCCGCAGGGCTATCATTCAAATTAACGGGGAACGATGCGCAGCATGCGTCCGTTCTGCTCGTCCGTGATCGCATACAGGTAGCCATCGGGCCCCTGCTTCACGTCGCGCACGCGCGCGCCGATATCGAGCCGGTCCTGTGCCGTCGCGTTGCCGTCCTTGTCGAGCGCGACGCGGCGGATGTCGGTGCCGGCCAGGCTGCCGCTGAACACGCTGCCGCGCCATTGCGGGAAATGGCTGCCGGTGTAGACCGCCAGTCCGGACGGCGCCGGCGAGGGCACCCATGCGACCTTGGGCGCCGTCATGCCCGCGACGGCGCGCTGGCCGACCGGTTCACGTGTCTCATAATCGAAGCCATAACTTTGCAGCGGCCAGCCGTAGTTCTGGCCGCCGGCGATCAGATTGAGTTCGTCACCGCCGCGCGGGCCGTGTTCGGTAGCCCAGACCCGACCCGAGACCGGATCGCGCGCCATGCCCTGGATATTGCGGTGGCCGTAGCTCCAGATCTCGGGCCGCGCACCCGGACGGCTCGCGAGCGGGTTGCCCGGCGCCGGCTTGCCTTCGGCCGTGAGGCGCACGATCTTGCCGTGGTCGGTGTCGAGGTGCTGTGCCTGGTCGCGCGCGAGCCTGGCGCCGACGCGCTGGGGCGGATTGCCGCCGTCGCCTACGCTCATCAATAAAGTGCCGTCCGGCAGCCACAACAGGCGCGAGCCGAAGTGTTGGCCGCCGCTCTTGCCCGGCTCGACCCGGAACAGGGTCTTGATGCCGTGCACGCGCTTGCCGTCGAACACACCCTGCACGAGGATGGTGCGGTTATCGCCCTTGTCGCCGGTGGCCATGGTCATGTAGACGCGCGGATTGGCCTTGTCGGCCGGATGCAGCGCGATGTCGAGCAAACCGCCCTGGCCGTTGGCGAACAGCGGCGGCAGGCCTTCGAGCCCGACCTGCTCGAAACGCTTGCCGTTGAGGATATACAGCTTGCCCTCTTTGCTCGTGACGAGCGCGCGGCCGTCGGGCAGCCAGTCCATGCCCCAAGGGTGCGCGATGCCGTCCGCGACCGTCTCGTGGCGCCAGCCTTTGGCGGCCGGCGGTTCGCCGCTCGGCGCGAGTTGGCCGAAAGCGCATGGCGTGGCCGCGAGCAAGCCCGCGACCGCGATGGTGAGCAGTGGATTCTTATTTGAGTTCATGATGAATATCCCCGGGCCCGCATTGCGTTGAATGTAAATCGTACATCATGGTTGAGATACGTTCAACACTGCACGGAAACCGCGCCATGCGGTAAATACGCGCCCACCTTCAATCCTCGACATAGCCCTTGCGTAACTTTTCGTCGACGAGTTTTTCCATCTCGCGCAGCGCGCGCGCGTTGCTGTCGAACTGCTTCAGGTTGACCTGCCCGGTACTGCCGATGCGCCCGTAAGTGACGCTCAGTTCGTCGCCGCGCACGCTGGCACGCCAGAATTTGCGCGAGGTCCCTTGTTCGAAGCGCAGCGAACGCACCTTTGCGTCCGCCGCCTCGCTGTCGTTTGCCTCCCTGTTGCCCGCCTCCGTGCCGCTCGCGTCCATGCCGGACCCGGCCAGCGGCGCGCGCACATCCGCGGGTGCCGCAGCCGGCACCCGGGCCGCCTGCGGCTGCGGCGGCAACGGCGCGACCTCGACATCGAGCGCACGGTCCTCGCCATGCGCGAGCATCGCCTCGATCCGGCTCAGCACGCCTGGCGCGTCGTCGAGCCAATCTTTGCCCGGCAGGTCGATCACGCGCCAGCCGAATGCGCGCAGGATGCCGGGACGGAACACGTAGCGCTCTGCGGTATCGGGAACGGCGTCGGCCGGGTTGTCGAGCAGCACCGCCAGCGCGTAGCCTTGCTTGGCCTCGTCGACGATCCCTAGGTCGCAGCGCAACTGCGCGCGCCCGACGTTGACGTGCACCTCGTGCCCGCGCGCGCGCAGGGCCGCGGCCAGCGCGTCGCGGATACTGTCGCCGGCCGCCTGCCGTGTGAAGGTGGCGCCGCCGCCGGGCTTGAGCGCGGCGAGCACCGACTGCGCGCGCTCGGACTGCCCGACCGCGCTGGCCTTGGCGAACTGGAGGAACGCGCGCAGCGCCGCCGCGCCGTCGTTGTGCACATTGGTGATGGCCTCGGCCTCGATCGTCGACACCACCGCCATGTGGTGGCGCGCGCGGCTGAAGATCACGTTCAGGCGCTTCTCGCCGCCGCGCTGGTTGATCGGCCCGAAGTTCATCAGCATCTTGCCCTCGGGGCCGGGCGCGTAGCAGATGCTCAAAATGATGACGTCGCGCTCGTCGCCCTGCACGTTTTCGAGGTTCTTGACGAACAGGCCGTTAAACTGGTCGTCGTCCTCGCGCACGTATTCGCGCTCGAGGCGGGTGGCGAAGTCGGCGTCCTCGGCGGCCAGCGCCTCGAGCGCGGCTTCGATCGCACTTTGCTGCGCCTCCGAAAACGCGACGATGCCAAGGCTCAGGCCGGTCTCACGCAGCAGCATCTCGCGCACCGTCTGCGCGATGTAGCGCGCCTCGGGCACGTTGGCGCGCTCGCTATACACGCCGTCACCGATCCGGTGGAAACTGATCGGCCGCGCCAGCAAGGCGTCGGCCGCCGTGACGCCCGCAAACACGTCGCCGGCGCGCGCGGCCGGGGCCTCGGCGCCCGGCTGGTCGAGCTTTTTATCGGGGATCGTGACCAGCCGGCCGTCGTAAAACGCCGCGTTCGAAAAGCTGATCAGCGCTTCGTGGCGGCTGCGGTAGTGCCATGCGAGCAGCGTGGCCGGCAGGTTGCGCGCGGCCTGGCTCAGCAGGCTGTCGGAATCGAGGTTGATCGCGATGCGCTCGCCGTCCTCCTCGACCATGATCTCGTCCTCGGCACCGCCGCCGCCCGTGCTGAAGAAGTTGGTCGGCGGCAGTTGCATCTCGTCGCCGACGACCACGATCTGGCGCGCCCGGCTCAGCGCCGGCACCGCCTCCTCGACCGGAATCTGGCTCGCCTCGTCGAAGATGACGACGTCGAACAAGTCGGCCGACAGCGGCAGGGTGTCGGACACCGACAGCGGGCTCATCAGCCAAACCGGCTTGAGGTCGTTGACGACCAGGCCCGTGTCCTTGTCGCTCAGGTCGCGGATCGACCGGTGGCGCATGCTCTTGCCGAACTCGTGTTCGAGCTCGCGCCGCCCGCCGGCGTAGCGCTTCTTGAACACCTTGCCGTCGGCGTCGAGCTGGGCCGACGACAGCGTCGACACGCGCACGTTTTCGGAAAAACGCTGGTGAATCGTGGCGCGGATCACCTGGGCGTCGAGGGTCAGCAGTTCGGCCTGGCCCAGCGCCACCGCGCGCGCGGCCTGGGCCAGCGCGGCGCCGCCGAAACCGGCCAACACGGGGCTCTCGCGCAACGCGCGGCGCATCGCCTCGCCGGCCACCAGGGCGTCGAGTTCGGCCGGCCGCTGGTCGAGCGTTTGCAGCGCGGCCGCGCAGGCAGGGTCGCCGGCGTGCATCGCGCGCAGCAGCGGCAGCAGGTCGGGCAGGTCCTCGAGCGCCTCGCGCAGGTCGCGCAGCAGCTCGGCGATCTCGTCGAGGCGCGCGTCGGCGTCGATCGACAGGCCCTTGGCGGGCAGCGCGGCCAGTTGGACCAGCGCGTCGGCGGCGCCGGCCATGGCGCGCGCGGCCGCCGCCGGCTCGGGTGCGCGGCGCAGGTGCGCGACCAGGACGCGCAGAGCGGAATCGGTTTGCAGCCGCTGCGCCATCTCGGCCAGCGCGCGCAAAAACGCCTGCATGTCGTCCACGCCGTAGTGCTTGCGGCCTTGCGCATCGAGCCCGGCCAGCGCGCCGGCGGCGGCATGCTCGGCCGCCAGCGCTTCGAGCACCTTGGCGTAGCCGGGATGGACCACGTGCTTGCCGAAGTCGTAGCGGCGCGCCAGTTCGCCGCGCAGGCGCCACCATTGCGGTTGCAGCCAGCGCATGATGGACGGCTCGAGCCGCCGCGCCAGCGCCAACGCGGCGTCGGTGTCGGCCGCGCCGAGCTTGTCGCGCCAATTGGCGTTGGCGGCCTGCGCGGCGGCGAACGCCTGCGCGTGGGCCTCGAGCGCGCCGCGCGCCTGGCCCAGCGCGGCCTGCGCGGGTGAGCCCGGGTCGAGCAGGTCGAGGTGCGCGGCAAGCCCGGTGCCGAGCAGCCGGCGGCTCTCGGCGGCGGCGCCGCAGGCGCGCGCGAGCGGCGTCTGGTGGCCGATCAACTGGCCGGCGTCATCGAGCAGCGGCTCGAGCGACTCGATCAGCGCCTCGGCCTCGTTGCAGATCGCGGCGACGCGGCTGTAGGCGTGTTCGTCGGCCAGCAAGGACGCCGCCAGGCGCGCGAACGGATGCGCCGCGAGGCCGGTCAAGCCAAAGCGCTCGTGCATCTGGCGGTGCATGCGTTCGACCAGTTCGCGCTGGGCGTCCCAGTTGGCCAGCGCCGGCAGCCGCTCGCGTTGGGCGGGGCCGAGTTCGGGCGCGGCGGGCAGGGCGGCGACGCGGCGCAGCAGCGCGCGCATGCTGGTGCCGAGCGATGGCGGCGCGGCCGCCATCGCCGCCTCGAAGGCGTCGATGCGCTGCTGGTGCCCGCCCAGCGAATACACCAGCGCCTCGCGCCGCTGCCTGAGCGGCTCGCTGTCGCGCGGCTGTCCGATCCATTGCTCGTAACTGGCCTTGAGGTCGCCGATGAACGCCTTTTTGTCGGTCTGCGAATCGTGGATCAGGCAGCACAGCTCGGCCAGTCCGGCCTGCTTGAGGCGGCTGAACACGACGTCGAGCGCGGCCCGTTTTTCGCACACGAACAGCACCCGCTTGCCGCGCCCGGCGTAGTCGGCGATCAGGTTGGTGATGGTTTGCGACTTGCCGGTTCCGGGCGGGCCCTGGATGATGAAGCTGCGCCCGCTGCGCGCGAGGCCCACGGCCGCGTTCTGGGTGGCGTCCGCCGCCACCACGCTCCACTGTTCGCCGGCCTTGAGCGGCGCCGCCGCGCCGGTTTCGACCTCGCGCGGCTCGATCGAGAACACGCGGTCGAACGCCGGATTGGCGTGCGCGTCGTCGAGCAGCTGGGCGTAGTCGCGCACCAGCGACATCTTCTTGTAGTTGAAATTGGCGAGCGTGACCTGGGTCAGGTCGAGGTCCCAGGCGTAGCGGTGGCCTTCCGGTTCCTGCAGATAGAAACTTTGCGCATCCTCGGCGGCCGCGCCCGCGGCCATCTGCGGGCGCCGCAGGCCGGCGCCGGGCAGGGCGCCGGCCTCGCCGCGCTGCGGCAGTTCGCTCGGGCGCACCCATTGCTCGAACAGCGCGCGCCCCAGCGGGCGGTAGTCGAGCAGGTCGTAGCTGAACGGCGGCAGGCGTCCGCCGGCGCCCGCGCGCGGCCCGGCCGGCGGCTTGCGCCGCTGGTACTGCTGCATGCGCTGCAGCGCCTTCTGGCGCACCAGGCCGATCGCGGCCTTGTCGACCAGGCGCAGCTCGACCGACGGCTCGGAGCGGCGGATCTGGGCCAGGATGTCGGCGTGGATCTCGGCCAGCGTGGTTTTTTCGAGGTCGACCTTCTCGGGCAGGCGGATGTCGTAGAGCTGGCTCAACTGGTGGCGCAGCACCGGGTTGAACTCGGCCTCGTCGTCGGTGCATTGCAATACGTACTGGTCGCGCACGCCCTTGCGCTTGACCAACTCGACGCTCAGCCACAGCAGGGGGGTGACGATGCGCTCGTCCGGCGCCTCCTTGAGGTTATGCCAACGCAAAAAAGCGACCACGAGGCGCAGGTTGGCGAAGCCGAATTCGGCGCGGTCGCGCCGCGTCTCGGTGATCAAATGGTCGAGCGCGCCCGGCAGGTAGGGCTGGTCCTCGAAGCGCAGCCAGTGCTGCAGCGAGACCGGCTTGCCCGCGACCAGGTCGGCCGCGAACGGCCCGCCCCAGGTGCAGATGTGTTCGGCGCGCACGCTCTCGACCTGCAGCATCAGCGGCACGCTGGCGACGGTCAGGTTGACGGTCGCCGCGCTCGGGCGGAAGTACAGCAGGCGGTTGCGGCGCGAGAGGTCGAACAGGCGGTCGCGCAGGTGCGTGAGCACGGCGGCGCGGCGCGGCGCGGCGCCGCTGGCGCCGGCCAGCGCGCGCGCGACGTCGAGCCCGGCCGGCTGCTCGCGCCAGGTGCGCAGGCGCGCGGCGGCGGCGCCGACGTCGGTGGCGCGCGCGTGGCGGTTGATCTCGGTCATCTCGACGATCACGGCGGCCATGATCGGGTGCAGCGCCGGATGCAGCGCGAACAGGTTGCCGCGCTGGCCGACGAACTGGCGCAGGTCGTCGTCGTCGCTGAAATCGAGGCCGCAGGCGAGGGCGGCGACGATCATGCCGAGCGAGAAAACGTCGGTCAGCTCGTCGTGGTGGCCGAGCCGCAGCTCCCAGCTCCCGGGCCCGGGCAGGTAGAGCGGCCGTTCGATCGCCGCCTCGGCAGCGCCCTCGGGCGCGAGCGCGAGATCGGTCACCGATTCGGCGCCATCGCCATCGCGCCCGCGCTGCAAGGTGCCGACGATGTTCAGGCCCGACAAGGGCAGCGGCTGGACGCGGTCGATGGCGCCGGTGTCGAGCAGCGGATGGGCGCCTTCGGGGCGGCGCAGGCCGAGCGCGCCCTTGTCGTCCAACAGCACGTTGTCGCTGTCGAGCGCGGCCACGCGCCCGGCCGCGTGCAGCGCGGCCACCTGCTGCAGCAGCGGCAGCACCAGCACCAGCACGTCGTCGGTCGCGAGCGGCATGCCCGCCTGTGCGCCCAGCAGGCTGCGCAGGGTGCGTGCGCCGTGGGCGGTCGTTGTTTCGCTCATGCGCGCGGCTCCTTAGCCAGTTGGCGTTTATAACGGTCCAGTTCGCGTTTGCCGAAACCGGCATCGCGGCGCAAATTGCGCTCGAGCGCCTCGAAGCTCCCGAGCGACTGCGCCAGCTGGCCGGCGCGCAACAGGGCGGCGTCGCGCTGGTCGGGGTCGGCCAGCGCCAGGTCCATCATCAGCGCGTTGAGGTAGTTGCGCACGCTGGCGTCGACCGCGTCGGCGCCGAACGCCTCCGCCCCGTTGGCGGGCTCGTCGGCGCGCCAGTCCGGGAACAGCAGGCGCACGTGGTTGAGCACGGCGTCGCTCGCGAGCGCCGTGCCGGCCAGGTAGTGGGCCACGAAGCTGCGCGTGAGGGTTTGCAGGCGCAACTGCCCGCACAGGTCGAGCCGTTCGAGCGCGAGCGGACCTTGCAGGCGGCTGAAGGTCCAGGCCTCGAGTGTCGGCGCGCCGTCCCACCACAGCGCCAGCGCGCGTGCCCGGATGAAGGTTTCGGGATGGCTCTGGGCGGCGCTCGCGGCCGCCTCCTGCGCCTCGACCTCGGCCGCCTGGCGCAAATACGCCCCGGCATCGACCGTGCCGATGCCGGTCTCGATCTTGACCAGCGCCGCCACCGCGGGCGCGAGCGCGCCGGCGGCGACGGCGGCGCCGCGGTCGGCGAACAGTTCGGTATGCAGCGCGTAGCGGCGGTAGGTCTCGTGGTGGCTGGCGCTGGCGCCGGCCGCGGCCAGCGCGTCGTCGAGGACGCGCTCGGCCACGAGGAAGCGGCCGTCGTCGCGCGACCAGAGCAGGTAATGCGCCAATTCGTGGCCGAACACGGTGAGCAGCTCGTCGGGGGCGAGGCGCTCGAGCAGCGGCCCCTGCAAAATGATGTGCACTTCGCCGGGCACGAAGGCGAGCGCGGCGTTCATCTGCTGGCCCGGCGACTGGTACAGGGTGGCCGGCGCGGCGATGCCGAGGCGCGCCATCGCCGTCGACAGCGTCGCATGGATGTCGCCGTGCGCGGCCGGATCGATCCGGTAGGTGTCGCGCAGCAGCATCGCGCGCAGCGAGGCGCGCTGTTCCTCGCCTGTGGTGCGGGCACCGGCCCAGCGCCAGACTTCGGGTTCGTGCAGGCGCAGGTAGTCGACCACGGCGGCGTGGTAGGGCAGCGGCACGAGGGCGCTGTGGTCTGGAACGAGTGGGTGCATGCGCGGTGGTCCGAAGGTTGTCAGGCGGAGTCTACTAGGAAAGCGTGCCGGCCGTCGGCTCGCGCGCGCGCGTCGCGTAACCGACCTGGTTCCGCGCCGGCCACGCCTGCTTGGCGGCCGGTCTGACGGCCGGTCTGACAGCCGGGCGGACGCGGCGTCCGTCCTAGAAACCGACTTCGCGCCAGATCAAGGCCATTGCCGAGCGCACGAACACCATGCCCGGCGCCTCCCACTCGCCGTGGATGACGACCTTGCCGCGCCAGCTGTGCCGCGCCAGCCGCCCCGGCTCGTCCTGCACCGACAGCGTCACGCGGTACACCGCGCGGTCGGGCACCAGCTGGCCGCGCCGCTCGCGCGTGAGCACCGAGCCGCCGAATTCGCTCGCCAGCTCGCCGTGGTGCAGCACGTGCGCGGCGTCGTGTTCGATGCCGCTCACATGCACCGTGAGCGCCGGCCCGTCGAGCCCGTCGGCGAAGAAGCGGCCGGCGTCGCCCATCCGCACGCGCCGCACGTCCTCCTCGTCGAGGTAGGTCTGGACCTGCCAGGTGCCGGGCTTGACCAGCATGCCGAGACGTTCGCGCTCGGCCACCCAGACCCCGGGTTTGAGCTCGGGGTCGAGGTACAGCACGCCGGCGAACGGCGCCTTCGGGGCGAAGCGGTCGATCTCGGTGTCGACCCCGGCCAGCTCGGCCGCGGCGGTCATCTGCGCCTGCTGCAGCACCTGCATGTGCTGGCGTTGCTCGGCCTCGACGCCGGCGTTGGCGGTCTGCCAGCGCACCCGTTCGAGCCGGGCCTGGGCCCGGCGGAAGCGCACATTGAGCTCGGGCGAGGCCAGTTCGAGCAAGGTGCTGCCGGCCGCCACGGCGCCGCCGTCGGCCGCCGGCAGCTTGCTGACCTGGGCCGGCGCCGGCGCGTGCAGCGGGTAGATCTCGGCCGGGCGCAACAGGCCCGAGGCCGACAGGCGCGTCGGCCACGGCACCACCACCAGCACCAGCAGCAGCAGGGTGAGCACGGCCGTCAGGCGCAGCCGCGGGCGGCGCGCCAGATAGGCGCCGAGGTCGTTGGAGCGGAACGGCTCGGGGTGCTGGGCCGCGATCAGGGCCGGCCACAGCTTCACCTCGCGCATCACGGGCAGCAGCACGAACCAGCCGATCTCGACGATGAAGAGCAGGATCCCGAGCGCCTTGATGAAAAAATGGTAGACCAGCACCGCGATCCCGAGGAACAGCACGATCCGGTACAGCCAGGTCGCGTAGGCGAGCAGGATCAGGCCCACCGTGCGGCGCCGGCTGAACGTCTCCGGGGGCGGCTCGCCGAGGCCGAACAGGCGCTCGCGCAGGTCCCAGCGCGCCAGCGCGAACGCGCGCGCGTGCAGGTTCGGGATGTCGAGCCAGTCTGCCAGCAGGAAGTAGCCGTCGAAGCGCATGAACGGGCTGGTGTTGATCGCCACCGTCGCGATCCAGGTCGTGGTGGCGAGCATGAAGGCGGTCGACTTGGCCAGCCCCGGCGGCAGCAGGGTCCAGGCCAGCGTGGCCCAGACCGCGATGATGAGCTCGGTCGCGACGCCGGCCGCGGCCACCGCCAGCCGCTGCTTGCGCACGTTGAGCTGCCAGACCTCGTTGGTGTCGGTGTACGCGACCGGCCACAGCACCAGGAACGCGACCCCCATCGCCGGCACCCGGCAGCCGTAGCGCTTGGCCGTGAAGGCGTGCCCGAGCTCATGCAGGATTTTCACCAGCGTCAGCGCCACCCCGAAGCCGGCCAGGCCCTGCCACGAGAAATGGTCGACCAGGGTGTTGGTGAACTGCTGCCAGTCGCGCAACACCAGCGACAGGCCGAGCACGAGCGCGGCCAGCGTCAGGTGCAGGAAGGCGCGCGAATACAGCGGCGCCACCGCGCCGGCCCAGCGGCCGAGCCAGCGGTCGGGGCGCACCAGCGGGATCCGGAAGAACAGGTAATGGTGCAGCAGCCAGCTCCAGCGGTTGCCCTTGAGCCGCGCCAGCCTGGCCGCCATCGCGCCCGCGCTGTCATCGCCCGTCGGGCGCAGCAGCTGGTTCTCGAGCAGAAATATGGCGAGCGCCTCGACATCCTCGGGTTCGGGGTGCAAGGTGGTGTCGTGCGCGATCGCGGCGGCGATCGGCGCGAAGGCGTCGAGGTGCCAGCGGCTGATGATCTCGAAACTGAGCCAGTCGAGCTGGAAGAACTGGTTGCGCACCGGGTCGTGCAGGGTGTAGCTGGGCTGCCCGTCGGGCATGCGCGGGCCCTCGAACAGGTCCAGCTCTTCGCGCAGGGCGGGCAGGGGCATGGTCAGTAGCCGATCGTCTGGCGGATCGCGGCGAGCGGACGGCGCAGGACCCAGTAGATCAGCGGCACCCGGCCGCCGGCCAGCTTGGCCGTGCCCTTGAGGCCGACCCGGTGGCCGGTGGCGCCGTCGAGCGTGGCGCGGACCCGGTAGGCGTAGCCGCCGTCGGGGCGCTGCAAGGCGTCGTGCGCGACGTAACGGGTGCGCGCGCCGACCGGCGCGAGCGGGCTCGCGTTCAGGTACAGGGTGGCCGTGGCGCCCGCGTCGAGCGGGATGGCGTCGCCCAGCGGCAGCCAGGCCTCGACCTCGACGTCGCCCGGGGTGGCCACGCGCGCGATGCGCTCGCCGACCGCGACCGGGCGTCCGATCCACTCGCTCGGATCGTCCATGAGCACGGTGCCGGCCTGCGGCGCGAGCACGCGCGAACGTTCGAGCTGGCCGTCGAGGTAGTCGACCTCGGCCTGGCGCTCCTCGACCTTGGCGGTGAGCATGGCCAGCTGGGACTTGCTTTTTTCCTCGGACAGCGCCAGTTGGGCGGCCTGGCGGTACTCGGCCAGCGCCCCGGCCAGGCCCTGGCGCGAGACCTCGAGGCGCGCCTGCAGCGGCGCGTCGTCAAAGCTGAACAGCAGCTGGCCGGCCGTGACCTGCTGGTTCGGCTTGACCGCGAAACTGCCGATCACCCCTTCGAGCGGGGCCCGGATCACGGCCGGCTTGGCCGGCACCAGCTCGCCCGGCGCGAGCACCGTCAGGCGCACCGGGAACACCAGCAGCAGCGCCACGGCGAGCGACCAGAGCACGCGCGGGCGGCGCCACCAGGGCCGCGCCGGGGCCGCCGCGGCGGGCGCCGCGCCGGCCGTCTTCTTGCGCCAGTGGCGCCAGGACCAGGGGTTGCGCAGGCCGAGCGCGCTCCAGGCGTGGTGCCAGATGCGCATCCATTCGGCCAGCAGGGCGATGTCGATGTCGCCCCACTGGGTGTCGCGCGCGAACAGCCAGCCGCCCGAGACGCCGTCGGGGAACGGGATCCACAGGCCGAACGCGGGCAGCCACTCGCCCCATTCGGCGCCGAGCGCCTCGGGCAGCGTGTGCGCCTCGACCAGCGACGGCACGCCGTTGGCGCCGGGCAGCGCGGCGCACACGTGCCCGAGCCACTGCGCGTAGGGCGCGTTGGCCTCGATCTGCACCACGCCCGACAAGGCGTGGATCGCGCCGTCGGCCAGCCACATGGCGGCCTGCCGGTAGTGCGCCAGCGCGTGGCTGTCGTTGACGGCCATGAAACTGAGCACGGCATGGTCGCCGGCCTCGCGCGCGCGACGCGACATGTCGAGCAGTACGCCCAAGGCCTCGGGCTGCATCTGGATATTTGCTGAACCTTCTGACGCCATCAATTGTTCCCTGCGCCGGGGCGCATGCGCCTATGTGAAAAATGCGAAAAATGTAAGAAAGGTGAGGACCCGGTCATGCTTTTCTCGCAGATGGTATCAGACCCGGCGCCGGTTTCGAAGCGAGCCGGATTTGTTCGTTCAGGCCGGCGCGTCCGACCACCTTGTTGGCGACGATCTTGATCCGGAAGATGGTCTCGGCGCTGCGTCCCTCCATGTCGACCGCCTTGATCGTGACGGCGATCTCGCCGGACACGCCGGCCGGCACCACGCCTTCGAAGCGGCCGGTGGTCGGATCGAACACCAGCCATTTCGGCAGCGGGTCGCCGTTGCGCAGCGTCGCCACCAGCTTGACGGTGGCCTTGACGTCGGTGTGCTTGAAGGCGTCGGACGGCACCCGGAAGCTGATGCGCGTACCCTTGATCAGCTCGAACGTCTGGTCCTGGACGCCGCGGTGCAGCATCAGGGCCGGCGGACCGACCGGGATCACGAGCACCTGGAAGGCGTCCTCGCCGCCCATGGTCAGGATGCCCTCGAACGTGGCGGCCTCGCCGAGCCTGCGCTGGGCGAAATCGGTCAGGTTGAAGTTCGGGATCAGCGGCGAGGCCTTCTTGAGCAGTTCCTCGAGCGGTTCGATCTCGGGCAGGATGAACGCATACGGACCGGCCGGCATCCCGGAGCTGGCCGGCGGCAGGAAGTCGGGCTGGGCCGGCGGCGCCACGTAGACGTCGGGCTCCGGCGTGGTGACGCGCGACGGCGGCACGGCGGCCACCACCAGTTCGTTGCTCGAACTGTCGGAGCGGCTGTTGCCGGCGCTGTCGGTCAGCGTGACCGCGACCGAGTGGTTGCCCAGCGGCAGGGCATTGGCGTCGGGGACCGTCAGCGACCAGTTCTGGCCGCTGCGGGTCAGCGCGCCGCCGCCCTCGGTGTAGGTGACGCCGTTGAGCGTGACCGTCAACACGTCGCCGGCGCCCAGCACCGCGGTGCCGGAGATGGTCGGCGTGGTGTCGAACGCGAGCGTCTTGTCGATGGTCGGGGCCGCGGGGGCCTCGGTGTCGATGGTCAGCGCCAGTGCGGCGCTGGTGCCCGAGACGTTGCCGGCGGCATCGGTGACCTTGGCCGTGAACAGCTTCTCGCCTGCCGCCAGCGCGGCGCTGGCGATGTCGACGAAGCCGGCGCTGATGTGCTGCGCGGTCAGCGTCACGCTGCCCACAAGGGTGCCGTTTTCGAACAGGGTGACGGTCTCGCCGGCGACGTTGGCCGCCGGGCCGCTGGCGTTGAGGCCGATCCGGATCAGCGGCGTGGTGACGTTGGTCAGGTTGTCGCTGCTGCTGGTGCCCGAGTCCGACACGGCCAGCAGGTCGAGGCTCGGGGTGGCCGGCGCGGTGTCGTCGATGTCGGCGACGTTGACCGTCAGCGTCTGGCTCGATGCGTTGCCGTTGCTGTCGGTGGCGGTGAGCTGCACAACGTAGCTGTTGTCGGCGCCGCTGTCGCCAGGGGCCTCGAAATTCGGCGCGTTGACGAAGCTGAGCACGCCGGTGGCGGTGTTGATCACGAATTTCGCCGCATCGGCGCCGCCGCCGATCGACCAGGTCACCGCTTCGCTGGCGACCATGGTCGTGACGGCGGTGCCGTTTTCGTTGACCGTGATGGTTGATGCGGCCGCGCCGGCGCTGCCGCTTGGGCCGGTGATGGCCGGTGCGATTTCGTCGGCGTCGGTCACGGTGACGGTGATTTGCTGGACCGAGGTGTTGCCGCTGGCATCGACCGCCTGGACGTTGACCACATAGCTGTTGTTGGCACCGTTGTCGTCTGGCGCCTCGAAGTTAGGCTTGCTGACGAAGCGCAGGGCGCCAGTCGTTGCGTCGATTGCGAACAGGGCCGAATCGGCACCGCCGCCGAGTGACCAGCTGACCGCTTCGTTGGCGGTCAGGGTGGTAACGGCCGTGGTGTTTTCCGCGACCGGCAGCGACGCGGTGGCGCCGCCGGTGATCGCCGGGGCGATTTCGTCGGCGTTGGTCACCGTCACGGTGATCGTCTGGACCGAGGCGTTGCCGCTTGCATCGACCGCTTGGACGTCGACCACGTAGGTGTTGTTGGCACCGTTGTCGCCTGGCGCTTCGAAGTTAGGCGTGCTGATGAAACTGAGCGCGCCGGTCGTTGCGTCGACAGTGAACAGGGCCGAATCGACACCGCCGCTGACCGACCAGGTGACAGCTTCGTTGGCGGTCAGGGTGGTGACGGCAGTCGTGTTCTCCACGACTGGCAGCGAGGCGGTGGCACCGCCGGTGATCGCTGGAGCGACTTCGTCGGCGTTGGTCACCGTCACGGTGATCGTCTGGATCGAGGCGTTGCCGCTGGCGTCAATGGCTTGGACGTCAACCACGTAGGTGTTGTTGGCACCGTTGTCGCCTGGCGCTTCGAAGTTAGGCGTGC
>JAZKIN010000074.1:0-227 GCA_040384885.1 Pseudomonadota bacterium | reverse complement strand
CGGTCGTTGCGTCGACAGTGAACAGGGCCGAATCGACACCGCCGCTGACCGACCATGTGACCGTTTCGTTGGCAGTCAGGGTGGTGACGGCAGTCGTGTTCTCCACCACTGGCAGCGCGGCGGTTGCACCGCCAGTGATTGCCGGAGCTATTTCGTCGGCGTTTGTCACAGTCACGGTGATGGTTTGGACGGAGACGTTGCCGGCTGCATCGACTGCCTGGACTTCG
>JAZKIN010000073.1:0-24493 GCA_040384885.1 Pseudomonadota bacterium | reverse complement strand
CGGTGCTCGCCGCGGTCGCGCCCGGCGAGGCGATGTACTTCGTCCATTCGTTCATGGCGGCGCCCGCTTCACCCGCGCACCGGCTCGCCGACTGCGTGTACGGCGGCATCGCGGTCGCGGCCGCGGTGCGGCGCGACAATGTGCTTGGCTGCCAGTTTCATCCGGAAAAAAGCGGCGGCGCCGGCCTGCGCGTGCTGCAGCGCTTCCTCGCCCTTTAGTCCGGTTCCATCCGGTCCCCTTTCACCTTGCAACCCTAGGCCACGCCCCATCTTGGATACCCGCCGACTTCTCTCCACCACCGTGCTGTACGGCGTCGCCGACATGGTGGTCCTGGCCGTCGGCGGGTTCCTGCTGATCCCGCTGTACACGCGCACCCTGTCGCAGGCCGAATTCGGCACCTATGTGATCTTCCGCGCCAACACCGAGATCGTCACCTACCTGCTGTTCCTGGGCATGCCGTCGGCGGTCGCGCGCCTGTATTTCGAGTACCACAAGAAGGGCGAGCAGCACGCCTATCTGAGTTCGGTCATGATGTTTTTCGGGCTCGCGCTGCTCGTGTTCGGCGCCGTGCTCGCGCTCTGGGGCGCGCCGCTGTGGGCGCTGCTGTCGCCGGGCGTGCCGGCCGACCCCTACCTGGGCTTCAGCCTGGCCATCGCCGCCACCGGCTTCCTCGGCGCCATCGGCACCACCTGGCTGCGCATGGAGGGGCGCGCGCTCGCGTTCGCCGGGGTCCAGGTCGCCGCCTCGCTCGTGTTGGCGGGCGTGGCGGTGGTGAACCTGCTGCTGCTCGGGCGCGGGCTCACGGGCCTGCTCTGGGCCATGCTGGTGAGCTCGGCGTGCGCGGCGCTGGTGCTGCCGTGGCTGTTCGGGGCGCGCTTCCGGCCGCTGATGCGCTGGGCCCACATCCGCGCTTCGCTGCACTACGCGTTGCCGATCGTGGTCGGCTACGCGGCCTATTTCGTGCTCAACCGCATCAACACCGTGATCCTGCAGCGCCATGTCGAGGTCGACCAGGTCGCCATCTTCGGGCTCGCGCAGCAACTGGCGATGCTCGTCTCGATCGCCGCGATGGCCTTCGGCAAGGCGATGCAGCCGGCGGTGTTCGCGGCCGAGCCGGCCGCGGCGGCCGCGCTGATGCTGCGCATCGAGAAACTGTTCATCTTGCTCATGAGCGCCATCACGGGCGCGCTGGTGCTGTTTTCGGCGCAGGTCTTCGCGCTCATGGCGCCGCCCAGCTATGCGGGCGGGCAAGGCGTGCTGCTGGTGCTGCTGCTGGCCAGTTTCGCCTATTCGTTCACGCTGATCTCGGACACCGCGCTGCTGTACCACCAGCGGCCCAAGACCTCGGTCGCGATCACGCTGGCCGGCGCCGCCGTCGCGGCCGCGCTCGGCCTGCTGCTGATCCCGGCGTACCAGCTGTACGGCGCTGCCGGCGCGATCTTCGGCGGCTTCCTGACGATGGCGCTGCTGAGCCACCAAATGGCGCGCCGCGTCACCGGCCACGCGTACCTGGCGCCGATGGCGCTGGCGCTGGCGGCGCTCGGCGCGCTCGCCGCGCTGGTGGCCTGGTTCGACCGCCAGGGCTGGGCCACCGCGCCCGCGCTCGCCGTCAAGGCCGCGCTGCTGCTCGCGCTCGCGGGCGCGGCGTTCGGCCTGTATGCGAGACAGGGCGGCGCGCGGCCGGCCTGACAGCCGCCGCGCCCGCTTGCCGGCTTGCCGGCTTGCTATTTCCGCCAGCGGCGGCGGCCCCGGTCGCGCCGCGGCCCCCGTATGATGTTGTCTTATGGTTCAACGAATGTTAATAATGTACTTCAAAAAATTCAAGCAGCGCCTCGGCCAGCAACTCGGCTTCAATCCGCTCGCATGGATCCGCAGCGGCTTGCGGGTCGAGGCCATGCTCGACCAATGGCTCGGCGGTGCGGCGGCGCCGCGGCCGGCGGCCGACGCCAGGACCATCGCGGTCCTGGTCACGCCGTGGCTCGCCACGGTCGTGCCGTGGTACTCGATCGTGGTCGGGGTGCTGCTCGCGGCGCGCGGCGCGCGCGTCGTGTATGTGTTCGACGACCTGCCTTTCAGCAACGCGCCCAAGCGCGCGCTGCTGATCCGGGCCACGATCCGGCGCGTGCTGCGCCGCTTCGCCGGGCCCGGCGAGGTGCTCGTGCTGAGCCGCTTCCTCGGCGCGCCCGGCGCGCCCGTCGACGGCGCCGCGCTGATCGAACGCATGGCCGCGCTCAACGCCGTGCATGCGCTGCGCGGCGAGATGGTCGCCGACGGGCGCGCCGGGTATGTGGCGCTGGTGCGGCGCCAGTTGCAGCGCGCCGATCCGGCGATCCAGGCGCTGCTCGCCGGCCACCGCTTCGATGTGCTGTTCATCCCGGGCGGGATCTACGGCACCACCGGGCTCTGGCTCGACCGCGCCAAGCGCGCCGGCGTGCGCGTGGCCAGTTACGACGCGGGCGGCTACGGCACCGTGCTGTTCGCCGCCGACGGCATCGCGGCCCAGCTGCAGGACGTGCCGCGCGCGTTCGCCCGGCTCAAGGACACGGTCGCCTCGGAGCGCGAGCACGCGCTGATCCTGCGCGTAGCCCGCGGCGAGCTCGACAAACGCCACCAGGGCAAGGACGCGTTCGGCTCGCAGATGGTCGCCACCAGCGCCGGCCCGCTCGAGAAATACCGGGGCGCAATCCTGCTGGCCCTCAATTCGTCGTGGGACCAGGCCGCGCTCGGCCTGCACGCGGTGTTCGAGACCAACACCGAGTGGATCGTCGAGACCGCGCGCTGGGTCGTCGAGCACACCGACGCCACCATCGTGATCCGCCAGCATCCGAGCGAGCGGCTCGCCGTCGCCAGCACCAGCGACGACTACGCGGCGTTGCTGCGGCACCATTTCGGCGGCCACGAGCGGGTGCTGTTCGTGCACGCGGCCGACCCGGTCAACACCTACGAGCTGTTGACCGTGGTCTCGACCGTGGTCGCCTACACCTCGACCATCGGGGTCGAAGCGGCCGCGCTCGGCAACCGTGTGATCGTGCCCTCGCGCAGCTACTATGCGGGACTGGGCTTCGTCTGGAGCGCCGCTGCGCGCGCGGCCTACTTCAGCCTGATCCGGCAATCGGTCGCCGGCGAGCTCGTGCTGACGACGCAGATGCGCCAGGACGCGATGTACTGCTACTACGTGACGCAGATCTGCAACTGGATCTTTTCGCCGTTCAGCCCCGAGAGCTTCGAACTGTGGTCGCGCGAGTCGATCGCGGGCCTCAACGCCGACCCGACCGTCGGGGTGCTGCTCGAGGCGCTCGCGCACGACATCCCGGCGGCGCTCTTCAACCACCGCGGGCGCCTCGCGGCCGAGCCGGTCGAGGGGGGCGGCGCGGCCGCGGCGGACGCGGCGGACGAACCGGCCGAACCGGCCGAACCGGCCGCGGCGGCCGTGGGGGCGCCCTAGTGGCCGGCGCGGCGCCGGGATGGCCGGGGCGCGCGCTCGCGCGCCGGCTCTACCGCGTACTCGGCGCCGGCCTCGGCGTGCGCGCGCGCACGCGCCTGTCGGCGCTGTTGATCCGGCAGCGCCTCGCGCTCGGGGCCGGCTCGTACCTGGGCCGCGGGGTGCAGATCCTGGGCCGCGCCCACGTGCGCATCGGCAGCAACAGCGTGATTGGCGCCGGCAGCTGGCTCAATGTCAACCACCGCGGCGCGGGTGCCATGTCGATCGTGGTCGGGGACAACTGCTTCATCGGCCGCGACAATTTCTTCAGTTCGGGGCGCCAGATCGTGATCGGCGACTATTGCCTGACGACGGTCGGCTGCCGTTTCATCTGCAGCACCCACGTGGCCGACAATCCGCGCCTGCCCGTGCTGGCGACCGGGACCACCGCGGGCGACGCGATCGCGGTCGGCGCCAACTGCTTTTTCGGCGCCGGCGCGACCGTGATGGGCGCGGTCAGCATCGGCCACGGCAGCGTGGTCGGGGCCGGGTCGCTGGTGCTGGCCGACATCGCGCCGTTCAGCATCGCCGTGGGCAACCCGGCGCGGGTGATCAAGCGCTTCAGCTTCAGCCGCGACGCCTGGCTCGCGGCCGACGCCGTCGGCGAGGCCGACCTCGCGGCCAACCCGTCCGAGGAGCAATACCTGGCCATGCTGCGCGCGGCCGCGCCGCAACTGCCGATGCCGTGGATCGCCGCGGGCGCCGAAATGGGCAGCTTTTGATGCCCGAAACGACAAGATAAACAATGATAGACTCAATCATGACCTCAACGGTATTGGTAACCGGCGGCTTCGGCTTCCTCGGGCGTGCGCTGGCGCGCAAGTTCAAACAGCAGGGACGGCGCGTGGTCGGCATCGGCCGCGGACGCTGGGCCGCGCAGGATGCGCTCGCGTGCGGCTTCGACCTGTGGCTCGACGCCGAGGTTTCGCTGCCGAGCCTGATGACGCTCAACGAGCGCTTCGAGCTCGTGGTCCATTGCGCCGGCAACGGTTCGGTCGGCTATTCGCTGACCAACCCGCTGCAGGATTTCTACAAGACGGTGCAGGGCACCGCCGACCTGCTCGAGTACCTGCGCCTGACCAACTCCGGGGCGCTGCTGGTCTATCCGTCGAGCGCCGGGGTCTACGGCGCCAAGGACGACGCCCCGATCAGGGTCGGCGACACGCTCGCGCCGATCTCGCCGTACGGCTTCCACAAGAAGATCGCCGAGGATCTGCTGGCCTCGTATTCGCACAGCTATGGCATCCGGGTCGCGGTGATCCGCTTCTTCTCGATCTACGGCCCGGGCCTGACCAAGCAGCTGCTGTGGGACGCGAGCACCAAGCTGCGCGCGGCCGAAGGCGGCACGGCGCTGTTCTGGGGCACCGGCGGCGAGACGCGCGACTGGATCGCGAGCGAGGACGCGGCCCAGCTCGTGCTCGACGTGGCGCGCTCGGAGCGGCGCCACATCGTCGTCAATGGCGCGGCCGGGGTGCGCGTGACCGTGCGCCAGACCCTGGAGCTGCTCAAGGCGGCGCTCGGGGTCGATACCGAAATCGTGTTCAACGGCACCGTGCGCGACGGCGACCCACGCTTCTACCATGCCGACGCGAGCGAGGCGCTGGCGCTCGGCTGGGCGCCCGCGGTGCCGCTGGCCGAAGGCATCGGCAACTACGCCGCGTGGTTCAGCGCGCACCAGGAGCACCACAATGGCTAAGGTCGCATTCTGGTACGACCGGCCGCAAGAGTATTCGGGCGGGCTCAACTACATTCGCAACCTGCTGCACGCCATTTCGGTGGCCGGCGACGCGCGCGTGCAGACCTATGTGTTCTTCGGCACCAAGGTCGATGACGCCGTCGTGGCGCAGTTCCGGCCGCTGGCGACCGTGGTGCGCACGCGCGTGCTCGACCGCAAAAGTGTGCCCTGGTTCATCCACAAGGTGCTGTTCAAACTGTTCGGATCGCTATTGGTGGTCAATGCGGTCGTCGCCAGATACGGCATTTCGATCGTCTCGCACGCCGAGCACGTCTACGGCAAGGGGCGGCCCTACCGCCTGATCAGCTGGATTCCCGATTTCCAGTACCTGCACCTGCCGGAGCTGTTCCCGACCATCGACACCGGCGCCGAATCGGCGCGCCTGCGCAAGATCATCGGCGACAGCGACATCGTGGTCTTGAGCAGCCACGACGCCTTGCGCGACTTCAGCGCGATCGCGCCGCCGGCGATGGCCGCGCGCGCGCGCGTGCTCCAATTCGTCTCGCAGCCGGGCGCCGCGCCCGCGTCCGACAGCGCCGCCACGGCGCGCGCCATTGCCGGGCAATACGGGGTCGAGGGCAAGTATTTCTACCTGCCCAACCAGTTTTGGAAGCACAAGAACCACATGGTCGTGTTCGAGGCGGTCAGGCTGTTGCGCGAGGCGGGCCGCGAGGTGCTCGTCGTGTGCACCGGCAACCTGACCGATTACCGTTTCAACACCACCGAATACATCGACGGCATCGAGCGCTTCCTCGAACAAAACGGTTTAAAAAGCAACATCAAGATCCTCGGCCTGGTCAGCTACAACGAGGTCTTGCACATGATGCGCCACGCGGTCGCGGTGATCAACCCCTCGCACTTCGAGGGTTGGAGTTCGTCGGTCGAGGAGGCCAAGAGCATCGGCAAGAAAGTGATCCTGTCGAACATCGGCGTGCACCGCGAGCAGTTGCCGGCCGACAGCGTCTATTTCGAACCCGACGACGCGCCCGCGCTCGCCGAGATCCTGGGCGCGGCCTGGGACGCCTCGGCCGGCGGCGTCGACCAGCAGCGCGAGGCCGAGGCGCGCGAGCTGCTGCGCCAGCGCACGCTCGACTACGGGCGCGCCTATGTCGCGCTGGTGCATGAACTAGACCGGGCCTGAGGCGCCGGTGCGCGCAGGCGCGCGCGCCCAAGGTTTGTCCCGCCCGCTCGAACGCGACGGGCGTCAATTTTTTAAGGCATCTTCAAAGTTATGGAAGCATCGTCCCAAGCAGGCATCGCAAGCGTCCAGAAAGTGCTTGCGGTCATTGTTGTCTACAATTGCCATTGGGACGCCGTGGTCGCGGCCGGCTATCTTCTGCGCCAACTCGAGCGCGCGACGCCGCAGGCGCCGTTGCAGCTCGACCGGCTGGTAATCTACGACAACTCCCCGCTGCCGATGGCGGCGCCGGCCGCGCCCCACGCGCGCATCGACTACCGCCACGATCCGGGCAACGGCGGCACCCGCGGCGCCTACGACTACGCCTTGCAGCAGGCGGGCGCGGGCGGCCAGGCGTGGCTCCTGCTGCTCGACCAGGATACATTGCTTCCTGATAATTATTTGCAAAAGGCAAGCGAAGCCTGCGCCGCGCACCCTGGCCGCCAGGTCGACCTGCTGTTCCCGCGGGTCGAGGATGCGGGCCGTTGCATTTCACCGGGGTACGTCACGCGCCTTGGCAGCGTCGCCCCGGTCGCCAAGGGCGCGCTGCCCGGGGACACTGCGCGCCGCGGCCTCACCGGCATCGCCTCGGGCAGCATGGTGCGCGCCGCGGCGTGGCGCAAGATCGCGCCGTTGCCGCCGCAACTCTGGCTCGATTATGTCGACCACTGGATCTTCCACCAGATGAATCTGGGCGGGGCCAGCGGCGCGCTCGTGGACGCGACCTTGCAGCACAAGCTGTCGATCTTGAACATGGCCGAGGTCAGCCGGCAGCGGCTCGACAGCATCCTCGACGGCGAGCGCCTGTTCATGCGCTCGCTGGGCCTGCCCGCGCGGCTGGCCTATCCCGTGCGCCTGCTGCTGCGCCTGGCAAGGCTCAGGGCGTCGTGCCCGCCCGCGGCCAGCAACATGCTGGCCTGGCTGTCATTGAGGTTCGCGCGCTGATGCTACGACTTCTCTTCATCGTGGTCGCGCTCGAGCTGTTCCTCGGCGGCGGCGGGCGCCTGTGGGACCTCGGTCCGGTCTCGCTGCGCATGCTGCTGTTTACGGGCACGCTCGGCCTGATGCTGTTTCCCCAGTTCTGGCGCCGGGTGGGCGACGACGCCGGCCTCGCCTACGGCATGGTCGCGCTGTTCCTCGTGGTGCATTTGCCGGCCGTGTTCGTCGGGCTCGCGCGCGGGGTCGAGCCGGGCGTCGTGTTCGGCGAGATCCAGCCGATGCTGTATTGGCTGATGGCGCCGTTTTTCGCGCAAGTGCTGAGCGGGCAAGACAATGTCGTGCTCACCGCCAAGCTGGTGCGCGGCGCCGGCCTGCTGCTGGCCGTGGCCTACCTCGTGGCGCTGGTGGCGATCCTGACGGGCTATGTCGATTTCCTGGCGGCCTACCGGACCCTCAACGACACGGGCGAATTCTTTTTCCGGGGCGGGCAGGGCCTGTTCGTGTACAAGGGATTTTTATACCTGTGCATCGCGCTGGTGTTTTTTGTCGCGATCCCGGGCCGGCTCAAGCCCTTGACGATCGCCCTGATCGGCGCGGCGCTGTTGCTGACCCTGACGCGCGGTTTCATCCTGTCGACGGGCGCGGCCTTGCTGATGTTGTTGTGGGCCACCGGCCGCAAGAAGCTGCTGGCCGCCTTTGTCATCGGCGGCGCGCTGGCCGCGCTCGCGCTCGCGCTGGCCTCGTTGTCGCAGGGCAGCATCTTGGTGCGCACCGACACCGGGGTCTCGAATGCGATCCGGTTCAAGGACATCAATTTCATGCTCGCGAACGTGGACAAGCTGACCCTGTTCACGGGGCACGGATTCGGTTCGTACATCAGCGGCGACAGGTTGAACATCGAAAATTCGTACCTGTGGATCTGGTGGAAGACCGGCATTCCGGGCCTGCTGTTCTGGCTCGCGCCGCTGCTGGTGTGCATCCTCGCGTTCAAGCGCATTCCGGCCGCCTCGCGCAGCTTCCCGTATGCTTGCGCCTATTTCTTTTCGGTGGTTTTAATCTATATGCAGACAGCGACCAATCCCTACCTCCAGAATCCGATCGGGCTTTCATTCCTGATCATGGCCACCTTCAGCCTGCGCACGCTCGCGCGGCGCGAGGCGGGCACGGCGACGGAGCCGGCGCCCGCCGCTGCCAGCGGGGGGCGCTCCGATGGCTGAGTCGACCAGCGTGGTCATGGCGACCTATAACGGGGCCGCGTATGTCGAGCGCCAACTGGCGAGCATCCTGGGCCAGCTCGGTGCCGATGACGAGGTCATCATCGTCGACGACCATTCGCGCGACGCGACCGTCGCGCTGATCGCCGGCTTCAACGACGCGCGCGTGCGCATGCACCGCAACCCGGCCAACCTCGGGGTGCAGCGCTCGTTCGAAAAAGCGATCGGCCTGGCAACTGGCGACATAATCTTCCTGAGCGACCAGGACGACGTCTGGCATCCGGAGAAAGTGGCCAGGTTCGCGCGCGCGTTCGCCGAACGGCCGGAGGTGACGCTGGTGCTCAGCGACGCCAGGATCGTCGACCGCCACGGGCTGCAGCTGCAGCCGTCGTTCTTCGCGATCAGGGGCGGGTTCGCGCCCGGCCTGGTGTCGAACCTGGTCAAGAATAAATACCTCGGATGCGTGATGGCGTTCCGCCGCGTCCTGCTCGACAAAATGCTGCCTTTTCCGCCCGACATTCCGCAGCACGATATGTGGATCGGGCTGATCAACGCGCTGTACGGCCGCGCCCATTACATCGACCTCGCGCTGGTCGACTACCGGCGGCACGACGCCAACGCCAGCCCGACCAGTTCGAACACGCGCGGCAGCCTGGTCCAGATGCTTGGCTGGCGCTGGGCCCTCGTGACGGGGCTGGCCGCGCGCGCGTATGCGCGCCGGGGCCGGACCGGACGTTGAGGGGGCTGCCGACAAGGGCTGCCAACAAGGGCCGCCAACACAAGTGGTCATATCAATAAAAGTAATTAAGGAGTTTGTTTGAATACATCTATACCCGCTCAGGAACCCCAGCCGGCGCCAAACGCCATTCGCGGCGAGGGCGGAGCACGCACCAAAAACGGCGCGCCGCGCGCGAGCCGGCCGGGCAAACCGCTGCTGACGATCATCACGGTCGTGTACAACGGCGCGGCGACGCTGGCGCACACGATCGCGACCATCTCCGAACAGGGCTACGACAATGTCGAGTACATCATCGTCGACGGCGGCTCGACCGACGCGACGCTCGCGATCATCCGCGAGCACGAGGACAAGATCGACTATTGGGTCAGCGCGAAAGACAAGGGCATCTACGATGCGATGAACAAGGGCATCGCGCTGGCGCGCGGCGAAATCATCGGGTTCTTGAACGCCGACGATTTCTACGCCGAGCCCGACGTGCTCGAGCAGGTCTGCGCGACGTTCGATGCGGCGGCGGTCGACGCCTGCTACGGCGACCTGTGCTACGTCAAGCAGGACAACACCAAGCATGTGGTCCGCTACTGGCGTTCGTCGGCGTTCGTGCCCGGGCTGTTCCAGTCCGGCTGGTGCCCGCCGCACCCGACCTTCTTCGCGCGCAAACGGCTCTACGACCAGTTCGGCGGCTTCGACCTCGACTACCGGATCGCGGGCGACATGGAATTGATGGCGCGCCTGCTGGTCGCGCACAAAGTCCACTCGGTGTATCTGCCGCGCGTGCTGGTCAATATGCGCATGGGCGGGGAATCGAACAAGAGTGTCGGCAATGTGATCAAACAGAACCGCGAGATCTGGAAAGCCTTCGGCAAGCACGGCATGCAGCCGTCGCTGGCCGGTTTCATCGGCGGCAAGCTGTTCGCCCGCTGCAAGCAATTCCTGCTGCGTCCGAGCTGAACGGCGTCGGACCAATGCGCCGCCTTCCCCGCCGCGGGTGGCGGCACCAAGGGGCGCGCACGCAAGCGCCCCGCACACTTATGACGGAGGCAGGCGGTGGTAAAACGCGTTGAAATTTCGGCCTTGATGAAGGCCAGCGGGGTCCAGTTCGGCACCAGCGGCGCGCGCGGCCTGGTCGAGGCCATGGACGCCGGGGTTTGCTACGCCTATGCAACGGCGTTCTGGCAGGCGCTCGGCCATGGCGCCGAGGTCGTGCTCGGGCACGACCTGCGCCCGAGCAGCCCGGCGATCGCGCGCGCCTGCGCGGCCGCGTTCGGCGCGCTCGGCGTGCGCGTGCGCTACGCCGGCGCGCTGCCGACGCCGGCGCTGGCGCTGTATGCGCGCGGCCTCGGCGCCCCGGCGCTCGTGGTCACCGGCAGCCACATCCCGTTCGACCGCAACGGCATCAAATTCTATGGCCCCGACGGCGAGATCAGCAAACGCGACGAGCAGGCCATGCTCGCTGTCACGGTCGAGCTGCCCGAATCGATCTCACCGGCCGCGCTGCCCGCGCCCGAGCGCGCGGCCGAAGACCAGTACCTGCGGCGTTATCTTGACTTTTTCGGCGCCGGCTGCCTGGCCGGCATGCGCGTCGCCGTCTACGAGCACAGCAGTGTGGGGCGCGACGTGCTGCGCCGCATCCTCGAGGCGCTCGGCGCGCAGGTGCTCGCGCTCGGGCGCACCGACATCTTCGTGCCGATCGACACCGAAGCGGTCGGACCCGACGACGTCGCGCGCGCGCGCGCGTGGGCCGCGCAGCATGCGTTCGACGCGATCTTGTCGACCGACGGCGACGCCGACCGCCCGCTGATCGGCGACGAACGCGGGCAATGGCTGCGCGGCGACATCGTCGGGATCCTGTGCGCGCAGTTCCTGCAAGCCGATGTCGTCGTCACGCCCGTCAGCAGCAACAGCGCGGTCGAGCTGTGCGGGGCGTTCGGCCAGGTGCTGCGCACGGCGATCGGCTCGCCGTACGTGATCGAGGCGATGGAGGGCGCGGGCGGCGCCGGCGGCGTGGTCGCCGGTTACGAGGCCAACGGCGGCTTCCTGCTCGGCAGCGCCGTCGAGCGCGGCGGGCGGCGCCTCGAGGCGCTGCCGACGCGCGATGCCGTGCTGCCGATGCTCGCCCTGTTGTGCATGGCGCGGCGCGACGGGATCAAGCTGTCGGAACTGGCGCCCCGCTTGCCGGCGCGCTACACCCACAGCGACCGCCTGCAGGCATTCCCGCTCGCGCACAGCCGCGCCATCCTGGCCGGGCTCGCCGGCGACGCGGCCGCGACGGCCGCGCTGATGGCGCCCGACGCCGGCGCCGTCGACCGGGTCGACCACACCGACGGCTACCGGGTCACGTTCGGCTCGGGCGAGACGGTGCACCTGCGCCCGTCGGGCAATGCGCCCGAATTGCGCTGCTACGCCGAAGCGGGCAGTGCGCAGCGCGCGCAGCTGCTGTGCGAGGCCTGCCTGGCCCGGCTCGACGCCGCGCGCCGCTAGCGCCGGGCTCCGGCGCCCGGCGCCGCGTCAGGCGCGCCCGTACTTGTCTTCGAAGCGGACGATGTCGTCCTCGCCCAGGTACTGTCCGCACTGGACTTCGATCATGACCAGGTTCAGCAAGCCGGGGTTTTCGAGCCGGTGCTGGTGTCCGGCCGGAATATAGGTCGACTCGTTGGTGTTGACGAACAGCTCGCGCTCGCCGTTGACGACCTTGGCCATGCCGCTGACGACGATCCAATGCTCGTTGCGGTGGTGGTGCATCTGCAGCGACAGCGAGGCGCCCGGCTTGACTTCGATGCGTTTGATCTTGAAGGCGGGATCCTCCTCGAGCACCGTGTAGGTGCCCCACGGGCGGTGCACCGTCAGGTGGTGCTTGTGGCTGTCGTGGCCTTGCAGTTTCAAGGCCGCGTACAGGTGTTTGACGTCCTGGGCGCGCGTTTTGTCGGCGATCAGGACCGCGTCGGGCGTGTCGACGATGATCAGGTTGTCGATGCCGACCGCGCCGATCACGCGCTTGCTGCTCTGAATGTAGCAATTGCTGACATCGTGCAACAGCGCCGCGCCCTCGACCCGGTTGCCATGCGCGTCGGGCGTGCTCAGGTCGCCCAGCGCGGCCCACGAACCGATATCGCTCCAGCCTATGCTGCAAGGCACGACCGCGACGTTCGACGATTTTTCCATGACCGCGTAGTCGATCGAGGTGTCGGGCACCAGCGCGAAGCTGTCCGGGTCGAGTTCGAGCTGGCTCACGCCGTGGCCGGCGACCGTGCGCGACTTCGCCAGGCAGGCCGCGGTGGCGTCGAGGATCGCCGGGCTGAGCGCGCGCAACGCCGCCAGGATGGTCCCGGCGCTGAAGCAGAACATGCCCGAATTCCACAGGAAGCGGCCGGACGCGAGGTATTCGCGCGCTGTTTCGAGCGTCGGCTTCTCGACGAAACGCAGCACCTTGCTGCCTTCGGTCTCGAGGTAGCCGTAACCGGTCTCGGGCGCATCGGGCTCGATGCCGAAGGTCACCAGGTAGCCTTCGGTGGCGAGCGCGCAGGCCTCGGCCACGGCCTGGCCGAACGCGCCCTGGTCGCCGATCAGATGGTCGGCCGCGAGCACCAGCATGAGCGCGTCGTCGCCGTGTTTGGCGGCCACCTGCAGCGCGGCGGCGGCGATCGCCGCGCTGGTGTTGCGCCCGCACGGTTCGAGGATGAACGAGGTGGCCAGCCCGGCCGCGTTGACTTCGCGGTACTCGTCGGCGGTTTTGAACAGCAGCTCGCGGTTGGTGACGGTCAGGATCTCTTCGACGCCGGGCAGCACGGCGCCGCGCAGGAACGCCTTTTGCAGCAGGCTCTGGCCGTCGGCGAGGCGGATGAACGGTTTCGGATGCAGTTCGCGCGAAATCGGCCACAGGCGGGAACCGGCGCCGCCGCACAAAATAGTTGGAATCAAACGCATAGACTTTATTGGTAACTTTCGTTGTTCGGATACCGGGCGCCGGGTTCGGCGCCGCTTGCGGCGCACGCCGAAGCGGCGCGGCACGCGTGCGGCAGTGCCGGCGTGGCGCCGCCACGCCCTTAATCGACCCCAGGCATTTATTGCCTCAGGAGAATTGTTTAAGGCGCAATTATCGCATCAATCGCGCCGCGCGTGACCGGCCCGGGGCCAATCGTGGCGCGCCGCCCGGCCCGCGGGGCGGCGCGTGAACCCTATTGCGCGAGATGCTTGACGATTTCATCGACCACCATGGCCGAACCGGCGTTCGACAAATGGTCGTCATCGTAGTACAGCGGAATGCCGTTCAACTGGACCACGCAGCGGCCTTTGACGTAGGTGTCGCACAGCAGCTGCGCCGGCTCGATGCGGCGCACGTTGGCGTGGCCGGCGGCGTCGTTCAAGGCCGCTTCGACGAACCGGTTGCGCTGCTTGTAGGCCGCGAACGCGGTCGAGACATTGCCATCGACCGCGCCGCGCGCGAGATAGGTGCGGAAGTTGAAGCGCGTGATGTCGAGGCCGGTTTCGGGGATCGGATAGACGAGGAACACCGGCTTGTCGGCCAGCGCCATGTTCCCGATGAAACCGCCGATCGCCATTTTCTTGCCATGCGCGGCGGTGCTGTGGCCGCCATACTTGAGCGTGAAGTTTTCGCGGTGGCCGTCGCCGCGCTCGACCCCTTGTTCGCCGTTGTCGAACAACAGCGAATCGACCTGCCCGGGCACCGGATAGACGCGGTAGGTCCAGCGGATCGCGACGGCGATGTAATCGGCCTGTGTGGCCAGCCATGCGTACATGGTCGCGGCCGCGCGCTCGCAGGCTTGCCTGCCGCTCTTGTTGCGGCTGTCATAGATGTTTTCGATCATGCAGGCGTCGTTCATGACATACATGCCGCGCATGCCCTTTTGGACCAGCGCGCGGTCGAGCGCGGTGAACAGGGCTTGCGCATGGGAATCGCCGTACAGGACGAACAACTCCTTGCCGTCGGCCTTGCCGAACGCGCAGCCCTTGAGCAGCGGCTCGCCGGCGACCGCGGTCAGCACGCAGCGCGATTCGAATTCGGTCTTGGGCGGGTTGAACGACGCGGTTTGCCGGGCGTCGAACCTGTCCGCGAAGCCGTGTTTGACGGTGCCGGCGACGCCGATGGCGACGAAGAAGGCGCTGCCGACGGCGGCGAAGGTGAAGATTTGCCGGCGATTGACGCCGTGCTTGCTCCGGAACGGACGTTCGACGTACTTCCAGCTGAAATAGGCGAGCACGAGGGACGCGAGCGCGAGGCCGCCGAGCAGCAACTGGCCGGGCTCGTGCAGGCTGCGCTGCTTGGCAAACGCGAACAAGGGCTGGTGCCACAGGTAGGCGCTGTAGCTGACCAATCCGACGCTGACCAAGGCCCTATTTCCGAGCAATCTGCCGACCAGCGTGTCCTGCGTCGAAAACAGGATGATCAAGCCGGCGCCAAGGGTCGGGGCCAGCGTGTACAGGCTCGGGAACGGCGTGTTGCGGTCGAAGCCGAACACCGCGACCGCTATGAGCAACAGGCCGAGCAGGCCGAGCGGCTCGGCGACGGCGCGGGCGACGCCCGCCTTGCCTTTCTGGTTGGCCAGATAGTAGGCGATCAGCGCCCCGATCAGCAGTTCCCAGCCGCGCGTGGGCAGCAGGTAGAACGCGGCCGAGGCCGACGACGGGCGCGCCGACCCCCATTGCGCGGCGGCCAGGCTCGCGAGCGCGGCGGCCGCGAGCACGACAATCACCCAGCGTTGGCGCAGGCGCCAGGTCAGCATCAGAAACAGCGGAAAGAACAGATAGTATTGTTCCTCGACCGCCAGACTCCAGGTGTGCAGCAGCGGTTTCAACTCGGTCATGGTCTCGAAATACCCGCTCTCGCGCCAGAACAGGATGTTCGAGGCGAAACCGGAGACCGCGACCAGGCTTTTCGAAAAGCTTTTCAGTTCGGTCGGCATCAGCCACATCCAGGCGAACGGCAGGCACGCGAACAACACGAAGAACAGCGCCGGGAGGATGCGCCTGGCGCGCCGTTCGTAAAAATTGACCAGGCTGAAGTTGCCGGCCTGCCTCTCGGCGATGAGGATCGACGTGATCAGGAAGCCGCTGATGACGAAGAAGATATCGACGCCGACGAAGCCGCCGCTAAAACCGGCGAAGCCCGCGTGGAACAGTATCACCGGCAACACCGCGACCGCGCGCAGTCCATCTATCTCTCGTCTGTAGTCCATCTGAAGAACACTCTGCTTTCTGGTTGGTGGTGGCTGGTGGCGCTTGTCGCACGGGCCGGCGTCGCATCGGACGGCCGCCGTCGCCGCCATGCCGCCCGCGCGGCCGCGGCGCGGATGGCGCCGGCGCGCGCGCGGGCGCGCGGCTTGCCCAAGCACGCATCGTGCAGTCGAGCATTATACAGGCCGCCAGGCGTGCCGGCCGCGACCCGCTGCGCGAACCGCGCCGACCTTATTGCATGGAAGTATCACCGCGGCCCGCGCTGCGTTAGAATGGCGCCGGTGGTGCGCCGGCGGCAGCGGGGCGGCGGCGCATGTTATGGCGCGGCGCGGAGGGGCGGGACGCATGGCGCAGGACGGATGGCGAACAACGGATGGCGGACAGATGAAGCGTATTCTCGATGTATTGTTGGGCTTGTTGGCTGCGGCCATATTTTTTGTGCCGTTCCTGGTGCTGGCGCTGGTCGTCAAATTGAGTTCGAAAGGGCCGGTGCTGTACTGGTCCGACCGGGTCGGGCGCGACAACGCCTTGTTTCCGATGCCCAAACTGCGCACGATGCGCGTCGACACGCCGGTGGTCGCGACCGACCTGCTCGACGACCCGCGGCAGTTCCTGACGCCGGTCGGCGGCTTCCTGCGCAAATCGAGCCTCGACGAGCTGCCCCAGTTGTGGTGCATCGTGCGCGGCGACATGAGCGTGGTCGGGCCGCGGCCGGCGCTGTTCAACCAGCACAAGCTGATCGAGATGCGCACCGCCCACGGGGTGCACCGGATCCGCCCGGGGCTGACCGGCTGGGCCCAGATCAACGGCCGCGACGAGTTGTCCTTGCCCGACAAGGTCAGGCTCGACACCGATTACCTGCGACGCCAGTCGCTGCTGTTCGACCTGCGGGTCATCCTCCAGACCGTGCTCAAGGTGGTGCGGCGCAAGGGCATCGCGCACTAGCGCGGCGCTCCCTGCGCGCGCGGGGCGCGGCATCGGCCACCGGTGGCGGCGCCGAAATGCGCGATACACATTGCCGCGTGACTGTCAATCGGCATCGATGTTGTTTTAGTGCAACATCAGGCGGGCCGCCGCGGCCGCGGCGGCCGCGGTGCAATATTATTGCACCGCAACAATTTTCTTTATCGAAGCACAACGCGCGCGCCCTTCACGCGCTCCGCGCGACGCGGTGGACACGCGTGCGCGGTGCGCCGCGCGGGGTGGCCGGCGCCCGCGGCGCGGCGCCGCGGTGGAACGAATTCAATTGTGCGTCGTGCAATTAAGGCTGTGTTCGTTTACCATCACCTCCGCGCGATCGTCCCCAGCCATACGACGTGCGCGGGGCCCGCGGGCGCCCCGCGCCGGCCGACGCCATCGCATCACATTCGACTGGACCGCAATGAAACACGTTTTCCTCAACCTGCCGCGCCTGACCAAGCAGTGCATCGCGGTCGCCGCCGACAGCACGCTGCTGCCCTTGATGTTCCTCGGCGCGCTCGTGCTGCACCTGCACGGGCCCGATGGCGCGCTGCATCACGGCACCCTGCTGGTGGCGCTGGTGGCCCCTTTGATCGCGATCCCGGTGTTCCTCAAAGCCGGACTCTACCGCGCAGTGATCCGTTATATCGACCAAAAGATCATTCTCACCGTGATCAAGGCGACCACGCTGTCGGTCGTGCTGCTGTACCTGGCGTCGCGCCTCTACCTCGGCGACGCGCTGCCGCCGACATTCTTCGCGATCTTCTGGCTCACGGCCATCCTGTACGTGCTCACCAGCCGTTTCATGGCGCGCGGCTTCTTCCTCGGCCAGCGCGAGGGCCAGAGCAAGATCCGGGTCGCGATCTACGGCGCCGGCCAGGCCGGGATGCAGCTGGCCAACGCGCTCAAGCCGGGCGCCGACTACCTGCCCGTGTTCATGATCGACGACAACAGGCAATTGCGCAAGACGACGATCGCGGGCATCCCCGTGCACGCGCCCGCGGAATTGCGCCGCCTCGCGGCCGAGCACGGCGTGACGACGGTGCTGCTGGCGATGCCCTCGATCAGCCGGGCGCAGCAGAAGATCATCATCGACGCGCTCGAGCCGCTCAAACTGATCATCAAGATCACGCCGCCGATCAACAACCTGGTCAACGGCATCGTGCGGGTCGAGGACGTGCGCGAAATCGATATCGAGGACTTGCTCAGCCGTGAGCAGGTGGCGCCGAATCCGGCGCTGCTCGAGACGTGCATCCGGCACAAGACGGTGCTCGTGAGCGGCGCCGGCGGCTCGATCGGTTCCGAGCTGTGCCGCCAGATCCTGACCCTGTCCCCGCGCCGCCTCGTGATGCTTGAAATATCCGAGTATTCGCTCTACGAGGTCGAGCAGGAATTGCGTTCGTATATCATCAACCACGGGCTCGAGATCGAACTGGTGCCGTTCATCGGCACCGTGCTCGACTATCAGCGCTGCAAGGACATCTGCACCGCGTTCCAGGTCGACACGGTCTACCACGCGGCCGCCTACAAGCACGTGCCGCTGGTCGAACACAACCCGATCGAAGGCATACGCAACAATGCGTTCGGCACCTGGAGCTTCGCGCGCGCCGCCAGCGACGCCAAAGTCAAATGCTTCGTGCTGATCTCGACCGACAAGGCGGTGCGCCCGACCAACGTGATGGGCGCGACCAAGCGGCTCGCCGAGCTGGTGTTGCAGGCGTTCGCGCGCAAGTCGACCGGCACCCGGTTTTGCATGGTGCGTTTCGGTAACGTGCTCGGCTCCTCGGGTTCGGTCGTGCCGCTGTTCCGGCGCCAGATCGCGGCCGGCGGTCCGATCACGCTGACCCACCCCGACATCACGCGGTATTTCATGACCATTCCCGAGGCCGCCCAACTGGTGATCCAGGCCGGGGCCATGGGGCAGGGCGGCGACGTGTTCGTGCTCGACATGGGCAAGCCCGTGCGCATCGCCGACCTTGCGGTGCGGATGGTGCACCTGAGCGGCCAGGAGGTCAAGAGCGCGGCGTCCCCGACCGGCGAGATCGAGATCAAATACGTCGGCCTGCGTCCCGGCGAGAAGTTGTACGAGGAACTCCTGATCGGCAAAAACGTCACCGGCACCGAGCATCCGCTGATCATGCGCGCCCAGGAGAGCGAGATCGACTGGCCTTTCCTCGAGATCATGCTCAGGCAGTTGGAGGACGCGTGCGCGCGCTCCGACCATGAACTGATCCGTACGCAGCTGCGCAGGATGGTCAGGGAATACCAGCCATCGTCGGAGCTGTCCGATTTCCTCTGGCTGTCGAAGGCGCGTCCCGGCGCGCCCGAGCGCGCGCCGACGATGCATTGCGAGACGGCGTTTCCGGCCAAGGCCGTCCACGCCGCGCCCGTGGTGTAGGCGCGCCGCGCGCGCGATGCGCGCGGCGGGGCGTCGGCCGCGCCGGGGCGGCGCCGCCGCCGCATGCCGGGCAGCGGCCCGATCCCGTGCGCGCCTCCCCAGCTCCAGGCGGCGCCCATCGGACGCCGGCCGCTGCGCGCCGCCGCCCGCAGCGCGCGCCAACCCTTATCGCTGCTGATGCACGAAACACGCTTGACGCGCGTTTCGGCAGCCGCCGGCCGCGGCTTTTCCCACATCCATTTTGTTGCGAAAATGCAAACATAACCTTGTTCAATGCGTAAGGTTATAGATATCATTTTTACTATTATTGGGGCTCGCACACAAACTTCAAAAGGTGCCTGCCATGATCAATCTCGACGACCACGACGTTGCGGCGACCACGCTCCGGGGCGGTGATCCGGTTTCAAGCGGGGCGCGCCCGCCGCCGGCGCTGGCGTTGTTGTACGGCGCCTTGCTGTCGGCCTGCGGCGCGGGCACCCGGCCGGCGCCGGCGCCGCCGCCGCCGCCCGTGGTGGCGCCCGACAGCGTGACCGAAGCGAGGGCGGCGCGCTTGCTGATACAGGCGTCGATGGGCGTCACGCGCGAGCAGCTCGCGCGCGTCCAGGCGCTCGGCTACGAGGGCTGGCTCGAGGAGCAGTTCGCGATGCCCGCCTCGGGCACCCACTGGGACTGGCTCGAGGCCGGCGGCTTCGCCGCCAGCGGCGGCGATACCGGCATCGATGCGAGCATCTGGCGCAAATTGCTGTCGGCGCCCGACAGCCTGCGCCAGCGCGTCACGCTGGCGCTGTCCGAAATCGTCGTCGCCGCCGTATCGGGCCTGGCCGAGGACGGCTCGCAGGCATTCACCGCGGCCGCGTTCCTCGACCTGCTCGAAGCGAATGCCTTCGGCAACTACAAGACCTTGCTGCTGCAAGTCTCGCGCAGCGCGCCGATGGGCGAATACCTCACATTCATCAGCAGCGCCCGGCACGACCCGGCGACCGGCGCCATGCCCGACGAGAACTATGCGCGCGAGGTCTTGCAGTTGTTCTCGATCGGTTTGATCGAACTGAACGCGGACGGCTCGCCCAGGCTCGCCGGCGGCCAGGTGCAGGAGACCTACACCCTCGACGATGTGATGGGGCTGGCGCGCGTGTTCACGGGGTGGCGCTACGACACCAGCGCCGGGCTCGCCACGTCGCACTACAAGCGCCTGCCGCTGGTCGCGCTCGCGCACCTGCATGAAAGCGGCAGCAAGACCTTCCTGGGCGCGACGATCGGCGCCGGCACCGATGCGCAAGCGGCGCTCGCGCGCGCGCTCGACATCATTTTCGCCCATCCCAACGTGGCGCCCTTCATCGGCCGCCAGTTGATCCAGCGCCTCGTGTGCAGCAATCCCAGCGCGGCCTACGTGGGCCGCGTCAGCGCCCGCTTCAACGACGACGGCAACGGCGTCAAGGGCAACCTCAAGGCGGTGCTCAAAGCCATCCTGCTTGACGACGAGGCGCGCTCGGACGCGTCGCTGGCCGACCCGGGATTTGGCAAGCTGCGCGAGCCGATTTTGCGGGTCACGGCGTGGGCGCGCGCGTTCAAGGTCGGTTCGCCCAGCGCCAAATGGGTCATGGGCAATACGTCCGACGCCGGGACCGGACTCGGCCAGGGCCCGCTGCGCGCGGCCAGCGTGTTCAATTTTTTCAGGCCCGGCTATGTGCCGCCGAACAGCCAGATCGCCGCGGCCGGCATGGTCGCGCCCGAATTCCAGATCACCAACGAGTCCTCGGTCGTCGGCTACGTCAATTACATCCAGGCGCTGGTCATTTTCGGCGTCAACGACGTGCAGGCCGACTACAGCGCGCTGCTGCCGTTCGCCGACGACGCCACGGCGCTGCTCGACGAGCTCAATCTCGTGCTGGCCGCCGGGCAGCTGTCGGCGCCGACGCTGGCCCTGATCCGCGGCGCGCTCGAGACAATGCCCGGCGGCACCGCGGCCGGGCGTTTGAACCGCATCTATGCCGCGCTGGTGATGGTGATGACCACGCCCGAGTTCCTGGTCCAGAAATAGGGAGATATCATGCTCGACAAGGCCCCAAACACATCCCGCCGCAACTTCCTCAAACGCAGCACCGGCGCCGCGCTCGGCGGCATCGCGGCGCCCTGGCTGCTCAACCTGTCGGCGCTGGCGAACGCGAGCGCCGCCGGCGGCGGCGACTACAAGGCGATGGTCTGCATTTTTCTGAGCGGCGGCAACGACCAGGCCAACACCATCGTTCCCTACGATTCCGGCAACCACGAGCTGTACCGGCGCTTCCGGCCGTCGTTCGCGTACGCCCGCGAGCGCCTTGCGGCAACGAAATTGCTGCCGCAAAACAGCGTGCGCGATGCGGCCGGCTTCGCGCACGAATACGCGCTCGCGCCCGAACTGGCGCCGCTGCTGCCGCTGTTCGATGCCGGCCGGCTGGGGGTGGTGCTGAACATGGGGCCGCTGACCGAACCGACGACCAAGCAAGCGTACTTGAACAACGCGGTCAGGCTGCCGCCGAAACTGTTTTCACACAACGACCAGCAGTCGGTGTGGCAGTCGTCGCTGCCCGAGGGGGCCGCGTCGGGCTGGGGCGGGCGCATCGGCGACCTGCTGTTGGCCGAGAACGCCAATCCGATGTTTTCGTGCGTGAACGTGGCCGCCAACACGGTGTTCCTGTCGGGACGCACGGCGATGCAATACCTGGTCTCTAGCAAGGGGCCGGTGGCGATGAACGCGCTCAAGGCCCCGCTGTTCGGATCGGCCGCCTGTTCGACCGCCTTGCGCGCCCTGATCAGCGCACCGCGCGCGCATCTGCTCGAACGCGAATACAACCGCGTCAACAAGCGCGCGCTCGAAGCCGATGAGCTGCTCACAAGCGCGCTGGCCGCCGCGCCCGTGCTCAACACGGAGTTCCCGGGCGCCAACGATCTGGCCCGACAGCTGCGGATGGTCGCGCGCATGATCGCCGTGGCGCCGGCGTTAGGGGTCAGGCGCCAGATCTTTTTCGTCTCGATGGGCGGCTTCGACCAGCACAACGACATGCTCGCCGACCATCCGCCGCTGCTGGCCCAACTCGGCGCGGCGATGGCGGCGTTCTATGCGGCGACCGCCGAGCTCAATGTCGCCGAGCGCGTCACGGCGTTCACCGCCTCGGAGTTCGGGCGCACGCTCGGCGGCAACGGCAAGGGCTCGGACCACGGCTGGGGCAGCATGCAATTCGTGATGGGCGGCGCGGTCAGGGGCGGGCGCTACTACGGTACCGCGCCGATCCTCGCCAACGACGGCCCCGACGACGTCGGGCGCGGGCGCCTGCTGCCGACCACCTCGGTCGAGCAATTCGCCGCCACCATGGCGTCCTGGCTCGGCGTGTCCGACAGCAACCTGCTCGACCTGTTGCCCAACCTGGCCAACTTCGACGCCGGCGCGCGCAAGCTCGCCTTCGTCTAGCGCGCCGCGGCCCCCCGCGGCGCGCCGCTCGGGGCGCGCGGCGTTCGAACATCGCCTCGACGACCAGTGCCGCGCCCGCGTTCGCCGGGCGCTCGTGGTCGCAACACAGGGGCACGCCCGGCCTGGCCGGCGCAGCGGTCCCTGGCGAAGCTCTCGCACAGGAGCGCGGCCGGCCGGATGCGCTCGAGGTCCGGCGCGGCGGCGCCGTCGAGCACCGGCTCGACGAACCGCTTGCGCCTGCGGTAGGCCGCGGACGCGGTCGCCACCTGGGTCGAGCGCGCCGGCCGACAGGTGGGTGCGCAAATCAACGCGCGCCAGGTCGATCCCCGTTTCGGGCACCGGGCACACCGGCAATTTTTTTGCGGCCGGCCGCGGGCTGGCCGACGAATTCGGGGATCGCGCGACGCTTGCCGGCGGCGCCGGCGGCCCCGCCCCATACCTCAAGGTATTGTTTTGCCAGTTGCCGATAGCGCGCGCGACGCCACGCTGGCCATTGTCGAAACACATCGAATCGACCTCGCCAGGCACCGGATAGACCCGCCAGGTCCGACGCGGCGCGGGCGCGAGGTCGTCGGCCCTGGCCTCGGCCCTGCGCCGGTGCTACGGCACGAAGACCGGCTTGCCGTCGGCGTTGCCGAAGCCGCATGCCTCGGGGTGGGGGGCGCCGCCGAGCTGGCGCCGCGCGGAACGGCGTCTCGACATGATCGAGCGCAGCCGCGCGAGCGAGCGCGCGCGACGCCAGCGCCAGCGCGCCCGTGATTGCATGGCGGGCGGGTGCACGCTGCCGGCGGGCGAACGCGAACAGGGCTGGTGCCACAGATAGGCCGAGTGACTGACCAGTCCGATACGGCCAGCGCCCTGTTGCCGGGCAATTTTGCGGCGATGGCGCGGGCGTGCGCGTGGACCATGACGCGCGCGGCGCCGCCCGGCCCAGCGGCGCGGCATCGCCCGGCGGCGCGGGCACCGTGCGCCGGCGCAGGCGCGCGCTCGGCGTCAGGAGCAGCGCACAACAGGTGGTACTGCCCCTCGACGGCCGCGAGCAGCGGCTTGAGTCCGGTCGGGGTGTCGGCACAGCCGTTTTCGCGCCAGCACAGGATGTTCGAGGCGAAGCCGGAGACTGATCGGGAAGGCGCTGATGACGAAGCAGATGTCGACCCCAGCGAAGCCGCCGCCAACGCCGTCGAAACCGGCGTCGAACAGGATCGCGGGCAGCACAGCGACCGCGCGCAAGCCGCCGATTTCGGGTCTGTATCGCCTCTCGGCGGCGGTGTCCTGGGAACCGGCGGGCGCCGGCGCCCGCCTACGGGGTCGGCGCGAGCGCGGACTCGGCCAGCGCCCAGTCCCATGGTGTGTCGATGTCGAGCGCCTCGCGCGCCGATGCGATCACCAGCGGCAGCGTCCGGGGGCCGATGAAGCCGCGCTGGGCGCGCAGCTGGGCCGGCGCGACGAGGTAGAAACTGCCGTTGAGCACATACGCGGCGGGCAGGTCCTGCGAGCGCGTGGCCGCGCCGGCGCCGTCGACGTAGGGCTGCAGCTGCCCGTCCTCGAGCTTGAAGGTCCACAACGGATGCTCGCTGCTGGGCGAGACGCCGACCACCGGCAGCGCGCCCGCGCCGGCGAACAGGGCGATCCCGCGGCGCACGCTGTCGACGCTCCTGAACGGCGAGGTCGGCTGCAGCAGCAGCAGGCCGTCGACCGCGCCGTGCGCCCGCTCGTACCAGTCAAGCGCGTGCAGCGCGACCTCGAGCGAACCGGCGGTGTCGGTCGCCAGCGCGGCCGGGCGCAGCCACGGCACCAGCGCGCCGGCCTGTGCGCAGACGGCGGCGATGGCCGCGTCGTCGGTCGAGACCAGGATGTCGCAGATCTCGGGGACCGCGGCGGCGACCTCGATCGACCAGACGATCAGCGGCTTGCCGCCGAGCGGGCGGATGTTTTTTCCGGGCAGGCGCTTGGAACCGCCGCGCGCCGGGATCAGGGCCAGGATCCTCATCGCGCGCCCGGCGCCAGGAAGCGGCGCAGCATGGCCAGCCCGACCTCGCCGCTTTTTTCGGGGTGGAACTGGCAGCCAAGCACATTGTCGCGCCGCACCACCGCGGCCACGGCGATGCCGTCGTAGTCGCAGTCGGCGAGCCGGTGCGCGGGCAGGTCCGGCGCGGCCATGAACGAGTGGACGAAATAGACCGCGGCGCCGTCCGCTGTGCCCTCGAGCATGC
>JAZKIN010000072.1:0-12046 GCA_040384885.1 Pseudomonadota bacterium | reverse complement strand
TACTGTACCCCCGGCGCTCGCCGGAGGGTGGCTGGCTAGATGATTATCAGTGCCGGACAATCGGACACAAGCTCGTGCATAAGCGCATGGACTGCGACCGGCAATGCTGAGACCGTGTCCGTTTGTCGGCACTGACCCCGTCGCCCTGTTCGGACAATCGGACACAAGCTCGTGCATAAGCGCATGGACTGCGACCGGCAATGCTGAGACCGTGTCTGTTTGTCGGCACTGACCCCGTCGCCTGCGCAAGCTCGTGCATAAGCGCATGGACTGCGACCGGCAAGCTCGTGCATAAGCGCATGGACTGCGACCGGCAATGCTGAGACCGTGTCTGTTTGTCGGCACTGACCCCGTCGCCTGCGTCGCCTGCGACACAACGGCAGCGGCCGACCATTTATTCCAGCGGACGCCTGACGGCGCCGCTGAACAATAACGTTTTGCGGCAGGATATGAAGCTGGCTGAAGATATGCGCGTCGATGGACAGTCCATCGGAATACTCAAGGACAAGGAGACGTCTAGCTACGTCGATTATTTCTTTGTCGCCGCCCTATGGTGCCAAGACCCTCGCTTTGAAACCCGCCACATGTTGGCGGGGGAATGCCGTGGCCTTTTTCGCTTCGACAAAGAAACACTCAGCGTGGAACTTTTCTTTCCGATGGCCGGTGACGAGTCTGAAAGTAGATTTAAAAATTCAGCCTCAAAAGTGCTCAAGGAATTTCGGTTAAATGGCCAATGGCCCGAAAAGACTCAGTACGCGTCTGGTTAACGGCATAACATTACACTCGAGTCGGACGGGCCGGACAAGGCGCCGTTCATCATTTAAGTTACGGGCGGCCCGCCGCTCAGTTCAACGTTATGCCTTCCTGGATATGGACCGAGACCACATCATGCACCTTAAGAGCCCTGGCCCACGCCCCGCGTATCATTTGGTCGCTGAACACCTGTGGGGGACGGGATGCAACATCGACTCCGATGGCAATAGCTCTACCTCTTGCGACATGAAGTGGACGGAACTTTCATTGTTCCTTCGAGGCGGATCGGAAATGGATCAGGTGCACGTTGATCCGATATCGGAAGAGCCACTTGTATTGGCGGTAAGATCTCCTTCGCTGGCCTTGTGCGAGCGCACTACGGCGTATCTACAGCTGACGGCAGGAGGATCAATTGAATTCGTCGCATAACATGGCGCTCAAGTTCGCTCCACTTCGTTCCGCCGGACGCGCTAACGCGCGCTTAGCTCTACGTTGGATGATAAGCCCATGAGCGTCTGGTATTCCCTGGTTAACCAAACCCGTCGCGAGTACATCGCCTTCTCCCATATTCCTGCTGCCACTAAGAGGGAACTTATTGGCAATCCGGTTTCTGCTGCGATTATCTCTTGGTATCTCTTTGAATACGGAGGAGACAACATTGCATTCGTCTCAGACACAGACGGTGTATGGCCCTTTAAGGATGGAAGCAAGCGCGATCTAATCAAGTATCGCGAGTGTACGGATGAAGTGGTCGCAGCCCTTGTAGGTGCAGAGATACTTCGTGATGATGGCCGTGAGATCTTTGACGAGAAGGAACCAGATGTCTTTATCAGACGGCTCCGTTGCGTGTGGATGGAAGATAGCGTCCAACTGGGCACTCAAGCGGACTGTTCGGAAACGGAGCAGTTCAAAGTTTAATTCACTGGCGGCTAGCCGCTTAGTTCTACGTTGGCGGGTGGTCGGCTGTGGAGTAAGAGTTTCAACGCAGGGCTTGGTGCATAGGCATGTGGCAATTCGAGCCGCGGGGCTTCGGTAGCGTTTGGGGCAGTGGGGTTTCAGCGCCATGTCCGCGTTTGGCTTTTCGTCCGTGAAATTTCACACGCTTGAGCCATCGGAGCAAAAGTGATACCTTGTGGCCCGCTCTTGATTGTGTCGGTCCGCATGAAAATGTCTGGCGTCTATGGCGAGTCGCAATTTGCAGCGGATCTGAGGTACACGCGGATTTGGCGCTCCTCCGCGAACGGCGCTTGGCAGATCATTGCCGGCCATAGTAGTGCTATCGCCTAGCTTATCATTCCAAGAGCATTTCCCGGCGCGACCACGTTTTGCGCGGGACAGCGGCCCAGTAAACCCTAAAGATCGAGCTTGACCGGAATGCACGAAAGCGATGATACGCGGGCCACGGTTCACGCCCGCCTCCGGGCCGCGGTCTAAGCGCGAGAAATTTCACGATATATTTCCAGAGATCAGAATGGCCTCGCATTGGCGGCGAATTCTCGCTTACACTTGCGGCGCATATATCTTGCGGACAATAACAATAAATGTATATCGGAGAAATCTTCAATCAATGGCGTGCGCGCCGGCGCGTCGGCGGCCCGGGCGCCAAGGGTGCGCTGCCGCCGACCGTCTACGCGCTCGGCGCCACCAGCATGCTGACGGACGTCTCGACCGAAATGGTCGCCAGCGTGTTGCCGGTCTATCTGCTGGTCGCTTTGCGTTTGTCGCCGGCGGAGTACGGACTCGTCGACGGCCTGTTCCGGGGCGGCGCCGCGATCGTCGCTTTGTTGCTGGGCGGTTTACTCACATACGGCAGCGGCCGCACCAAATTCGTCGCCGGCATCGGCTACGCCATGTCGATGATGACCAAAGTGCTGCTGCTGGCGAGCTCCGCATTTTTCGCCATTGCGGCCAGTCTGGTCCTGGACCGGTTCGGCAAGGGCTTGCGCGTGGTCCCGCGCGACGCGATGCTCGCGGCCAGCGTACCGCGGGCCCAGCTTGGCATGGCGTTTGGTGTGCACCGCGCCATGGACGGTCTCGGTGCCGTGAGCGGCCCGCTGCTCGCCGCGTTCGTGTTGTGGCAAATTCCCAATGGCTACACGGCTTTGTTCGCCTTGTCGCTGGTCGTGTCGGTGGCGGGCTTGCTCGTATTCATATGGTTTGTACGCCACCCCGCTGGCGCCCCGGACGCAGCCGACGAGCAAGTGCCGGTGCCGGTGCCAAGGACGCCGCTGGCGTGGCGTTCGCATTTACTGCATGCGCTGCCGCCGCGCTGCCGCCGGCTGCTCTTCCTGGCCATGCCGCTGGCGCTGTTCACGGTCAGCGAGGGAATGATGTTTGCCCACATGCAGCGCAGTTTCGACCTTGCCCCGCATCTCCAGCCGCTCTTGCCAGTCGCCACAGCCACAGTATTCCTGTTGCTGGCGGTGCCGCTGGGTTGGGTTGCCGACCGCTTCGGTGCGGGCCGGGTGTTCTGCACGGCCCATCTCCTGTTGTTGCCGCTTTATGTCTTGCTGGTCGCTGCGGGCGGCGAGGGCGCCTCCCTCTGGCTGGTGGGCGCGCTGGTGCTGTTGTCGGGCGGCTTCCTGGCCGCAACCGATGGGGTGCTGATGGCCGCCGTGTCGGGGGCGGTCGCGCCGGCGTCGCGCGCGCTCAGCATCGCACTCTGCGCGGCCGCCCTGGCCTTGATGAGGCTGCTGTCCTCGGCCGGGTTCGGTATCCTGTGGGATCGCGTCGATATTGGCTGGGCGGTGGCCATATTCGGCGCCGGCTTGTCGTGCAGCCTGCTCGCATGCTGGTACCTGAAGCCGTTTGAAGGACTGGCGCCACCCGAGACTGCGCCGGTGGCGCCCCAAAGCCTGGCGTGACGCCATTACACAATCAATCCATTATTTGGAGCAGCCCCATGTCGCCCTTCGCCCGCCTTCGGCCCGTGCCCCTTTTCGCCGCATTTCTTGCCCGATGTTTTTCCGTTTGTCTTGCTGTTTCGCTGGCGCCGGCGGCCATTGCCGCCGCTCCCGCCAAAGCCGATGGGCCGGGCATGCTGGTGCGCTTTGCTGGCGCGGGGCCCAACGCGGGGCGTATCGATATTGTCGACGCGGCACGCGGCAAGCTGCGCCAATCGCTGGCGTTGCGTTGCGACCGGGTGCATTACGGCGCCGGCGTGATCGCCTGCCTGCGCAGCGTGGCCGGGCAGGGGCTCAAGCTCGACCTCGCAGACCGCTCGGGCACGCCGTCCATCACCCTGGGTTTTCCGAATGTGCTGCTGGCCAGCCGCGTGCGCGTGGCGCGCGACGGCAGCTTCGCGGCCTTTACCGGCTTTAGCGCGGGCCACAGTTACAGCGGTACCGATTTTTCAACGCGGACCTATTTGATCGATGTGGTGCGCAAACGGCTGGTGGCAGACCTGTCGACGTTCAAGGTCGTCGAAACGGACAGCCTGAAACTGCCCGCAAAGCGCATCAATGTCTGGGGCGTGACTTTCGATCCCAAAGGCGCCAACCATTTCATGGCCACGGTCGGAGCTGCCGGACAGGTATTCCTGGCCAAAGGTGACGCCACGGCCAAGACACTGACCTTGCTGCGCGCGGAGATCGAGTGTCCGTCGTATTCGCCCGACGGCAAGCGGCTCGCATTCAAGCGGCGCAACGGGACCGGCGGCTGGTTCCCCGCCGTGCTCGACATCGCAAGCGGGCGCGAAACCGTCATGCACGAGGTCCGCAGTGTCGACGACCAGATCGAGTGGGTGAGTAACAACGTTCTTGTGTATGAGCTCGCACGTCCGACAAGCGCCTCCGGCTCCGCGGTCGAGCTGACCGACCTTGTCACGCGCAAGGCGGACGGCCAATCAAAGTCCGCCCTATTGCTGCCGGAAGCGGGATCGCCGAGCGTTTTTGATTGAGCGGTGTCATTCATTATTCCGCGCATGCAACCAACTGTTAGATCTAATAAATAGTTGCGTAAAAGTATTTACACTTGTAACATGATCAACTTCGGAGTCCTAAGCCCAATCCTTGCGTGCACGGCCGTTCGAAAATAAGAACAACCAGGGAGCGCTCGTGGGTCGAATTGTCGTTGCAGTGTGTGGGCGTCTGCGCGCTTCTTTTTTGTCTGTTCCTTCTGCCATCATATTGGTGCTGGCATCCATGTTCGCCGCATCGACGAGTTCTGCGCAAGCTGGCCCCGAGGTCGCGCGTGGGCTGGCCTGGCTGCAAGACCAAGTGCAGCCGGACGGCAGTCTGTCCGGTGAAGCAACTTCGCTTTCACACCCGCTGCAGGCCCGCAGCGAAACACTGCATACGCTCGGCCAGCTGGGCGCACCCGCCAGCAGTTTGCTGCCGCTGCAAACGGCGTTGGCCGCCGATTCCGAAAACAACACCGAATTCATGGCGCGCCGCGCCATGGTGCTGGGCCTGCGCGGCCTCGCACAGCCGGACCTCATCGAGCAACTGCAACAGAGCCGAAACGTCGCCGATGGTGGCTATGGCGGTTCAAACGGTTACGCCTCGCATGCGCTCGACACCGCGTTCGTCTTGCGCGCGCAACGCGCCTCGTCCGCGTTCGACCCGGCCGCCGTCTCCGCTGCGCTGGCCTTTCTGGCCTCGGCCGAGAACACCGACGGCGCCTTTGCCGCCAACGGCCGCAGCAGCCTGTACACGACCGCGCACGCGCTGCTGGCCGCCACGGCCTGGTCGGACCAGCCCGGTGCCGGCGCGATCGGCGTGACCGGCCAGCAATGGCTGCTTGCGCAGCGCAATGCCGAGCGCCATTTCGGGAACGCGTCGGACAATGCGCTGGTGTTGTGGGCGCTGCTCGGCCATACCTCGCGAAGTGAGGTATTGCAACCGTTGGTCGATGCCTTGCGCGCGTCGCAGCTGGCCGATGGCAGCTGGGACCACGACCCCTATGTGACCGCGATTGCGCTACGCGCGCTGTTTCTCGCGTCGCAGCCGGCACCGCCGCCGGCGGCAGGATCGTTGCAGGGCATGGTCACCAGTGCCACGGCTGTCGGCCTGGCCAATGCCACCGTGCAGATCGTCGGTACCAGTATCCCGCCGACCGTCGCCGATGGTGCAGGCCGATACAGTTTTTCCAGTGTGCCGGCCGGTGCGCTGACTGTGCGCGTTTCGCTGTCCGGCTACGCCAGCCGCGACATTGCCGTCACATTGACGGCGGGCCAAAGCCTAAACCTGGGCAATACCGTCCTGTCGCCGTCATCGCTGACGGCGACGGTCGGCGGTGTGATCCGAAGCCATGTGGGTCACTTGGTGCCGGACGCATTCGTGGCGATCGGCACGGCATACGGCCTGACGGATGCGAGCGGGGCGTACCAGCTCACCGGCTTGAGCCCGGGCCCGGCGACCGTGTCGATCAAGGCTGCCGGCTTTCAGTCGATCAGCGCACCGTTCACGCTCGAGGCCAATGTCGCGTATGTGTTTTCGCCACGCCTGACAGCGACCACCGGCACGCCGCCAACGCTGACCTCGATCAGTGGCGTACTTATCGACGAGGCAAGCAAGAACGCACTGGTGGGCGCGTCGGTCCAGTTGTCAGGATCCGCGACCGTCCTCACAGTCGTCGGCGGTGCCTTCAATTTCCCAACGGTCACCCCTGGTGCGTTTTCGCTGACGCTCTCGGCCACCGGCTACAAGGCCATGCAAGTGGCGGGTGTGTCGGTCGCCGGCGTGAACAGCCTGGGCAACATAAGCCTCGCGAAGCTGCCGGCAACGACCACGTTAAGCGGCACGATCACCGATGCCGCCACCAAGCTGGCCATCGCCGGCGTGATGGTGAAGGTCGACGGCCAGGGCATGCCGGTCCTTACCGGAGGCGACGGCAAATACCTCATCGCCGGCCTGAACGGTACCAGTTTCACGCTGATGGTCAGCGCCAGCGGCTATCTTGCGCGCAGCGAACAGATCAAGATCTCCGAGGTCGGCCCCGGCGTGGCCGATCTGGCCTTGCAGGCGCAAGGATCATCCGACAGCGACGTCAGTTTCATCAAGGTCGAAACGTTCAGCCCGAGCTATCCCGCCAGCGGCGTCATTCCGCTGGAGATGGTGCTGGCGAACAATGCCGCCCAATCCACCGCGGTGCAGGTGTCGGCACTCGTGCTGAACGAGCAGGATAGTGTCGTGTATGAATACCTGGCCAGCCCTATCATTGGTTGGCAAGGTTTGAACTACGGTAACGACCCGGTCACGCTGGCACCAAACAGCTCCTTCGCCATCATTATCGACTGGAATTCCTCGCGCCTTCCGGCCGGCCCGTACCGCGTCAAGGCAAGCGCGCTTGACGTCAACGGGCGCATGGTCGCGCAAGCCGAGACCACTTTCAGCGTGACTGCCGGCGCCATGCTCGGCGGCGGCGTCAGCGCCGATCCGCCACTTGCCCAAGCTGGTGCGCAAACCAAAATCTCCTTGACCGGCGACTTGACAAACACCGGCAATATGACGCTCCCGGCCGGCGATCTGTCACTGCGTATCTTGCTCGACCGCGCCGACAATTCGGCAAACAAGGTCGGGGTTGTCGGCCGCAGCATCGCTGCCGGCGCGCCGATGATGTCGGCGACCAAGCTGGCCGCCGACGCCCAAGGCAATTTTTATACGATCAACGCGCTGGACAACAAGCTCATAAAAATCGGCGCCAACGGTACGCAGACCGTGCTTGCGACCTTGCCGGCCGCGGCATGGTCAATTGATCTCGCCATTGATCCGGACGGCGCGATCGTGGTTGCCGGCAACAATCCGGCGAAACTGTTCAAGGTCACGCAACTAGGCGCGGTCTCGACGCTTGCCGTGACTGGCCTGAAGAAGATCCTGGGCCTCGATATCGCCAACGACGGGTCCTACTATCTGTCGGGCGAGTACTCGAACGGCGAATGGGGCCTCGTGCGCCGCAGCCCCGCCGGCGTCGAGACGGAATTGGCGCGTAACGGTTTTTCCAGTCCTTACGGCATGGTCAAGGATGGGCAGGGAAACTTCATCGTCACCAACCATGGTAACGGCAGCCTCGTCAAAGTGAGCGCGGATGGCAAGATGGCGCCTTTCGTCACAGGCCTGAACGCGCCCAAGGGCATCACGATCGACGCCGCTGGCAACTTCTTCGTCGCCAACTCGGGGGCAAAAACGATCGTCAAGGTGACGCCGGATGGCCGCTCGAGCGTGTTCGCCACCGGCTTGAAGGACCCGACCGACCTGCGCTTCGATCCAACGGGCAATTTGTATGTCAGCAATGCCGGAGACGATTCGATCGACAGGGTGTTGCCAAGCGGGGTGGTCGAGCTGTTCGCCAAGGGCCTGGCATACAAGCCGAAGAACATGCGTTATGACGCGGCCGGCAACCTTTGGCTGAGTAACGAGGACAACACGCTGCGCAAGAAGGATGCGCAGGACAAGGTCAGCGTGGTCGCGGCCGGCCTGAGTTTACCGCGCGGTATCGCGTTCCCCGGCAATGGCGACGTGCTCGTGGCCGAAGCGGGCAGTGGCAAAATCTCGCGCGTGCGCGGCGGCGTCGTTTCGCCGTTCGCCATCGGGCTTTCATACCCGACCGGGCTGGCCATCGATGATGCCGGCACGCTGTTCGCCGCCGAGCGCGATGCCAACCGCATCGCGCGCTTTGACAGCGCCGGCAACAAGCTTGGCGTGATCGAATCGGCGCTGCTCGAGCCGTCGGCGATGCGCGCAAACGCCAGCGGCGAGGTGTTCATCAAGAACACCGGTTTCGTGACGATGCTCAAGGATGGCAAATTGCGCGTCCTGCACCGCAATTTCAACTACAGCCACTGGACCCCGGACACGGTCAGCGGAGGATTCATCGCGCTCAGCGGCAACAGCGTGATACGCCTCGCGCCCGACGGCGCCGTCACCACGGTCAAATCGGGCCTGCCATTTACGCCGGCCGGGGTGACCTTGGGCGAAAGCGGCACTATCGTGCTTCTCGATAGCGCCAATAGGAAGCTGCACAAGCTTGACGGCGGTGGCGCGCTGACCGTGCTTTCCATTTTGCCATTTGGCATCAGTGCCGGTGAAATGCAGGCCGACAACAACGGGAAAATATTCCTGCGCCTGCTCGACGCTCGCTTCTATCGTGTGCTGTCGGACGGCTCGTTGGCCGCGCTCACGTTCGGCGCGAGCGAGCCCGTGGTCGGCTGGACCGCGGGTCGCAATGGCGAGCTCGTGGTCTGGTCGGCCAGCAAGACCTATCGCCTCGATTCGATCAGCAACACGACGTCGGTCTGGTTTCCGGCGATCGGGAGCGCGCCGGGCGCAAGCGCCATCCACGGCGCGGCGGTCGACAGTGCGGGTAACCTGGCCGCAGCCAATAGTGGCGGGCACGTGCTCAATGTTTATGGCGGAAGCGGTACCCGGGTGGCCCAGTTCCATGGCTTTACGTTGCCGCGCGACATAGTCTGGACCGGCAGCGAAATGCGCTTTGTCGATGGTGCAGATGGCCTGTTCAGCATGACCGGCGACAGCTACCCGGTGAAAAAACCCGGCACCTTGCTGGCCCAGTTCCTGGCCCACAGCGGTGCTGAGACCCTCGGCGTTTCCGGCACCGGTATCATTTACCGTTGGACCGGCAACGGGTCCTTGGGCTACGACACCTATTTCACCGCCGCAGATAGCCTGAGCGGCATCGCGGCAAAGGGCGACGGCACGCTGGCAATCGGCACCACGACCAGCCGCGTGATCATCCTCGACCAAACCCGTGCGATCGTCCGGGATTTCGCTGGACTGCGCACGCCGCAAGGGCTCGCGTTCGACGCCAGCGGCCGCCTGTACGTGGCCAATTTTGATGGTGAGACAGTCGGCCGCTTCGATTCGCTCGCGGTGCCACTGGCGACCACGTTCGCAAAAGTGACGAACCCGCGCGCACTGGCGATCGATGCCGCCGGACGGGTCACGCTGTCTGCTGGCTTCACGATCTATCGCCTCGACGCCAGCGGCAACGCGTCGACCCTTTCGGCCGAAGGCCACACTTTCAATTCGCTGTTGGCCGATGGCGCCGACATGTACGCGGCAGATTTTGCCAATGCGCAGCTGCGCAAGCTCAACATCAGCGCGGGCATTGCCTCTTGGGATGTGTTCGCGACCGGCGTGGCTGAGCCCGTAGCCGTGCGCGTTGCGGCGGACAGTGGTGTGTTTGTGCTCAACAAGGGCAGCAACACGATTGTCAAATTTGATGCGGGCAAGATCGGTACGGTAGCCAGAGTTCCAGCAGGAATGAACGCCTTGGCGCTCGCCGCCAACGGCGCGCTGACCGCGGTTGGCAATAGTGGTGTGGCGGTGCGGGTCGCAAGCGACGGCGCGGTAAGTGGGCTGGGCATCGAACTGCTCGTCAATAAGTGGGACCTGAGCGGCGTGCACGATGCGGGCAATGGCAAATTGTATGTTCTCAGCAATAACCGGAATGCGCCCAATTTTGGCGGGCTGCTCGAAGTGAGCGTGACCGAAGCGCCCGTCACACCGCCGGCCGGCACCATGGTATTTCAGGCCAGCGTGCCGATGGCGGCAATGGAAGCGAACGGCAGTTACGCCCGTTTCGACTTTGGCAAATGGACACCGCCATACGGTGGCGATTTCAAGATCGAACTGTGGCGCGAAGGTATCGAAGGCAAGGCGAGCAACTTCGTTCACGTCGGACCACACGCCGAGGCCCTTTTGTCGGCGGCGCGCACGATGGTTGCCCCGGGCGACAGCGAACTGAATATGTGCCTCGATCTCAAGGGCGCCGACTTCACCAGTATCTCGCGCGTCGAAACGGGACAGGTGCGCGCGGTCAGCGCAGCCCTCTCGCCAATCGGCATGGTAGGCGACCGTCAGGGCAGGCTGTATGTGACCGACAGGACTTCGCTGTACCGCACCAATGAATCGGGCGAAAGCGTCAAAATCGCCGACGGAATGAAATTGGCACGCGGCTTGGCCATTGACGCGGAGCAGAATTTCTACGTCGTATCGGAGAAGCCGGGGAGTGGAAACTATGAGCTGATCCGCATCAGCCCCGCCGGCGTCAAGACCGTGGTCGCCGATCTCGGTGTCAAGCCGGATTCCGGCGTTGAAACGGCCGGCGGTGTGCAGGTTAACAGCAAGGACGAAGTGCTGGTCGGCACGCGCGGCAAGCTGCTCAAGGTCGACAAGCAGGGTGTGGTTACCGTTGTGACCACGTCCGGCCTGCCTTCCCCGATCAGCATCGCCATCGACGGACGTGACAACGTTTACGTGCAGAACGCCCTCCACATTGTGACCAAGATCGCAGCGGACGGCACTAGTTCGACCATTTTTTCCAAGGCCGATCGTGTGAACGACCCCCTCTTCGAGAATGAGGGCATGAGCATCGCGGCCGACTGCGCCGATAATCTCTATGTCGCGGCTCAAATATGGGGCAAGTTCAACCAGTCCGGCGAGGAGCACACGCTGGCGCAGGTGGCGCCGCGAACGGGCAATGTTGCCCTTGTGTTCGATACGCTTAAGATCGATCCCACCCTGGGGGACATCGACGATATCGCCTTCGACCGTTTCAACAACCGCATCCTGATGTGGAACCATGGCACCAATCGCATCTGGCAGGTGCCCGTCACCTGCGGCGCGATCGGCGTCCAGGCACACCTGGTGGCACAGCCGGGCCAGACCCTGACCGGCGCCAGCAAACCGCCGAGCGCAACAATACCTCGCGCGGATGGCCGCACCGAATACGTCTGGAGCCTGCGCGACGTGCCGGCGCAGGGCGCCCAGGTGTGCTTCAGCGCCACGCAGCGCAATTTCATGCTCGGCGAGGAACGCAAGGCCATCGATTCGGGCTTCATCAGCTTCCAGAACAGCTTCGCGGCCGGTGACATCACGGTGCCGCTGGCCGTGCCGCTCGTGCGCGCCGTCAACCTGGTCAATCTGAACGTGGGTACCGACCTGCCCGTTTATGCGCCAAACACGAACGCGGTCGTCAGCACCACGCTGGTCAACACCGACACGCAGGCCGTCAGCGGCACGCTCAAGGTCCAGGTGTTTGACAGCGCCGGCAAACTGGTCGCCGATATCGGCGAGCAGCAGGTCAGCCTGGCTGGCGCCGGCGCCATCCCGGTGATCGCGCCGTTCAATACGGGCGCCATTGTGGCCGGCAACTATAGCGTGGTCGCCGTGCTCGTTGGCGACAACGGCACGGTGGCGCGCTCGCAGTCGGACTTCAAGGTGGTTGACGCCGGTGCCGCCGCGCCCGCGCATGCGACCGTTGCCAGCGACCGCACGCTGTACCAGCCCAACGAACGCGTGGTGCTGACGACGCGCGTGTTCAACGACTCGTC
>JAZKIN010000071.1:0-44966 GCA_040384885.1 Pseudomonadota bacterium | reverse complement strand
CTTGGCTGTACCGCGATTTGAACTGGCTCGCGCTGATCGGCGGCTTCATCGTGGCGCTCAAAAGTTACATAATCTTATTGTTTAGGCAAAAATGACTACTGAAAATGCAGCGGGAGTAGCACACGCGGCTGCGGCCCACGCCCCAACGGCCAGCGAGTACATCAAACACCATCTGGCGCACAACGCATCGTCGACCCAGACCTCGATGATCGACTTCAGCATCATCCACTACGACACGATCCTGTTCTCGGTGATCATGGCCGTGGCGACCGGCCTGCTGCTGTGGCTGGCCGCGCGCCGCGCCAACGCCGGCGTGCCGACCCGCTTCCAAGGCATGGTCGAGTCCGTCGTTGAGCTGGTCGACGACCAGGCCAAGGCGATCGTCCACGGCGACCGCAGCTTCATCGCCCCGCTGGCCCTGACCGCCTTCGTCTGGGTCCTGCTGATGAACTCGATGGACTTCCTGCCGGTCGACCTGTTCGCCACCGCCTTCCGCGTGCTCGGCATCCATGGCGAACACGGCGAGCCATTCTTCCGCGTGGTCCCGACCGCCGACCTGAACGGCACCTTCGGCATGGCCCTGGTGATCTTCGCGGCAATGATCTACTACAACATCAAAATCAAGGGCGCGGGCGGCTTCGTGCACGAACTGTTCTGCGCACCGTTCGGCGCCCATCCGGCACTCTGGATCTTCAATCTGGGCCTGAACATCATCGAATTCGTCGCCAAGACCGTGTCGCTGGCGATGCGACTGTTCGGTAATATGTTCGCCGGCGAATTGTTGTTCCTGCTGATCGCACTGCTGGGCGCCTCGTGGGTTGGTTTCACCACCCAAAGCGTGCTGCTGTCCGGCCTCCACCTGTTGGTCGGTTCGATCTGGGCGATCTTCCACATCCTGATCGTGTTGTTGCAGGCCTTTATTTTCATGATGCTGACGCTGGTGTACATCGGCCAGGCGCACGAAGGTCACTAAGCTTTGTGACGCCCCGGGAGGCCGAGCGGCCCCCGGATGAAGTAGGTTTTTGAAGTATCTTTGTTTTTAACTTTTGTTCTTTTTATTTTAATTTTAGGAGTTTTTGATGACTAACATCGCTTTCGTAGCACTGGCATGCGGCTTGATCATTGGTTTGGGTGCTATCGGTGCATGTATCGGCATCGGCATCATGGGCGGCAAATTCATCGAAGCATCGGCACGTCAGCCTGAACTGATGAACACCCTGCAAACCAAGATGTTCCTGCTGGCTGGTCTGATCGACGCTGCATTCCTGATCGGTGTTGGTATCGCAATGATGTTCGCGTTCGCTGGCGTTTTCCCAGCTTAAGAACCCGTTCTCTGTAGCCGGGCGCGCGTCCCCGCCCGCCCGGCATACGTCATTCTGAGAAGGAAATTGCTGTGAATTTAAATTCAACGATGCTCGTGCAAGCCATCGTGTTCCTCATTTTGGCCGCCTTTGTTGCAAAGTTCGTCTGGCCGAACGTGATGGGCGCACTGGATGCACGCGCTAAGAAAATCTCCGAAGGTCTGGCTGCTGCCGACTTAGGCAAGAAGGCCAAAGAAGCAGGCGAAATCGAAGTCCAACGCGTACTGGCGAATGCCCGTGACGCAGGCCAGAAGAGCATTGCCGACGCCGAAAAGCGCGCCGTGATGGTCGCCGACGAAATCAAGGCCAACGCCACCGCTGAAGCAGCCCGCATCATTGCGCAAGCCAAAGCCGACGCTGACCAGCAAGTAATCAAGGCACGCGAAGAACTGCGTTCCCAGGTTGCCGGTCTGGCCGTCAAAGGCGCCGAGCAGATCCTCAAGCGCGAAGTGAACGCAGCGGCTCACGCCGACCTGCTGTCGCAACTGGCTGTCGAGCTGTAATCATGGCTGAACTCGCTACCGTCGCCCGTCCTTACGCTGAAGCACTGTTCCGTGTCGCCCAAACCGGCGACATGGCGGCCTGGTCGACCCTCGTGGGCGAACTGGCCAACATCGGCGCCAATGCCGATGTGCAGGGCTTCGCCCGCAACCCGAACGTCAAGGACACCCAGGTGCTCGAGGCGTTCACGTCGATGATCAAGTCACCGGTGACCGCCGAAGCGACCAACTTCATCAAGATGTTGATCGAAAACGGCCGTGTCTCCCTGTTGCCTGAAATCGGTGCGCAATTCGCTGTGCTCAAGAACGCACAGGAAGGTGCAGCCGACGCATTCATCACGAGCGCGTTCGAGATCTCGTCCACTCAGGTGGCCGATCTGGTCAAGACGCTGGAAAAGAAATTTGGCCGCAAGCTCAACCCAACGGTGACAGTGGATTCCTCGCTGATCGGTGGTGTGCGCGTGGTCGTTGGTGATGAAGTGCTCGATACCTCGGTACGCGCCAAGCTGCAACAGATGAACGTTGCGCTCGCGTCGTAAGAAAAATTCGCACTAAAAGCCGGCGCCTTCGCCCCTTGCTCTACGCATCAAGAAACTATTAGGAGTTAGCATGCAACTTAACCCATCTGAAATCAGCGAACTGATCAAGAGCCGGATTCAAGGCCTCGAAGGTTCCGCTGAAGTTCGCAATCAAGGCACGGTTATCTCCGTGGCCGACGGTATCTGCCGCATCCATGGTCTGTCGGACGTGATGCAGGGCGAGATGCTGGAATTCCCGGGCAACACGTTCGGTCTGGCGATGAACCTGGAGCGCGACTCCGTCGGTTCCGTTATTCTGGGTGCCTACGAGCACATCTCCGAAGGCGACACCGTGAAATGCACGGGCCGCATTCTGGAAGTACCAATCGGTCCTGAACTCAAGGGCCGCGTCGTCAACGCACTGGGCCAGCCAATCGACGGCAAGGGTCCGATCAACGCCAAGCTGACCACCCCGATCGAAAAAATCGCGCCGGGCGTTATTGCCCGCCAGTCCGTCTCGCAGCCAATGCAGACCGGCCTGAAGTCGATCGATTCGATGGTGCCAATCGGCCGTGGCCAGCGCGAGCTGATCATTGGCGACCGCCAGACCGGTAAATCGGCCGTGGCAATTGACGCGATCATCAATCAAAAAGGTCAGAACATGACCTGTATCTACGTCGCCATCGGTCAGAAAGCGTCGTCGATCAAGAACATCGTGCGCTCGCTCGAGATCCACGGCGCGATGGAATACACGATCGTTGTCGCGGCATCGGCTTCCGAGTCGGCTGCAATGCAATACATCTCCCCGTACTCCGGTTGCGCCATGGGCGAATACTTCCGTGACCGCGGCGAAGATGCACTGATCGTCTACGACGACCTGTCCAAGCAAGCTGTTGCGTATCGTCAGATCTCGCTGCTGCTGCGCCGTCCACCAGGCCGCGAAGCGTATCCTGGCGACGTGTTCTACCTCCACAGCCGCCTGCTCGAGCGCGCAGCACGCGTGAACCCAGACTACGTCGAGAAGTTCACCAACGGCGAAGTCAAAGGCAAGACCGGTTCCCTGACCGCGCTGCCGATCATTGAAACGCAAGCCGGCGACGTTTCCGCCTTCGTTCCAACGAACGTGATTTCGATCACCGACGGCCAGATCTTCCTGGACACCTCGCTGTTCAACTCGGGTATCCGTCCTGCGATTAACGCCGGTATTTCGGTGTCGCGCGTCGGTGGCGCCGCCCAGACCAAGGTCATCAAAAACCTGTCCGGCGGTATCCGTACCGACTTGGCGCAGTACCGTGAACTGGCTGCGTTCGCGCAGTTCGCTTCCGACCTCGACGAATCGACCCGCAAGCAGCTCGACCGCGGTGCACGCGTGACTGAATTGCTCAAGCAAGCCCAGTACTCGCCACTGTCGATCTCGCTGATGGCCGTGTCGCTGTTCGCAGTCAACAAGGGTTATTTCGATGACCTGGAAGTCAAGCGCGTGCTGGCATTCGAAGCCGGCCTGCACGGCCACTTCAAGGCCACCCAAGCTGCGCTGCTGGCCAAGATCGAAGAGACCAAGCAACTCGACAAAGATGGCGAAGCCGCCATGGCTGCCGCGATTGCCGACTTCAAAAAAACCGGCGGATTCTAATTGCGGGACCGGGGTGAAAGCCCCGTCCCCGATTTAATGTGAACGGCTGGAATATAAGGAGTAAGGACTCATGGCAGTAGGCAAAGAGATACGTAACAAGATCAAGAGCGTAGAAAATACGAAGAAGATCACGAAGGCGATGGAAATGGTCGCCGCGTCCAAAATGCGCAAGGCGCAGGACCGGATGCGGGCCGCCCGTCCCTACAGTGACAAGATTCGGAATATCGCCTCTAATCTTGCGACCGCGAATCCAGAGTACACGCACCCCTTCGTGGCGCAAGCCAAGGGCGTGCAGGCGAAGGCAGTTGGCTTCATCATCGTCACGACCGACAAGGGTCTGTGCGGCGGTATGAACACCAACATCCTGCGCATGGTGACGCAAAAGACACGCGAGCTGGAAACAGCTGGCAACAAGATTGAAGCAGTTGCCATTGGCAACAAGGGTTTGGGTTTCTTGAATCGGGTTGGCGTCAAAGTGGTATCGCATGCGATCCAGATTGGCGACACACCGCACCTGGACAAACTGATCGGGCCTGTCAAAGTCATGCTCGACCAGTACCAGGAAGGCAAACTCGACGCGGTTTACATCTGCTACACGAAGTTCATTAACACGATGAAGCAAGAGCCAATGGTGGAGCAGTTGCTGCCACTGTCGGCCGACAAGCTGGTAGGCGACAAGGGTAACCACTCTTGGGATTACATCTACGAGCCGGAAGCGCAAACCGTGATCGATGAACTGCTGGTGCGCTACGTAGAGGCATTGGTGTACCAGGCGGTCGCCGAAAATCTCGCATCCGAGCAATCGGCGCGGATGGTCGCGATGAAGTCGGCAAGCGACAACGCAGGTAGTGTCATCGGTGAACTGAAGCTGATCTATAACAAGACGCGTCAGGCTGCGATTACTAAAGAACTCTCCGAGATCGTCGCCGGTGCGGCCGCGGTCTAAACCCGAATTAACTATAAACGAAGGAACGAACATGGCTGATGGCAAAATCGTTCAGTGTATTGGCGCTGTTGTTGACGTTGAGTTTCCGCGCAACGCAATGCCTAAGGTTTTTGACGCACTGAAAATGGAAGGCTCCGAGCTGACCCTCGAAGTACAACAGCAGCTCGGCGACGGCATTGTCCGTACCATTGCTCTGGGTACCTCCGACGGCCTGCGTCGCGGCATGATGATCCAAAACACCGGCAAGCCGATCATGGTGCCAGTCGGTAAGGCAACCCTGGGTCGCATTCTGGACGTGCTGGGCAACCCGATTGACGAATGCGGTCCTGTATCGCACGCGCAAACGGCATCGATCCACCGCGTGGCTCCTGCGTACGACGAACTGTCGCCATCGCAAGACCTGCTCGAAACCGGCATCAAGGTGATTGACCTGGTTTGCCCGTTCGCAAAAGGCGGTAAAGTCGGCCTGTTCGGCGGCGCCGGAGTCGGCAAGACCGTCAACATGATGGAACTGATCAACAACATCGCCAAAGCGCACTCGGGTCTGTCCGTGTTCGCCGGTGTGGGTGAGCGTACCCGCGAAGGTAACGACTTCTACCACGAGATGGCCGACGCTAAGGTTGTGGATCTGGAAAACCCAGAGAACTCCAAAGTGGCCATGGTCTACGGCCAGATGAATGAGCCGCCAGGTAACCGTCTGCGCGTCGCGCTGACCGGCCTGACGATCGCTGAATCGTTCCGTGATGAAGGCAAGGACGTTCTGTTCTTCGTCGACAACATCTACCGCTTCACGCTGGCCGGTACCGAAGTATCCGCACTGCTGGGCCGTATGCCTTCCGCAGTGGGTTACCAGCCTACCCTGGCCGAAGAAATGGGCCGTCTGCAAGAGCGCATCACCTCGACCAAGACCGGTTCGATCACCTCGATCCAGGCCGTCTACGTCCCTGCGGATGACTTGACCGACCCGTCGCCTGCAACCACCTTTGCCCACTTGGACTCGACCGTCGTTCTGTCGCGTGACATCGCATCGCTCGGTATCTACCCAGCGGTCGACCCACTCGATTCGACCTCGCGCCAGCTGGACCCGCTCGTCGTCGGTCAGGAACACTATGACACCGCACGCGCCGTTCAAGGCACGCTGCAGCGCTACAAAGAATTGCGCGACATTATCGCGATTCTGGGTATGGACGAATTGGCTCCGGAAGACAAACTGCTGGTCGCGCGCGCACGTAAGATGCAGCGTTTCCTGTCGCAGCCTTTCCACGTTGCCGAAGTGTTTACCGGCGCGCCTGGTAAGTACGTTTCGCTCAAAGACACGATCAAAGGCTTCAAGATGATCGCGTCCGGCGAACTCGACCACCTGCCAGAACAAGCGTTCTACATGGTTGGCACGATCGAAGAAGCAATCGAAAAAGCCAAGAAGCTCAACTAAGACAGGCTAGGGAACCCCGCTTAAACGCAGGGTTCCTCAACCCGATAGGACACACATGGCACACACAATTCACGTTGACGTTGTTTCGGCAGAATCCCTGATTTTTTCGGGCGAAGCCGAGTTCGTCACGTTGCCGGGTGAAGCAGGCGAGCTGGGGATCTATCCCCGCCACACCCCGCTGATCACGCGCATCAAGCCGGGTGCTGTACGGATCAAGGTTGTCGGCCGCGCTGAAGAAGAGTTCGTCTTCGTCGCCGGTGGCATCCTCGAAGTGCAGCCGAACGCAGTGACGGTCCTGGCCGATACCGCGATCCGCGGTAGCGACCTGGACGAAGCAAAAGCAATCGAGGCCAAGAAGCAGGCCGAAGAAATGATGGTCAACAAAGACTCGAAGATCGACTACGCCAAAGCGCAAGCTGAATTGGCCACCGCGATCGCCCAGTTGGCTGCCATCGCCAAGCTGCGTCAGAAAAATCGTTAAGCACCACACCACGCTGCCTCGCGCAGCGCCTAAAAAAGCAGCTTCGGCTGCTTTTTTTTCGTCGCTTCGATCCGCATCCATGGGGTATTATCTTGGAGACAAGATTTTCCAGTTAAGGACCGCGATGGAATTAGATAAAAGTAAAACCGCTCCCCGGTTCAGTCCCAAGGCCGTCCGCCTTGTGGTGATCGGCCTCGCATCCCTGATCCTGCTCGTGGTCGGTGCTGCGCAACTCGAAGCACTCGGTTACCAGGTCGGCAAATGGTTGTACGTCGTGACGCACTGACCGATCCGAACCGCGCGAACCTGTTCCGATTCAAATTAGTCATCCCTCAAATTCGACCCTTTACGCCTGTCCGGGCGCCATTCGTCGGAATGCGACCGAGCTGAGCTGGTCGTTCCCCTATATTGGCGGCTCTCCGGGCTTATGTTCCTGGCGTACTAAATCCGCTAACAAAAATATAGGAAACGAAACCATGCTTAAACTGTCCACCCTTTGCATCGCCGCCGTACTCGCTTTGCAGGCTCCATCGAGCATCGCCCAGAGCGCCCCGATGTCGGCCGCGGCCGAGCGTGCGCTGTCCGCGCAAATCGATGCCAGCATTTCCCAGCATTACAAAGCGGATGAGCCGGGTGCGACAGTCATCGTGACGCGCGACGGAAAGACCGTGTTCCGCAAGGCCTACGGCATGGCTAGCGTTGTCAAGAAGCAGGTGATGACACCGGACATGACCTTGCGCATCGGCTCGGTCACGAAGCAGTTCACGGCCGTGGCGATCCTGATGCTGGCCGAGGAGGGCAAACTCGCGCTGTCGGACGACATCACCAAATTTATCCCCGACTATCCGACCAAGGGCAAGAAGATTACGGTTGAGCATCTGCTGACCCATACGTCGGGCATCGTGAGCTACACGGGCAAGATGGACTTCATGGCCAATAGCACCAAGGACTTGACGGTCAAGCAGATGGTCGACTCCTTCAAGAACGATCCCTTGACCTTTGAACCGGGCACCGACTTCGCCTATAACAACTCCGGCTACTTCCTGCTCGGCGCCGTGATCGAGCAAGTCTCGGGCATGCCCTACGCAAAGTTTGTCGAGAAGCGCATCTTTGTGCCGCTCGGTATGAACAACACCGCCCACGAGGGCTTTGAGCGCGCTGCCGCGACCAAGGCGGAAGGCCATTCGAAAAAGGATGCGACGTACGCCCCGTCGGCGCCGTTGAGCATGACCCAACCATATGCGGCGGGATCGCTGGTTTCGACCGTGGACGACCTCGCGCGCTGGGAGGCGGCCATCGCCGGAGGTAAACTGATCAACGCGGCCAGCCTGGCCAAAGCCTTCACGGCATTCAAGTTGGCCGATGGCAGCACGCGCGACTACGGCTATGGCTGGCAGATCGGCAAATTACAGGGCCAACCTACCATCGCCCATGGCGGCGGGATTAATGGCTTTTCCTCTTTCGCCTTGCGCCTGCCGCAGAGCAAAGTGTTCGTCGCCGTCTTGAGCAACGCCGACTCCGGATTGGTGCAGCCAGAAATGGTCGCGCAAAAAGCCGGTGCGATCGCCATCGGTAGCGCATTCCCCGAATACAAGGCGGTCAAGCTCGACGCCAAGGCGCTCGATGCATTCGCGGGTGTCTACACCATCGACGACAAGAGCAAGCGCATGTTCTGGCGCGAGAACGACCAGCTTATGATGCAACGCACGGGCCGTGGCATCACGCCCCTGATTGCCCACTCTGCCAACGGATTCTTCATCAAGGATTCGCTCGTCAATCTGGAATTCGCGCGCGATGCGGGCGGTGCGGTCAGCAAGGTAACCGTGCACCAGAACGGCACTGCGGCGGATAACGCGCGCACGGCCGAGGCACTGCCGGTACGTGCGGCGGTCAAGGTCGCGCAAGCCGTGCTCGACACCTATGTCGGCCGCTACGAGCTCGCGCCGGGTTTTGTCATGGAAGTCACGCGCACTGGCGACCAGCTCTCTGCGCAGGCGACGCGCCAGCCAAAGTTCGACCTGCACGCGCTGAGCGAGACGTTGTTCTACCCGAAGGAGGTCGACGCGAAAGTGCGCTTCGAGAAAAACGCTGAAGGCAAGATCTCGCAATTGGTGCTGCTGCAGGGCGGGCGTGAGATGCCCGGTAAGCGCTTGCCGTAAGTCCTCGCTCCGACGGCGATCAATCTGGGGGAGCTTCGGCTCCCCTAATTGCATATATCCAGCAGTGGGCCGATAACCACACTAACGTTATGGGTAATTGATCCACATCAACGATTTTGCTGCGCCGCATCAATATACTTTCCCTATTACTTAACGCCACGTAAAAGAGGAAAGAGAAATGAAAACATCGACACTGACCATCGCGCTCGCCGGACTCGGTCTGCTTTGCGGACAAGCCATGGCACAGGAATCGCCCTGGTTGATCCGGGTACGCGCGGTCCATATCAAACCGGCCAACGAATCGGCCCCCTTGGCCGGAGTGGGCGCGTCCGACCGCATCCATGTCAGCAGCAAGACCATCCCCGATTTCAACATTTCGTATTTCTTTACACTGAATCTGGCAGCCGAGCTGGTCCTGACCTATCCCCAAAAGCACACCGTCACGCTCGATGGCGCCGCGATCGGCACCTTCAAGCATTTGCCCCCGACCCTGAGCGCCCAGTACCATTTCGCGCCGGCCGCCACGATCAAGCCCTACGTTGGACTCGGGCTCAACTACACCCGGATCTCCAGTGTGCGTTTGCTCGGCGGAGCGGCTGACCTGGAAAACTCGAGCGTCGGATTGTCCCTGCAATTGGGCGCCGACTTCCAACTTAACAAAAACTGGTCGCTCAACCTCGACCTGAAGAAGGTACGCATAGGAAGCGACGTGTTGGTCGCCGGCGCACGGGCCAGCCACGTCAGCATCGATCCCCTCCTATTTGGCGTGGGCGCCGGTTACCGTTTTTGATCGGATCCTCCGGCGGAAAAGGGCAGCCACGGCTGCCCTTTTCCATTGGTGCGTCCGAAACGCACCAGCCAACGACGCGCCATGGTTCGATACAGTTCTGATACTCTGAATCGCTCTACCCGAATTCAAAGAAGAACAATGAAAACCATCCCCGAAATTCTCAAGTCGACCAGGACGATCGCCGTGGTCGGCATGTCCAACAAACCGGAGCGCGCCAGCCATGAGGTGGCCGCGTACCTGCAGCAGCATGGTTTCCGCATCATCCCGGTCAACCCCAACTACAGCGGCCAGCAGATCCTCGGCGAAAAGGTCTACGCGAGCCTGGCCGAAGCGGCGGCCGCGCTCGCGCCGGTGCGCATCGACCTCGTCGACTGCTTCCGCAAGTCCGAAGAAATCGTCCCGATTGCGCGTGAGGCCATCGCCATCGGCGCCGCCTGCCTGTGGATGCAACTCGACGTCGTCAACGATGAAGCCGCCCGCTTGGCCAAGACCGCCGGCCTTGACGTCGTGATGGACCATTGCGTGAAGATCGAACACAAGGCGGTTTCCGCATGAGCGCGCGCGAGCTGTTCCGCGCATCCGGCAAGGTGCGCCTGCGCGAGGAGGATGCGCAAGCGACGCCGTTGCGCGAAGTATCCAAGGGCGAACAACTTAGCAAGTCGGAAATCAAGCAGCGCGACCGCGAGCTGACCGCCGCCCTGACCGACCGCATCGCCGTCTGCCAAGAGATGCTGTACGCGCAACGCAAGCAAAAGGTCTTGCTGGTTTTGCAGGGCATGGACACCTCGGGCAAGGACGGCACCGTCACCGCCCTGTTCAGCGGCATCAACCCGATGGGCTTGCGCTCCGTTGGATTCAAGGCCCCCAGCGCCGCCGAATTGGCACGCGATTATCTGTGGCGTGTGCATCAGCACGTGCCGGTATGGGGCGAGATCGCGATCTTCAATCGCAGCCACTACGAAGATGTGTTGATCACGCGGGTGCAGGACATGATCGACGAGAAGGAATGCAAACGGCGTTACGCGCATATTTGCGACTTCGAACGAATGCTCGCGGAAACCGGCACCGTCATCATCAAGGTCTTTTTGCATATCTCGAAGGAGGAGCAGCGCGAGCGCCTGCAGGAACGCCTCGACGATCCCGAAAAGCAGTGGAAATTCGATGCCAACGACCTGGTGCAGCGCGAATCGTGGGACGAATACCAGCGCGCATACGAAGCGGCCATCAGCGCCACCGATTGCGACCATGCGCCTTGGTACATTATTCCTGCGGATTCAAAGACACACCGTAATCTCGCGATCGCAACGCTTCTGCACGAGATCATGCACGACCTCGAACTCAAGTTCCCCGAGCCCGACCCCAAGCTGAGCGAACTTAAAATAACGTAGGCGTCCAACTCCGCCAAGTAATGCGGAAATTCGCCAACCACCACATCGTCCTCGCGCACGCACTTTACCCAACACACACGGCGTGCCAAATTGGCATAGAATGAATTCCCGTTTATTCATACCGCATGGAAAACAAAATGTTCAAGCCATCAGCACTGCTCTTCGCCTCCCTGTGCGCCGCCGTTGCGGCCACGTCGACCGCCCATGCCCAAGCCCCGGCGGCACCCGCGGCAGCGCCGGTGGCCGCGGCGGCATGTCCGGCAGTGCTCAAGCAGACCTTCAACCGCCTGCAGGACGATGCGCCCCAGAACCTGTGTCAATACGCGGGCAAAGTGGTCCTGGTCGTCAACACAGCCAGCTATTGCGGTTTCACGGTCCAGTACGAGGGACTCGAAAAACTCTACGCGAAGTACGGTCCGAAGGGCCTGGTCGTGCTTGGATTCCCGTCCAACGACTTCGGCAAACAGGAACCGGGGAGCGCGAAAGAAATCGCCGACCTTTGCTACAACACCTACGGGGTGAAATTCCCGATGTTCGCCAAGAGCCAGGTCAGCGGCAGCACGCCCAACCCGCTGCACGCCCAGCTGATCAAGGACACCGGCAAAGAGCCGAAATGGAATTTCACGAAATACCTGATCGACCGCCAGGGCCGCGTCGTCGAGCACTTCCCAAGCAAAGTCACACCCGACGACAAGCAATTGGTTAGCAAGATCGAGCAGGCACTGGCGCCGTAAACGAACATGCCGAAAAAGCAGTCACACGCGGCCGATTTGTTGGGGGCCTCGCGGCTCGCCATCGAGGCGGTCGCCGGTGTGACCGAGCTGGTCGAGGCGGTCCACATGACGGTGCTCGACAAGGCGGTCGGCACCGCGCTGGGACGGCCGGTCGCCGGCGTCAGCTCGCTGGTCTACCGCAGCGTCAAGGGCGTGACACGGATGGTCGGCGCGAGCATCGAATCGGTGCTGGCCCGTCTGGTCCCGCTGCTCGGCGAGCAAAACGGCTGGACCGGCCGCGAAGCGCTGCTCGCGGCACTCAACGGAGTGCTCGGCGACCGCCTGGCCGCCGGCGCCAATCCACTCGCGATCCCGATGTCGCTGCGCCGCGGCGGCAAGCCGCTCGTGATCGAGCGCGCAGCGCTCGCGCAAGCGATCCCCGACGCATCCGGGCGCATCCTGGTGCTGGCCCACGGCCTGTGCATGAACGACCTGCAGTGGCAGCGCCAGGGGCACGACCATGGCGCCGCATTGGCGCTTGACCGCGGCTACACGCCGGTCTACCTGCATTACAACAGCGGCCGCCACGTGGCCGACAACGGACGCGAACTGGCCGGTCTGCTGCAGGCGATGGCGCAGCAGTGGCCCGTGCCGCCTCAAGAAATCGTCATCCTGTGCCATAGCATGGGCGGCCTGCTCGCACGTAGCGCCTACCACTACGGCGCCGCGGCAGGCCACACTTGGCTCGCGCATCTGAGCAAAATCGCATTCCTCGGCACCCCGCACCACGGCGCGCCGCTCGAACGCGGTGGCAACTGGGTGCACGTGCTTACCGATGCGAGCGCCTACAGCGCGCCGTTCTCGCGGCTCGCCAAATTGCGCAGCGCGGGCATCACCGACCTGCGCCACGGCAGCGTGCTGGCGGCCGACAGCGCTAAGGACCGATTTTCACATGGCGTCGCGCTGCCCCAATGTCCGCCGCTACCCGCAAAGGTGCGCTGCTTCACGGTGGCCGCGACTTTGGGCAAGCAAGCCGGCGACCTGCAGGACCGGCTAGCCGGCGATGGGCTGGTGCCGCTCGCGAGCGCGCTGGGACAGCATGCCGAACCGCTGCGCCAACTGCACTTCGGCCCGGCCGACCAGGCCGTGGTCTATCAAACGGGCCACATGACGCTGCTGTCGTCGCCCGAGGTGTACACCCTCCTGCGCGGCTGGCTGTAGCGCGCCCCGGCGTTACAAATGGTACTTGTCACGCACGTCGTTAATCAGACGCTGACGTGAGCTGCGGGCTATTTCGTGCGGCGCGAACATCGCGCTTGCCGAATCGAGTAAGTCGACCGCGTGTTGCAGCGTCTTGCTCTCGTCGAGAGTGAGCGCACGCTCATCTACATCGGCGAGGACTTCTTCGATCATGGCCGCCGCCACCTCCTTGGTGGCGATATCGGATGGAAGGCCGCTGCGGGTGCACAGGCCGTAGGTCCCTTTCAGGAAGTGCTCCCACTCCGAGCGTAGGTGCGCGTCCATACCCTTATTGAGCTTTTCGTGGCGGGGCGCGATACCGAGGTCCTTGAGTTCCTGCGCGCGGCTGCGGTAGCGCGTGGCGAAACGCTCGAATGCTTCGCCATCGTTCGTAAGCGTTTGCAGCATGCCGATCCAAACCGCATAGCCCTTGGCATAGTAGGCGATAGCGAATTGCTCGTTGTGCATGCCGAACACCGAATCGCAATCGACACGCAGCTGGACGTGGTACGAGGGCAGGGGCATGATCCGACGCTGCTGCATTTTCAAAAGCGTGGCGGCGTCGATTTGGCAAGCTACGAGCAGCTGGTCTTCGGTGAAAAAATTTTCGTTCAGGTAGTTGATCAGTTCCATGACCCCGCCTCTCAAAATTGGTGATGTCATTTTACGGACTGCCGGTCGACCGATGTTTCGGCCGCGGCCGAACTGATGGAGCCAAGTCGCGCGAGAACAAACCAAGGCTCGCCTTTCTTACCCCACATGTCGCTAAGTTGCGGATGTCGTTCCCTGGTCGGCGCAAGTAGTCGCGATCGGTCGCAGCTTTGCTCATCGGTTCTATGGGTCCCCGCCTCCGCGAGGACGATGTAACTTCTGCTTAACTTCGCGGCATTGGGGTCAGAACGGCCAAGCGATTGACAGTTTGCGTCGGCATCGGAGCCGCAGTTGCGACCACACTAGGGGTGCAGGGTGGCCCGCAGCGGTCCGCGCAAGGCATTGCAGACGACGATCTCGTGGGCCGCGTCGAGCATGGCGCGCGTGATGACGCGTTCGCGCGCGTTCCAGGCCGGGTCGGCAAGCATCACCCCGCGCATGATCCCCGGCAGCACGCCCGATGCGAGCGGCGGCGTGAACCAGCCGTCGGACAGCCGCACGAACACATTGCTGCGGCCCCCTTCAGTCAGCTCGCCGCGCTCGTTGAAAAACAGGGTGTCGAAGCCGCCGCGCTCCTCGGCATCGCGCCAGGCGGCGTCGTAGCGGGTGCGGATGCTGGTTTTGTGGCGCAGGAAGATATCGTCCGCCTGCACGCGCTCCGTCGATATGAACACGTGCACAGGCTCGGACAAGGGCAGCAGCGACGCCGTGACCACGCTGACGGCTCCGTCCTCCTTTAAGCCGAGGCGCAGCCGGTGCGGCCCCGTCGCCGGCAATGCGGCGCAGGCCTCGTCCAGCGCCGCATCCACAGCGGCGGCTAAATAGGCGAAACCGAAGCGCGACGCCGATGCTGCCAGCCGCGCCAGGTGCAACTCACGCAGCGCGCAGCCGTCGGCGTGCGCGGCGCGCATCGTCTCGAACAGTTCGAACTCGTTCGTCAGCCCCGTCAAGAAACGCGCCTTGAGCCGGCACTCGGCAAACTCGTCTTCGGCGTCGCTGTCGTAGACGATGCCGGCGCCGACGCCCATCTGCCCGGCGCGCACGCCGTCACGTTCGGCCTTCAAGGCCAGCGTGCGGATCGGCACCGACAGGCAGAAGTCGCCGATTGCGCGGCCCTGCGCGGGCGGATCGAACCAGCCGATCGCGCCCGTGTAGATGCCGCGCGCGGACGGTTCGAGCTCGCGGATGATTTCCATCGTGCGCCGCTTGGGCGCGCCCGTGATCGAGCCGCACGGGTAGAGCGCGCGGAACACCTCGGCCAGCGTGGCCGTGTCGCGCAACGTGGCGCGCACGGTCGATGTCATTTGCAGCACGCTGCCATAGCGCTGCACGTTGAACAGCGCCGGCACCTCGACCGAGCCGGTGGCGGCCACCCGCCCAAGGTCGTTGCGCAGCAGGTCGACGATCATCAGGTTCTCGGCGCGGTTTTTGGTGTCCTGCGCGAGCGCCCCGGCCCGCAGCAGGTTGTCTGCCTCGTCCAGGCCGGCCGGCGCCGTGCCCTTCATCGGGCGTGTGAGCAGTTCGCCCGCCACATGCCGCACAAACAGCTCGGGCGAGAGCGACACCACGGCGCTGCCGTCGGGCAGGGCCACCAACGCGCCGTATGGCACGGGCTGGCGCGCGCGCAGACGTGCGTACAGCGCCGGCAGCGAGCCGAAGGCGTCGAAGCGCAAGCGGTAGGTGTAGTTGACCTGGTAGGTGTCGCCGGCCGAAATGTAGTCGTGGATCCGGCCGAGCGCGCGCGTGAACTCGGCCTCGCTCACATTGGCCTCGACCCGCGCGATACCGGCCGGCGCGGCCTCGCCCTGCGTGCGGTTTGCGAGCCACGCGGCCACTTCAAGCGGCGCGAGGTGTTCGCATTTTTCAAACAGCAGGATTTGCGCCAGCGGTTCGTCGAGCGCGTGCGCGTCGATGCCGAGCAGGTGCCCGCCAAGTTCGTACGTGAGCAGCGACACCGCATGCAGCCCGCGTGCGAGCGCCTGCTGCATTTGTTCGAGCACCCGCGGCCACTGCGCCACGTCGCCGCACGCGAGCGTGCCAGCATGCCCCGTGTACAGGCGCGAACGCGCGTGCACAGGGTCGGAGGCGCTCGCGTCGTCGAGCAGGGCGAAGCAGTCGGTACTATCCATGGACGCAGTGTGCGCCGCCTAGGCGGCCAGCAAAAGCGCGATTTGCAGTCCCGTGCCTTCGGTCGGATTTTGCTTGAAGCCGCTCTTGGCGAAGCGGTGCCAGCGGCCCACCACGTAGCTCACCAGCAGGCCGGCGCGCGCGGCCACGTCGGCCTCCTGGCCGTGGCCCTGGGTCACCGCCAGGCGCAGCGACTGCTTGAAGGCCAGTTCGACCTTGTCGTAAAACTGGTTCATGCGCAGCTGCAGGCGCTCGTCTTCGTTGACCAGCGCGTCGCCAATGAGCACGCGCGTCATGCCGGGATTGTTCGAGGCGAACGAGAGCAGCATCTGCAGCGCGGCGTGGGCCTGGTCGATGCCGCCCGCCTCGTGCTCGGCGATCTGGTTGATCAGGCCGAACACGCTCGACTCGATGAATTCGATCAGGCCCTCGAACATCTGGGCCTTGCTGGCGAAATGGCGGTACAGCGCCGCCTCCGACACCTCGAGCCGTGCCGCGAGCGCCGCGGTGGTGATTTTCTCGCCTTTGGGCTGCTCCAGCATGGTGGCCAAAGCCTGGAGAATTTGCAGCTTGCGCTGACCCGGCTTGGTGCTTGCCATGTGATCTCGACGGAGGTTAGGTTTAGTGGTTCAGCGCAGCCGCTCAAGGCGCCGTAAAAGTTGCAATACGGATTTTACTTTGACATCGACATAAGCGGGGTGTTTTAGCGTCTTGGGCAGCGCGGCGCGCCCGATCGGGTCGCTCATGTGCAGGTACTGCGTGACCCAGACCGTGCGCACGCCGATCTGCTTGGCCGTGCGCAGGTTGGCCAGCGTGTCCTCGACCAAAATGGCGTCGCGCGCCGCGCTGCCGTGCTTGCGCAGCAGCCGGCGCAGCATCAGCTTGGACGGCTTGGGCCGCAGCCGCCCGTGCACCTGCATGTTCTCGATCGCGACATGGTGGCTGAAGTGGCGCCGCAGCCCGAGGTGGCGCATGACGTCGGTCGAATAGCGCGTGGGCGCGTTGGTCAGCAAAATTTTGCGGCCGGGCAGGCGCCGCAGCAAAAGTCCGAGCCCGCGCTCGGCCCGGATCATCTGCTGCAGCCCGGCCAGGTCGTGCGTCTCGCGCAAAAAATCGGCCGCGCTGACGTCGTGGTGCCGGATCATGCCCAGCAGCGTGGCGCCGTAGCGCTTCCAGTAGCCCAGCCGGGCCGCGTCGACCTCGGCCTGGGTTGCCGCCACGCCGCCGACCCCGAGCACACGCGCGATGTAGGTGTTCATGTTCGCGCTGATGAGCGGGAAGATCGCGTGCGAGGCGTTATGCAAAGTGTTGTCGAGATCAAACAGCCAGAGCGGCGAAGAGGGTCTATTATTTGCCACAGGTATCTTTGTTAAATCGAACGGCGAAGGAAGACGGATGCGAAGCAAGATTATAGTGATGTTCCTGAGCTTGTCCCTGCTCGCCTCCCCGGCGGCGTGGGGCGCGGACCGGGGCGCGCTGTTCAAGGTCACCTCGGGCAGCCACACGCTGCACCTGTTCGGCACCATGCATGTCGGCCTACCCGAGTTTTATCCGCTCGAACCGCGCATCGCCGCCGCCGTCGCTGGCGCCTCGACGCTGGCGCTCGAAGTCGATCCGCTGATGGACCCGGCGCAGATGGCGGGCCAGCTGCGCGAACACGCCCAGTTCGCCCCGGGCAGCGCCGGCAACAGCGCGATGCCGCCCGCGCTCAAGGCGCGCCTCGAGCCGGTGCTCAAACGGGCCAAGCTCGACCTGGCCGCGGTGGCGCCGTATAAACCATGGATGGTGTCGGTGCTGCTTGGCCTGCACGAATACGTCTCGCTCGGCTACCGCCCCGACCTCTCGGTCGACCTGCACCTGGCCAAACTGGCGCGCACGGCCAAGGTGCCGGTGCTCGAACTCGAATCGGCGGCGGCCCAAATGGCCATTTTCGGACGGCTGCCGCTGGCCGACCAATGGCGCATGCTCGAAGAGACCGTGGCCATGATCGAGTCCGGACGCCAGCATGCGGAGCTCGACGAGATCGTCGGCGCCTGGCGCAACGGCGACCAGGCCGCGCTCGACGCGGTGGCAGCGCGCCTCGAAAAAGACGACAGCGTCGGCGGGAAGTTCTTCCAGAAGGTGCTGCTCGAGGAACGCAACGGGCCGATGGCCGACAAGCTCGCAACGCTGGTCAAGGGGCAGACCAACACGGTGGCCGCGGTCGGCGTGCTGCACCTGGTCGGCAAACAAGGCCTGCCAGCGCTGTTGCGCGCGCGCGGATTGAAGGTGGAGCGGGTGTATTAAAGGGTAGGGCGGGGGGGTAAAACGAGGGGATGAAGCGTGGTGCCCTTTACGTGGATTGAACACGTGGCCTCTCCCTTACCAAGGGAGTGCTCTACCACTGAGCTAAAAGGGCGATTCGTGTGGCGCGCTACGATGTTAAAGGCGCGCCACAATTTCTTAGTGCGAGCGGATCATAGTGCCAAAAGCCTGTTCGGTCAAGACTTCGAGCAGCAGCGAGTGTTCGATGCGGCCGTCGATGATGTGAACCGTGTTGACACCCGATTTGGCGGCGTCGAGCGCGGACGAGATCTTCGGCAGCATGCCGCCCGAAATGGTCCCGTCGGCGAACATCTCTTCGATCTCGCGGGCCGACAAATCGGTCACGAGATTGCCCTTTTTGTCCTGCACGCCGGCGATGTTGGTCATCATGATCAGCTTTTCGGCCTTCAAAATCTCCGCGATTTTTCCGGCGACGACGTCGGCGTTGATGTTGTACGCCTGGCCGTCCTGGCCGAAGCCGATCGGCGAGATGATCGGGATGAAGGCGTCGTCCTGCAGCGCCTTGACCACCGCCGGATTGATCGCGTCGATCTCGCCGACGAAACCGATGTCGATGAACTGGCCCGGGTTTTCCTTGTCGGGCATGGCCATCTTGCGGGCGCGGATCAAGCCGCCGTCCTTGCCGGTCAGGCCCACGGCCTGGCCGCCGTAATGGTTGATCAACATGACGATGTCTTGCTGGACTTCGCCGCCGAGCACCCACTCGACCACTTCCATGGTCTCTTCGTCGGTGATCCGGTGGCCCTGCACGAAGCTGCCCTGCTTGCCGAGCTTTTTGAGGGCGGCGTCGATTTGCGGGCCGCCGCCGTGCACCACGACCGGATTCATGCCGACCAGCTTGAGCAAAATGACGTCGCGCGCGAAGCCGTGCTTGAGGCGGTCCTCGGTCATGGCGTTGCCGCCGTACTTGATGACGATGGTCTTGCCGTGGAAATTGCGGATGTACGGCAGGGCTTCAGCCAAAATCTGCGCCTTGATCTGCGGGGAGACAGAGGTAAGGTCGTCGTTCTGGTTCTTCAGATTGGTCAAATGAGCAGTCATGGGAGCGGAAAAAGGAAATTTTGCGAGATTCTACAGGCAAACCGGGTCGGTCCTGTAGGCATTATAAAGCCAGCTCGTTGTATTTTAAGCGCTGATGCACTACGCTGGGTTTTTTGAAGCCGGCCCATGCCCACAACCTCGAGCAACCGCCTCCCGAACCTGCGCGCATTTTCGTGCTGCGCGCCTGGCCCGAGCGCGAGATTGGAGAAATTTGTAAGGAAATGGCGCTCACCCCGGCTAATGCCAGGGTGATGCTGTATCGTGCCAGCGTGCGGCCGCACGAGTGCCTCGACCGGGACAGGTTCGGCAAGCTGTCCGCGCAGCGAGCGCGATGACGGGCAGATGACGGGAAAACAAGGCGATGAACAAGCACAACGAGGGCTTCAAGCCCACCTGCAGGGAAGTGCACCGGCTGGTGTCGGAGGCGATGGACCGCGACCTGTCGCTGGTCGAACGTGCGCGCGTGCGCCTGCACCTGTTCGTGTGCGAGGCTTGCACGCGCTTCGGCGGCCAGATGGCGCTGCTGCGCGGCGCGATGCGCAAGGGCCCGCCCGAGGGGCCGCAGCCATGAGCACCTGCAGCGCCTGCGGCGCGCAGTTCGGCTGCGCGATGGCCGACGGCGGCGCCGAACCTTGCTGGTGCACGGCGCTGCCGCCGGTGGTCGCGCTGCCGGGCGCCGGCGCCAGTTGCTGGTGTCCCGCGTGCCTTAAACAACACATCGAAGCGCAACAGATCGAAGCCGGCCGGCACCGCGATGCTGCGCCCGGTACGGATCTGGCCTAGAATAGTCCGGTCATTGCCTCAGATAAACTTTCCGGACCGCGCATGAACCTCAACACCGACCACCTCGGCTTCGCCGCCGCGGTGTGCACGACCGCCGCATTCATTCCCCAAGTGATGCTGGTATGGCGACAGCGCGGCGCGCCGGGCGTCTCGACCGGGATGTATCTGATATTTATTGTCGGCGTCGCGCTCTGGCTCGCGTATGGCCTGGCCATGGGCGCGTGGCCGGTGATCCTGGCCAACGGCCTGACGCTCGTGCTCGCCGGCGCCGTGCTGGGCATGAAATGGTATTTCGAACGGTGGGCGCCTATGGTGCGCCCGGTCCGGCCAAAAAACGTATAGTTTGCAAGCGGCCGGTTTGGCCGCGACTGTCTCGCTGAGGGGCAAAGATGGATTTTCTCGTTAATCTCGATGTCGACGACCTCGACCGGGCGATCGCGTTCTACGTCGATGCGTTCGGGCTGCACGTGGGCCGCCGCTTTGGCGACGTTGGCGCCGAACTGCTGGGCGGGCCGGCCCCCATCTACGTGCTCTACAAGCCGCAAGGCAGCCACGCGGCCTCGACCACGGCCCAGACCCGCAGCTACGCACGGCACTGGACGCCGATGCACCTCGATGTCGTTGTTACCGACATCGACGCTGCCGTGCAACGGGCCGTCGCGGCCGGCGCCAAACTGGAGCAGCCGGCCAGCACCCAAGGCTGGGGCAAACTGGCCTTGCTGTCCGACCCGTTCGGGCACGGCTTCTGTTTCGTGCAATTCATCGGGCGCGGCTACGACGAGATCGCCGAGCAGTAAGGCCGTCATCGCCGTGCCGGCTCGCCGAGTGCTCGCATTTGCATGATGGAAAGTATGTAAATTATAATATCGGCCTTTCGCTGGCCCGATAACTTTCCAACATGACGAATATGACCACATTTATTAGCAGGGAGCCGTCTGCTACCGCTGTTGTAATGCTTCACAGCAGCATGAGTTCGAAGGGCCAGTGGAAGCGGTTTATTGCCGGGCTCGACGACAATTTCCATCCGATCGCGGTCGACCTGTATGGGTACGGAAAAACCGCCATGCCCGAGCACAGCGAGCAGTTTTCGCTCGACGACGAGATCGAACGCATCTGCGCGGTCATCGACCAGCATCTACCCAAGGGCGCACCGTTCCATTTGATGGGCCACTCGTACGGCGGCGCCATCGCCTTGCGCCTTGCGCACGAGCAGGCCGACCGTGTGCTCAGCCTGGCGCTGTTCGAACCGGCCGCCTTTTACCTGCTCGAGCAGGCCGACCCGGGGCACCGCGAAATCAGCGCCGTTGTCGCGGGTTTGCGCCAAAAAATTGCGACCGACAAGGCCGGCGCGACCTGCGACTTCCTCGACTATTGGAGCGGGCAGGGCACCTTCGCGGCGATCGCGCCCAATATCCAGCAGGTGCTGATCGGCCAGATCGACAAGGTGCAGCTCGATTTCCAGGCCCTGCTCGGCGATCCGCTGCGGCTGGCCGACTTGCGCAAGCTCGACCTCCCGGTCTGCCTGTTGTCCGGCAACGGGACCACGCTCGCGGCCAAGCGCATCGCGAGCTTGCTGTCGCAGACCTTGCCGCGCGTGTATTGCCAATCGTTCGAAGGCGGGCATATGCTGCCAATCACCGATGCCGAACCGGTCAATGCAGCATTTATGAAATTTTTGGAGGAAAGCGAGCTGCTCATGCGCTCGCCGGACCTCGCGTCGTAGTTTTGAAGACGAAGTCGCCGTTCTTGCTGGTAGAAGCTAGATCGATCGTATAGGCCCCGGGTATTGTGCGAGCACGACGTCTGTCGTCAGGAAGGTTAGCCCCTCGACGGTAGCCTGTGCGACGAGGATACGGTCAAACGGATCTTTATGAATTGGTGGCAACCCGACTATTGCCACTGCGTGTTCACTGCTGATTGGCAGTTCGATATAACCATTGTCCAGCAAGCCCTGGCGAAATTTTTTTGGGTCGACTCTAAAGTTCGCTCGGCCCAAGCCGTGCTTTATGGCGATTTCCCACAGACTCGCTGAACTGAAAAATAACGTATTCTCGGAAGATTCAATCAGCGCTCGTGCAGCCGTGCTTAACCGAATCGCATCGCCCGCCGCTCACAGTAAGAGATGCGTATCCAATAAGAGCTTCATTCTTCGCCGCCGAAGATCGCTTCAATTTCGGCACGGCCCAGTTCATTGAAGTCATCGGGTACGACAATTTGACCAGTCATAAAACCGATGCGCTTCGCTTGTTTGCTTGTCGGCGTATCGAATGCGACTACTTTGACGAGAGGCTTGCCGCCCTTAGTGATTATGAAAGATTCCCCTCGCGCCGCTTGGTCGACAAGTTGCGAAAGGTTCGTCTCGACGTCTTGGAAATTAATCGTTTTCATCACACCCTCATGGTGAATCTAACAGTCCCAGTTTAGCTCGGCCCCGTTCAAGCTTCAAGGCGGTGCCGAGCGAACAATCGCTGCCCGAAAAGGCAGATGCCATATCAGCGCGCCGTCTTGAAAAACCGCATCATCTCTCGGCTCGCATCGGGCCCTTTGCCGTCCGTGTAAGTGCCGTGCGCGCTGCCGCCCGACCAGGCGTGGCCGGCGCCGTGGATGGTCCAGTGTTCGGCCTGGGGCGAGCCGTCCTCGCGCTGGTGCACCGTGCGCGTGTAGTTGTGGCCGTTGGGCACAGATCCCGGCTCGACCAATGGCGCCTTGGCCGAACTGCGCGCGCCCCGCGCCGCGAGCTCGTGTCCGTTGGCCGGATGCACGGTGGTGTCTTTGTCGCCATGGAACACGATGATCGGCACCGCCGCCGCGTTGTTGCCGCTCATGTTCGCGTTGCGCGCAAGGTTGCCCTTCATGGCCGCCAGCGCCGAGGGCAGGTCGTGCGCCGCCGCGAACGGCAGGCCAGAGTGCACGCCCACCGCCGCGTACAGGTCGGGATACAAGGTGCCCATGATGGTCGCCATCGCGCCGCCGGCCGACAGACCCGCCACGTAGATCTGGCTGCGGTCGACCGCGTAGTCGTCGGCGACCTTGCGCGTGATGCCGGCGATGATAGACGGCTCGCCCTGGTCGCGCTGCTGGTCGACCGCGTTGAACCAGTTCCAGCAGCGCGACACATTGGCCTGCTGCGACTGGGCCGGATAGGCGACCAGGAAATGCATTTCTTCGGCGAGCACGTTCATTTGCGTGCCGGTGGCGAAGTCGTCCGGGTTCTGGGTGCAGCCATGCAGCATCACCACGAGCGGGGTCGGCTGGCCGGTGTAGGTGCTGGGCACGTACAGCTTGTAGCTGCGCGTGCCCGCGCTGTTGCTAAAACTGGCGTCGATGAACTTGCCCGGCAGCGCCGGCCCGGCTGAGGGCGCGCCCGCGCCGCCCGGCAGGTCGAACGAGGGCATCTTGAAGCCCGACAGGCCTTCGGTGCTGAGGCGGTCGAGCCCGGCCATGAGCTCGGGCACGAGGTCCTTGAGCGCGGCGCTTTGCTCGCGCATCTTAAACGCGGCATTGTTCTGGAACGGCGACTCGAAGCCGCCGCCGAACGGCGCGCTGGATTCCTTGGCGGGCGCTTCGGGCGGGGCCTGGCGCTGCGCTTCCGGCTTTGGCTCGGGCTTGGCTGCGGACTGCGGCGGCGCGCTGCCCGGCGGCGGCGGATTGATGTCGCGCATCACGTGGGCCTCGGCCTTTGGCGTGGCGTCGGGCGCCTCTTTGATGCCGCGCAGGGCCTGCTGGATGGCGCTGGTGGCCGCTTTCGGACCTTGGCCGAGCAAGGATTGGGTCGCCTTGCGCATTTGCGCGAGCATGTTTTGATTCAATTTCATGGGAATATTCCTTTTTTGTAGCGCATCAGAGGATGCGGCCTGCCAAAGCGGTCTTGACGGCGCCGCTTGCATGCAGCGCCCCAAGCACATAAATGGATTCGATCGTCGCCAGCGCCAGTTCGGCAGAGACGTCGACGGCGATGCTGGCCAAGCCCAATACCTGGATCTGCAGGCGTTCGCCGGCAGCGAGCGCAGCCTCGAGATCGCTGCGCGAGTAATGGTGCATGCCCAGTGCCAAACTCTTGCGAGCAACTGTTTGCCGGACGACGTCCGCGTGCGTGTTGAGCTGGTTGCGGATGGCTGTGCGGATCAAATCGGTACGGTTCGAATAAAACCCCTCATCGACCAGCAGGTCGATTTGGCCGAGATCGATGAGGCCCAGGTTGATCGTGATTTTTTCCGACTCTGCGATCTTAGGTTTAAGGTCACGCGTATTCATAATTCTCCGTCAATGTCTATTTATATCATCCACACACCATCTGTATGGATGGTAGTGTACGCGGCTCGGCGGCCGAGTCAAGCGCGATTCGGTAGCATTTTCGCGACGGTATGCAGAAATGTTTAGCGGTGCCCAGGTCTATGCGTTTTTGAATAGCCCAAGCAGCCCCCCCGTCCGGCGTCCCGCTTTCGCGGCATAATATGGGTCGCGCCGCCAACATGGCTCGCGCAAAGAGATCAGCAGCAACAAGATATGCAGCAACGAGCCGACCAGCAACTAGCCAACCAGCAACTAGCCAACCAGCAACGAGTCAACCAATAAAGTCCAGCAATGAGCCCCGACCTCCAACCCGGCCTGCGTTTTGAATGGCGCTACACCGTTCCCGCGCGCGCCACCGTGCCGCAGCTTTACCACGACACGCCGTTTTGCCGCGACATGCCCGAGGTGCTCGCCACCGGCTACATGGTCGGCATCATGGAGCTCGCCAGCATCAACGCGATGATGCCCTTCCTCGACTGGCCGCGCGAGCAGAGCCTGGGCACCATGGTCAACTTCACGCATTTCGCGCCCACGCCGGCCGGCATGGAGGTGCTGGTCAAGGGCGAGGTGACCGCCGTCGAGGGGCGCCGCGTGCAGTTTCGGCTCGAGGCCTGGGACGCCGCCGAGCGCATCTGCGAGGGCACGCACGAACGCTGCGTGATCGACGCGCAGCGCTTCAACGGCAAGGTCGGCGCAAAAAAGGCCGCGCCGGCGCGGGAGGGTGCATGAGCGCGCCGGCCGGCATGCCCACGCCGGTGCCCTCGCCCTGTATCAGCCTGTGCGAGATGGCGCCCGAGACCGGCTTGTGCCGCGGCTGCCTGCGCACGATCGACGAAATCATCAACTGGAGCAGCGCCAGTGACGACTACAAAAATGCGGTCTGGGCTCAAATCAAGCGCCGCGAACAAGACCTGGAGTTCTGACATGATCAATCCGTACCAACCCGAAAAACCCGTCACCGGCCCGGCCTATGGCAATGGCTTCAGATGGATCGCGACCGTCATCACGGTGGCCTTGTTCGGTTATGCCGCCAGCATCGCGACGCGTTTTCCGCTGCTCCAGTACGGCCTTGGCGTCAAGTCGCTGCTGCTCGGCGGCGCAATCCTTATGCTGGTCAGCTACTACTGGTTCCTGCGCTCGCAGACGACGATCGACGAAACCGGCATCCGCCAAACCTGGATGTTCGACAAGCGGGTCGAGTGGCGCGACGTCCGCAGCGCCAAGATGATCGGCATTCCGTACGCGAGCTGGCTGTTCCCGCCGCGCCTCGTGGTGCGCACGGGCGTCTCGTTCGTCACCTTCAACGGCGGCTCGCAGGACGTGCTGGTGGAGTTTGCAAAAATCTCGCTCGCCTGCCAGATGAAAAAATGAGCGGCGCCGCCGCCATGCTGCCGTCCACCATGCGGGTGTTCGAACGCGGCTGGCTGTCGTCGAACAATATCCTGTTCATCGGGCGCGGCGAGACGGCGCTGGTCGACAGCGGCTATGTGACGCACGCGGCGCAAACGCTGGCGCTGGTGCGCCACGCGCTGGGCGGCCGCCCGCTCGACCGGCTGCTCAACACCCACCTGCATTCGGACCACTGCGGCGGAAACGCGGCGCTGCAGGCGCACTACGCCTGCCACACCGCCATTCCCGCGGCGCAGGCCGACAGCGTGCGCGCCTGGGACCAGGGCGCGCTGAGCTTTGAGGCGACCGGCCAGAGCTGCGCCCGCTTCGGCTTCGACGCCACGCTCGCGCCGGGCGACCAGCTGAACCTCGGCGACTTGCGCTGGGAGGCGCTCGGCGCGCCCGGCCACGACCCCCATTCGCTGGTGTTCTACTGCGCGCACGAGGGCATCCTGATCTCGGCCGACGCGCTGTGGGAAAACGGCATGGGCGTGATTTTTCCGGAGCTCGATGGCGAATCGGGCTTCGCCGAGGCGGCCGCCACGCTCGACCTGATCGCCGGCCTCGCGCCGCGGCTGGTGATTCCGGGCCACGGCGCGCCGTTCGCCGATGCGGCCGGCGCGCTCGCGCGGGCCCGTGCGCGGCTCGCGTACCTGGCGGCCGACCCGGTGCGCAACGCGCACAACGGAATCAAGGTGGTGCTCAAATTCCTGCTGCTCGAGCGCCAACGCATCGCGCTCGCCGACGCGGGCGCGCTGTTCGCGTCGATGCCCCTGGTGGTGGGCGCCAACCGCCGCTTTTTGCAGCAGGACCCCGACGCGCTGGCGCAATGGGCGGCGCAGGCGCTGGTCAAGGCCGGCGCGGCGCGCATCGACGGCGCCGACCTGGTCAACTGCGAAGCGTAAGCAACGCTAGTTTTGTTCCAGGTTCTCGACCGCGCGGCGCAAGGCCGCGGTGGGGGCGAGACCTTTCTTTTCGTGTTCGGCCTGGCGCGCCATCAGCCATTCGTAAGTGTCGGCGTCGAAATATGGCGAGTCCGGATTGAGCTTGTTGTGGCGCGCGCGCACAGTGGCCATCAGCGTGTCGTATTCGGTGCCCTGGTTGCCGGCGCCAGCCAATGCCGGCGCCGGTGGCGGCTGGCGCACCTCGACATACGCCTGTGGCGCCGGGGCGGGGGCCGCGCCTGCCACCGCCTCGACCGGCTGCGCATAAACGGGCGAGGTGGTGACCGTGGCCGACGGTGCCGGCCGCAGCGCCGGCACCGAGTCCCCCTCGACCATTTTGCCAAGCGGGCCAATTGCCATCTGGGCGCTGAAAGTCCTGGCGCACTCCTCGGCCGAAAGCTGCAGCTCCCGCTTGAGGCGGGCGGCCCTGTTTGACAGCATCCCCTCGAGCGAAGGCGGGTTGACCGTTTTGTTGAAGCCCAGGTTGCAGTAACCCTGCGCGACAATGGTTTTACTTTCGGTGTCGATCAGGCGCGCCGATGCCGTATAAGCGAGGCCATAGCTATTCCACGCCAGCGGCAAGTAAGTGACCAACCACGAAAAGGTGCGCACATCGAGCGCGAAACGGGCCGATGCGCGGGCCGCTTCGGCGATCGCCGCGACGTCGGTACTGACGACCGTGATGGCTTGGGGCCTGACTTGCGCACCATGCGATGCGGCCAGTGCCGCGCCCAGCGTGGCGCCCATGGCGGCGGCCGGATCGGGCACGCCGAAGTCGTTGATCACGTCGTCACGGACCGCCATGTTGATCGGACCTTGCCCTGGGAAGCTGGGCTGCAGCACGGTGAATCCCTTTGCCGCATATACCGTCCGCACGACGCTCGCGTTCCTTAACTCGGCCAGACTTTTTGCGTTGATCGCCTGGTCGCTCATGTGCGAACAGCCGGCGCCTAGAATGGCGACCATTGAAATCGGTAACAGCTTGGTCATGCGTAAATCTCTCCGTCGTGTGAGGTAATCAATTATGAATGTCGCCTAAGATGGCAGCGCGATCCCTATAATCATCGCATCCGCCCGGCGTGCGTGGCGCGTGCATCGGCGCCGGGAGACCAAAATCAGGCTGTCGTGTTGTTTATCTGCATGACGAACGCGGCGGCAAAAAAACGCCTTACAGATAATGGCCGGGATACCGATACCATAAGTACGCAGCTCCGGACCACAGTTTACAAACGGACACAAAAAGCATGACGGCACGCCTCGAACTGCACGCGGTCACCAAGCGCTATGGGAAGCTGGTCGCCAACGACGGCATCGACCTGCGGGTCGCACCGGGCCAGATCCATGCCGTGCTGGGCGAGAACGGGGCCGGCAAGTCGACCCTCATGAAGATCATCTGCGGCATCGTCGCGCCCGACGCCGGGCGCGTGTTGTGGAACGGCCGGCAGGTGCGCATCGCCAATCCGGCGCAAGCGCGCGCGCTCGGCATCGCGATGGTGTTCCAGCACTTTGCGCTGTTCGACTCGCTCACCGTGGCCGAGAACATCGCGCTCGGCCTGCCGTCGGGCACCCGGCGCGACGAACTGGCGCGCCGCATCGAAGCCACCGCCGCCGAGTACGGGCTCGAACTCGCCCCCGGGCGCCCCGTGCACACGCTGTCGGTCGGCGAATGCCAGCGCGTCGAGATCGTGCGCGCGCTGCTGGCCAAGCCGCAGTTGCTGATCCTCGACGAGCCGACCTCGGTGCTCGGTCCCGAGGCGGTCGACAAACTGTTCGCCACCCTGCGCCAGCTGGCCGCCGGCGGCTGCAGCATTTTGTACATCAGCCACAAGCTCGACGAAATCGGCGCGTTGTGCCACCACTGCACCGTGATCCGCGACGGAAAAAACGTGGGCAGCTGCGACCCGCGCACCGAGTCGGCGGCCAGCCTGTCGCACATGATGATCGGTGCGCCGCCGCCGCCGCTGTCGCACACGATTCAGATGGCCGATCCGGCGCCCGGCGCGCGCCGGCTTGTCGTGCGCAATCTGTGCCTGCCCAAAAGCCACCCGTTCGGGGTCGACCTGGCGGACATCAGCTTCGAGCTGCGCGCCGGCGAGATCGTCGGCCTGGCCGGGGTGTCGGGCAACGGCCAGCAGGAGCTCTTGGCCACGCTGTCGGGCGAGGACCGGCGCGCCGACGGCGCCGCCATCATGCTCGGCGATACCGCGGCCGGGCGGCTCGGGCCGGCCGCGCGGCGCGCGCTGGGACTCGGCTTCGTGCCCGAGGAGCGGCTCGGCCGCGGCGCCGTATCCGAGCTGTCGCTGGCCGACAATGTGCTGCTGACGCAGCAAGGGAGCGAGGCGGTGCGCTACGGCCTGGTGCAAACGCGCGCGCTGGCCGCCCGCGCGCGCGCCGTGATCGAACGCTTCAAGGTCAAGGCGGGCGGGCCGCAGGCACCCGCGGGATCGCTCTCGGGCGGAAATCTGCAGAAATACATCATGGGACGCGAGATCATGCGCGCGCCGCGCGTGCTGCTGGTCGCGCAGCCAACCTGGGGCGTCGACGTGGGCGCGGCGGCGCAGATCCGCGCCGAACTGCTGGCGCTGCGCGACGCCGGCTGCGCGCTGCTGCTCGTCTCCGAAGAGCTCGACGAATTGTTCGCGCTCGCCGACCGCCTGCACGTGATCGCCAGGGGCCGGCTCTCGCCCTCGATCGCCACGGCCGACGCCGGCGTGGCGCAGATCGGGCAGTGGATGAGCGGGCTGTGGCCGCAGGCGGGCGGGGCGCGGCATGCTGCGGCTTGAGGCGCGCGCCACACCGTCGGCGCTGATGGCGGCGCTGTCGCCGTTGCTGGCCGTGTTGCTCACGGTGCTGTGCGGCGCGCTGCTGTTCGCCGCCGTCGGCAAGGACCCGCTCGCGGGCCTGTCGATGTTTTTCGTCGAGCCGATGCGCGGCCTGCGCGCCTGGTCCGAGCTCGGCGTCAAGATGGCGCCGCTGCTGCTGGTGGCGGTCGGGCTGGCGCTGTGCTTCCGCGCCAACGTCTACAACATCGGGGCCGAGGGGCAGCTCGTGCTCGGCGCGATTGCGGGCGGCGCCGCCGGCCTGTGGCTCGATGCGCGCGGCCTCACCGGGCCCGGCGCGCTGGCGCTGATGCTCGCGGCGGGCATGGGCGGCGGCATGGCGTGGGCCGCGATCACGGCGCTGCTGCGCGACTTGTTCAACGCGAGCGAAATCCTGGTCTCTCTCATGCTGGTGTACATCGCCCAGCTGCTGCTGAGCTATCTCGTGCATGGCGCGCTCATGGATCCGGACGGCTTCAATTTTCCGCAATCGAAAATGCTGCCGGAGGCACTGCTGCTGCCAGTGGTGGTCGACGGCACCCGCCTGCACCTCGGGATCGTGTTCGCGCTCGCGGCGGCCGCGGGCGGCTGCTTGTACCTGTCGAAGAGCATCGCCGGCTTCGGCCTGCGCGTGGCCGGCATGGCCCCGCTCGCGGCGCGCTATGCCGGATTTTCGTCGCGCAAGGCGCTCTGGAGCGCGCTGCTCGCCTGCGGCGCCCTGGCGGGCCTGGCCGGCGTGTGCGAGGTCGCCGGCCCGATCGGCCAACTGACCTCGTCGGTGTCGCCGGGCTACGGCTTTGCCGCCATCATCGTCGCCTTCGTCGGGCGCCTGCACCCGGTCGGCGCGATCTTCGGCAGCTTTGTCATGGCCCTGTTTTACATCGGCGGCGAGCTGGCGCAGTCGCGGCTCGGCATGCCGCAGGCGATCACGGGCGTGTTCCAGGGGATCTTGCTGTTCGCGCTGCTCGGCTGCGACGTCCTGATCCGCCACCGCCTTCGGTTCAACATGAAACGGGAAAAATGATGGACAGCCTCGCCCCGCTCATCGCGGCCGCGCTCAACGCGGGCACGCCCCTGATGCTGGCCGCGCTCGGCCTGCTGATCAACGAGAAGGCGGGCGTCGTCAACCTCGGCGCCGAAGGCATGATGCTGGTCGCGGCGGTCGTCGGCTTTGCCGTCGCGGTCGACAGCGGCAGCGCCACGCTGGGCTTTTTGGCCGGCGCCGGCGCGGGCATGCTGCTGGCCGCCTTCTTCGCGTGGATGACGGTCTGGCTCGGCACCAACCAGATCGCCACGGGGCTGGCGCTGGCGCTGTTCGGCGCGGGCGCATCGACCTACATCGGGATCGACTACGCGGGCCAGAGCATCGGCAACGGCGGCCACGCGGTGCCCTGGCTGGCCGAGCTGCCAGTGCTGGGCGCGGCGCTGTTCCGCCAGCACCCCGTGGTCTACCTCGCGCTGCTGTTGTGCGTTGCGATTGCCTGGTTCCTGCAGCGCACCCGCGCCGGCCTGGTGCTGCGCGCGGTCGGCGAGTCGCCGTGGTCGGCCCACGCGATCGGCTTGCCGGTGCGTCCGATCCGGCTCGCCGCGATCGTGTTCGGCGGCGCCTGCTGCGGCCTGGCCGGCGCCTATATGTCGCTGGTGTACACGCCGCTGTGGGCCGAGGGCATGGTCGGGGGGCGCGGCTGGATCGCGCTCGCGCTGATCAACTTCGCCACCTGGCGCCCGCTGCGCGTGGCCGGCGGCGCCTACCTGTTCGGCGGCGTCACGATCCTCAGCTTCCATGCCCAGGCGCTCAATGTGGACGTCGCGTCGCAGCTGCTGTCGATGCTGCCCTATATTGCTGCGATCGTTGTGCTGGTGCTAATATCGCGCAAGCCCAACCACATCAAACCGCACCTGCCCGCATCGCTGGGCAAGGACTTCAGGCCCTGAAGGAACACCATGCCGATACTGATCCTGCGCCGCGCCCTGATCGCCGCGCTCCTGCTGCCCGCCGCCGTGGCCACCCACGCGGCGCCGGCCGTCCCGCTCGGCGTCGGCTTCGTCTACACGACGCCGGTCGGCGAGGCCGGCTGGACCACCCAGCACGACATCGGACGCAAGCAGATCGAGAAGAACCTAGGCGCCAGGGTGCGCACCAAGTTCATCGAAAACGTGCCCGAGGGCGCCGACGCCGCGCGCGTGATCCGCGACCTGGCGCAACAGGGCAACAAGCTGATTTTTGCGACCTCGTTCGGCTACATGAACCCGACCCTGCAGGTGGCCAAGGAATTTCCCGATGTGAAGTTCGTGCACTTGATGGGCTACAAGTCGAGCCCGAACGTGGCGACCGCCAATGCGCGCCTGTACGAGGGGCGCTACCTGGCCGGGGTGCTCGCCGGAAAAATGACCAAGACCAATGTGGCCGGCTACGTGGCCGCGTTCCCGCTGCCCGAGGTGCTGCAGGGGATCAACGCGTTCACGCTCGGCATGCGCAGCGTCAATCCGTCGGCCACGGTCAAGGTGGTCTGGATCAACAGCTGGTTCGACCCGGGCAAGGAGCGCGACGCGGCCGTCACGCTGCTCGGCCAGGGCGTCGACCTGGTCACCCACCACACCAATTCGACCGCCGTGGTGCAGGCGGCCCAGGAGAAGGGCAAGCTCGCGATCGGCTACCACTCGAACATGGCCAAGTTCGGTCCGAAGGCGCAACTGGCCGCGGTCACCCACCACTGGGGCAGTTACTACACGCGCCAGGCCAAGGCGGTGCTCGACGGCAAATGGACGACCAGCGCGACCTGGGGCGGCATCAAGGACGGCATGGTCAAGCTCGAGGGCATGCACCCGAGCGTGCCGGCGGAGGTGCTGCAACTGCTGCAGCAGCGCGAAAAGGCGATCGTGGCCGGCACCATGAGTCCGTTCATGGGCCCGTTCAAGGACAACGAAGGCAAGCTGCGGCTGGCCGCGGGCATGCTCGGCGACGACGGCCTCAACAAGATGGATTACCTGGTCGAGGGCGTGGCCGGCAAGATCGCCGGCAAGTAGGGGCGCGGCGGGCCTTAGATTTTGGTCGAACCGTATTCGGCCAGCACTTCGTCGAGGCTTGGATTCGCTTTCGCCCGTCCCTTGACGAAGACGATCGGCACGTCCCCGTTCATGACGGCCATGACCTTGTTGGCGGTGGTCTGGTCGCCGCCTTCGAAGTTCCAGTTGGCGCTGTGCGAGCGCACCACCTGGATGCCCTTGCGCGACAGTCCGTCGGCCAGCGCGTTGGCCCGCTGCGCGCCTTCCTCTGGGCAGTTCGGCGGGGAGAAAATCACCACCTGTTTGCCGCCTGCGGCGCCTTCGAACGGCGGGAGGGTGACGAAGCCATTGCGCGATTTGCTGCCCTGGTCCGCGCTTGCGAGCGCGCCGCCTTCGGCTCCACCGCCCTCCCTTTGCGTCTTCTGCCAGTGGTGGTAGCCACCGTAGCAGATGGCGGCGACAAGGACGAGTTTGACGATGTTCATGGACTATTTTTCCTGGTTTAGATGCTGTCTGCACACCACCACATCGTGCTCGCGAAGGGCTCGGCGCACCCGCGTTGATCCATAGAACGTAGGCTCATAGCAACTGTTCTATGGGTCCCCGCATGCGCGAGGACGATGCGATGGTTGGCATTTTATCGCGGCTTTGCACGCTTTAGAGCCGTCCCTCCATCATTCATTTCGCACAACAAGCACGATCGTTCTTTTTTCGCTCTATAATGATCCGCTGCCATCCCCATCCACATTTTCGCCTGTGAGCCAGACATGACCTTGCCCGTCGCTTTGCAAAACCTCTCCCTACCCGTCATCGCCTCGCCGATGTTCATCGCCAGCGGACCGGCGCTGGTTGCGGCGCAGTGCAAGGCCGGCATCGTCGGCTCGTTCCCGGCGCTTAATGCGCGCCCGGTCGAGATGCTCGACACCTGGCTCACGGACCTCAAGCGCGAGCTGGCCGACTACCAGGAAGCCCATCCCAACAAGCGGGTCGGCCCGATCGCCGTCAACCAGATCGTGCACCAGTCGAACGACCGGCTCGCGCACGACGTCGAGATGTGCGTGCGCCACCAGGTCCCGATCATCATCTCCTCGCTGCGCGCGCCGCCCAAGGAGATGATGGACGCGATCCACGGCTACGGCGGCATCGTGCTGCACGACGTGATCTCGATCCGGCACGCCGAAAAAGCGCTCGAGGCGGGCGTCGACGGCCTGATCCTGGTCGCGGCCGGCGCCGGCGGGCATGCGGGCGCCTTGTCGCCGTTCGCGCTGGTGGGCGAGGTGCGCAAGATGTACAAGGGGCCGATCGCGCTGTCCGGATCGATCGCCAGCGGCGACGGCATCCTCGCGGCGCAGGCGATGGGCGCCGACTTCGCGTACATCGGCTCGCGCTGGCTCGCGACCAAGGAGTCGAATGTGACGGACGAATACCGCGAGGCGATCGTGGCCTCGAGCGCGGCCGACGTGGTCTACACCAACCTGTTCACGGGCGTGCACGGGAACTACCTCAAAAAGTCGATCCTCAACGCCGGTCTCGACCCGGACGCGCTGCCCGAATCCGACAAGAGCAAGATGAGTTTTGGCTCGGGCACGGCCAAGGCCTGGCGCGACATCTGGGGCGCCGGCCAAGGCGTGGGCATGATGGACGACGTGCCGGGCGTGGCCGAAATGGTCGAGCGGCTCAAGCAGGAATACAACGCCGCGCGCGCACGGCTGGCGTTGTAGAACGGTCCGCGCCGGCCGGCCGCTTCAGCGCGGCTTGAGGTCTTGCGCGCGGATCGCCCACAGGCCGGGCAGGTTGCGCCAGTAGCCGTAGACGTCCATCCCGAAGCCGACCACGAAGGCGTCGGGAATCGACAGCCCGACGATGTCGGCTTTGATCGGTTTGGCGCGCTTGATCGCCTTGTCGGCGAACACGGTGATGATGACTTCGGCCGCGCCCATGTCGAGCAGGCGCTGTTTGACGTGCGCCAGCGTTTCGCCCTCGTCGAGGATGTCGTCGACCACGATGATCGTGCGGCCGGTCACGTCCGAGCGCGGGATCACCTTCCACACCACTTTGCCGCCCTGGTCGTCGTCGCCGTAGCGGCTCACGTGGATGTAATCGAATTCGAGCGGGAACACTAGCTGCGTGAGCAACTGGCCGGTGAACACGACGGCGCCGCCCATGACGCCGAGCACCAGCGGAAATGCTTTTTCGGTCGGGTCGGCGAAGCGCGCGTTGAGCGTGTCGGCCACTTGGCGCACGGCCGCCTGCACGGTCGCGGCATCGACGATTTCCTCCGCGTGCTCGATCAAGTCGCGGGCCCTTGTGTAGTGGAAGTCTTGCATGGTGCTCTGCCTAAGTCAGGATGGGGTCGAATCGATTATCCTGCATATCGCAGTGCACAAACGGGGCTAGTTGGATTTCTGCAACACGGTGTGTGTGATGCGTGCCGGATTGGGCGCGCGCTCGCATTAAGGCCTGAATCAACATCGTCCTCGCGAAGGCGGTGGCGCATGCGCGAGGACGATGTTGGTTGGTTTTTACTGGAGGTCTCAACCTGCGCGATTTATACGCCACTAAACCTAATTTCCCTCTCCAATCTCCCGCTGCATCTTCTTGCTCAACTTGGCAAAAATCAGCTCGTACGCGCGTCGCAGCAGCGCGGCCGCCTCGTCGTCGCTGATCGCCGAGGCGTCGTCGACGCACACCCAGCCGATGCGCGCCATATACGGCGCCGGAATGATCCCGGGCCGGTCGGTCAGTTCGAGGAAGCGCTCGGCTTCGGCCTTGAAGCTGATGCGCGCGGCCGGCACGTCGAGGTCGGAACAGGCGAACATCTTGAGTCCGACCGAGAACACGGCCACATGGCCCCACTTGACGTCTTCGACCGCGCCCGGAAAAGTGCGGCACAAGGCTTTGGCGGTTTCAAAATCCATTGATTGCTCCTGCCGGCCTGAGCGGCGGCGTTAAAATTCCATTGTCCCTGGCAAACAATCGCGCCGTCGGGGACAGACCGGGGACAGACCGGGGTCAGACCCGGGTCTGACCCCGGTCTGTCCCCGGTCTGTCCCCCGGTAGGCAAAGATGGCGCCAAAATTTTCGGCTCACCATTGCGGTTTTGCAAGCGCGGGCCGAGCGCGTATTATAGAAAGCATGAACGATACAGCCATCACGCCGCCAACGCCAACATCCGGTTCCCACGCCAGCCGCGCCGAGCGTCTCGCTTCCTTGCGCGAGGCCATGCTGCGCCAAGGCATCGACGCCGTCGTCGTGCCCTCGTCCGACCCGCACCTGTCCGAATACCTGCCCGGATTCTGGAAGGGCCGCGAATGGCTTTCCGGCTTCACCGGCTCGGTCGGCACCTTCATCGCCACCGCCAGCTTTGCCGGCGTCTGGACCGATGCGCGCTACTGGACCCAGGCCGAGACCGAACTGGCCGGCAGCGCCGTCGCGCTCATGAAGATCCCGTCCGGCGCCAGCCTGCTGCACATCGACTGGCTGGCCGCCAACCTCGCGCCGGGCCAGTGCGTGGCGGTCGACGCGCGCGTGCTGGGGCTGTCGACGGCGCGCCTGCTGGCCGATGCCCTGGGCGCGCGCGGCATTACGCTGCGCACCGATATCGACCTGCTCGAAGCCGTGTGGGACGAGCGTCCCGGCCTGCCCGGGGCCGCCGTGTTCGAGCACCCCGAGCCGTATGCGACCATGAGCCGCGCGGCCAAGCTGGTGGCCACCCGCGCGGCGATGGCCAGGCTGGGCGCGCAGCAGCATTTTATTTCGACCCTCGACGACATCGCCTACCTGTTCAACCTGCGCGGCGCCGACGTCAGCTACAACCCCGTGTTTTTGGCGCACGCGCTGGTCGGCCCCGACGAGGCGACCCTGTTCGTCGCCGACGGCAAAGTCTCGCCGGCGCTGGCCAACGCGCTACGCGAGGACGGTGTGCGGCTCGCGCCCTACCACGCCGCGGCCGGCGCGCTGGCCGCGCTCGATCCCGCGCATGGCCATGCGCTGCTAATCGACCCGCGCCGCGTCACCTCGGGCATGCGCGCCGCCGTCGCGGCGCGTGTGCGCGTGGTCGAGGCGACCAATCCGACCACCTTCGCCAAATCGAAAAAATCCGAGGCCGAACTCGAACTGGTGCGCGCCACCATGGAGCAGGACGGCGCGGCGCTGTGCGAATTTTTCGCATGGCTCGACACCCAGCTCGCCGAATGGCTGCGCGCCACCCTGACCGAGGTCGACATCGACACCCGCATCACGGCCGCGCGCGCGCGCCGTCCCGGCTTCGTCTGCCCCAGCTTCGGCACCATCGCCGGCTTCAACGCCAACGGCGCGATCATGCACTACCGCGCCAGCGAGCAGACCTGCGCCGAGATCAAGGGCAACGGCCTGCTGCTGATCGATTCGGGCGGCCAATACCTCGGCGGCACCACCGACATCACGCGCGTGGTGCCGGTCGGGACCCCGTCGGCCGCGCAAAAGCGCGACTTCACGCTGGTGCTCAAGGGCCTGATCGCGCTGTCGTCGGCCCATTTCCCGCAGGGTACGCGCTCGCCGATGCTCGACGCGATCGCGCGCGCCCCGATCTGGGCCGGTGGGGCCGAGTACGGCCACGGCACCGGCCACGGCGTCGGCTTCTTCCTCAATGTGCACGAGGGGCCGCAGTCGATTTCGGCCTCCACCATGCCAGAGCCGCACACCGCGATGGAGCCGGGCATGATCACCTCGATCGAACCGGGCATCTACCGGCCCGGCCGCTGGGGCATCCGGATCGAGAACCTGGTCGCCAACCGGCGCGTGCAGCAGACCGAGTTCGGCCAGTTCCTCGCCTTCGAGACGCTGACCCTGTGCCCGATCGACACCCGCCTGCTCGACCTGGCGCTGCTGCGCCCCGACGAGGCGGCCTGGCTCAACGACTACCACGCGACCGTGCGCGCGCGCCTGCTGCCGCACGTCGCCGGCCCGGCCAAGGCCTGGCTCGAACAACGCACGGAGGCGATCTGATGTCCAGCGCACGTTCCACCCGCGCCAGCGCCGCGGTCGACCGCCTCAAGGTCCGCAGCGGCAACGCCGGCTATTCGATGGCGCGCACCGGCGACGGCCTGTTCTTCCTGAGCGAAAAGCCGGGCGCGCCGCCGTTGTGCGCGCCGCTCGAACTCGACGCCTTCGTCGCCTTCGTCAACGCGCTGGGCCCGCAGACGCCGAGGCGCGTGAGCAAACTCGACGTCGCATTCGAAAAACAGCTGGTCCGCAAAAAACCATAACGAAAGAAGCGCATGTCCTTCGACTTACTGCTTTCCTATTGGTCCCGGGCGGAGGTGGCCACCAACGGCCTGATCCTGCTCAACCTGTTGGGCGCGCTTTTGCTCGGCCTGTTGGTCGGCTACGAACGCGCCTACCACGGGCGCGCCGCCGGCATGCGCACCTACGGCCTGGTGTGCATGGCCTCGGCCGCGCTGACGATCATCGGCGGCTATCCCGATTTCTGGTTCGGCGGGCATGGCAATACCTTCGCCGGCATGACCGATCCGACCCGCATCATCCAGGGCGTGGTGACCGGCATCGGCTTCCTCGGCGCGGGCGTGATCATGCGCGAGGGCTTCAATATCAGCGGCCTGACCACGGCCGCCTCGATCTGGGCCTCGTCGGTGATCGGGATCCTGGTCGGGGTCGGGTTTTACCTGGCCGCGATCGGGCTGGCGGTGCTGTGCATGCTGGTCATGATCATGATGTCGAAGGTCGAATCGTTCCTGCCGTCGCGCCATGCGGTGGCGATCACGATGCGCTTCAAGCCCGCCTACCTGCCGCGCGAAGAGGTGTTGCGCCGGATCGCGCTCGAGCGTGGCTACGAGATCGCCGGCGGGTCGCTGACCATCCGCGGCGAAAACGGCATGCAGGAATGGCGCTTCGTGGCGCTGGCGCTGTCCAAGCACAGTGGCACCAGGCTGGCGGAACTGGCGCGCGAGCTGTCCCAGTTCGACGGCATCGACAGCTTCAACCTTTCGCACGCGCGCAACTAGTTAAGGGATCACCCATGCACGACGCCTCATCCATGCCGACCGCCCAGGACGTGCTCGACTTCTGGTTCCTGCCGCCCGCCGACCCGGCCTACGGCGGCGTGCGCAACGAATGGTTCCGCAAAGATGCCGCCTTCGATGCGCTGATCGCGGCGCGCTTCGGCGAGGCGATCGAGCACGCGGTCTCGGGCGCCCTGCGCGAGTGGGATGCGCTCGGCGCGCAAGGCACGCTGGCGCGCATCCTGGTGCTCGACCAGTTCACGCGCAATGCCTGCCGCGACACCCCCGAGTCGTTCGCCGGCGACGCGCTGGCGCTGGCCGCCGCCCGGCAGTTGGTCGACAGCGGGGCGCACCTCGACCTGCTCCCGGTGCAGCGCTGGTTTGCCTACATGCCGTTCGAGCATGCCGAAAACGCGGCCATGCAGGCCACGTCCGTGGCGCTGTTCACCGCGCTGGCGGAGCAGCATCCCGGCTTCGACGGCGTGCTCGATTACGCGCACCGGCACCGCGGCGTGATCGCGCGCTTCGGGCGTTTCCCGCACCGCAATCCGATCCTCGGGCGCAGCTCCACGCCCGAGGAGGCGCTGTACCTGGCGCAGCCCGGGTCGGGCTTCTGAATGGCCGCTGCGCAGCGCCCCACGCTTAACCTGGTCGGCGCCGGCCATGTGGGCCGCGTGCTCGGACGGCTGTTCGCCGACAGCGGCGGCTTCGTGGTGCAAGACGTGCTGACCCGCTCCCCGGCGACGGCCGCGGCGGCGGTCGGCTTTATCGGCGGCGGACGCGCCGTGGCGTCCCTCGACCAGATGCGCGCCGCCGACGCCTGGATGTTGGCCGTCGCCGACGACCAGATCGCGCCGGCCTGCGCGGCGCTCGCCGCCGGCCATGCCATTGGCGGCGCCTTGGTGTTCCACGTGAGCGGCGCGAAATCGTCGTCTGAGCTGGCGGCGGCGGCGCAGGCGGGGGCGCTGACGGCCAGTGCCCATCCGGTGCGAAGTTTCGCCGATCCCGATGCCGTGGCGCGCGATTTCGGCGGCACTTTTTGCGGCATCGAGGGCGACCCGCGCGCGCTCGCGCTGCTCGGACCTGCGCTGGCGGCGATCGGCGCGCGCGCGGTGCCGATCGACGCCGCTGCCAAAACGGTGTACCACGCGGCATCCGTGTTTGCATCCAACTACCTGGTGACGGTGCTCGACGCGGCGTTGCGCGCGTATGCCGCGGCGGGCATCCCCGAAGCGCTCGCGCGCGAGCTGGCCCGCCCGCTGGCCGAGGAAACCATGGCCAATGTGTTCCGCATCGGCCCTGCGGCGGCGCTCAGCGGGCCGATCGCGCGCGGCGACATGGCGACGGTGGCGCGCCAGCGGCAGGCGCTGTCAAACTGGGATGCGCCGACCGGCGACTTGTACCAGGCGCTGGTGGCGCCGACCGCCGCGCTGGCCCGGCGCAAGCGCGAAGGCTAGGGCGCCGAGCCCAACGCGTGTCCATGGATATGTTCGCCGCGGCCGATACGCTGAGCCCGATTCCGTTCGAGGATGGCGAGCTCGCGTTTCTCGCGCAGCTCGCCCTGCCGCATAGCAACGAGGTGGTCATGGCGCGCCTGCTGGCCGAGACCGCATGGCGCGCCGAATCGATCACGCTTTGGGGCCGCCAGCACCTGCAGCCGCGCTTGACGGCCTGGCACGGTGAGGCGCGCTACCGCTATTCGGGCCTGCTGCTCGAACCGGTCCCGTTCACTGCGCTGTTGCAGGAAATCCGCGAAGCCGTCGAACACGCTTGCGGGCGGCGCTTTAACAGCGTGTTGCTCAATTATTACCGGGACGAGCGCGACAGCATGGGCATGCACAGCGACGACGAGGCGGAACTGGGACCGGCGCCGGCGATCGCCTCGCTCAGTTTTGGCGCCACCCGAACTTTTATCCTCCAGCACAAACGCAACAAACAGTCGATTAAACACGATTTGACCGCCGGCAGCCTGCTGCTGATGGCGGGCGCGACACAGGCGAATTGGCGCCATGGAATTAATAAATCGCGGCGCGCGCTCGGGCCGAGGCTGAACCTAACGTTCAGATACGTCTACTAAAAACACGGCTTCGCGGCGCTAAATGGCGTAAAAAATAGCTGAACGCGGAGTCAGCAATACCCGTTTCCGCTTACATTTTGTCACAGTTCTTACTATTTGCCGACGATCTTGCCTTGGCGACGATGCTATCTTGGCGGTTCTGCAACTCATTGTGACTTGCGGACCAGACTGAACAACATCAAAAAGGAATCCGTATGAAAAAGCTCATCATTGGACTCATCGCCGGCACCACCTTTATGGGCGCGGCCCACGCGCAGCTGCAAAGCCCTTACATCGGCGTCGGTGTCTCGGCCGCGGACCGCAACAATAACCTGGGCGGTAATGGCGATTACAAGGCCGGCTTGAAACTGTTTGGCGGCTACCAAATGACCGACATGATCGGCATCGAAGCCGGTTGGACCGACTTCCGCAAAGACGACTACTCCTTCACGACCGGCGCCGTGACCAACCGGGTCGAGACGGACGGCGAGTCGTTCTACGTGGCCGGCAAGATGGGCTGGCCGATCAACCCGCAGTTCTCGGCTTTCGGCAAACTCGGCCTGTCGCACAACCGGGCGGAACAATCGGGCAGCCTGCCGGCGTTCAGCCGCAAAGAAAACGACACGCATCTATATGCCGGCATCGGCGCGCAGTTCAAACTGAGCGAGCAGGTCGCATTGAGCGTCGAGTATGAGCGTTTCGGTAAAAAACGTGACTTCGGGCCTAAGCCGGATGTTTTCACCCTCGCCGCACGTTACAACTTCTAATAAGCGGTTGCTGAGAAAACCAAGGGCCCTTCGGGGCCTTTTTCTTTTAACTATTCATAAATTGCCGGCTTGTTCGTCTAAAAGGCGGTCGCCAAGACCGACCGATTATTCGATTTCAGGTCAGCAATTTCCATTTTTTCTGTTACATCCCGTTACGGCTCTTACTAAATGCCCACGGACGTTCGTTTGTCACGGTGTTATCTTGACGTCTCTGCAACTCATTGTGACTTGCGGACCAGACTGAAACATCAAAAAGGATTCCGTATGAAAAAGCTCATCATCGCACTCATCACTGGCACCACCCTCATGGGCGCCGCCCAAGCCCAAGGCCCTTACATCGGCGCCGGTGTCCACGCCGCTGACCGCGCCAACACCTTTGGTGGCGACAACAAGGTCAAGGCCGGCGTCAAAGTGTTCGGCGGCTACGATGTTACCTCGCAGTTCGGCGTCGAAGCCGGCTATTCGGACTTCCGCAAGGACGACGTCAGCTTCAATATCGGCACCGTGCCCAACCGCGCAGAAATCGAAGGCCAATCGTATTACGTGGCCGGCAAGATGACCGCCCCGCTCAACGACAAGTTCTCGGTGTTCGGCAAGCTTGGCGCGGCGCACAACAAGGCTTCGCAGCGCGGCAACACGCCCGCGCTGACCCGCGACACGAGCAAGAACGAACTGTATGCAGGCGTTGGCGCCCAGTTCAACCTGAGCCCGCGCGTCGCGCTGTCGCTCGAATATGAGCGCTTCGGCACGAAGAAAGATTTCGGTCCCAAGCCTGACGTCATCACTGCCGCCGCCCGTTACAACTTCTAAACATCAGTCGCTGTAGAACGGAAAAAGGCCCCCTCGTGGGGCCTTTTTTTGCGTCTTAACACCGCAGAACACCAGCCCTCAAAGCGCGCGCTTTTCGGCCGAAAAACGGTGCACCGACGACCAGGGCCAATGCTCCGGCAGTGCGCAAAATCCGTGGCGCTGTGGATCTGCATGGATGTAGTCGATGAGCCAGCCGTAATCGGCCTGGTCGCGCACCGCGTGCTGCTGGTAGTTGGGCGCCCAGACGGCGGTGCCGCTGCCGATGCGCAGGCCCGCCTTGCGCAGTGCCTTTGAAAAAACGATCTTGACCGCGTTCCAGCGGACCGCGGTGTCCTTGTCGCCCGGCGGCAGGGTCCAGATAGCGTGCGCATGGTCGGGCAGCACCACCCAGGCGTCGACATGAAAGGGTTTGCGCAGGCGCGTCTGCCGTATCGCCTCGCCGAAGGCGGCGATGTGTTCGGTCAGCAGCGCGCTATGCCGGTCGAGCAGGCGCACGGTGAAAAAGAACGTGGCCCCCTGCACCCTGTTGTTGCGGTAAGCCCCGTTATTGGGGTTGGCCCCGTTATTGGGGATAGCCCCGTTATTGGGGAAAGCCCCGTTACTGCGGTAGTCGTCCATTTGGCCAGTCTGCCGGGGCGCGCAAACGCGAATGTCGATTTGCTCAAGCGGGCGCCAAAGTCAGCGTGATAAAAAAAGCTCCCCGAAGGGAGCTTGGAGAAACATCCTGCCTGCGCCCCGTTCTATCCGACCGCGTCCTTGCTGCGGAAAGCGAACATCAGGTTCAGGCCCTTCGGCAGCACGAGACGGCGGTCAAGTTCTTGCACGAGTTTCCAGCTCTTGCCGTTGTGGCCCTGGACAGTCTCATCGATTGTCTGTACTTGACATTTCGGGCACGCAAGCAAGTGCGTGTCGATCCGCAGGGCGCCGTGTTCGGCGTGTTGCAGGTTCGCCTCCGCTTGTATCAGCCCCGCGAAGGCAGGCCCATCGGCGGGCAAAGTGAACAGGGTATCGAAATACTCCGAGGCTGCGCTTGCATCGGCATATTCCTTGCGCTTACTTGCGAGCTTATCCAGGTAGAGTTCGCAGGAGGCGCACATCGCCTTCGTTGCCAGCATCATATAGACGACCAAGCCGCCAAGCAGAAATCCGACAAACTGGATCGCCGCGAGGAAATAACCGAAGCTGCCCGCCTCCTGGGCCGCCGAGCGTCCAACCGCGTAACTGGCCTTGGTCAGCGAGATTTGCAGGAATTCGCCGAAAGGCAAGTTGTCGGCCACGTAGCCGCCGTCCGCGAACCGCATCATTCTGTATCCGATCCAGTAAATCAACAACATGGTGATGCCGGCAATAAGCAGCATCTGGAGCAACAAGATTTTGTTTGGCTTCCGATTGAAGCGGACCGACCCGATATGGTAGCCGGAGGCCGCGACGAGGCCGAGCATGATGGCGCCGACCGGGACGATCACCCAGAACGAAAGCGTGAACAGATTGAAATCGAAAAGATAAGCAATGCCGACGTTTATCAGCGCCGCCAACAGCGAGGTGGCCAAACCGAACGCTGCGACAGCGAAGCCATTCAACAGATTTTTCATGGAATCTCCTTGTTAAAGGAGCAACATAACATGCGAAAAAAAGGGTGCATTGCGAAAACACATGCACCCTTGCAACAACAAATTTGACGGGTCCTGCGCTTGGACCCGGGCCGCCGGCCTAGACCGTCAGCGGCTTGTAGCGGATGCGTTTCGGCTTGGCGCCTTCTTCACCGAGGCGCTTCTTCTTGTCCGCTTCGTATTCCTGATAGTTGCCGTCGAAGAAGCTCACCTGCGAATTGCCTTCGAACGCGAGGATGTGGGTCGCGATCCGGTCGAGGAACCAGCGGTCATGGGAGATGACCATGACGCTGCCGGCGAATTCGAGCAGCGCGTCTTCGAGCGCGCGCAAGGTTTCGACGTCGAGGTCGTTGGACGGCTCATCGAGCAGCAGGACGTTGCCGCCTTGGAGCAGCGTCTTGGCCAGGTGCAAACGGCCGCGTTCACCACCGGACAGGTTGCCGACGAGCTTCTGCTGGTCCGAACCCTTGAAGTTGAAACGGCCGAGGTAGGCGCGCGACGGCATGTCGAAGCGGCCGACCGTGAGCATGTCGGCGCCGGCGGCGACGTCATCGAACACGGTTTTCTTGTCGGACAACTCGTCGCGGTTCTGGTCGACGATCGAGATTTGGGCGGTCTTGCCGATCACGACTTCGCCGCTGTCGGGCTGCTCTTTGCCCGTGATCATCTTGAACAAAGTCGACTTGCCGGCGCCGTTCGGGCCGATGATGCCGACGATCGCGCCCGGCGGAATCACGAACGACAAGTTGTCGATCAGCAGGCGGTCGCCGAAGGCTTTCGACACGTTCTTAAATTCGATCACGTCGTTGCCGAGGCGCTCGGCGACCGGGATGAAGATCTCGGACGTCTCGTTGCGTTTCTGGTATTCGTGCTCGGACAACTCGTTGAAGCGCGCGAGGCGGGCCTTGCTCTTGGCTTGGCGGCCCTTCGGATTCTGGCGCACCCATTCGAGTTCTTTCGCGATCGTCTTCTGGCGCGACGATTCGGTCGCCTCTTCCTGCTTGAGGCGGTTGCCCTTTTGCTCGAGCCACGAGCTGTAGTTGCCCTTCCATGGGATGCCATGGCCGCGGTCGAGCTCGAGGATCCATTCGGCGGCGTTGTCGAGGAAGTAGCGGTCATGGGTGATGCCGACCACGGTGCCCGGGAAGCGCAGCAGGAATTGCTCGAGCCAGTCGACCGATTCGGC
>JAZKIN010000070.1:0-96508 GCA_040384885.1 Pseudomonadota bacterium | reverse complement strand
TTTCGTAGCGCCTATATTTCTTTCTTGTGAACATTTGATAATTTAAGTATTCAACGTCGCTTACGCTTCGTTGGCACCTTCATCAAACGCCCACACTTATCGACTGTTAATTTTTAAAGAACTAATTCGGTGGAGCTTCTTGCTGCGCATCACGAAGCGTTGTGTTCGTTGCAGCAGAGAGATGAGATTATGCAGTGTTTCGCGATATTCGTCAACTTCTTTTTTACGACCCGCTCTTAAAGCGTTCCCGATGTTTGTTTCGCAAGCTATTGATTTGCTGCGCCTTTTTCATCAGGAGGCGTACTATAGCAAAGGCTCGGGTGGCTTGGCAAGGGCCTGTGCGAGATTTGAGCAGGAAAACCACCCAACGGCGTAAAATGGGCGCTTTATGCCCGCCGCCCCGCCATGACCATCCTGCTTTCGACCCTCAACGCCCGCTATGCCCACGCTTCACTCGGCCTGCGCTATCTATTGGCAAACATGGGGGAGCTCCAAAGCCGGACCATACTGCAAGAGTTCGTCATCGGCGCCAAGACCACCGAGATCGTCGAGAAATTACTCTCGCATGCGCCGCGCATCATCGGTTTCGGCATCTATATATGGAACGTCGACGAAACCACCAAGGTCGTGGCGATGCTCAAGCGCGTCGCGCCCCATGTGACCATCGTGCTCGGGGGTCCCGAGGTCTCGCACGAGACCGGCGACCAGGACATCATCCGCATGGCCGACTACCTCGTCACCGGCTGGGGCGACCTCACGTTCCCGAAATTGTGCGCCGACATCCTTAACGGACCGCAACCGCTGATGAAGATCCATGCGGGCGTGCAGCCTCCCATGGCCGAGATCGCCATGCCGTACTCGCTCTATAGCGACGACGACATCAAAAACCGCACCTTATATGTGGAGGCCTCGCGCGGCTGCCCCTTTAAATGCGAGTTCTGCCTCTCCGCGCTCGACAAGACCGCCTGGCCGTTCGCGCTCGACACCTTTCTGGGTGAGCTCGAAAGCCTGCACGCGCGCGGCGCGCGGCTGTTCAAATTTGTCGACCGCACCTTCAACCTGAACATCAAGACCAGCCTCAAGATCATGCAGTTCTTCCTCGACAAGCTCGAGGCGAACCCGGACGACCCGGTCTACGCCCACTTCGAACTGGTGCCCGACCACCTGCCCGACGCGCTCAAGGAGGGCATCGCGAAGTTTCCGCCCGGCACCTTGCAATTCGAAATCGGGATCCAGAGCTTCAACCCCGAGATCCAGGCACTGGTCAGCCGCAAGCAGGACAACGCGAAGGCCGCCGACAACATCCGCTGGCTGTGCGAGCATTCGCACGCCCACATGCACGTCGACCTGATCGCCGGCCTGCCGGGCGAGGACATGGCAAGTTTTGCGCGCGGCTTCGACAAACTGGTCGCGCTCAAGCCGCACGAGATCCAGTTCGGCATCCTCAAGCGCCTGCGCGGCACGCCGATCATCCGCCACACCGAGGAATACGGCCTCGTGTTCGACCCCTACGCGCCCTATACGATTTTGCAGACCAAGGCGATCGACTTCAAGACCATGCAAAGGCTGGTGCGTTTCTCGCGCTACTGGGACCTGGTCGCCAATTCGGGACGCTTCGCCAACACGATCGAACGCATGCTCGCCGACGCCCCGTTCGAGAACTTCATGGCGTTCTCCGACTGGATCTACAGCAAGACCGACGCGACCCACCGGATCGCGCTCGACCGCCTCGCCAACCTCGTGACCCAGTGGCTGCAAACCCAAGGCATGAGCAAGGAAGAGGCGACCTTGCTGGTCGGCCGCGACTACGCGGGCCGGGTCGACGCGAGCGCGGCGCAGGCGCACGCCGGCACACCCGCGTCCAAGCCGACGACGAGCGTGCCGCAGCGCCAGGCGCGCCATCTGGCCGCATGATAAAGCCAACAAAACTGATGTCGCACACACAACGGTAGCCGTGACAGCCAAACTCTTTTACACTGGCGCAATGCCGATTGAAAATGCGCCAACATTAACTGTCAACAACTCCTCGCCCGGTGCGGGGCAGTCGGTCGTGGCCGGCGGCATCTGGCAGGTGCATGCCCTGGCCGAGTGCGGCAAGATCAAATCGCTGGGCGCGACGCTGGCCGGGGTCAAGGACGACGCCAAGGTGGCCTGGGACCTGTCCCAGATCACCAGCCTCGACCACATAGGCGCCCAGATGTTCTGGAACGCGTGGGGCAAGCAGCGCCCGGCGCAATTGCTGCTGGCCGACCGCCAGGAGGAATTGTTCGCCCGGATCGAAGAGGCCGGCAAGCTGCAGCCGCCGCGCACCCCGCGCAACCGCCTGACCTGGGTCATGAAGCTCGGCCTGGCGATGCTCTCGTTCTTCGAGCACATGGGCGGCTTCATCCGCCTGATCGGCCAGGTCACGCAGGACATCGGCCGCTTCTTCCGGCGCCCGTCGACCGGGCCGTGGCGCGAAATCTCGGCCAACATCTACCACGCCGGCTTCCAGGCGCTCGGCATCACCGCGCTGGTCGGGTTTTTGATCGGGGTGGTGCTGTCCTACCTGTCGGCGCAGCAATTGCGCAGCTACGGCGGCGACGTGTTCCTGGTCGACCTGCTCGGCATGAGCATCATCCGCGAGCTCGGGCCGCTGCTCGCGGCGATTTTGGTCGCGGGCCGCTCGGGTTCGTCCATCACGGCGCAGCTCGGCGTGATGCGCGTGACCGAGGAGCTCGACGCGATGCTGGTGATGGGCATCTCGCACGGCTTCCGGCTGATCATGCCGAAGGTGATCGCGCTGGCGATCGCGATGCCGCTGCTGGTGGTCTGGACCGACGCCATGGCCTTGATCGGCGGCATCCTCGCGGCCAAGGTCGAACTGCACCTGTCGGCCCGTTACTTCATCCAGGAGTTGCCGAACGCGGTGCCTTTCGCGAACTACATCATCGGCCTGCTCAAGGGCTGCGTGTTCGGCGTGCTGATCGCGCTCGTGTCGTGCCACTTCGGCCTGCGCATCAAGCCCAACACCGAAAGCCTCGGCCACGGCACCACGACCTCGGTCGTGACCGCGATCACGGTCGTGATCCTGGCCGACGCCGTGTTCGCGATCATCTTCAGCGGCGTGGGGTTCCCTTGACCGACATTTTGAAACCAAACCCGGGCGCGGGCGCGCGCGCCGCGCCGCGCCTGACCATGAAGCCGGACGAGGACGTGGGCCCGCCCGTGGTCCAGATCGAGGGCCTGTGGACCAAGTTCGGCCGCACCGTCGTGCACCAGGACCTGAACCTCGAGATCTACAGCGGCGAGATCCTGTCGATCGTGGGCGGCTCGGGCACCGGCAAGACCGTGCTGCTGCGCCAGATGCTCGGGCTCGAGACCCCGGCGCGCGGCTGCGTGCGCGTGTTCGGCGAGGACATCAGCGAGGCCGAGGCGGGCCAGCTGCAGCGCATGCGCAACCACTGGGGCATGTTGTTCCAGCACGGCGCGATGTATTCGGCCTTGTCGGTGTTCGACAATATCGCCCAGCCGCTGCGCGAATTGCGCGCCCTGCCCGAGGACGTGATCCGCGACGCCGTGTTTTTGAAGATGCATATGGTAGGCTTGGGGATCGAACACGCGTTCAAGATGCCGTCGGACCTGTCGGGCGGGATGATCAAGCGCGCCTCGCTGGCGCGCGCGCTCGCGCTCGAACCGCGGCTGCTGTTCCTCGACGAACCTACGGCCGGGCTCGACCCCGACCTGTCGGACGCCTTCGTCAAGCTGATCCAGTCGCTGCACCGCGAGCTCGGGCTGACCGTGGTCATGGTCACGCACGACCTCGACACCCTGTTCGCCTTGTCGAGCCGGGTCGCGGTGCTGGCCGAAAAACACGTGATCGCGCTCGGGCCGACGCGCGACGTGCTGGCGGTGGACCATCCGTTCATCAAACAATTTTTCCTGGGGGCGCGCGGACAGCGCGCGCTCGAGGTGCTCGACGAGCACGACGAATACAGCGAGCACGCCGAGCAAGACGGGCACGACGGGCACGGCCACGCCGGGAACGCAACGGATAAAACGGAGAAGTAAGGTATGGAAAACAGATCGCACGCTCTCATGACCGGCTTCTTCACGCTCGCGCTCCTGATCGCGACCGTGGCGGCCGGCATCTGGTTCAACCGCGACACCGTGACGCGGGTGCCGTACGAGATCGCGACCACCCAGTCGATCCCGGGCCTGAACCCGCAGGCCACGGTGCGCTACCGCGGGCTCGAGGTGGGCCGCGTCGACGCCATCATCTTCGACGAAAAGAACGCCGGCCAGATCCTGATCCGGCTCGCGGTCGACGAGAACGCGCCCGTCACCAAGACCACCTACGCGACCCTCGGCTACCAGGGCGTGACCGGGATCGCCTTCATCCAGCTCGACGACGACAAGACCGGCTCGCCGCGCCTGCAGACCGCGCCCGAGCAGCCGGCCCGGATCGCGCTGCGCCCGGGCTTTCTCGACCAGCTCGAAAAGCGCGGCCTCGTGATCCTCGAAAAGGCCGAGTCGCTCGCGACCCGCGCCAACGAGCTGCTCGGGCCCGAGAACCAGAAGAAGTTCGGCGACGCGCTCGACAACGTGGGCAAGGCCGCCAGCGCGTTCGAGGCGATCCCGCGCCAGCTCGAGCCGACCCTCAAGCGCCTGCCCGAACTGACCGCGAGGGTCGACCAGAGCCTGGTCCGCTTCGACGCGTTCTCGACCAGCGCCACGCGCACGGCCGACAACTATGACCGCCTCGCGACCACCCTCCAGGCCAGGGACGGCCCGATCAACAAGCTGACCGGCACCATCGATCGCGTCGGCGGCTCGCTCGACGGCGTGATCAGCAACCTCGAGATGCAGACCCTGCCGCACTTCGTCTCGATGACGGACGAGGCGCGCACCTCGCTGCGCGCCGTCAAGCGCACCGCCAACTCGCTCGGCGACCGTCCGCAGAGCATTCTGTTCGGCGCCCCGAACGCCGCGCCCGGACCGGGCGAGCCGGGCTTTGTACCACCTTCCCAATGAGGACCGCCGTGACCCCGACCCAGAATCCGACCTCAACCCCGACCGACATCGTCCTCGCGCAGGCGGGGACCCAAAGAACAGTTGCTCTGCGCCAAAGTTCTATGGGTCCCCGCCTGCGCGGGGACGATGTGGGGATTGTTCTTGCGACACGATTCTCGCCGACGCCGGCCACCGCTGCGGCGCCGCTGCGCCGGCTGCTGACCGTGCTCGGCGCCGCCGCCGTGCTGGCCGCGTGCAGCACCACCGGCAAGCCGCCCGGCAACGCCGTGTACGACTTCGGCGCCCCGGCCACGGCCGCCGCGCCGGCCGCCGCGCCGCTGCCGGCATTGGTCGTGGCCGGCGTCACCGGCCCGGCCGCGCTCGACAACGAGCGCATGGTCTACCGCCTCAATTACGCCGACCCGCTGCAGGCGCGCACCTACGCGCTGAGCCGCTGGGGCAGCACCCCGCTCGAGATGCTGACCCAGCGCTTCAAGTCGCGCCTGTCGCAGTCCGGGGTCAAGGTGCTGTCGGTCGAGGACGCCGCGGTCGGGATCCCGCTGCTGCGCATCGAGGTCGACGATTTCAGCCACGCCTTCGACAGCGCCAGCGCCAGCCACGGCCAGGTGGTGCTGCGCGCCTCGCTGTTCGACGGCCACCGCCTGCTCGACCAGCGCACCTTCAGCCGCAAGACGGCCGCGGCCAGCGCCGACGCCGGCGGCGGCGCGCGCGCGCTCGCGGCCGCGGCCGACGCGGTGGCCGGCGACATGCTGGCCTGGCTGGCCGCCGCCGCGCCCAAAAAATGAGCACGCCCGAGCCCTTGCCCCCCGGGCGCGGCTCGCCGGTCGCGCGCGCGGCCCTGTTCGCGTACGTGCTGCTGATCATCTACGCGAGCTGGTACCCGTTCTCGGGCTGGCGCGCGAGCGGCATCGAGCCGACCACCTTCCTGAACCTGGCCAGCCCGCGCTACTGGACCGTGTTCGACGTGCTGGTCAACATCGTCGGCTACATCCCGCTCGGCACCCTGCTCGTATTCTCGCTGCACCCGCGCGTGCGCGGCCTGTGGGCGGTGCTGCTCGCGACGGTGCTCGGGATGCTGATCTCGGGCGGCATGGAGGCGGTGCAGACCTACCTGCCGAGCCGGGTGCCGTCGAACCTCGACCTCGTCACCAACTCGCTCGGCTGCATGGTCGGGGCCGCGCTCGGCGCCTTGCTGGCGCGCACCTTCCTCGACCAGGGCCGGCTGTACCAGTTGCGCGAGCGCTGGTTCGCGCCGCACGCGAGCCAGGGCCTGGTGCTGGTCGCGCTGTGGCCGCTGGCCCAGATCTATCCGATCGGCTTCCTGTTCGGCCACGGGCAGGTGCTGCCGATGATCTCGGGCTGGCTCACCGACTTCCTCGGCTACAGCGTCGACCTGGTCGCGATGCTGCGCCCGAACCCCGAAATGACGGCCGAGCAATTCTGGCTGTCGGAGACGATCATCACGGCCTGCGGCATGACGGGCGCCGCCCTCACCATGCTGTGCCTGCTCAAGCGCACGGCCCCGCGCACCTTCCTCGTGTTCGGCATGCTCGGCGCGGCGCTGCTGCTCAAGACGCTGGCGAGCTCGCTGCTGTTCTCGCCCGACCATGCGCTGGTCTGGAAGACCCCGGGCGCCGAGGGCGGCATCCTGATCGGCGCCATCCTGATCGCCGGCCTCGCGTTCGCGCCGCGCCAGGCGCAGCGCCGGCTGGCGGTCGCGACCCTGCTGCTGTGCTTGCTCGTGGTCAACACCGTGCCCGTCAACCCGTATTTCATGGCCACGCTGCAGGGCTGGCACCAGGGAAAGTTTCTCAATTTCAATGGCGCCGCCAAATTCCTGTCGGTGACCTGGTCCTTCCTCGCGCTCTGGTTCCTGCTGCTTCCGTCGCACAAACTCAATCGCCAGGCAGAACGCGTATCATTGCAATAATTCCCAGCACTGTGAGCACAGCATGAGCGACAAACCCTACTTCGAGCACCACGTGTTCTTTTGCATGAACAAGCGGGTGGACGGCCGCGCCTGCTGCGGCGAGGTCGGCGCCGACCTGGCCCAGCAGCACGCCAAGCGCCGCGTCAAGGAGCTCGGCATCAACGGCCACGAGAAGGTCCGCATCAACCAGGCAGGCTGCCTCGACCGCTGCAGCGAGGGCCCGGTGCTGGTGGTCTATCCCGAGGGCGTCTGGTACACCTATGTCGACAACAGCGACATCGACGAGATCATCGACAGCCACCTGGTCGGCGGCAAGGTCGTCGACCGCCTCAAAATCTGACTCGCCGATCCGGCCCCGCACCACCCCTACCACGCCTATGATCAAGAACACCAAATTCACGCTGGCCGGCCATGACGGCGTCATGGAGTGCCAGCTCGACTCGCCCGAGGCGGCCCCGCGCGGCATCGCCCTGATCGCCCACCCGCACCCGCTGTACGGCGGCACCATGGACAACAAGGTCGCGCAGACGCTCGCGCGCACCTTCGTCACGCTCGGCTACGTGTCGGCGCGCTTCAATTTCCGCGGCGTCGGCGGCTCGGCCGGCACGCACGACAACGGCCACGGCGAGACCGACGACATGGCCGTCATGCTGGCCCACATGCGCGCGCAATACCCGGGCCTGCCCGTGGCGCTGGCCGGCTTCTCGTTCGGCACCTTCGTGCAGGCCCAATTGCAGCAGCGCCTGCTCGGCGCGGGCGAGCCGGCCGAGCGCCTGGTGCTGGTCGGCACCGCGGCCGGCAAATGGCCGATGCCCGAGGTGCCGGCCGAGACCATCCTGATCCACGGCGAACTCGACGACACCATCCCCTTGAGCGCCGTGTTCGACTGGGCGCGTCCGCAGGACCTGCCCGTGATCGTGATCCCGGGCGCCGACCATTTCTTCCACCGCAAGCTCGGCCACATTAAAAATCTCGTGATTCAATTGTGGAAGCATGCGCAGTAAATCGAACGCAAGCGCCTATAATCAGGGCTCTTTTTTTCCGGCGCCCAACTGGCCGCCCGCACCTGCCCACTTTTTATACTGAATCCCATGAAAAAATTGTTCGCGGCCCTAGCCGCCAGTGTCCTGCTACTGACCAGCGCCGTCGCGCAAACCGTGCCCGCGCCGACCATCGCCGCGCGCTCCTGGCTGCTGCTCGACGCCACCAGCGGCCAGGTCATCGCCTCGCAAGACCCGACCGCCCGCATCGAGCCGGCCTCGCTGGTCAAGATCATGACGGCCTACCTGACGTTCGCCGCGATCCGCGATAAAAAACTCGACATCGAGCAGATGGTCACGGTTTCGGAACGGGCCTGGAAGGTCGACGCGAGCAGCTCGAAAATGTTCATCGACCCGGCCACCCCGGTCAAGGTCAACGACCTGCTGCACGGCCTGATGGTCCAGTCGGGCAACGACGCCGCCGTCGCGCTGGCCGAGGCCGTCGCCGGCGACGAAGGCACCTTCGTGGTGCTGATGAACCGCGAAGCGGCCCGCATGGGCATGAAGGACACCCGCTTCGCCAACGCCCACGGCCTGCCGAGCCCGGACAACTTCTCGACCGCGCAAGACCTGTCGATCCTGGCCAAGCGCGTGATCGCCGACTTCCCCGAGTTCTACAAGATCGACTCGGTCAAGAGCTACACCTACAACAAGATCACCCAGCCGAACCGCAACCGCCTGCTCTGGCTCGACCCGACCGTCGACGGCATGAAGACCGGCCACACGGAGGCGGCCGGCTATTGCATGATCGCCTCGGCGCGCCGCCCGAACGGCAGCGCCGGCGTGCGCCGCCTGATCTCGGTGGTGCTCGGCACCAATTCGGACCAGGCCCGCACCCAGGAAAGCCAGAAGCTGCTCAACTGGGGCTTCCAGAACTTCGACACCGTCAAGCTGTACTCGAAGGGCCAGGCGATCCAGAGCCCGCAGGTCTGGAAGGGCTCGCAGAACACGGTCAAGATCGGCTTCACGAGCGACGTGCTGGTGACCGTGCCCAAGGGCGTGGCCGCGAAGATGAAGCCCGTGCTCGAACGCAAGGACCCGCTGGTCGCGCCGCTCGCGCTCAACGGCAAGGTCGGCACGCTCAAGATGATGGTCGACGGCAAGCCGATGCTCGAACTGCCCGTGGTGGCGCTCGAGGAGGTGCCGCTGGCGACCATTTTCGGGCGGGCGTGGGATTCGATGCGGCTGTGGCTTAAGTAAGAACATGGCGCAGGGGACGGAGCGGCTGTGATGCTTTAGGAACTGCTGACGCGAGACCCCAACAAAACTGAACCAACATCGTCCTCGCGCATGCGGGGAGGCATGCCTCCCCCCCATAGAACGCTGGCACTGAGCAACTGTTCTATGGGTCCCCGCCTTCGCGAGGACGATGTGGTGGTGGGCGAACTTCTGCATAGCTTGGTGCGATTCATGCCTGCATTTACATTCATCAACCAATAACGAGAACGAACGATGCCCCACCGCCTGCCCGCCGACCTGTCCTGCCCCCGCGTCTCCACCAGCGCCGCGGGCTTCGCGCTGTCGCGCATCGTCGCCGGCATGTGGCGCATGACGGAGTGGGGCATGACGGTGCAGCAGCGCGTCGCCTTCATCGAGCAGTGCATCGCGCTCGGCGTGACCAGCTTCGACCACGCCGACATCTACGGCGGCTATGGCGTCGAAGGCCTGTTCGGCGAGGCGCTGCGGCAGCAGCCGGGCCTGCGCGACCAGATCGAACTGGTCAGCAAATGCGGCATCAAGCTGGTCTCGCCCGAGCGCCCACAGCACACGATCCAGCATTACGACACGGGCGCGGACCACATCACCGCCTCGGTCGAGCAATCGCTGCGCCAGCTCGGCACCGACCGCCTCGACCTGCTGCTGATCCACCGGCCCGACCCGCTGATGGACTTCGACGAGGTCGCCGAAACCTTCAGCGCCCTGCGCAAGGCCGGCAAGGTGCGCCATTTCGGCGTGTCCAACTTCAGCCGCCACCAGTTCGAAAGCCTCAACAAGCGCATCGCGCTGGTCACCAACCAGGTCGAATTTTCGCCGATGCACCTGGCGCCGATGTTCGACGAGACCTTCGACGGCCTGCACGACCTCGGCGTCGCGCCGATGATCTGGTCGCCGCTCGCGGGCGGGCGTTTGTTCAGCGGCGCCGAGCACCACGCCGAGGAACTGCGGCTCGTCATCAAGGACATCGCCGACGAACTGAACCAGCCGTTCGCCAGCGTGGTGTTCGCGTGGATCATGCAACTGCCGTGCCGGCCCGTGCCGCTGACGGGCAGCGGCCGGCTCGAGGCGATCGCCGTGGCCGTGGCCGGCACCCGCTTCACGCTGAGCCGCAGCGACTGGTTCAGGATCCTGCGCGCCGGGCGCGGGCACGAGGTGGCGTAAGCCGCCAGCCTCTTTCACGGGAGCCGGACATGGCCGACAGCGAGCGCAAGATCGTCGAGGGAAGCGCGCTCAGCGCGCAGCAGAAGAAGGATTTGTTGCACCGGCTCGCGCGCGTCGAAGGCCAGTTGCGCGGCGTGCAAAAGCTGATCGCGCTGGCCGAGCAGCCGGCCGACTGCGACGCCGTGGCCCAGCAGATGGCGGCGGCGCGCAAGGCGCTCGACCGCTGCTTCGTGCAATTGCTGAGCGGCGCCATGCGCACCCAGAGCGCCCAGGCGCACGATGTGGCCGAGGCCCGCGCCAGCGCGGCCAGCCTGGCCGACCTGCTCGACAAGTTCGCCTGAGCGGCCCTTCGCGCGCCGCCCGCCAGACTGCTGCCCGCGCGCCTATTCCTCGGTGTCGAAACGCTGCGGCGGCGCCACGCCGCGCCAGCCCGCGCGCCAGCCGATGTTGAACAGCAAGGTCACGCCCACGTAGAACACGAAGAACAGGGCGAAGAATCTCGTCTGTAGCCAAGCCAGCAGCGCCAGGTTGACGCCGATGAGCAGGAACACCCATATATTCTTCGGCTGCTTGGAGCTCGGAAAACGCAGCGTCGACACCATCAGCGCGCCCACGCCGGTCATCAGCGCGATCACCAGCGCCGCGTGCGCCATGCTGGCGACGGGATCGGGCCAGGCCACCACGACCGAGGCGACGCAGGCGGCGCCGGCGGTGATCGGCATGCCGACGAAATAGCGCGGATCGGTGCGCGCCACATTGACGTTGAAGCGCGCCAGCCGCAGCGCGCCGCAGGCGACGAACACGAAACAGGCCAGCCCGCCCATGCGCAGCAGGGTCGGATGGGCCGCGCCGAGCCCGACGAAGCCGTAGCCGTAGAGCAGGATCGCCGGGGCGCAGCCGAAGTTCATGACGTCGGCGATCGAATCGAGCTGCATGCCGAACTCGGACGCGGTGTTGGTGGCGCGCGCGACAAAGCCGTCGAGCGCGTCGAACACGCCGGCGAGCACCAGCAGCACGGCCGCCATGCGGAAGTCGCCCGGGTCGCCGATGTGCGCGTTGTCGACCGAAATGACGATGCTGCCGAAGCCGCACGCGAGCGAGAGCAGGGTGACAAAGCTGGGCAGGGCGAACTTGGCGCGCGCCATCTGTTGCTTGCGGGTGAGTTTGTTCAAAAGGTTGTCGCTTCCGCCTGTGGGTTTGGCTTTAATATCGGGAATTGATTCCCTATTGGATTGATGGATGCATTCTACCGTGCCAAACGGCCAATACTGCAACTGTGCCAAACGCGCTCAAGCCTTTTTCAAATGGCCCTAAAATCGCGCATTCGCCGTATATTTCACAGGAGTAATCAAATGGGCAAGTTCAATCGCTGGAGCAAGTATGGCCTGATGCTCGCAAGCGCGTGCTCGCTGGCGGCCTGTGGCGGCGGCTCGGGCAACGCCGACCCGGCGAGCACGCCGGCACCCGTGATGCAGGCGCCCGCGCCGCAGGAGCCGGGATCGCCCGCGTCGGCCAACAACGTCGCCACCGACGGCCTGAACTGGGTCAACTTCCGCCGCACCCAGATCGGCATGCCCGTGCTGGTCCAGAACGGTCAGATCGACCAGGCCGCGTCCGGCCATTCCGAGTACCAGAGGATCAACAATATCGTCAGCCACGACCAGACCGCGGGCAAGCCGGGGTTCACGGGCCTGCAGCTGGCCGACCGCCTCAGCGCGGCCGGCTACACCTTCGGCAACGCCAGCTTCGCCTACGGCGAGGTGATCTCGGCGACCAACAGCGATTCGGGCGCCTACATGGTCGATTCCCTCGTGACGGCGATCTACCACCGCTTCGTGATCTTCGAACCGATGTTCAAGGAGATCGGCACCGGCGCGGCCCGCCGCAACGACGGCTACACCTACTTCACCGCCAATTTCGCCGCGCGCGGCGGGCTCGGCGCGGGGATCGCCACGGGCGCCGTCGTGGTCTGGCCGTTCAACGGCCAAACCAATGTGACGCGCAATTTCTTCTCGGACGAGGAGGCGCCCGATCCGGTCGCCAACGCGAACGAGGTCGGCTATCCGGTCAGCGTGCACGCCAACATCAGCGCCAACCTCGGCGTGCAGCAATTCCGCATGCGCGAGCGCGGCGCCGGCGCCGACGTGAGCGTCAAGCTGCTGAGCAAGGCGAGCGATGCCGCCTACACACCGGCCTCGGCCGCCGCGCTGGTGCCGCTGGCGCCGCTCAAGGCCAACACCACCTACGACGTCAGCTTCAGCGGCACGATCGGCCCGACCCCGGTGGCGCGCGATTGGTCGTTCACGACAAAATAAACCTGTGGGGTCCCATCCCAGATATGCAACATGGTATCGTTGACGCCAAGCGTGTTTCCAAACTTACACGAGAACGTCATGACACCATCCGAACTGCCTGCCGCCGGCTGCGGCGATGCGCCCGCCGGCTCGCCAGCGGCCATTCTTGACACCGACGACGGCCTCGAGCGCGTGATGGGCAACCGCGCCCTGTACGCCCGCATGCTCAAGCGCTTCCGCACGGAATACGACGGGTTTTCGATGGCGCTCGGGGTGGTGCTGGGCGCGGGTGAAACCGAGCGCGCGCAGCGCCAGGCGCACACCCTCAAGGGGGCGGCCGGCATGATCGGGGCTTGCCGCCTGCACCAGCAGGCCGGTGCGCTCGAGGGCGCCATCGGCGTTGGCGCGGCAGCTTGGGCGCCCGAGCTGGCCAAGCTCGAAAGCGAACTCGCGCTGGCGCTGCGCGCGCTCGACGGCGCGCTCGCCGGCGAATTCGCGCCCGGCGCGGCCGGCTGAGGCAGCGCCATCGCGGCGCGCTTGAAACAGGGGGGATGAGGGGGAAAGTGTCCGCGCGCGAGCGGCGCGGACCGTGCCAGGCGCGGACCCGACTATTAACGCGTGTAGGCGGCTTCTTCGTCGTAGGCGTCGGCGCAGTCCTTGCCGCAGAAGCGGCGCACGCTGTCGAGCGGCTTGTCGCAGTACCAGCACGCCCCTTTCGCGACCACCAGGTCGCGCGGGCGCAAAGGCCGTGCCGCGGGAACGACGGCGTCGCCCACATCCTTGTCCGGCATACTTTCCTGTGTCGTTTCCAAGATCGCTCCTTCAGGCCACCATTCACTGTTTCGCAAGGTTACTTGAGTGGAATTGTGCGGACATGAGATTTCTCAATCCCGGTCTTTACATTCGCCCCCGGTGCCGCGACGGCCATCCTGCACATAGCCCGCGTCTGGCCGACCGAAATGGAAAAGAAATAAGCAAGTCGACACCGCTAAATCATAGCAGGAATGCCAAGCCCAGGACCGGGACCGACAAAAGATGTGTCCGCTTGAACACTGTTTGGCGACGGCACGTTATTTGGCCGGTTCGATCGTCACCACGAGCGCCTGCGGCGTGGTCGCGATGCGCGTGGGCGTGAATTGCATGCCCGCATAGCGCACGTCTTCGGGACGGAAACGGTACACGGGCAGGTCGCGCGTGAGCTGCTCCATGAGCAGGTCGGCGATCTTGCCGAGGCGGCGCTGCTGGGCCTCGTCGATGCCGTCGACGACGAACTGGTCGACCCGGGCGTCGCGCATGAAGATCGCGTTGCGCGTGGGGTCGACCTCGAGCCGTCCCGACAAGCTCATGCGTCCGCGCCACGCCTTGCGCATGAAGGCCGGCGCGACCGCGGCGTCCATGCCGAGCGCGACGCGGCCGCTGTCGGCCAGGATCGCGAGTTGGGGCCGGGAGAGTTCGACGTCGAAAATCTCGAGCATGCGGTTTTGCACGGGGAAGCGGCGCTCGAGCCCCTCCTGCAGGCGCGACAGGGGCAGGTCGATTTCGCGCGGCCCGACAATGCTCGCGCAACCGGCGAGCAGGGCGCAGGCGAACAACGCGATAGCGGCCCACCGGAACGGCTGTTGGCGTGGTGCTGTGCTCGGTTTCATGTTTTCTGGTCCTTTGGAAACGGCTGGGCTGGCGACAGTGTAGCGAAAAAGCGTAGCACATCGAGGCTTGGCACGTGATGCGGGGCGCCGACCGCACCCGGATGGTCGCCGGGTTCTGCGACACGGATTGACCGGACCCATAATGGGTACTATCATACCCGTTATGGGTATATCTGCAGACGCGCTTTTCACCAAGACACAGCAACGCGTGCTGGCGGTCGTGTTCGGACAACCGGACCGTTCGTTCTACGCCAACGAGATCATCGGCTTGGCGGCCTCCGGCTCTGGCGCAGTGCAGCGGGAACTGGCGCGCCTCGAACAAGCCGCGCTCGTTACTGTGCGCCGCGTGGGCAACCAGAAGCACTACCAGGCCAACCGCGATGCCCCCATATTCGCGGAGCTGCGCAGCATCGTTTTGAAGACGTTCGGTGTCGCCGACGTCCTGCGCGCGGCATTGGCGCCAATGCTGCCGCTGATAGAACTGGCCTTCGTCTATGGTTCCGTGGCCAAGGGTACAGAGAACGCGGGGAGCGACATCGATCTGATGGTGGTCGGAGAGTTGCCGTCGAACGCCGCCCTCCTCGAAGCGCTCGCACCGGCGTGCGTGCAACTGGGGCGCGCGGTCAACCCGACGCTATATACTCAAGCCGAGTTTGCGCAGCGTGTCAGCGATGGGAAATCGTTCATCATGCGGACCTTGGGGCAGCCAAAAATTTTCGTGAAAGGCACGGATCATGACGTCGGCAGGCTCAGCACCTTTGGCGAATCTGGCGCGCATAGGGCAACTTAAGGAAGAACCGGCTGACGCGAGGGAACGTGCTGGGCTATTGCGTTCGGCCAGCGTTCGCCTGCAGTATGTGCCATCGCAAATATCGAATAAAGTGTTCGATGCGGCAGAAATCGCTCAGATTGAGACCTTCAGTAAAGACCTAAACCAACATCGTCCTCGCGCATGCGGGGCCCCATAGAACGTTAGCTCTGGGCCGAGGTTCTATGGGTCCCCGCAAAGGGGGGCGCCGAGCCCGAGGACGATGTTGGTTCTTGCTAAACAAGTTCGATCTGGACGATTTCTAGTGGGACCCAATGCCCGGTTCTGTCAATTGAATTCAAGGAGATTGTTCCGGACAGCAGTCCGCAGCAGCGGGCGCCTACATTGCCTACAAAACTCGACTATTTCCCGATACAAAACCGCCCGAAAATCACCCCCAGCAAGTCATCCGACGAGAACGCGCCCGTGATGCTCGACAGTTGCACCTGCGCCAAGCGTAGCTCCTCGGCGAACAAATCGAGCGACTGGTCGTTCTGCGCGGCGTGCGCGGCCGCGTGCGCGAGGTGCTTGTGCGCCGAGCGCAGCGCGATCAGGTGCCGCTCGCGCGCCAGGTAGAGCGACTCGCCCGTCTGCTCCCAGCCCGCGATGCGCAGCAGCTCGCGGCGCAGCAGGTCGATGCCGAGATGCTCGTGCGCCGACAGATAGATGTGGGTCGCGTCGTGCATCGCGTCGACCGCGCACTTGTGCCCCGACAGGTCGATCTTGTTCCAAACGCGCAGCACCGGCACCCCCTGCGGAAACGCGGCGACGATGCCCTCGTCGGCGCGCGTGGGGCCGGCGCCGGCGTCGAGCAGGTGCAAGATCACGTCGGCCTTGCCGACTTCGGCCCAGGTGCGCTCGATGCCGATCCGCTCGACCAGGTCGACCGCGTCGTCGATCACGCGGATCCCGGCCGTGTCGATGATGTTGAGCGGGATGCCTTCGATCTGGATCGTTTCGCTGACCTTGTCGCGGGTGGTGCCGGCGATCGGCGTGACGATGGCGACGTCGGCCCCAGCCAGCGCGTTGAGCAGCGACGACTTGCCCACGTTCGGCTGCCCCACCAGTACCACATTGAGGCCCTCGCGCAGCAGCGCGCCCTGGGCCGCCTGCTGGAACACGCGCTCGAGCGAGGCGATGATCACCTCGAGCTGGCCGCGCGCGTCGGACTTTTCGAGGAAGTCGATCTCCTCCTCGGGGAAGTCGAGCGTGGCCTCGACCAGCATGCGCAGGCCGATGGTCTGCTCGACGAGCACATTGATGGTCTTCGAGAACGCGCCCGCGAGCGACTGCGAAGCCGACTTCGCGGCCGCCTCGGTCGAGGCGTCGATCAGGTCGGCCACGGCCTCGGCCTGGGCCAGGTCGAGCTTGTCGTTGAGGTAGGCGCGGCGCGTGAATTCGCCGGGTTCGGCGATCCGCATGCCCATATCAAGACCCGCCTCGAGCACGCGCGCGAGCAGCATCTGCATCACGACCGGGCCGCCGTGGCCCTGCAGCTCGAGCACCTCCTCGCCCGTGTACGAATGGCTGCCCTTGAAGTAGATCGCGATGCCCTGGTCGATCACGCTGCCGTCGGCGGCCGTGAACGGGATGTAGGTCGCGTGGCGCGGCGCCAGCGTGGCGTTGGGGAACAGCGCGGCGAGCAGCGGCGCGAGCCGCTTGCCCGAGGCGCGCACCACGCCGATGCCGCCGCGGCCCGGGGCGGTGGCGATGGCGGCGATGGGGGAGGAGTCGAGTTTCATAGCCGTGATTGTAAAGTAATTGGGCGCGCCGGCGACGCCCGAAAAAAAGCCCGCGACGTGCGCGGGCTTTTTACATCGCATAGTGCCGCGATTATTTTGGCGCGTCGGCGACCGCGTATTTTTTGGTGATCACATACTGCTGTCCGATCGACAGGATGTTATTGACCACCCAGTACAGCACGAGGCCGGACGGGAAGAAGAAGAACGCGACCGAGAAAATCAGCGGCATCCACAACATCATCTTGGCCTGCATCGGATCGGCGGGCGCGGGATTGAGCTTGGTCGTGATCCACATCGAGATCGCGTACAGCACCGGCAGGATGAAATAAGGGTCCGGTGCGGTCAGGTCCTTGATCCAGCCGATCCATGGCGCGCCGTACATCTCGGCCGAGGACTGCAGCACCCAGAACAGGGCCAGGAACACCGGCATCTGGACCAGGATCGGCAGGCAGCCGCCGAGCGGGTTGATCTTTTCGGTCTTGTACAGCTCCATCGTGGCCTGGTTCATCTTGGCCGGGTCGCCCTTGTAGCGCTCGCGGATGGCGGTCATCTTCGGGGTGACCATTTTGATCTTGGCCATGCTCTTGTAGCCGGCCGCCGACAACGGGAAGAACAGCAGCTTGATCAGCACCGTGAAGGCGATGATGGTCCAGCCCCAGTTGCCCAAGACACTGTGGATCAGGTCGAGAACCTTGAAGATAGGCTCGGCGAGAATGGTCAGCAAGCCGTAGTCCTTGACCAGCTCAAGGTTCGGAGCGAGCTCCTTGAGCTTGTTTTCGTCCATCGGGCCGGAATACAGGCGCGCGGCGTTCGAGACGGTCGCTCCGGGCTGCACGGCGCCGACCGGCATCAGGACGCCAAGCGTGTACAGGTTAGGGCCGGCTTCCTTGGTGTAAATCTCGCGCGCGACTTTTTCTTGTGGCAGGAAGGCGGACACGAAGTAATGCTGGGCGATGGCGACATAGCCGTCGGCCGCGTGGCGCACGTGGTCGGTGTGCTCGGTCTTGCCTTCGCGCTTTTGAATGGTTTTGAAGTCGAGCTTCTCGTAGTTCTTGGCCGGGGTCGACACGATCGGGCCGGTGTAGCTCGACGTGAAGTAGGTCTCGCCCTCCGGCTTGTTACCGTGGTGCAGCAGTTCCATGTACAAGGACGGGTTGACCGGGGTGGTGCCCGTGTTGCTCACGTCGTGGCGCAGGTCGATCACGTAGACGCCGCGCTTAAATACGTAGGTCTTGGTCAGCTTGATACCGGCCTGTTCGGCTTCGAGCACGAGTTCCACCTTGTCGCCGCCATCGATGCTGCGCACGCCGGGCCTGGCCGTGAATATGGTGTGGTGGTTCGGCAGGACGGCACCCGCGACATTGCCGATCAGGCCGGTTTGCGCGAGGAAGCTGCCCTTAGGGTTGATGTCGAACAGGACCTTGTTCTTGGTCTTGTCGATGGCGTCTTTGTACTTGAGGAGCTCGAGGTACTTGATGGCGCCGCCGGCGGTATCAATCTGGACGCGCATGACGTCGGTCGTGATCGTGACCAGCTCACCCTTGACGGCAGCCGGTGCCGACGGAACGCCCGGAAGCGCTGTGCCAGTAACGGTGGTCGCGCCTGGCAAATCGGTCGGCGCGGCAGGAACGCCGGGCGCCGTCTTGACGGCCGCTACCGGCTTGGGCGACGCCAGCAGCGAGTCCATGCCGTTGTCGATCCTGTAGCTATTGACGAGCCAGAACAACGAGATGGAAAACACAATCCACAGGATGGTACGTTTATTGATGTCCATTGGGTATTAGTCAGGAGTGGTGGCAACCGCAGGCGGTTGTGGATGAATCGGTTTTGGAAGCTTCTTTTGCAGACGGATCCTCGTGGGGCGAAGGCGGCACGGGATCGAAGCCGCCCTCGTTCCAGGGGTGGCAGCGGCCGAGGCGCCTGAACGTGAGCAGGGTGCCGCGCACGGTCCCGTGGGAGCGCAGGGCGTCGATCGCATAGCTCGAGCACGTGGGGTAGAAGCGGCAGTTCTGTCCCAGCATGGGCGACAGCAGCAACTGGTAGCCGCGCACGAGCCAGATCAACAAAAGGCTCATGGCGCGGGCGCTTCCGGCGCGGTCACGGGCACAGGCACGTCCGCGCGCGCGACCGCTTTCGGGTGCGGCTTTTGCGAGGCGAACAGGCGCGCGATTTCAACGCGCAGTTCCGCCTTCAGGCCGGCGGTGGTGGCCGGCCCGTCTTTTTTGTTGACCGGGCGCGCCAGGCGCACGATGCAGTCGATCGCCGGCAGCGCCGAGACGCGGAACAGCTCGCGCGTGAGGCGCTTGATCGTGTTGCGCGTGACCGCGCGCGGTGCGAAACGCTTGGCCACAACGACGCCCAGCCGCGCATGCGGCAATTCGTTCAAACGGGTGTAGAGCACGAAGTGCGCGGTCTTTTGCGCCGGGCGCAAACGAAAAACGGATGAAAATTCATCCGTTTTTACGATCCGCCGAACACGTGCGAAGTCGTGTGAACCTTCGCTTGTCATAGCCAACAATCCGGTATCGGCAGCAGCTGCAAGAGCTGTCAGCCTTATACTGCCAGGCGTTTGCGACCCTTGGCGCGACGTGCATTGAGCACATCGCGACCGCCACGGGTAGCCATACGAGCGCGGAAGCCGTGCGTGCGCTTGCGACGGACGACGGAAGGTTGGTAAGTACGTTTCATGGTGGTCTCGCTAAAAGCAAATAAAATGCAAAATCGGGTCTGACGTCGTCAGTTTTATGGTGCAGATGACACTTCGCAGAGGGTTAAGCCGGCGACACGCCAAACGCAAATACGCTTCTCGCCCGCTATGCCCACATGCGGGTCACAAGTGACACAGCACGGAATACGGGCGGGGAACCCTGAATTAGACAGCATTTCGCCCCCCGCTGTCAAGGCTTGCTGAGCTTTGCCGCCAATTTGAAGCCGTCCGCGGGCTCCCAAAACGGCCTTGCGGGCGACGAAATAAGCGTCGTGCCTGTGGATAACTCGCGCCGTCGCAGGTAGAATAGCGTGTTACGTGTGGCGAACCGCTCGCGCGACGCATCCGCGAGCGCAAAAGAAAAAAAGCGACTTAACGCCCCCCACACCTCATTTATATCAAGACGATTCATGGATAATTTTTGGCAGACCTGTTCCGCGCAGTTGGAACTGGAGCTGACGCCGCAACAATTCAGCGCGTGGATCAAGCCGCTGATCGCCCTCGACTACGAGGACGGCAAGTTGCGCATCGCCGCGCCCAACCGTTTCAAGCTCGACTGGGTCAAGTCGCAATTCGCCAGCCGCATCACGGTGCTCGCCTCGCAATACTGGGAAGCGCCGACCGAGGTGCAGTTCGTGCTCGACCCGCGCAACAACCTGCCTAAAAAACCGGCGGCCGTGCAGGGCGCGCCGACCGCGAGCGGGGTCGCCTCGGACCCGCGCAACGGCAGCGCCGATGCCGCGCCGGGCGCGCCCGAGCTGTTCAACATCGGCAATTCGCCGCGGCGCGAGCAAAGCCGCGTCAACACCGAACTGACCTTCGACAGCTTCGTCACCGGTAAGGCCAACCAGCTCGCGCGCGCCGCCGCGATCCAGGTCGCCAACAACCCGGGCGTGTCGTACAACCCGCTGTTCTTCTACGGCGGCGTGGGCCTCGGTAAGACCCACTTGATCCACGCGATCGGCAACCAGGTCATGGCCGACCAGCCGGGCGCGCGCATCCGCTACATCCACGCCGAGCAGTATGTGCGCGACGTCGTCACCGCCTATCAGCGCAAAGGCTTCGACGACTTCAAGCACTACTACCATTCGCTCGACATGCTGCTGATCGACGATATCCAGTTCTTCGGCGGGAAGAGCCGCACGCAGGAAGAGTTCTTCTACGCGTTCGAGGCGCTCATCGCAGCCAAGAAGCAGATCATCATCACCAGCGACACTTATCCGAAAGAGATCACGGGCATGGACGACCGCCTGATCTCGCGCTTCGACTCGGGCCTGACGGTGGCGATCGAGCCGCCGGAGCTCGAGATGCGGGTCGCCATTTTGCTTAAAAAAGCGCAGTCCGAAGGCGTGACGTTCTCGGACGACGTGGCCTTCTTCGTGGCCAAGCACCTGCGCTCGAACGTGCGCGAGCTCGAAGGCGCGCTGCGCAAGATCCTCGCGTATTCGCGCTTCCACGGCAAGGACATCACGATCGACGTCGTCAAGGAGGCGCTCAAGGATCTGCTGTCGGTGCAGAACCGGCAGATCTCGGTCGAGAACATCCAGAAGACGGTGGCCGACTTCTTCAACATCAAGGTCGCGGACATGTATTCGAAGCGGCGCCCGGCGAACATCGCGCGGCCGCGCCAGATCGCGATGTACCTGGCCAAGGAATTGACGCAGAAGAGTTTGCCCGAGATCGGCGAGCTGTTCGGCGGCCGCGACCACACGACGGTGCTGCACGCCGTGCGCAAGATTGCGCTCGACCGTACCAAGAATCCCGAGTGCAATCACGAGTTGCATGTGCTTGAGCAGACCCTGAAGGGTTAAGAGGATTCGACACCACAGAGTCAGCGTTGCGTTGACGCAGTAAATCCAGGGTCGGAGTTTTTTTTCGCGACGCTTCACCAGCGAAAATTACTCTGACCCTGCATTTACGGCCGGAAGCCACAAGAGCGTGCAGTTACTTGGCGAGCCAAAAAGTGCATACTTGAGTGCTATGCCAGCTCAGCATGGGTTCCCGCTTTCGCGGGAATGACGGTGACGCCGGGACTGACGGTGGCTGCGGGAACGACGTCGAGGACGCGGGGATGGCGGTACGAAAGCGTTCCGCTCGAGCAGGAATGACGCCGGGGGAAGCGAAAGCGCGAGGCAGAAGCAATTTGGATGGCCCGATTAATTTCTGGCAAAATAGTACGTTTGCGCCAAGATTGCGGCGGCACGGACGGCAGCAGGAAGCGGCATTAGTAAAATTTTAATAACCTACCGAGGATATTTATGCAATTGGTCAAAACCACCCGAGATACCCTTCTCCGGCCACTGCAGATCGTGAGCGGTATTGTCGAGCGTCGGCACACTATGCCGATTCTGGCCAATATCCTCATCCGCAAAGACGGCGATAACGTCTCCTTCCTGTCGACCGACACCGAAGTGCAGATCACCACGCACGCGAGCATCGGCTCGGGCGCCGAAGTGGCCGGCACTACGGTCGCCGCGCGCAAGCTGCTCGACATCCTGCGCGCGCTGCCCGAGGCGGGCGACGTCACCATGACGCTCGTGAACAAGCGCCTGACCGTGCAAACGGGTAAATCGCGCTTCGCGCTGCAAACGCTCGCGGCCGAGGAATTCCCGACCGTGGCCGTCGCCGACACCTTCAACGCCAGCGTGACGCTGCCGCAAAAGACGCTCAAGCACCTGTTCAACATGGTGCATTTCTCGATGGCGCAGCAGGACATCCGCTACTACCTCAACGGCCTGCTGCTGGTGCTTGAAGGGCGCAACGTGATCGCCGTGGCGACCGACGGCCACCGCCTCGCGTTCTGCCAGGTCGAGACCGAGCAGGAGTTCGAGCGCCACGAAGTGATCATCCCGCGCAAGACCATCATCGAGCTCCAACGCCTGCTCGAAGAGAACGACCAGCCCGTGCAGCTCGACATCTCGGCCAGCCAGGTCAAGCTGACCTTCGCCGACATCGAACTCGTCTCCAAGCTGGTCGAGGGCAAATTCCCCGACTACACGCGCGTGATCCCGAAGGGCTACAAGAACGACTTCACGATCGGCCGCGACGAGCTTCTGCGCTCCCTGCAGCGCGCCGCCATCATGACGAGCGATAAATTCAAGGGCATCCGCTGCATCATCGAGCCGGGCTCGATGAAGATCAGCTCGACCAACGCGGACCAGGAAGAGGCGGTCGAAGAACTCGAGATCGACTACGGCGGCGATTCGGTCGACATCGGCTTCAACGTCACCTACCTGCTCGACGTTTTGAACAACCTGAAATGCGAGCAGGTCAACATCGCACTGGGCGACTCGAATTCGTCGGCCCTCATCTCCATCCCCGACAACGCGGACTTCAAGTACGTTGTCATGCCAATGCGTATTTAATTGGCTTCGCGGGGAGGCGCTTATCCAGTGCCTTCCCGCCGGTTCGTTTGAATAGTGTTAATCAGTTTGTCGTATCGTTTTAGAGAAAGCAGTCCATGTCCGAGAATCCGCAAGAGTTGCCCATCCCCGTCGTCAAGGTAGAACAAGAATACGGCGCCGCCCAGATTCAAATTCTGGAGGGCTTGGAGGCCGTGCGCAAGCGCCCGGGCATGTACATCGGCGACACCTCCGACGGCACCGGCCTGCACCACCTCGTGTTCGAGGTGCTCGACAACTCGATCGATGAATCGCTGGCCGGCCATTGCACCGAGATCCACGTCACGATCCACTCGGACAATTCGATCTCGATCACCGACAACGGCCGCGGCGTCCCGACCGGCATGAAGTTCGACGACAAGCACGAGCCAAAGCGCAGCGCGGCCGAAATCGTCATGACCGAGCTGCACGCCGGCGGCAAGTTCGACCAGAACTCGTACAAGGTATCGGGCGGCCTGCACGGCGTGGGCGTGTCCTGCGTGAACGGCCTGTCGAAACTGCTGAAGCTGACCATCCGCCGCGACGGCAAAGTGCACTACATGGAGTTCGTGCGCGGCGTGCCGCAGAACCGCGAAATCGAGATCATCAACGGCTTCGAGTGCTCGCCGATCAAGGTCATCGGCGAGACCGACCGCCGCGGCACCGACGTCCACTTTTGGGCCGACGAGCAGATCTTCACGCACGTCGAGTTCCACTACGAGATCCTGGCCAAGCGCATCCGCGAACTGTCCTTCCTCAACAACGGCGTCAAGATCAAGCTGACCGACCAGCGCACCGGCAAAGAGGAACTGTTCGCGTTCGAAGGCGGCACCCGCGGCTTCGTCGAGTACATCAACAAGGCCAAGACCGTGCTGCACCCGACCGTGTTCCAGGCGACCGGCGAGCGCACCTCGGACCAGGGCACCAACATCAGCGTCGACGTCTCGATGCAGTGGAACGACGCCTACAACGAGCAGGTGCTGTGCTTCACCAATAACATCCCGCAGCGCGACGGCGGCACCCACTTGACCGGCCTGCGCGCGGCGATGACGCGCGTGATCAACAAGTACATCGACGAGCACGACTTCGCCAAAAAGGCGAAGGTTGAAATCAGCGGCGACGACATGCGCGAAGGCCTGACCTGCGTGTTGTCGGTCAAGGTGCCGGAGCCGAAGTTCTCGTCGCAGACCAAGGACAAGCTGGTGTCGTCGGAAGTGCGCGGCCCGGTCGAAGAGATCGTCGCCAAGACGCTCACCGACTACCTGATGGAAAAGCCGAACGACGCCAAGATCATTTGCGGCAAAATCGTCGAAGCCGCGCGTGCGCGCGAAGCAGCGCGCAAGGCGCGCGACCTGACGCGCCGCAAAGGCATCATGGACGGCCTGGGCCTGTCGGCCAAGCTGGCCGACTGCCAGGAAAAAGACCCGGCCCTGTGCGAACTGTACATCGTCGAGGGTGATTCGGCGGGCGGCTCGGCAAAACAAGGACGTGACCGTAAATTCCAGGCCATCTTGCCGCTGCGCGGTAAGGTGCTCAACGTGGAAAAGGCGCGCTTCGAGAAGATGCTGTCGTCCGAGCAGATCACCACGCTCATCGCCACGCTCGGCACCAGCATCGGACCGGACGAATTCAACGTCGACAAGCTGCGCTACCACCGCATCATCATCATGACCGATGCGGACGTCGACGGCGCCCACATCCGCACCCTGCTGCTGACGCTGTTCTACCGCCAGATGCCGCAACTGGTTGAGCGCGGCCACATCTACATCGCGCAACCGCCGCTGTACAAGGTCAAGGCCGGCCGCGACGAGCGCTACCTGAAGGACGACGTCGAAGAGGCGAGCTACATGATGACCGTGGCGCTCAACAGCGCCGCGCTGACGCCGCGCGAAGGCGCAGACCCGATTGTCGGCGAACCGCTGGCCGAACTGGTACGCCAGTTCAACCTCGCCAACACGATCATGATGCGCTTGACGCGCGTGATCGACCGCGCCGCGCTGACCGCCATCATGACGGGCGTGCAGCTCGACCTGCTGACGCAGGAAAGCGCAGAGAAGTCGGCCGCCGCGCTCGAGGCGATGATCGGCGACCTGGCCGTCAAGGTCAGTGTGCGGTCGGACGACCTCAATGAGAAGCACGCGCTGCGCATCGAGCGTATGCATCACGGTAACGTCAAGGTCAGCTCGATCGATGCCGACTTTGTCGAAGGCGCCGATTACGCGACTCTGGCCAACGCGGCCGCCACGTTCCAGGGTCTGATCGGCGAAGGCGCCTTCATCCGCCGCGGCGAGGGCGAGCGCGTCAAGGAATCGGCCGTGGTCGACTTCCACCACGCGATGCAGTGGCTGCGCGACGAAGCCGAGCGCACGGTTTCCAAGCAGCGCTACAAAGGACTGGGCGAGATGAATCCGGAGCAGCTGTGGGAAACCACGATGGATCCGACCGTGCGCCGTTTGCTCAAGGTGCAGATCGACGACGCGATTGCCGCCGACCAGATCTTTACCACGCTGATGGGTGATGAGGTTGAGCCGCGCAGGAACTTTATTGAGTCGAACGCGCTGCAGGCGGGTAATATCGACGTTTGATGTTGCTGCGCTTCAAATAGAAAAAGCCAACGTTTGAATAACGTTGGCTTTTTTTTCGAGTAGCTTGAGAGGCGTACTGTTGGCGCCACGGATCAGCCTCGGTCGGAAGGGCAATCTCGAACCTGTGCGCTTTCGAGCGAGGGCTCTTGAAACTCCCGTGTATTTCAGTTCCACCACCTGCCGTATTGGTGCGTTCAGAGAGAGTCGAACTCTCAATGCCTTGCGGCCCCAGGTTCTGAGCCTGGTGTGTCTGCCAATTCCACCATGAACGCGTAAATAGTCCCGGTTGCATCCGGGGTCATGCAAGCAAACTTTCGGATTGCATGACTGCTTTACACACACCGGAAGGTTCCCGGCGGCGCGGCGGCGCTCATTTCGCGCGCCCTATCTGGGCACTGCGATTGAATGCGACCGTGCGATGTGCGCATCACTGGCGGAAGCGGTAATTCGAACCCGCTAGTACGTGCGGAGCTCCTTTTTCGAGGCAGGCGCGTTCGACCGCGCTGCCACGCTTCCGTAAATCTAAAAAATCTGGTGCTTGGAACAGGCCTCGAACCTGCACGGGCTTGCGCCCTCCACCCTCTCAAAGTGGAGCGTCTTCCGATTCCGCCACCCAAGCATTTATTACTGGAGCCGACAGCAAGATTCGAACTTGCGACCCACTGCTTACAGGGCAGCAGCTCTACCAGCTGAGCTATATCGGCGAAAAATTTTTTTATGGCGGAAAGTGCTGGAATCGAACCAGCGCACCCATTTCTGAATGCCGGATTAGCAATCCGGTGCCTTAACCGCTCGGCCAACTTACTGTAAAACGTGGTCGGGGTGGGGTGAATCGAACACCCGACTTTCTGCTCCCAAAGCAGACGACATGCCACTTGCCTACACCCCGAATTATTGGGCGCTCCTCACATCGTCCTCGGTGGAATTTCATAGCGCCTTTGCTCGTAGGTTCTATGGGGCCCCGCCTTCGCGAGAACGATGTGGTGATGCGCGAATTTTGCTTAAACTATTCTTAAAAAAACTGTCATCAACGCAGCCAGCGCTGGTAAGGCGTAGCGTCCCGCACAAAGGGTCTACGCGTTACGGTTTGACGTCACGGCGGTCGCAACACCTTTGTTCCGTGATGCCCTGTGCGCATTGTCGATCAGGGTTGCGGCCCGATCCGAAGCAGCGCTGGCGTTTGATGATCTTGCAGTCGCTTCCGAAAAATGGCTCCTCGTGGTGGGCTCGAACCACCGACATCCGAATTAACAGTCCGGCTCTCTACCAGCTGAGATAACGAGGAATTAAACTTAAAAACATCCACAAAAACGTGGTCGCTTTTGTCGACATTTTGGTGGGAGCCGTGGGATTTGAACCCGACCTCGCCCGGATTAAAAGTCCGGTGCCTGACCACTCGGCTAGACTCCCTTCGTAATGCGAATTTTCCTGGTCGCGCCGTCCATACCGGTGGCACTACCGCCCTTCTTGCTTGTGGCCGCCGCAGCGCTGGGTGCGCTCGGGGCCGTCATCTTTCGTTTCATAGTCATTCTCCTGTTGTGTTTGCTGCTTGTGAACATTGGTGCAGAGGGCTGGGTTCGAACCAGCGGCCAGCGCATCTTCAATGCGCCACTCTACCAACTGAGTTACCTCTGCTTAAAATCTTAAAACTCGCTCAAGCCGCACCGGTAATCCTCGTCATATGTGGAATACCGCTGCCGGCCAAGCCATTTAAACTAATCCAATTTGTGAAAGAACTTGCGCCTGATCCGGGTTGTCCGGGGACGGCCTCAAACTGAAAGGGCTTGACTGCATTTGCTACATCTTTTGCCGGCAACAACAAAAAGGGCCCGGCGTTCTTTCGAACATCCGAGCCCTTGAGGAGCTTGACCTTGCAGTCAGTCGATGAGGAGTGATCCTTTTCGACTAGGGGTTTCCCCCTCGGATGTTGGGTGACGATTTGAGTACGGGCTTGGGGCTTGCAAAAAGCGGGCAAAAATTAATCGCAAGAATGGAGGCGAGGGCGCTATTAGCCTTCGATTTCGTTCCCGTACTGCGATTGCTAAGTGAGCTCATTGCGTTCCCTAGAAGTGAAACCAGCCACGCCTTGGCAAGCGATGTCAGGCCCGACGCTGGGCGCCCGGTCTTCATCATTTGCTGTTGGTTTGCTTTCGTCACTTTGTGTCCTGTGCTGTTTGTTTGTGCTCATCACTGAGCGAGTAGATGCATTCTTACATGTCAATTCACAAAACACAAGCATTTTTCTAAATTTATTTGCATATAGCGCAAATAATTTGCTCCCTGCGCGCATATTTGTCGTTTCGCGCAAGGTTTGCCGCACCTCCTACGCAGTCTTAGCCGCCACGTTTTCGACGATTTTTTGACTAACCGTGCTACGCACGCCGTCTTATAATCTTCTTGGAAAAATAGATTCCCTATAGAAATGACTTACCGTTGCAGTCTCTGCAGCAAGCTGCGGGCTGTGTCGCCCGTTGGCATTGGAGAAGAGGTAATAAATGTCGCCCACAATCTTGTTCGCAGTCTTGGTGGGCTACTTCGCGATACTCGCGTTAGTGGCCAAGTTCACGTCGCAACGTGCCGACGATGCGAGCTTTTTTGCCGGCAACAAGTCCAGCGACTGGCGGGTCGTGGCTTTCGGGATGGTGGGCACCTCACTATCGGGCGTGACCTTTGTCAGCGTGCCCGGCGCAGTTGGTGTCGCGGGCTTCACCTATTTCCAGATTGTGCTTGGGAACGTCATTGGCTACATACTGGTCGCCCGCATCTTGCTACCAATTTACTACAAGCTGAATCTGACTTCGATCTACCAGTACCTCGAAGTACGTTTTGGCCCCCGGGCACGCCTATCCGGTGCTGGCTTCTTCCTGTTATCCCGGCTGCTTGGCGCCGTGGCGCGCCTGTATATCGTGATTAACATTCTTCAAGTATTCGTGCTTGATCACCTGGGCGTTCCGTTCATCGTGACCAGCATCGCCATTCTTGTGATGATCCTTCTGTACACATTGAAGGGCGGCGTTAAGACGATTGTCTGGACCGACCTTTTGCAGACGTTTTGCATGTTGGGTGGGCTCGCCATCTGTTCGGTCATGTTGTTGTCCATGCTCGACATATCGTTTGTTGAAAGTATTGTGCGGATAGCGGCGGACGCTCCACGGATTTTTGAAACCGCGCCTTCCGCGCCTGACTTTTTACTTAAGCAGATTGTGGCGGGCGCGCTGATTACGGTGACCATGTCCGGGCTCGACCAGGAGATGATGCAGAAATCAATTTCAGTTCGGACTCTCGCTGATTCTCAGAAGAATCTCTACGTCCTCGCCGGTGTTTTCCTGTTCGTCATTTGTGCCTTCCTGTATTTTGGCGCGCTGATGCATATGTTCGCTGCCAGCGCGGGCATAGGCGCTGCGGGCGATGGCCTGTTTCCGACCATCGTCATGCAGTACATGGCGCCGTGGATTCAGATCATCTTCGTCATTGCGTTGGTATCAGCGTTGTTTCCAAGCGCCGACGGCGCCCTTACCGCGCTGACTTCTTCGGTGTGCATCGACTTCTTGCGCCTCGACCAGCGTGGCGACATGACGGCCAAGGCAAAGACCAGGACGCGGCATATCGTTCACTTCACGTTCGCCGGCGTGTTCCTGGCGCTGCTTGTCGGATTCAAGTTTTTTGACAGTGCCAACATCATCTTCGTGATATTGAAGATGGCGACATTCACTTACGGTCCTTTGCTGGGGATGTACGCATTTGGCCTTTTCTGCTCTGGCAGGCCAGTGGATCGACACGTTCCGCTAATTTGTCTTGCGGGACCGACCGGGTGCGCGCTGCTTGACGGCTTTCAAACCAGTATTTTCGCGAGCTATCGCTTTGGCTTTGAACTGTTATTTGTGAACGGGCTCATCGTGTTTGCAGGTCTTTATGCGAGCGGGTTGTGGCATGCTGGGCGCGGTCAGAAATCGCGCAGGTTGAGACCTTTAGTAAAGAACTAAACCAACATCGTCCTCGCGGAGGCGGTGGCGCATGCGCCACCCCCATAGAACAGTTGCTATGCGCGAACGTTCTATGGGTCCCCGCCTCCGCGAGGACGATGTGTTGGTATGAGTTACTTTGGGAATTTCTGGCACGACTTCTAAAGCGATCAGATGCCAGATTCTTGGCAAGCTTTTTTAGGAAACTATCGGATCAGCTTCGACTTGAGCTCCTGCGAAGCCTGCTCCATCGCGCTGCGCGTCGCCGGCAGGTGGCTGATCACATTGAGCAGGCCGAAGTCGTGGATCATGCCGTTGTAACGCACCGTCTTCACGCTCACGCCGGCCTCGTCCAGCTTGCGGCCGTAGGCTTCGGCCTCGTCGCGCAGCACGTCGAACTCGGCGGTCTGGATCAGCGTCGGCGGCAGGCCCTTTAGCTGCGCCGTGGTCGCCTGCAGCGGCGATGCGTAGATTTGTTTGCGCGCCTTCGCATCGGTCGTGTAATTGTCCCAGAACCAGACCATCAAGTCCTTCGTCAGAAAGTGGCCATTGGCAAACTGCTTGTATGACGGCGTGTCGAAGTTCGCGTCTGTCACAGGCCACAACAGCACTTGCGATCGCAGTGCCGGTGCGCCCCGCTCCTTCGCCATCAATGCCACAACGGTGGCCATGTTGCCGCCGACGCTGTTGCCTGCGACCGCCAAGCGCTTGCCGTCGACTCGGATTTCGTTCCCGTTCTCGGCCACCCATTTGGTGGCGGCGTAGGCTTGCTCGATGGCGACGCCATATCCCGCCTCCGGCGATGGGGTGTAGTTGACGAATACCGCAACCGCGCCCGAGCCCACCACGAGGTCGCGCACCAGCCGTTCATGGGTCGGGAAGTCGCCCAGCACCCAGCCGCCACCGTGGAAGAACATGAATGCCGGCAGGGTCTGGTTCTTGCTGCCCGCCGGGCGCACGATGGTCAGCTTGATGTTCTCGCTGTCGATGCGAATCGTCTTTTCGCTGACATCCGCCGTCGGCAGGGCCACCTTGGCGCCGGCCTGCGCTCCCTCCAGCACGGCCCGGGCGTCGGCCGGCGTCATCGTTTCGAGCGGCTTGCCACCTTCGAGTGCTTGCAAGAATTTTGCCGTGTTGTGCTCGACGCCGGGCAGGCTGGCGCCGAAAGCGTTGCCAAGCGACAGGGTCAGGACGGAAAGGGCGAGGGCGGATGTCAGGGTTTTCATGGTGGTTTCCTTTCTATTTGCGTTCTATTAAATAGCGAGCTACTTATACTATTTGGCTGCGTCTTCGATCAGACGTGCCACCTGGGCCGGTTTGGACGTCATCACGACGTGGGATGCGCCCTCGATGACCACGGTCTTGCGCGATTTGGCGCGGTCGGCCATGAATTGCAGCGCCGCCGCCGGGATGTTTTTATCGGCCGTGCCGTAGACGAAGTACGAGGGCAAGTTCTTCCATGCCGGGGTGCCGGCTGCTTCGGTCAGTGCCGCTTCGGCGATTGGACGCTGGCCCGCCGCCATCAGGATCGCCTGTGCCTTGGGCAAGTCCGCCGCAAACTGCTGGTGGAACTTCGATTGCTGGATGTAGAAATCCTTGCCGCCGTTTGCGGTCTGCACAGGCGTTGCAAGCGCGCCGCCCAAGGTACTGCCGGGAAAGCGGCCGCTCAGTTCGAGTGCTGTCTCACCGGCGTCCGGTGCGAAAGCGGCGACGTAGACGAGGCTCTTGACGTTGCTGTTGCCATTCGCCGCGGCCGAGATGACGGCGCCGCCGTAGGAGTGGCCGACCAGCACGACCGAGCCTGTGATGCCCTTGACGATGTCGGAAACCACCGCGGCATCACCTTTCACGCTGCGCAGCGGATTGGCCGCACCGATGACGGTGTAGCCGTCGGCGATCAGCTTTTTGCTGACGCCGTCCCAACTGGCCGAGTCGGCGAAAGCACCGTGCACCAGCACAATCGTTGGTTTGACTGCAGGCTGGGCTGCGGCGGCGTTCAGGGCGATTCCGGCGAGGGCGGCTACTGTGAGGGTCTTGATCGATTTCATGATGGTTTCCTTTTTAGTGGGATTAAGGTAGCTAGCTATTATATAGCGCACTACTTATTTACTTCAATTAAGACACGAAGGTAGTTCGTGTCGGCAAAAAAACTAGGTGTTGTTATGCAAATTGCGGCGTAGACCGGTGACCATGTCCATCATCAACTCCACCTCTTCGAGCTTGCATGCAGCCGCGCAGGCGATCTGGTCGCCCAGCAACCTGGCCTTATCACGCAGTGCGCTGCCGGCCTTGGTCAGGGAGATGATGACTTGGCGTTCGTCATTGGCAGCACGCACACGGTTCACCAGTTCGCTGTCTTCCATTCGCTTGAGCAAGGGGGTCAGCGTTGCGGAATCGAGGAAGAGGCGCGCACCGATATCCGAGACGATCTGCTCGTCCTTTTCCCAAAGCACCATCATGACCAGGTACTGCGGGTAGGTCAGGCCGAGCGGTTTGAGAATTTGACGATACAGTTTGCCCATCGCCAGCGAGGTCGAATACAGCGCGAAACAGAGCTGGTCGTCGAGGCGGGGTACTGGGGCGTCGGATGTGTGTTTGCTGTCCATGTAGAGCACTTTACATAGCGCGCTATCAAATAGCAAGCTATTTTTCAAAATAATTTAAGAGGATATCATTACCCTCACGCAATCGATGGACGCAAAGGCGTGCGTACCTGCTCCTGGAGATGGAACCATGAACATCATAAGTGTGGCAAATCCTTGCAATAGCCAAATCCCCGCGAAAGGCACTAAGGTGATTCACCACGCCCCTCAGCGTTGGCTCAGCATCTTGCTGCTGGCCGCCGTGCTGCTACCCAAGGCAGCCGATGCGGCCTGTTCGCGCGTGATCGTCCTTCCGGCCGCCGAATCGGGCAAGACCATCGCCTTTAAAAATGGCGAAGCTGTCGGGGTGGTGCCCGACGTGTTCAAGAGCATCGCGGCGAACACCGGCTGCGTCTTCAAATGGTCGCCCGTACCAAAAACCCGCATGGAAGCGATGTTTGCAGTCGGCCAGGCCGACCTGCTGCTCGCCGCGACCCAAACCGAACAGCGCGATAGCCTCGGCGTTTTCGTGCCTTTGGTCGAATCGCGCGCAACGCTTCTTTCGCTCGGTGGCGAGCGGCCACCGGTCCACAATTTTGCCGAACTGCTTGCCCGGCGCGAGCTACGCGTGGCACTCGTGCGCGGCTATGATTACGGCGAACAGTACCGTGAACTCGCCAAGGCGCTCACGGCACAGGGGCGCATCTACCTTGAGCGCGACGCCGTCAGTATCGGGCGTTTGATGGCAGCCGGCGCGGCCGATGTGACCATCATGCCGCCTGCCACTTTCGCGGGCGCCTTGCGGGACGATGCACGCGTGGTGTCGCTGCTTGCGCGCCTTCGCATCGAGCCGCTGGACGAACTTCCCTGGATCAAAACCGGTATTTATCTGTCGAAAAAATCGCTCTCGCCGACCGACCGCGATTTACTCGAAAGCGCGCTGATAGATACCCGCAACGCCGGCGCCTGGTGGGCCGCCCTCAATAAACACCATTCTCAAGCGGAGCTGGCGAATCACGTACGTCCGCTCGTCACGAGCAAGTAGTCGGTATCGACACGACGGGGTCGGGGAGGCTTTTCCGAATTGGTGTGTGAGGCCAAGCAGCAGGCCCGTTTTTTAAGAGCCCTGTCTACGCAGGAATGCCAGCTCGCCAGGCGTTCTGCGCACGGGGAAGATTAACCTGATCGATTCGGTTTTCGGCACGCCGGATCTGCTGGCGCATCTGCGCGCAGCCCCGCCGGATCCAGGTCTTGATGGTACCGAGTGGTAGTGCCATTTCGTCAGCCACTTCTGCATGCGTCAAGTCCTGGAAATATGCGAGTTCGATGGCGGTCCTGTGCAAACTGTCTAGCGTGCTCAAACCTACGTCCATCAACCGGCGTACCTGCAAACCTTCGAGCGACTCGCATGGCGTGGCGCCTTTATCGCACAAGTCCATCATGGCGCCGTCGCAGTCCTGCAGTGATATGCACTGATTGCGGAATTGGTTGGAGCGCAGTTGATCAAGCGCCTTATTGCGCACGATGGTCGTCATCCATGTTAGCGGCGAGGCGATCGCGCCGTTGAACGTGTGCGCGTTTTTCCAGATTGAGATGAAGCTCTCTTGTAAGACGTCGTCTGCGACCTCGTGATTCTTCACGATCCGCATTGCGCTTGGCAACAGCCGCGCCTCGACCATGGCGTGCAATTCGCGGAACGCGCCGCAGTCGCCCTCGCCGATCCCTCTTAATAGGATAGCCATGCGCTCCGCATGGATATCGCGTCCGACCGTGGCCATAATTTAAGGGTCCCAATGCGAGGTATTTCTGAAGAAGATGATTTGAAATATTCTTGTGCGTCTTCTCATTTATACCTGCCACCACCGGCGTTCTATGTTGCCCACCTAACACAACTGCCAGCTTACTTTCGCTGTTCGAGATTTATACAACATTTGATTAATTAATAATTAATTGCCGTTTTGTTTGTCCATGCAACGCATAAGACGCCTCGTGAAATCAGGGAATAGATGTAGTTTTTGTCGAACGAAAAAGGCCGGCGCCAAAAATTTGGCGCCGGCCTTAAAGAGCGCCTGCTTGCGTCAAAAAATGACGCCTAAATGAAGCAGCAATATGTGTTCATCTCAACAGCAATAATAGCTATACTTCATCCCCATCGCTAATCCACCGAGGTTCCTTGAGATTGCAAACCCAATGAGCGCGCTGCTGCAGGTTAGAGGCCTGCGTACCGAATTCGCCACCCGCGCCGGCACCGTCAAGGCGGTCGACGACGTCTCGTTCGACGTCCAACCGGGGCAGATCATGGGCCTGGTCGGCGAATCCGGCTCGGGCAAGTCGATGACCGGTTATTCGATCATGGGCCTGATCGACCCGCCCGGGAAGGTGGTCGGTGGCAGCGTGCTGTTCAAGGGGCGCGAGCTCGTTGGCCTCGCGCCCGAGCCGATGCGCCAGTTGCGCGGCAACCGCATCGCGATGATCTTCCAGGACCCGATGATGACGCTCAATCCGGTGCTGCGGATCGACACCCAGATGATCGAAACGGTGCGCGCGCACCGCCCGGTCGGCACTGGCGACGCGCGCACCATGGCGCGCGCCGCGCTGGTGCGGGTCGGCATCGCCGCGCCCGACGAGCGCCTGCTGGCCTATCCGCACCAGTTCTCGGGCGGCATGCGCCAGCGCGTGGCGATCGCCATCGCGCTGCTCAACGCGCCCGACCTGATCATCTGCGACGAGCCGACCACCGCGCTCGACGTCACCATCCAGGGCCAGATCCTGTACGAGATGCAAAAGCTGTGCCGCGAATCGGGCACCGCCCTGATCTGGATCACGCACGACCTGTCGGTCGTCGCGGGGCTGGCCGACACCGTGTCGGTCATGTATGCGGGCCGGATCGTCGAAAGCGGCACCACCGAACAGGTGCTCGGGCAGCCGCGCCACCATTACACGCACGGCCTGATCGCCTCGGCGCCATCGCGCAATGTGCGCGGCGAGCCGCTGCGCCAGATCGCCGGCATGACGCCGTCGCTGCTGAACCTCGGGCCGGCCTGCGCCTTCCGCGCGCGCTGCGACGCCGCCACCGACGCCTGCGCCGTCGCGCCACCGCTGCAAGCCGACGGCGAACGCACCCTGCGCTGCTTTAACCCGCTCGCGCCGGAGTCGCCATGAACCAGCCGCACCCCAGCCTTGCTCCCAACGTTTGGTCCGGCGCTGCGCCTGGTGTCGAGGCCGGTGTCGGGGCCGGCGTTAAACCCGGCCTTGCTCCTGGCGCGCCCCTGCTCGAACTGCGCGAGGTCAGCAAACGGTTTGTCGAACCGCTCGACCTGGCCGGCAAGATCGCCCGCACTTTCGGCAGCAAAATCGCGCCGCAGGTGGTGCATGCGGTCGACCGCGTCTCGCTGTCGATCGCGCGCGGCGAAGTGGTGGGCCTGGTCGGCGAATCGGGCTGCGGCAAGTCGACGCTGGCGCGCATGGCGGTCGGCCTGCACCCGCTTACCGAAGGCTCGCGTTGGTGGCGCGGCGAGCGGCTCGACACCCTCAGCGTGGCGCAACAGCGCCTGCGCCAGTTGCCGATCCAGATGATCTTCCAGGACCCGTACGCCTCGCTCAACCCGCGCCTGCGCGTGCTCGACATCGTCGGCGAGGCGCCCGTGGTGCACGGCATGGCCGACGCGGCCGGCAAGCAGGAATACGTCGCGCGCATGCTCGACCGGGTGGGGCTCGACCCGGCGCTGATGCAGCGCTTTCCGCACCAGTTTTCGGGCGGCCAGCGGGCCCGCGTCGGCATCGCGCGCGCGCTCGCGGTGCGGCCGGAGCTGCTCGTGTGCGACGAGGCGGTGGCCGCGCTCGACGTCTCGATCCAGGCGCAGGTGCTGAACCTGTTCATGCAACTGCGCGCCGAACTCGACCTGACCTATTTGTTCATCAGCCACGACCTCGGCGCGGTGCGGCATGTGTCGGACCGGGTCGTCATCATGTATCTGGGACGGGTGGTGGAGTCGGCGCCGACCGAGGAGTTGTTCGGGCACGCGCGCCATCCGTACACGCAGGCCCTGCTCGCGTCCGCGCCCAAGCTGGAGGTCAAAAAAACCGTGTTTGTCGCGGTGCAGGGCGAAATTCCGTCGCCGTTGAACCCGCCGTCGGGCTGCCACTTCCATCCGCGCTGTCCGCACGCGATGGCGCGTTGCGCGACCGAGGCGCCGGCGCTGCTCGAACACGCGCCGGGCCATTTTTCGGCCTGCCACCTCGATGCCTGAAACGACCAAGCCATCGCCGCAGGGGCAGCCACGATGAAGGCCTCCACGACCATTCTCCGGCTGCTGCTTGTGGTCCTTACCTGCCTGTTTTCATTCGGGCTGGCGGGCCTGCTGATGTTGGGGTCGATGTCCCCGGCCCCCGCCTGGCCCTACAACTCCGCGTTTGGAAGTGTGCTGGTCGCCTTTTCGTTCACGGTTGGCCTCGTCGCGTGGTGCCTGCTGCTTGTGATGGGCATTGCCTGGTCATTCAACAAGCGTGTCCACAAGTCCATTCCGATCATCGGGACCGTGATCGGCTGTCTGAGCCTGGTGCCATGGTTGTCCTCCTTGATAGCCATGCTCGTGCTTAGCCCCGCCATTCTGCTGGCGATTCGCTTGGTCCCATTCCATCTTCGACGCGAACAGCAACACAAAAGCAAATGGCTGGGTGGCGCCATTCTTATCAACAATGGGACGGCTGTGGAGATGAGCAGGACGTCGTTCGAAAGCGCCGTCAAGCTGATACGAAAACAGCTCGGCGAGTCAGAACGGATAGTGGAGGGCATTTTTCGTCCGTACGACCATGAAGGCATCGCGTACATCAGCCTGGCCGCTGCGCAAGCTGACGCATTCGATGCCTTTCGAACGGCTACGATAAAAGCCAGGGAGGCCGGCACCAGAGGCTCCCCCATGCAAGATCTATGGAACGAGCTATGCACGAAGCTTGCGGCGGACCCGCGCGCGCATGCGGCCCCTACATAGGATTAGCCGGGCGGAGAGCCTAAACGACTGCTTTGATTGAGCCGCTCCTGCATGAAATCAATAAACACCCGTAACTTGCGCGGCACGTGCAAACGGCTCGAGTGATACAAATAGAACCCTGGAAAGCTCGGCCACCAGGGCTTGAGCAAGCCGACCAGGCGTCCCGCCGCCAAATCCTCGCGCACTTGCACCTCAAACGCACAGGCAATCCCGGCGCCCGCGCGCACGGCCTGCAGCACGATATCGCCATCGTTGCTCACGACCGGACCGTGCACCTCGATTTCGATCCCGCGTCCCTTGTGCGCATACTCCCAGCGATACATCCCGCTTGCCAGCCGCACATTGATGCAGCGGTGCGCGCGCAAGTCCTCCGGCGTGCGCGGTGCCGCAATGCCGGCCAGGTAGCGCGGCGCCGCGACCGTCGCGATCCGGTGCGGGCCGCCGAACGGCACCGCGACCACGTCCTGCGCCAAAAATTCGCCGAGCCGGATGCCGGCGTCAAAGCCGCCGCCGACCAGATCCGACAGCGCGTTGTCGCAATGAAGCTCCACCGTAATATCGGGAAAGCTCTCGAGAAAGTCGACCAAGTGCGGCATCACGAGGATCTCTGCGGCGGTGCGCGACACATTGAGCCGCAGCAGGCCGGCGGGCCGCTCGCGCGCTTCGTTGACGCCCTCGATCGCGGTGGCCAGCGCCGCCAGCGCCGGTTGGGCATCGCGCAGGAAGCGCTGGCCGATTTCGGTCACGCCGACGCGGCGCGTTGAGCGCTCGAGCAGGCGCACGCCAAGGCGCCGTTCGAGCGTGCGCATGCTCTGCGACAAGGCCGACGGCGACATGCCCAGCTCGGCCGCCGCACGCGTGAAGCTCGCGTGGTGTGCGATGCGGGCGAACGCGGCGATGGCGGGAAACAGCTCTGGTGCGATCACGCCATTGTGAAGCGGTGCTTCATTGTCCATCCCGATTACCCCCGTTTATCTGTGCAAGAGCGCAGGGTACCATGGCTGCTCATCACTACAGGAGTACTCGGATATGAACAAGCTTGCCGGAAAAGTCGCACTAGTCACAGGCTCCTCCAAAGGCATTGGCGCGGGCATTGCCAAACGCCTAGCCGCCGACGGCGCCGCGGTCGTCGTCAACTACTCGCGCAGCGCGGCCGACGCCGCCGTCGTGGTCGACGCCATTGTCGCGGCGGGCGGCAAGGCGGTCGCGATAAGGGCAGATATTTCCAAAGCCGGCGAAAGCGCGCCGCTGATCGACGCCGCGCTCGCCGCATTCGGCCGGCTCGACATCCTCGTCAACAATGCCGGCGTGTACAAGCCCGACTCGCTCGAGACCATCAGCGCCGAAAGCTTCGACGAACATTTCCACCTCAACGTGCGCGGCTTGCTGCTGACCACGCAGGCCGCGGCCCGGGTCATGCCCGCGGGCAGCGTCATCGTCAACATCAGCTCCGGGCTGGCGCACAGCCCGTATCCGTCGGTGCATGTGTATTGCGCCACCAAGGGCGCGGTCGACACACTGACCCGCACGCTTGGCATCGAGCTCGGGCCGCGCGACATCCGCGTCGTCGGCATCGCGCCCGGCTTCGTCGCCACGGAAGGGAACGCGGAGTCGGCCAAGGGCATGTCGGACTTCCTCGTTGCCAAGACGCCGCTCGGGCGGGTCGGCCAGCCGGCCGATATCGCCGCCGCGGTGGCGTATGCCGTGTCCGATGATGCGCGCTGGGTCACAGGGTGCACGATCGATGTCGCGGGCGGGATGGTGTTTTAGCCCGGTTTGTCAGCCGGGCTGTAAGCCGGTTTCAGGCGGCGAGCTTAATGAAGGGAATCCGCACGCGCATGCCAAAGCCGAGCTTTTCGTAGAGCGCGCGCGCTTTCGGATTGGCCTCGCCCACATGCAGGAACGGGACCGCGCCTTCGGCCACAATATCATGCACCTGGCGGCCGATCAGCTGCCGCCCGTAGCCGCGCCCCGCATAGGCGGGATGGGTGCAGACCGCGCTGATTTCGCGGTAGCCCTGCGGCTTGAAACGCTGTCCGGCCATGGCCACCAGTTTGCCGCCGTCATGGATGCCGACGTAATTGCCCAGGCTCGCCGTGCGGGGCCGGAAATACTCGGGATACACCAGCCCGGTCAGCGCGAGAATATCGGGGAAGTCGCTTTCATCGAGCACCCGCATCGCGACCTCGGTCGCGGCCGGAAATGCGCCGCCGGCATACACCATCTGCAAGATCGCGGCCTCCTGCACCACGGTCCAGTTGTCCGGTAGCGCCGGAAAGGCGCCGACGAAATACACGGTCTCGCCGCTGTGCATGCCATCGACGCCCGAGACGACATCGCCCGCGTGCTCGACGGCGCAAAACGGCGCGACCGCCGGCGTAAATCGCTTGAGCGCGCCGAAGGTGTCGGCCAACGGCGCCTGCACCGTCGTGAGCGCGGTCCATATCGGGTTGTCGAGGCCTGCAAGTCGATTCATTGTGCGTCTCCAAATACGACTTTGGATTATATGGCAAGCGAGGACGGCTATACTGGAGCGACAACTTCTTTTGGAACATGACCGTGAAAAGACTTTTTCCACTCATAGCCACCTGGTTCGCATTCTCCGCACTCGCGCAAGCGCCTCAGGACGGCATGAAGCTAGACAGCGGCAAAGAAATAGAATTGAACATCCTGTCCGATTATGTGAGTGGAACGCGTCTGCATAAAGCCGGCAACAAAAAAATGGCCATCACGATGTTCAGGCAAGGTGTGGCCAAAGGCGATCCCAAGTCGATGTTTGCCTTGGGCACCTACTATTATTTCGGCGAGGGATTGACAAAGGATGTCGCCGAGGCGCGAAAATTATTTCAGACTGCAGTCGATCAGGGGAACGCGGAGGCCGCTTACTTCCTCTCGCAAATCCATGGGAATGGGGACGGCGTGCCGGTCGACACGAACGCGGCCCTCGGGTTTATGCAAAAGGCGGCTTTCGGGTGCGTTGCCAAGGCACAGTCCGAACTGTCGCAGATGTACTACGGCGGCAAAGGCGTCACTCAAGATAAACTGAACGGTATCGCGTGGCTGGCACTCGCGGCCGATGACGAGGACCAGGAAACCCGCGACACCGTTGCGAAGATCAAGTTAAATCTGAATCCGGACGAGCGCAAGCGCGTGGCCGACCTTGAGAAGCAGTATCGCGCGACCTTGAAATGCCAGCCCGACGATGAATAGCGCCGGGCCGCGGCGATGACACCAGCACCAGCGCCTATTTCCCCTTGTTATTGACGGTAAATCCGATCAGGCGCGCCACCACGGCCGCAAGGTAAATCAGGCCCGTGAACATCTCGATGCTGGCGAGCGCGCGCGCATGCGCCGTCAGCGGAATCACGTCGCCGATCCCGGTGCTCGAGAGCAGCGCGAAGCTCAGGTAATTGAGCTCGGTCCAGGTGCGCGGGTCGGCCGCGTTGACGGCCGCCGCATACGAACCCGGATGCAAGGCCTGCACCAGGATGAACAAGTGGGTGAAGCCCCACGCCAGCAAGGTGAAGGTGGCGCCGGCGGCGAACAATTCGTCCGTCGTGGCAAGGTAGTCTTCCATCATGTAGGCGATCAGGCTGCCCGCGGCGTAGAAATAAAACATCGCCTCCAGCGCCGACGACCACGGCAGCAATTCGCGCATGCCGAACACGATCTGCAGCGTCAGCAGGACGATGATCGGCAACGCGATCAGGGCGCTGACCCAGGCCAGCCCCGGCGTGCGCCGCACCATGCGCGTGGTGATGCCCAGCACCACGATGCCGAAGACGTTGAAGGCCACGCGTCCGGTCTCGGTCGATTCGATGAACGGATACAGCACCATGCCGAGCAATTGCACCATGAGCAAGATGGCGGACGGATGGCGCTTGGTGTGCAGTATCAGAGGAAACATGTTTACTTTTCAGGATGCGGTAGGTATTCGGCTCACGCCATTTTCTTAAGGGCACGCACAACGGCCGGCAGCATCTTTTGCTTCGGCACGGGGTTGGTGCTTTCCTGGAGCGAAGCATACAGGGCGTATAAAAAAGCCTTCACATTATGTTGGCGCGTCAACTTCGCCTGCATGCTTTCGGCCGGCCCGGCGGGCGTTGCCGACACGCCCGCGAACCATGCGTCCCAATCCGCCGCTTCGAGCGCGGAGCGCGCGCCCAGATAGAAAACGGGCGCCATCAGCCGCTCCGGTTCGCCGAATTGGTAAGCATGGTTCGACTGGGCGATCTGGCCCGCGACCGCCTTGAGGATGGTCTCGTGCTGGGCCCGCTCGATGGCGGGATTGAGCGAGAGCTGGAGCATCAGGTCGGCAGCGTGGGCGACGCCGTGGCGCCAGCCCGCGCCCGCCTCGTAGCCGCGATAGTCGCGCACGCCGCTCAGGTAGGCCGCGGCGCTGTTGACCAGGTTCACGCGTTGCGCGGGGGTCAGATACGGCTGCCCGCGGTAATCGGCGCGCGCGACTTCGGCCAGCGCCAGCGCCGCGAACGGTTGGCCGAAGCCGTGCGCGTCGGCCGGACCGTTGATGCGCGCGAGCAGGGTTTCCATCATGGACAGCAGGGTGGCCGGCTCGAGCTTTTTGTTGCGGGACCACGCAAACAGGGCTTCGAAGGCGATCTCGTCGCGCAGGAAGGGATCGGGGTCCGCCAGGCAGTCGAGCAGGGCGAGCGCGTCCGCCTGCCGTTGCTTGTCGTCGGCCACGGTCCACTTGTCCTGTTTGAGCGCGCTTAACGCTGCGCGGCTCTTGCCGTCCGGCGGGCAGGCCGCCTGGCCGCTTGCGTGAAAACAAAGGGCAAGCAGGATCGCGGTCGTGACGAGGCGCATGGCGGACTCATTTCAAGAAATACATCGTGGTTGATCGATAGCGCATGGCCGCCCGATGGCTGCCCTCTTGGCATGCAAACAATAGCGCAAAATCCAGTCCGGGCACACTATTTCATAAGCGCAAAAGCCCGCTCGAGCGGCACCGCGCCACACGCGCGGTTGATACGGGACGTTCGACGGTAGAATCGGGGCACTACCAGTTTCTCGTAGGTGAAACGTTTCGATGACAACAACTTACTGGTTCATCCTGATCGGCTGCCTGATGCTCGCGCGCGGCCTCGCCGCGACCACCATCGCGCGCCTTCCGGTCACCTCGGCCATTGTGTACCTGTGCGTCGGCCTGCTGCTCGGTCCGCTGGTACTCGGCATCTTTTCCTTCGATCCATTCGCGCAATCGCACCTGCTCGAAATGCTGACCGAGATCGCGGTCCTGATCTCGCTCTTCTCGGCCGGGGTAAAAATGCCCGTGCCCATGACGCTAAAGCGCTGGGGCGGCCCGGTCCGGCTGGCATGGGTCTCGATGACGATCACGGTCGGGCTGGTCGCCGCCTTCAGCTATTACGTGCTCGGCTTGCCGCTCGGCGCCGGCGTGCTGCTCGGCGCCATCCTGGCCCCGACCGACCCGGTGCTCGCGACCGACGTGCAGGTGCGCCATCCCGACGACCGCGACCAATTGCGGTTCGCCCTCACCTGCGAGGCGGGCATGAACGACGGCTCGGCGTTTCCGTTCGTCATGCTCGGACTCGGCCTGCTCGGCGTGCACGAGCTCGGCGACTTCGGCTGGCGCTGGGTCGCCGTCGACGTGGTATGGGCCTCGCTCGGCGCGGTCGGGATCGGCCTGGCCGGCGGCGCGCTGCTCGGGCGCATCGGCTGGATGTTGCGCGGAAAGGATCCGAAGCACGAGGTGCTCGACGACCTCGTCGGCCTGGGCCTGATCGGCGTCGTCTACGGCCTGAGCGTCTTCGCGCACGCCTGGGGCTTCCTAGCCGTATTTTTTGCCGGGGTCGCCTTGCGCCAGACCGAACTGGTGCTGGCGGGCGCGCACAAGGACCGCCAGGGCCTGCTCGTGGCCGACGAGCCCAAGGAAGACCCTGCCAACCAGAACGAGACGCATGGCACGACGCTGACCGTCAGCGGCGAGTCCCTCGTGTTCAAGGAACACCTCGAGCGCCTGTCCGAGCTGACGCTGGTGTTACTGCTCGGCGGCATGCTCACGATCGACGCATGGAACTGGAAGGCGTGGTTGACGGGGCTGTTCCTGTTCCTCGTCGCGCGCCCGATGAGCGTGATGATCGGCCTGGCCGGCTCGAATATGCCCTTGCGCGTGCGATATATTACGGGGTGGTTCGGCGTGCGCGGGATCGGTTCGATCTACTACCTGATGTATGCCATCAACCATGGCCTGCCCCAGGTGCTCGCGCGCGACCTGGTCCAGATCACGATCGTGGTCGTGATGTTGTCGATTATCATCCATGGCACGAGCATGAAACCGATGATGGACCGATTCTGGCGCAGGTGATCGCGAAGCTGAGCGATTGCTTGCATGCCGGACACACCCGTGCCTATACTGGGCCAAAATTGCAAAAGCGAAACAACCAGATTGGGGATGCCATGCTGCGCAGACTATGCATATTACTGATTCCCGTGCTACTGGCCGGGTGTATCAGGGACGGAAAGACCCACTACGTCGAGGGCAGGGACCATTCCCTGACCGTGCGTGCGGAACAGGAGTATTTCTGGAAGGACGAAGTCACGCTGACCTTCGTGGCCGCGCGCGTGCCCGAGTGCACACGTGTGTTCCCGATGACCAAGGTGCCACACGCGCAAGTCGCGTTGACCCTGCATACCGACGGCAACAACGTCTGGAATGTGCGGCTCGGCGAGCGCACCTGGCAATTCGAGACGCAGGGCTGCACCCAGCGCACCGGTCCGCCGCCAAGCGCCCTCGGGGAACTCGTGGGCACGTTCACGCTGCGCGACAAAAAGCTTGTGTACCAGCCGGCCAAGCCGGTCGCGCCCTAGCGCGCCAAGCCCGTCGCGCCCTGGCACGCCAAACCGGTAACGCCCCACCGGGCTGCCCGCCTGTTATACAAATCTGTATAGCCCAAGCCTGCGTTAAACAATTTTGAATGACGCTAGCGCTTCTCCTGGAGGGTGCGCAATTGCGCGAGCGCCCGCTCCTGGCCTGAGCGCTCGAGCACTTGCTCGAGCAGCGAGGGCACGCCCTCGCGCGCCAAAGTCCACTGCGTAAAGTACTCGTGCACCGTGCGCCAGGGAGGGAAGTCGCGCGGCAGGCTGCGCCAGACGCCGCCCTTGTCGAGGAAATACAGCACCGCGCAGAACACGTCGTACAGGTCGTGCTTGCGCGGGCGCGTTTTTTTACGCGCCCCCTCGAGCATGTCGCGCACCGCCTCGAATTGTTCGCGCGGTGGATCAGTCGCGAATTCTTGCCTTGCCATTGTCTCGGTCCCAAATTGGATTTGAGGCCTAGATGTGGAACAGGTTCCCCCGATCTTGTTCGTTTTCTTGCGCAAACCGGACTCATCAGCAAACTTCCTGGGCTAGCGTAGTTTATTCACGTCGCCTGTGGGGAGAACATCATGTTTGGGAGCACTGTGCTGGAAGTGGCCGTCGGGCTCACCTTTTGCTACGCCACGGTGGCGCTGATCGTCAGCACGGTGCAGGAGGCGCTGGCCTCGCTGCTGCGGCTGCGCGCACGCACCTTGCTCAGCGGGGTAAAGACCATGCTCAACGACCCCGGCTTCAACACGCTCGCATGCGCCGTTTATACGCACGCGCTCGTCAATCCGCACGACGACGGCCACGGCGCCAATCCGCGCGACATCAAAAACAAGCCCTCCTACATCGAACCGAAGGCGTTCGCGGTCGCCCTGATCGACACGATCCAAAGCATTCCGGGCGACTACGAGCAACTCGGGCGCGACATCGACGCGATCGAAGATCCCCAGGTCAAGCGCGTAATGCAAAGCATCTACCAGCGCGCCGGCGGCGACATGGACGCGTTCCGGGCCTCGGTGGCCGGCTGGTTCGACAGCGCGATGGAACGCGTGTCGGGCGCCTACAAGCGGCGTTCCTTGCTGGTCAGCCTGTTGTTGTCGCTGCTGCTCGCGGCGCTGTTCAACATCGACAGCATCCAGCTCTTCCGCGCGCTGTGGCAACACCCCTCGCTCGCGGCGCAACTGGCCGTGCCGACCGCCGGCTTCGATCCGCGCGCGGTCGACGCGCTGTTCACGCTGCCGATCGGCTGGCACAATTTTCCGCCCGCGCTGGACGGGAAATTCCTGTTGATGGTCGCCGGCTGGTTGCTGACCGCCTCGACCGCCTTGTTCGGCGCGCCGTTCTGGTTCGACCTCATGCAGCGCACGGTGCAGATCCGCGGCACCGGCGCCAAGCCCGAAGAGCCGCGCGCGGCGGCCGCGCCGGCAGCGTCAACGCGGCCGGCCAAGCACTGATCAGTCGGGCCGGTTCGCGTCGACCAGCATGCTCGACACCGACACGTGGGCGATGCGTTCGGGCCATTCGTCGTTCGGCCCGAACCAGCGCGCCTCGGACAGTTCGGTGGTGTCGATCCGGATCTCGCCGTCGAGGTAATCGGCGGTAAAGGCCAGCATCAGCGAATGCGGGAAGGGCCACGACTGGCTCGAGAAATACTTGAGGTTGTGCACCCGCAAACCGACTTCCTCGAACACCTCGCGGTGCACCGCCTCCTCCACCGATTCGCCGGCCTCGAGAAAGCCCGCCAGCGGCGTGAAGCGCTTGGCCGCCGAATTGATATGCATCGCCAGCAACACCGAATCGCCCTTGCGGATCAACACCATCATCGCCGGTGAAATGCGCGGATAGGCAAGATTGCCGCATTTGGCGCAGTGGTAGCAGCGCTCCCCCGTGCCCAGATGCATCGGACCGCCGCAGGCGCCGCAGAAGCGGTGCGTGCGCGCCCATTCGGCGATTTGCGAGGCGCGCCCGGCGACGCCGACGAGGTCTTCGTCCATCACCCCGAACAACAGCGAGCGCAAGCCACGGTAGCTGAAACCGGCGGGCGGCGGCGCGTCCGCGTTGGCCCAGGTGACCTCGCAATAGCGGCCCTTGAGCAGTCCCAGCGGATGCATGCGCGCCGGGTCGAGATCGAGCGCGGCGACGACGGCGGCGTCGGGCAGCGCGAGGTCGGCCTCGCGCACCAGCAATCGGCCCTGTTGGAACACAAAGGTCAGGGGCTCGGGATGGGCTTGCGGCGCCATCAGGGGGATGAAGTCGGCAGGTGTTTGTAGCATGCCTAATGATACCGCCTCTTTAACGGCCGTGCCCGCATCGCGCCACAGAACCAAACGCAGAGTTAGCACTCCAACAGCTAGCGATGCGCTCCGGACCGCCGTCAAAAAGGAAACAACATGAACGACGCACCCCTTGTGCTGGGCATCAACCGCACGCAAGACGCAAGCATTTGCCTCATGCACGGCTCGCAGCTGCTGTGGGCGATACAAAAAGAACGCCTTACCCGCCACAAGCACCATTGGGGCCGCCAAGGCGACTTGCGCGACGTCTACCTGCCGCGCCTCCCCGGACTCGCGCGCCCGATCGACGTGCTCGTCGAATGCTATTCCTCCGACGCCGAGCTCGACTTCCTGCCGGCCTACGAGCAAGAGCTGGCCGACACCCTCGTGCTCGCGCCCGACTGCCGGCGGGCCCGCCTGTCGCACCACTTGGCCCATGTCTACAGCGTGTTCCATCCATCGCCGTTCAGCGACGCGGCCGTCATGATCATCGACGGCCAGGGCAGCGAGGTCGCCGCCCTGACCGAGCAATGGGCCGGCGCGGCGGGCGTGCCCGGCCATTGGCGCGAGGTGTCCTCGTTCTACCGGGCCGACCGCGAACGCATCGACTGCATCGGCAAGCAACTCTGGAACCGCGACGACGAACAGCTCGTCGGCCTCGGCATGTTCTATTTCCTGCTCACGCAGGCGCTGTTTCCCGGCGAGGGCAACGAGGGCAAGGTCATGGGCCTGGCGCCGCATGGCGACCCGCATGCGCTGGGGCTGCCGCCCCTGCAGGTCGCGGGCTGCCAGGTCAGCATTCCGGCGCGCTGGCGCGCGATCCTGCGCGAACGCACACGCTTCCTGTTTAAGGGAGCCCGGCAGACCCATGCCGCGGACCAGGCCCACGGCAGCGCGCAGGCCCGTTTTGCCGACAGCGCCAACCTCGCGGCCGCCGGCCAGCGCGCCTTCGAAGACGCCGTGCTCGCCGTCGCGCGCTGGCTGCACGCACAAACGGGCGCGAGCAATCTATGCTTCGCGGGCGGCACCGGGCTCAACTGCTCGACCAACGAGCGGCTGCTGGCCGAAACCCCGTTCAGCCGGGTCTTCATCCCGCCCGCCCCCAGCGACGCCGGCACCGCGATCGGCTGCGCCCTGTACGGCCTGACCGAGCTCGCGGGCCAACCCTGCGGCTACCGCTGGACCAACGACTACCTCGGTCCCGCGCCCGCGCTGGCCGACATCGAGGCCGCCGTGGCCGACTGCGCCGACCTGCATCTCGAGCGCCTCGACAGCAGCGCCAGCATGTGCGAACGCATGGTGGACTTGCTGGCGCAGGGCCAGGTGCTCGGCCTGTTCCAGGGCCGCAGCGAATTCGGGCCACGCGCGCTGGGGCACCGCAGCGTGATCGGCGACCCGCGCCACGACCACATCCGCGACTGGATCAACGCGAGCGTCAAGTCGCGCGAATGGTTCCGCCCGCTGGCCCCCGTCGTGCTGCTCGAACGCGCGCACGAATTTTTCGCCATCCACGCGCCGTCGCCGTTCATGCAATATGCGGCGCCGGTGCACCCGGCGATGGCGCCGTTCATTCCCGCGGTCACCCATGTCGACTGCACGGCGCGCCTGCAGACCGTCGGCGAACACGACGACCCGTTCCTGCGCGCCTTGCTGCACGCGTTCGAGGCGCGCACCGGCCTGCCGGTCTTGCTTAACACCTCGTTCAACCGCAAGGACGAACCGATCGTCGAAACCCCGGCCGAAGCGCTCGCCGCGTTCCGCGAGACGCCCCTGCACGCGCTCGCCATGCCGCCTTTCCTGCTGCGCAAACGCGGCGTGCCGGATCGCTAATGACGCCGGGCACGCATGCCGCGCCGCCGCAAGCCAAGCCGCCGGCGAGCTTGCTGCAAAGGCTGGCGCCCGAGAAGCTCGTTATCTTCAGGGCGCTGCGGCTAGGCGACATGCTGTGCGCGGTGCCCGCCTTGCGTGCCCTTCGCAAGGCGCTGCCCGACACACACATCGCGCTCGTCGGCTTGCCGTGGGCGCAGCAATTCGCCGACCGCTTCGGCAGGTATATCGACCAGTTCTTCGCCTTCCCGGGCCACCGCGCGATGCCCGAGCAATCGCTGCGGCAAGAGCAACTGATCACCTTCTACCAGGCGATGCAGGCCGAGCGCTTCACGCTAGCGTTGCAGTTGCATGGCAGCGGCGAGATCAGCAATGGCATTGTCCGCGGTTTCGGCGCGCGCGCGACCGCCGGCTTCGGCGTGGCCGGCAGCATCCCGCTCGACAACAGCTGCTATTTCGCATGGCCCGACACCGGCGCCGAACCCGTGCGGCTGCTCGCGCTGACCGCGCTGCTTGGCGCGCCGTCCGCCGGCACGCATCTCGAGTTCCCCCTGACACCCGACGACGAGCGTGAGCTTGCCGCAAGCGGCCTCGCGCAGGTCCTGCCACACGGCGGCTTTATCTGCATCCACCCGGGCGCGAGCATCCGCGCCAAATGCTGGCCGGCGCACCGTTTTGCCGAAGTCGCCGACCGCCTGAGCCTCGAATACAAGCTGCCCGTCGTTCTGACCGGCTCCCTGAGCGAGGCCGACCTGACCGCGACCGTGGCCAGTTACATGCGCACCGAGCCGGTCGATGCGGCAGCGGCAATTTCGATCGGCGCGATGGCCGCCCTGATGCGCCGCGCGCGCCTGCTCATCTGCAACGACACGGGCGTATCGCACATCGCCGCGGGCCTCAACATTCCGAGCGTGGTCATTTTCAGCAAGGCCGACATCCACCGGTGGGCGCCGCTCGACCACGAGCTGCACCGCTGCGTCTGGGATCCCGACGGCGACCACGTCTACGGCGTGCTCGAACGCGCGCGGGGGCTGCTGGCGCGGCCGCACTCCATTTTGTAGTCCACGGTCGCGCAGGTCGCCGCGCGAAAAATTAGCCAGCGCGTGCTCCCAGATCTTCGGCGCGACAAGGCACAAGATTCGTTGGCCGGACTCACGCGATTGAAAGGTCCCGCAGATCGGTACCTGACGTGCTGCGCATTGAGCCCTTGCCACGCGTCCTTTTGCATTTTTCACACCGGTGGGAGTATGTGGGCGTCCGCAAATTTAGCTGCGTCAACTCTACTCCTGACTGGATCGCCATGAAATTTCTCCCGTTTGCCGCCGTCCTGCTATGTCTTGCCGCCCCTGCCTCGCACGCCGAAGAAGCGCCTTTGTTCCGCATGACCTCGGATATCGGACTCGAGCCGAACGGTAAATCCCCGAACCTGGTTTTCCAGGAGGTCGTACGGAACGAGAATTCATCAACGATCGAAGCGGAGCACGGGACAGGCCGCGTCGCGACAAAAACAATGTTTGTCATGCGCGGGGCGTGCGCGCTGATGAAAGAGCGAAAGAAGCAAGCGTTCACAATCGTCCATCTGTCGAAACAGCCTATCCGCTTCAATGTCCAGTTTCTGGATGAATCCCCCGTGGCCGCCGAAACCGGCGACGCACATGCGCAAAAGCGCGTTTCGTCCGCCCAGTGCGAGCTCGTGGAGTCAATCCTCAAGCGCTAAGTTTCGAAAGGGCCGCATTCGAAAAGCCGGATTTGGAAAAGCCGAATTTCGACAAGCCGGATGTCGACAAGCCCGAATTCGACAGGCTTAGATTGCAAAAGCCGCGCCGTAACGCGATCGCGCCTTGTCCGGCACGCGATCTAAGGCCGCCGCCGGGTTTTATCCGTCTTTGCTCCCAGGGGCTGGACCTCAGCCCAGCAGCGCCAGCGCACACGCCCTGACCTGCTCCGTGCTCACATCATCGACGAACGACACATCGTGCGCGCAACGCGTGATCAGGTTCTCGGCCCCGCAAACCGGGCAGTGCATCCGCACCGACACCGCCGCCCGGTGTCCTTGCTGGCGCAAAGGGCCCGACTCGATCAAATTGGTCAGCCAATAGATACCCACGCCAGGCGTGCCGATCGCCAAGGCCAGATGCAAAGGCCCTGTGTCGTTCGATACGAGCAAGGCGGACCGTTCGAGCACGCCGCACAAGCCCCCCAGCGCCAGCTTGCCCGCCAAGTCAATCGATGGCGCACGCATGGCGGCCGCAATCGCGCCCGCCAACTGCGCCTCGTCCCCGGCGCCATTAATCGCGATCAGCGCTCCCTCGTCGGCAAGCGCATCGGCCAATTCGGCAAAGCGCGCCGCAGGCCAACGCCGCCTCGCATCGCTCGCGCCCGGCTGCAGCAACACCAGAGGTTTTCGCAACGCTGCGGGCAACACGCGTGATGCCGCCGCGCGATCGGCGTCGGTCACGGCCAGCTCCGGCCAGTTGAACGGCCAGGCTTGCGCACCAGCGCCAGCTGCCACCTCGAGCAACTGCAGCCGGCTGTTGCACAAGCGTCCGTAAGGCACCGCACGGTCGAGGTCGGCCGCGCCTGACGCCTGCAAGCCCACCGTACAACGCGCTCGAAAGCCCATGATGAGGGGATTCGAAAACTGGCCTCCGCCAAACGCCTGGATCGCCAGATCGAAGCGCTCGGCCACCATCGCCTCGACGAAGGCTTGCACCTCGTCACGGTCGACCTCGACGTCGGGCGGCACGCCCACCCCGGGCACGGCAGGGATGACGACGACACGGTCGACCGGCCCGGGCCGGCCAGCCAAAAAATCGGCATGCCACTGGCGACCGATATACACGATCTCGGCCCCGGGATAACTCGCCCGGAGCGCATGCAGGGCCGGTAGCGCAAACACGAAGTCGCCGACCGCGTTCGGCCGCAGCAGGGCGATTTTTTTAATACCGGGAAGTGGCGCGCTCATGGCGCCGACGGCTGTCCGGCCAGTGACTCCCACAACAGCTGTGGCGCGTCGACCTCGCGCTCGCTGATGGTGGTGGGCAATTCCAAATGGTAGGCGCCCGAGGGAATGATGCCGCAACCGCCAAAGCGTTCCATGACACGCAATTGCGCGAGCACGTCTTCGCCGCAGTGCGCGGCCGGCAGCGCGGACCAGAAATCGAAGCCGCCGGCCTCGCGCAGCTTGGCCGTGTCGAACAGCACGCAGCCGCCGATCCAGGCCACGCGGTAGTGCCGTGTTTGCCCCGGGCCCAGCCCCAGCCGCGCCTGCACGTGGAACAAATTGGCGGCGCTGTGCAGATGATGCCGCTCCCACGCCGGCGCGCCGGGCGCGACCAGTTCGGGACACACGTCAGATTCCCAGAACTCGATGTGCTGCTGGTGCGGGCGGACCTGGTCGAGATAGCTCAGCCCGTGCAAGGCGCTGCCGACAAAGCCGCATTGCTGCTCGCGCATCGACGCGAGCAGGCGCGTGACGAGATCGGGTTCGAGCAGAACATCGTCGTCGAGAAAAAGGCAATACGGCGCCTCGGCTTGCGCCAGCAAGAAAGCGCGCTGCTCGGCCATGCCACGCCGCGGCCAATGGCGCAATGCGAGCACGACACACCCGCTCGCGCGCAGGTAGCGCAACACGGCGCGCACTTCCGCTTGGTCGAACACGCCGGCCGCGTCGGACTGGTCCGAAATGACGATGCGCAGCGGGCGCAGGCTTTGCGCGGCCAGCGCGGTCAGTGTGACGGCGAGCGCTCCCGGACGGTTACAAGTGGGAACCAGCACATCGACAGCGCAAGCCGCGCCGCTCATGTTGCGCCCCTGCCGTGCGCGCCAAGCGCCCGCCCCGCATACAAATAGGGATTGAGCGCGGGGTCGTTGTACATTTTGAACTGGCGGTACACCTTGTAGTAGACGTGCCCGTACGATGCGTCGGCCAGCAATTCGTCGAGACAATTGCCTAGGTCTTCGCGTTGCTGCAAGAGCCGTTGCAGTTTATTGGCGCAAGTTTCGAGGTGGGCCTCGGAGACGTCGAAGCGGCGCGTCTGCTCACGCATGTGGAACACCTTGAGCGACAGGATCGACAGGCGGTCGACCATCGCGCCGGCCGTTTCGCTGTGCAGGCGCGCGTGTGGCACGCGCCGCACCGTGGACAGGATCGCCAGCAGGGCCTCGTCGAGCGCCTCGATCGCGTCGTTGCGTTTTTGGTTGTACTGGTCGATCAGGCGCTTGCTCGCGACGATCTCGGCCGCGTCGACATCGGTGCGGCGCGCCTTGTCTTCTTCGCGCCACAGCCGGCAGTTAAAAAAATGATTCGCCACGATGAAATGCCATGCCTCGGCGAGCGCGCCATCGCGGGACGATGGCGCTGCGTCCGCGTCCGACAGCATGCTGTCGTGCAGTTGCGCGATCGCGCGTGCATGGAGTCCGGTGAGCATGGTGTTCCTTTCGTCGAATCGAGCTGGCAGACAGGGTGCTGGCCAGTGTTTGAGAACGTAATGCACAGCGAAGTTCCGCGCCGGCCTTGAGCCAATCTTTGGCAAGCTTTCGCTATACTGCCGGGCCAAGCCGTGGATCCGACCCGACCGACACAATGAGCCAGCCAGAGCAGCACCAGCACGCCCTCCCTCCGCACAAATGCGCGGAAGGCATCCGCTTCACCTTCGACGGCGCGCCCGGCGTGCGCAGCGTGGCGGTGGCGGGCACCTTCAATAGTTGGGTTGGCGACGACTGCCCCTTGCACCGAACCGGCGCCGGGCGCTGGCAAACCACGCTGCCCATTGCCACCGGCCGGCAGCTGTACAAATACGTGATCGACGGCCAGCACTGGATCCTCGACCCGGCCAATGCCTGGATCTCCGAGGACGGCCAGAACAATTCGAGCTTCACGGTCGATGAGGACGGGGATGTGTTCATCCGTTCCGGCAACGCTAACGCGCAGCATCCGGGCCCGCTGTACGGGCGCCACCAAGCACTGCGCAGTCCGGCATGGCTCGCGGACGGCGTGATTTACCAGTTGTCGGTGCGCGCTTTCGGCGGCAACTTCGCAGGCGTGCAGGCGCGCCTGGACCACCTTGCGGCACTGGGCGTGAGCGTCATCTGGATGATGCCGATCCACCCGATCGGGCGCGCCGGCCGGCTCGGCACGCTGGGCGACCCTTACGCCGTGCGTGATTTTTGCGCGATCGATGCGGCGCTCGGCGACGCCGCCGCGCTGCGCGCGCTGGTCGCGGCGATCCATGCGCGCGGCATGCGTTTGCTCATGGACTGGACGCTCAACCGCGCCAGCGTCGACAACACCCTCGTCGCGCGGCATCCCGACTGGTTCACGCGCAAGGCGGACGGCACACTTCTTTTATGCGGTCCCGAACCGCGCCTGCTTCGCCGGCCTCGATTTTACAAAGCAAGCCTTGCGCGCGCACCTGATCGGCGCGCTGCGGCAATGGGTGGAGGACTTCGATATCGACGGCTTCCGCTTTGACGATTCGGACATCACCCCGCTCGATTTTTTAGACGAGATCCGCGCCGCGCTGCTCCAGGTCCGCCCGTCCATCGGTTTGATCTCGCAAGCCTACGATGAGTTCCACCACCTTGCCGCATGCGACCTCACGTACGAGGGCGGCACACGCGGGCTCATCCTTGCGCTGGCCAACGGAACGTCGACCGCGGCAGGCTTCATCAGGCAATGGCAGGACGCTGCGTATTCGTTCCCGCGCGGCGCCTTGCGCATGCGTTGGCTCGAAGAAAAGGAACAAGGCCGCGCCTGGCGCCTGTACGGTCCCGCGCTGCACCGGGCCGCGGCCGCCATCATGCTCACCGTCGACGGCGTGCCGCACCTGCTGATGGGACAGGAATTCAACGAGCCGCGGTGGCGCGACTGGACCAGCCTGTTCGAGCCGTTCACGCTCGACTGGCCGGCCTTCGACGTGCCCACCTTCGCGCACTACCAAGCCTTGATCAGGCTGCGAAATCACTGTCCGGTGCTGCGCCAGGGCAAGCTCGAATTTCTCGAGGATCAGCCGGCGGGCGGCCTCGCCTACTGGCGTGGCGAAGGCGCCGGGCGCATCCTGGTAGTCGTGAACCTGTCGGCGCAAACGATCGGCCTGCCCGCGCAGGCGCACGGTCTCGCATGCCTCTACGCGAGCGACCCCGCCCACGCGACAGGCGCGTCCGTGGACGCGGCGCACGGCCTGCCCGCCCACGCCTGCCTGCTCGCACGGGCAGGGTGATCGAAATGGCAAGATAGCGCGCACGTTACGCGCTTGCAAAACCTACTGAAATGGCCCATTCTCCTCGGGCAAGGAAAATCCCCATAGTGGTGCGTTGGCGCATCGCACCCACGGTTCACCTTGTCCCGCAGCCCACTGCGCCAACGAGGAAAGCAATGCCAACTGTCGAAACAGGCCGTGCCGTTGATGTGTTTCGCCGTCTGTCGCCCGCCGCCACCGTCGATGCCCTGCTCGATGCGGTGCTGCATCTCGCGCGCGAACACGGTGGCGCCTGCCATGCCTGCGTCGTGCTGGCCCATGAGCAAGCTTACCGGCTGGCCGCGCTCGACATGTGGGGCGCAGCCGCTGTTCCGCTTCGGCTTGGCCCGTTTGACGAGGACGCGCTCGCCGCCTTGCCCGCCCCCGTGCGCGCCTTGCTCGGCGGCCACCCCGTGCCCCCGGGCGACGGCGCCCTGTGCCTGCCGCTGGACAACGGCGCCGGCTACCTGTGCTTTTGGAACAGCGACGGACAGGCCGTCGAACAAGAGCGGCAAGCCACGCTGGCCCTGATTGCCGCCTGCTGCTCGGTGCAACTGGCCGGCATGGGCGCCGGCACGATCGACGCGTGGGTCAAACTCGGCAGCCACCTTGCCGGCGACCAAAACCTGCTGCGCGCGATCATCGACAACATGCCCGACCATATCTACATCAAGGACACGGCCGGGCGCTTTGTGATCGGCAATAAAGCCGCCGCGCACGGCATCGGCGTGGCCGCGCCCGAAGACCTGGTCGGCAAATCCGACCTCGACTTCTACGCCAATGCCTGCGGCGACGGTTTCTTCAAGGACGAGCAGGCGATCATCCGTTCCGGCGTGCCGATCGTCGACCAGCTCGAGGAGAACATCAACAAGGCCGGCATCCGGCGCTGGTTCTCCACGACCAAAATGCCGTTCCGCAACGCCGACGGCAGCGTGATCGGCATTGTCGGCATCTCGCGCGACGTCACCTTGCGCATGCAGGCCGACGAGGCGATCCGCCTGCGCAACCGCGCGCTCGAAGCGAGCAACGACGCGATCGTGATCACCGGCAGCAGCGGCCCGGCCTACCCGATCGTGTATGTGAATCCGGCGTTCGAGCGCATCACGGGGTTTTCGCCGCAGGACGTGGAGCGGCGCAACATCGCCGACGTGCTCAGCGTGCGTGACGGCAAGCAAGGCGGCGAGCTGCGCCTGGCCCTGGATGAGCAAAGGGAGGGGCATGCGGTGCTGTACAGCATGCGCAAGGATGGGGTGCCGTTCTGGAACGATGTGCGGCTCGCGCCCGTGCGCGACCAGGCCGGCAAGACCACCCATTTCGTCTACACGATGACCGACATCACCAAGGCGCGCGCCTCCGAGGAACAGCTCGAGCGGCTGGCCAGCTATGACATCCTGACGGGCCTGCCCAACCGGCGCCTGCTCATGGACCGGCTGGGCCAGGCCATCGCGATGGGCGAACGGGGCAACTTCGTGATCGCCGTCGCGTTCATCGACCTCGACCGCCTGAAGCACGTCAACGATACCTTGGGGCACGACGCGGGCGACTTGCTGCTCAAGACCGTGGCCAAACGCATGGCCGCGTGCGTGCGCAAGAGCGACACCGTGGGGCGCCTTGGCGGCGATGAATTCGTGTTGTTGTCACTGCATAAACTGGGGGCCGCGACTGCGCCCGGGGAACGGCCCGCGATCGCGGTGGCCGACGACGACTACGGCTATGTCGCGCAGATGCTTGCCAAGATCCAGCGCAAGCTCGCGCAGCCCTTGCAACTGGGCGAGCAAAGCTTCGGCGTCACCTGCAGCGTGGGGGTCAGTGTCTACCCGCGCGACGGAGCCGATGCCGAAACCTTGCTCAAGCGCGCAGACAGCGCCATGTACCAAGCCAAGAAAAATGGCCGGAACATGGTCGCCTTCTACGCCGACTTGCCCACCGACATTCCTAGTTCATAAAGCCCAGGTCGGGAATCGCGAACTTGCTCAATTCCTTGTTGAACACCTGGTTTTCGAGCATCTGCGCGTCGGCACCGAACCACTTGCCCAGCGTCGCACCGTACTGCTGGTTCGAGAACTGCGGAATCCAAGCGCCGCGGCCGGTGGCGTCGTCCGCGCCGCCGAGCGTGAAGTCCGGGAACTTGCCGTACACGCCGCCCTTGACGGCCGCGCCGACGACCAGCTGGTGATTGCCCCAGGCATGGTCGGTGCCGCCCGAGTTCGGCACGAGAGTGCGGCCGAAATCGGACATCGTGAAGGTCGTCACGTTTTGCGCGGCGCCGATCTCCGACAGCGCGAGCTGGAACGCCGCCATCGCCTGCGACACCTGCTGCAACAGGTTCCACTGCATCCATTGCTGGCCGCCATGGGTGTCGAAGCCGTCGAGCGAGACGAAATACACCTGGCGCCCCGGGCCTTGCGGCGCGCGCAGCCGGATCAGCTGGGCAACCGTCTTGAGCTGGGTCGCCAGCGAGGTCGACGGGAACACCGTGTTCAGCGGCGCGGCGGCGTTGGCCGCGCTCAGGTTGGTCACGAGGTCCATGCCGCCCAGCAGCGCCTTGTTGGCGGCGGCGGCCAACAGGTTCGGATTCTCGCTGCCAAGGATCGCGCGCAGCGCGTTGCGGCGCGCGTCGGCCTGGGCTTGCGGCCAGTACGTCATGCCCGCCAGGCTCAGTTGCCCGTTCGCAGGCAACTGGTTGCCGTGCGAGGTCGCGCCTTCGACGAACAAGCCGCCGCTGCCGACCGACACCGAGTCGAGCGCGCCGCCCGTGCCCAGCAGGTCGACCAGGCGGCCGCCCCAGCCGGTGCCGGTCGCCGCCGCGCTGCCGGCCTGGTTCTGCAAGGTTTGGTCGGGATGCGAAAACAATTGCGGCGGCACGGCGGTGCCGGCCACGTACTGGGCCTTGGTCAGCGGCTGGCGCAGGCTGCCCACGTTGAGCACGGCGGCGACGTTGCCCTGGCCGAACAGCGCGTCGAGTTCGGGCATGCCGTAGTGGAAGCCAAACGCCTGGTTGACGGGATTGGCGACCGCCTGCAGGGTGGCCGAGCGTGGCGACAACAAGGTGTTGGCGGCGGTCGACAAGGCGAGGCCGTGGCTCGCGCGCGCCGCCGTGTATTGCTGGTAGCGCAAGGAGTCGAGCGGCACGATCATATTGTTGCCGTCGTTGCCGCCGAACATATACAGGCAGACCAGCGCCTTGTAGTCGGATACGGCGGCCTGGGCCGGGGCGGCCGACAGCAGGCCGAGCGAGGACAGCGCGCCGAGCACGCCTGCCTGGCCGCCGGTGCGCAGAAATCCGCGGCGTGAGTTCGAGGTTGGTTTCATATTCATACTCCTGAGATGGGTGCGCGGCTTATTTGCTTACGGCGAATTCGGATGTGATCGCGGCCAGGTAAAGGGCCGTGATCGCACGCTGCTTGTTGTCGGTGCTGGCACGCACGGCGCCATCGATGGCGCTGCGTGCGGCCGGCGTCATGCGGCCGGCGAGCAGGTTCGCATCGACCATGCTGAGCAGAACGGCCGGATCGGCGGCGGCGGTGACGTAGGGCGCGATGTCGATCTTGACCATGCCGGCGTACTCGCCGCCGATCAGCTTGAAGATCAGGTTGGCGCGCGCCACGGCCAGCGCCGGGGCGTAGATCTGAAACTCGGGACCGAACGAAGCCGGCGAACCCGGCAGCGCGGTGACCGGCGAGTAGAAGTTGAACACGCTCGGCGTGGCCGTGATCTTCTGGCCCAGCAGGAAGTAATCCCAGAACATATTGTCGGCACTGGTGATGGTCGCGTTCATCGCGCGCATCAGGCCGATGGTGTGCAGCATCGGGTCCTTCAGGTGGCCCGTGTTCGCGCCCACCGCGTCGGAGCGCGCTTCGGGATCCATCAGCACCGCCTGCAAGGTTGCCGCGAGGTCGCCGCGGCCGTTGCCGCCGTTGGCGAACACATTCGCCACGCGGGTGATGTAGGCAGGGCTGGGGTTGCTGGTGACAAAGTGGCGGATCAGGCGGGTGGCGATGAACGGCGGCACGTTCGGATGCATGAACAGGTTGTCCATGACGGCATTGAAGTCTTGCACCGTGGTCTGGCCGGCCGGCACGGTGAAGCCGCCGAGCAAGGTCTTGGCCGACTTGTCATGGTAGGCGTCGCGTGGCTGCAACGGGCCCGTGAAGTTCTCCCAATTGATGCCGGTGGCGTTGGTGCCGGTGTAGGTCCAGCCCGACAGCGCGCGCGAGAAGTCGCCGATGCGTGCCTGGTCGTAGGTGGGGATCGGCTCGCCGTTGCCGTCGAGCTGGACGCTGCCGTCCTGGTTCAGCATGACCGGGCCGACGGTGAACAACTGCATCACTTCACGTGCGTAGTTCTCGTTCGGCGACGGCAGGATGCTGTTGCCGAGGTCGAGGTATTTGCCCATCGCCGGATTCAGCGTCATTTCGCGCAGCAGGTTGTTGAAGTTGCCGAAAGCGTGGGTCTGCAAGGTCGCGAGCCATGGCTGGATTTCGTTCGGGTACGGGTTCTTGTTCGACGAAACGACGAACAATTGCGACAGCGCGAAGATCATGCGTTGGCGCAGCTGGTCCTGGCCGGTGGCCATATTCATGTACCAGTTGCCGGCGACGGCGGTCAGGCTGGTGGCGACCGGCATCGGGCTAGCCGGCGCCGCGAATTGCTGGGTCAACCAGGCGGCCGGGCCGATCGCCTTGACGGTGGCGATCGACGCGGGCGACGGACCGAAGCTCGCTTGCTCGAGGAAGCGCGCGGCGGCCACATGGGCGGCGTCCGACACCGGTACAGGTGGCGGCGGCGGCGGCGGTGGTGGTGGTGGCGGCGCGGCCGGTGTCACGGTGAAGCTGGTGGCGCTCGTGGCGGTGCCGCCGGCCGTGGTGATGCTGATCGGGCCGGTGGTGGCGGCCGCCGGTACGACTGCCGAGGCACGCGAGGCGCTGATGTTCGACACAGTCGCGGCGAGGCCGTTGAAGCGCACCGTCATGCCACTGATGAAATTGTTGCCGTTGACTGTCACCAGGCTGCCGGGCGTGGCCGATACCGGGCTGAACGATGTCACGACCGGCACCCCGGCGACGCAGGCGCCGGTGCGCACGCTGTACATCTCTTCGGAGTCGTTGAGGCGAGAGGTGCCGTCGAGTTTGTTGTGGATCCTGATCGCCAGGGCGCTGTTCGGCTGGCCCGACATGAAATTGGCGGTCAGCTTGGTCGGCGACACATAGGTGGTCGCGATCTCTTTCTGGTTGACGACCAGCGTCATGGTGGAGGTATAGCGGATACCCGTGACGACCAGTTGGACCATCTGGTTGCAGCTGAAATTCATCGGCGCCACGGTCGCGATGGTCGGCGCCGCGATGCGCAATGCGAGGCTTTTGTCGCCAGACAGGCCGGCCACAGCGGTCGAGGTCGCCGTGAGCGTGACGGCGCTACCGGCCGGCATCGCCATCGGCGGTGTATAGACGCCGCCGCTGGTCACGTAGCCGGTGCTCGCATTTCCGTTTGGCACGCCGTTGACGGCGAAGCTCATATTGCCGGTGCCGACGCCGTCGAGCTTGCCCATGCAATACACGGGTTTGCCCAGTTCATACGGACCCGTTCCGCTGCAGTCGACGGTCACGGTCGCGGCGAAGGACGCTGCCGGCGCCAGCAGCAGGCACGGTATCGTCCACAGTAATAATTTTTTCATTTTCATTTCAGCTCCAGTTCGTATCCACACAATGACTGCAAAATTTTCACCCATGAGTGGGCGCCCCCGGAGTGTGGAGCTCTTTGCATCGGTGCAATAGATACAGCGGTTAGGTTTCCAAACAGATACAGCGCAGACCGAATCGGTCGGCGCTGAACCATGGCGCCGTTGAAGCAGCGTGTTCAGTTGAAGTAGTTCCGTTTAGCAATTTGTGGGCCACGCACGCTTAGCGCCCGAAGCGACGTATTTACGTGACAAATCCTGTCACAAGTGACAATTTTTGCTTTCTTAGAAGAAAGTTTGACAAAAATAGTTAACGCCCGCATCGCCCCGGCATCATCCGGATGAGCATAAAAAAACCCCCGCAAGCGGGCGCCTGCGGGGGTTTATGCTGACGCGCGTCAGGAATTTATTTTGATTCCGCGATCCAGCGATCGACCTTCTGCTCCAACACGGCAAGCGGTACCGTCCCCTCGCCCAGCACGATCGCGTGGAACGCCGGCACACTGAACTTTGGCCCCATCGCCGCACTGGCCCGCGCGCGCAGCTCGGCAATCTTGAGCGACCCGACCTTGTAGGCCAGCGCCTGCCCCGGCCATGCCATGTAGCGCTCGATCGCGCTTTTGGCGACCGCTTCCGTGTAGCCATTTGTGTCGCGCAGGTACTGGATCGCCTGCTCGCGCGTCCAGCCATTGGCGTGCAGGCCCGTGTCGACCACGAGGCGCGCCGCGCGCAGAAGTTCGTCGTTGAGGTGGCCGAAGTATTGGTCGGGCTCGGTGAACATGCCCATCTCCTTGCCCAGCGATTCGGCGTACAGCGCCCAGCCTTCGATGAAGGCGTTGTTGCCGCCGAATTTGCGGAAGTCGGGCAGCGGCGTCTCGAGCTGCAAGGCAAGCTGGAAATGGTGCCCCGGCCGGCCTTCGTGCATGAACAAGGTCGTCATCTTGGTGCTGCTGTACATCGTCGGATCGTTGACCACCGACCAGAACACGCCGGGGCGCGTGCCGTCCGGGCTCGGCAGGGAATAATGGTCGGACGCCGTCTTGCGCGTCAGTTCCGGCTCGAGGCGCTGCTCGAGCGGCGCCTTCGGCATCAGCGTGAACAGCGCGGGCAACTTGGCCGCGAGCGTCACGTCGAGCTTGCGGTAGATTTCGAGGATCTCCTGGTCGCTCTTGAAGGGACGGAATTTGGCCTGCTCGGCGACCCATTTCGGCAATCCCGCGGCAGGGCCCGTGTAACCGAGTTTTGGCCCGAGCACGGTAAACAGGCCCTGGATGCGCGCCACCTCGGCGAGCCCGGTCGCGTGGACCTGGTCCGGCGTCAGGCTGGTCGTCGTTTCGGTCGCGACGCGCGCCTGATACCACTTGGCACCGTTTGGCAAAGCGCCGAGGCCGGCGCTGCTGCGCCCTGCAGGCAAGTATTCCTTCTCGAGGAAGAGGGCCATTTTGCTCAGCGCGGGATTGAGCTTGCCCGTGATTTCGGCACGGTAGTCCTCGGTCAGGGCGCGCTTGTCGGCGTCGGAAAAGTGGGCCGGCAGGTTCTTGATGGGCGTGTAGAACACGCTCGCATCGGCACTGGCGCTGGCAAGTTTCTGATACTGCGGCACGGTTGCAATGATCAGGGCGCTTGGGTGGACCACACCCCTGCGCATGCCGTCACGCATGTTTGCGATCGCCTGCTCGAGCCACGGCGTTAATTGCTTTACCCGGCTCAGGTAGGCGCGGTATTGCGCCGGCGTGGCGATCGGCTGGTTCGCCTTGCCGCTGGCGTAATTGGCCAGCAGGATCGGCGTATTGCCCATCTGGTCGATCGGCAGCAAGTGGTCGGGAAACGCTTCGGCCGCCAGTTTGGCTTTTAGCTCATAGGCGAGAATGGCGTGGCTGCTGCGCTCGGTACCGGCTAGCCGCGCCGGGTCGATCGCGCGCAGGCGCTGCGCGAAGCCGCGGTACAGCGCAAACTGGCGCGCGCGCTGCCGTGGCGAAATGCTCAGGCCCAACTGGTCATCGAAGCGGTTGTCGCTGAAGAATGTCGCTGTCATCGGCTCGAAACGCGCCAGCGCGATGTAATAGTCGTCGAGCAGTTTTTGAAGTTGCTTCGATGGCGCGGCCGCCTTTGCCGAAGCGGGCACGGCGGGCGTGCTGTCGGCGTTGGCCGCATGCAGCGGCGCGCAAGCGAGTAGAACGGCGGCGCCAATGGCGCCAAGGGAAACGATTTTTATCATTATTTTTTTCTTCCGTTCATAGAGTTAATGGGTGCAGCCGACATCATTTTGCAGCGGCAATCCAGCGCTCGACTTTTGGCTCGAGCACGGCCAGCGGCAGCGTGCCCTCGCCGAGCACCACGGCGTGGAAAGCGGGAAGGCTGAACTTGAGTCGCATCGCCTTGCGCGCCCCAGCATACTAGCACTGTCACCCCAACGCATCGATGTCACCGGGGACCTTTCATCCGCGTCCAATCCAACGGCGCAGAACACGCCCGATGCCTTTCGGCTTGGCTTGCTCCACAGGTGCGGCTGCGTTTTCCTTTGTCGGCGGCGGGCCGCTCGCAGCAGCAGGACCGTCCAATACAAGGTGCACGAAGCCCGCCCCCTTCAAACGATCGGCCAGCTCGGCCAAGAAATTGGCGAAGTCGCGTGGAAGGTCGTTCCCTTCGATGTAAATCACCGCAAGTTCGGACTCGACCCAATACACCGGTCGCTTTCCTACTCCGGTATTGCGCCAGGTCGGGAAATACTCCTCGGCCGAATGGGCTGCCGACTGCATGCTGCGCCAATGCGGATGCAGGCCGATGGCACAGTCGAGCAGCCAATTGAAGCGCGCGATTGGCGTGCCGTCGTGGCGGCATTCGTCTTCGAGCGCATGCCAGATCAGTGCACTGTCAACGGCATTGTCGCGCAGTAGCAGGATCAGATCCAACAGGTCCTTGAAGCGCGGCCGCGCCAGGCATTGATGCAATTTCCAGGCAATCTGCAGTTCCAGCGCACAGCTCCTCGGCACATCGAACGCTTCGCCAAACAGGGGTCGATACGCGAGGCGGCGCGGCGGCGGCTGCAGTTTCAGGCCGAAGCTCACATCCATGGCGGCGATTTCAATCGGCGCCTCGCCGACCCACGCGAGCAGGTCCGTATTCACGGTTGGGAAGTCATCGTCCATCGCATAGTCGATCTTGCGCCAGAACGCATTTTCGGAAAAACTGCGGAATCGAATGCCGTCGTCGAGTTCGACCTCGGTCACCGCAGTGACCCATTTGGTCAACTCCTTCGCATCGAGTGCGCCCAGGCCGACCCAATCGAGGTCTGCCGGAATGCGCCGCCAGCCCTCGCGCAAATACTGGCGCGTGACATGACTGCCTTTTAGCATAAAGGGGCCGTCGACAAGTGCCGCACGCCGGATGAACGCCTCGTCGACGGCGATGCGAATGACCTCGTCTTCGTTAATGCCAAACTGCTCCGAATAACTATTTATTTTTGAGACATCAATACTCATTGCGCGGCCTCCAACCAACCACTATCCAAGGTGAGATTGCTGTCGTAGACGACGCGTTCCCATTGCTGTTTACTGATCACCCAGCCCTGTTCAGTCAGCACACTGCACATGGCCGCAACGCGGGCGGCCAAGTCTGCCAAACGTGCCGGTTCGCGCAAGGTGACAAAGCGGATGTCGCCGCCGCGTATCGCATTGTTCGACAGGTGGCCGCCAAATGCCTCGCAAAGCGCCGCCAATTGCGATCGTGCGGACGCCGATACGACAACCCGTCCGTGCCATTCAAAATAGTGGTGGCCGCCGCTGTGGTGGCCGCTGTGCGCGATGGCGTCCTGCTCAATCTTGCAACGCAGGACCTTGTGATTCGACTGCGCCGCACTTTGCGCCAGCGATTGCGCAAAGCGAACGACTTCTTCAAGCTCACCGTCGCGGCACAGGGTCAGCATCGGCTGCACCGGGTGTTTTCCGCGCGCCAGTTCGATCACCATCGGCTTCGCGCCAATGGACGCGGCGTAGCGCTCAAACGCCGGCCATTGCGCGCTTGGCACAGGTGCGATCGTGAGATGAATTTCGTACTCCACCATAGACAGTCCGCCAAGTTGCAAGAGACAGATATTAGCGCGCTTGGATCAAATATTAAATGCCCTTGAGCTGCTTCTTGACCCGTCGGCGACATATGTCGCATAATGGTGGCACTGGTCGCAATAGGAGCTTTACGCATGGCAATTCCCTCGATTTCTGAACTTACCGTACTCAAGTCACTGTGGCGGCAGCAGCCCCTCAGCGCGCGCGAAATCCACGACCAAGTCGAAGGCGAACTTGGCTGGTCATTTTCATCGACGCGCAAGACGCTGGAACGCATGCTCGACAAGGGCTCGGTGCGCCAAACCGCCGTGCACGGCGTGCAAGTGTACGAGGCGGCCCTCGAAAAGGTCGGCACCCTGGCTGCGTTTGCGCACGACTTTGGCAAACGCGTCATGGAAATGGAAGCGCCTTTGCCCGTCAATATGTTCACGGGCAGCAAACTCGTCGATGAGGCCGAACTCGCGCAACTCGAACAACTGCTGCACGACTGGCCAGACAGCAATGACGAGACGAAATGACTTCCTTTGACCTGCTGATTTTTCGATTTCTATTGGCCAGCTGCGGTTGCGTGGCCGCCGGACTGGGCGTGTGGGCGCTGACGGCGCTTTGCCGCCGGCTACCCAATTTCTCGGTGCAACGCTCGGTGTGGCTCCTGAGTCAAATCACGGTGGTTGCGACGTTTTTGGTGATCCTTCTGCCACACAGTGAACGGCTGCGCGTGGTACCGCCGATCGACCTCGAGCTTGCAACGCAGGCGCAGTTCGAGATCCCTGGCATGGCAGCGGCAACGCCAACTGCGCCTGCGGGCAAGCCATCCGCCGCCCCGGCCCCGGACGCGTTCGAACGTTCCTGGCTTGCCTTGGGCGCCCAAGCCTGGCTGATGGTGTACCTGCTCGGCCTGGGCTATTCGATCATCAAGCTGTTGCACGCACGGCGTATGCTCAATGGCCTGGCCTCTTCAGGATGCCAGGTGAGCGCTCCGGGCCAGCATCAAGCGCTTGCAGACGCACTGACGGCCGCGCCGGCGCTGGCCGTCATCGAGGTCGATGCCCCCATTTCGCCGATGCTGTTCGGCTTGTTTAAGCCGCGCCTGCTCTTGCCGCGGCATCTGCGCAAGTTGGAGGCGATCCAGCAAGAACTGATCGTCGAGCATGAATTGACGCATCTGCGGCGGCACGACCTGCAATGGATGAGTGCCGGCATCGTCCTCCAAACACTGTTTTGGTTCAATCCATTCATGCGGCTGCTCCGCGAGAACCTGTCGTGGGCGCAAGAGCTCGGATGCGACCGCGATGTGCTGCGCGACCGACCGCGGGCGCAAAGGAAAGCCTATGCGGCGGCGCTTGTGGCGCAGCTGACATTGCAGCACCACTCGGTGAAAACGGCGCTGTCTTTCGGCGGTGTCAGCGCGAGCACGCTGGCAGACCGGATCGCGTTGATCCGCGAGCCCGTCATGGGCGGGCGCGGCAGGTGGGCACGATTCGCCGCGCTAGGCGGTCTTGCAAGCATTTTTGCGGGCAGTCTCGCGTTCCAGCCGGCATTCGCATGGCGTATCGATCCGGTGTCGATCGCCGCGCTGCCGATGCTGGCAACTGTGCCTTGGGCATCCGCCGATGCCGCGCCGCTGACAACAATCAACTGCACCGAACTGGTCGACGCCGCAAGCGGCGAACGGCTGGTCCACGAAGGCCAGTGCGACGAGCGCGTCACGCCGGCGTCGACGTTTAATATCGCTGTCAGCCTGATGGGCTATGACAGCGGGATCCTGCGCGACGCGCATTCGCCGGCGCTGCCGTTCAAGGCCGGCTATCCCGCGTGGATCCCATCGTGGCGCGCGACCACCGACCCCACAAGCTGGATCAAGAATTCGGTCGTCTGGTACGCCCAGCAGGTCACGACCCGGCTTGGCGCGGAGCGTTTCGAGGGCTATGTAAAAAGCTTCGACTATGGGAACCGTGATGTGTCGGGCGACCCCGGCAAGGATAACGGTCTCACGCTTTCATGGGTCGGCTCCACGCTCAAAATCTCGCCGGTCGAACAGGCGGCTTTCCTGCGCAAGCTCGTGAACAGGAATCTCCCGCTTTCGGCGCATGCGTATGACATGACGACCCGCATTTTGACGACGGAGACCTTGGCCAAGGGCTGGATCGTCCACGGCAAAACGGGCACCGCCTATGCCGTTCTCCCGGACGGCCGCGATGACAAGCAACGCCAGTACGGATGGTACGTCGGCTGGGCAAAAAAGGGGCCACGCACTGTGGTTTTTGCGCGCCTGGTATTGGACCAAAAACAGGCCGACGACGCTGCCGGACCGCGTGTCAAGAAAGCCTTCCTGCGCGACCTCCCCGCGCGGCTGAACGCGCTTTAACGACGCGCCTCGACTTTAACAAAAGGAATATCGACTTGAATAACATGCCCAAATTGCGCCGCGGCCTGGCGCTCGCCCTTGTTTCGACCTGCCTGATCCCCTGCACCAGCTGGGCCGCCGACGATGCCGCGAGCATCCGCGCGATTGTCGATAAAGCGATAAAACCGGTCATGGCGGAGCACGATGTGCCGGGCATGGCAATCGCCGTCACCGTCGACGGCAAATCGTATTTCTTCAATTACGGCGTGGCGTCGAAGGAGACGAATACGCCGGTCAGCGAGGCAACGCTGTTCGAACTAGGCTCGGTCAGCAAAACAATGACAGGAACGCTCGCCACGTATGCCCAGGTGATCGGCAAGTTATCGCTGTCCGACCATCCCGGCAAATACATCTCACAGCTTAAGGGCAGCGCGATCGACAAGGCGAGCCTGCTCAATCTGGGCACCTACACCGCCGGCGGATTGCCACAGCAATTTCCCGACGAAATCTCGAAAGATGAACAGATAAACGCCTATTTCCGGGATTGGAAACCGGACGCCCCGGCAGGGAAACAGCGCAGATACTCCAATCCCAGCATCGGCCTGCTCGGGCACATAACCAGCATCGCCCTCAAGCGTGATTTTGCGGACGCCATGGAAACCCAGCTTTTTCCCCAGCTTGGCCTGAGCCAAAGCTATATCCGTGTACCGCAAAGCGCGATGCCCAATTATGCGTGGGGATACGACAAGGCGAACAAAGCCATCCGCGTGAACCCCGACGTATTCGATGATGAAGCCTATGGCGTCAAGTCGTCTTCGTCGGACATGATCCGCTTCGTTCAAATGAACATCACGCCGGAGCAGCTAAACGCCCAGATGCGAAGCGCGATTGAGGCCACGCATGTAGGGCACTTCAAGGTAGGAGAGATGGTGCAGGGGCTGGGATGGGAACAGTATCCCTTCCCCATCGCGCTCGATCGCCTTCTGGCCGGCAACTCGCGCATCATGAGTTCGAAACCGAATGCAGCGAAGCAGCTCACGCCGCCTATGGCGCCGTCTGGACCGACCCTGTTCAACAAGACCGGCTCGACGGGCGGATTCGGCAACTACGTGGCGTTTGTGCCGGCGAAGAAAATTGGCATCGTGATTCTGGCAAACAAGAGCTTGCCGGGCCCCGCGCGCATCACAGCAGCCCATACAATCCTCGGGCAACTCGCCAAAAATATGCCGTAAAAAGCACCGCCCGGCCGGCTGTTGCAAATCACCAGCTCGGGCGGCCAGCCCGCGTATGACTGCGAAAACAGCATACCACTCGACAAAAAACGTAATTTTTCCTTTCGCCAAGCTCGCTAAAATCATTGGTTCGCGTTAGCCCTCAGAAGGCGCAGTCCATGAAGAAACTAGCCATTGGCATCGACATCGGCGGAACGCGCACCAAGCTGGGCTTGGTTGACCTGCACAGCGGCGAGGTGCTCGACATGCGCATCTCACCCACCGAGAAACACGCTTCCGAACGCTTCCTGCACACCATCCACGAGGGAATCGACGCCCTGCGCGCCCGTGCAGCCGAGATCGGCGCGCCGCTGCTCGGCGTGGGCGTCGGCGTGACCGGTTTTGTGGACCGGCTTGGCAACGTCGATTCCACCTACGGCTTCCTGGAATTCATGGAAGACTACCCCCTCTCCGACTACATAACGCGGCATTGCGCGCTGCCATGCCGGGCCGACAACGATGCGCGCGTGGTCGCGCTGGGCGAGGCGCTGTACGGCGCCGGCAAGAACTCCGAGCGGGTGCTGGTGCTGACCCTCGGCACCGGACTGGGCGTCGGCTTCGTCGCCAACGGACGTTTCGACACGCCACTCGCCTACGCCCATATGGCCGGGCACATGGCAATCGAACCCGCCGGCCGGTCCTGTTATTGCGGCAAAACCGGTTGCCTCGAATCACTGGTGGCGGCGCCGGCCATCGTGGAGGCCGCCCGCCTGCTCGGGTGTCCGCCGTCGGCCCTCAGCGTGGAAGCGATTTTTGCGGCCGAGCAGGCTGGCGACCCACGGGCGGCCGCAGTGGTGGACAACTTCCTCGACCACCTGCACACCGGCATCGGCAATTTCATCAACATTTACGCCCCCGACCTGATCGTGATCGGGGGCGGCGTGTCGAAGGGCATGCGGCCTTATCTGAGCCGGATCGCCGAGGTCGACGCGCTTACACCGTTCACGCGCTACCAGGTCGACATCGTCTTGTCCGAACTGGACGAGCATGCCGGCATCCTCGGCGGCGCCGCCCTGTTTCACCGAACTCCCTGCGGCATTTACCCTTAGAGAAGAACAAACAAATGCGACAACTACTCGATGACCGACGCTGGCTCCTGTATTCCATCGTGGCCGGATTGGCCTGGGGAGTATGGGGCGTGCTGGCCAAGTTTATCTCGGCCGATATTAATGCCTATACCAACCATGTGCTGTTTTCGCTCGGTATGCTGTTCACCCTGCCTTTCGTGATACCCCGCTGCAAGCGCCCGGAAGTGACCCGCCGCGGCATGGTCTGGGGCCTCGTGGCGGGCGTGCTGGCGATCGCCGGCAACGTCGCGCTCTACCTGTCGTTCGGGGCCGGCGGCCAGGCGGCGACGGTGATCCCGATTACCAATCTGTACCCGCTGGTGACCATCCTCATCGCCTTGCTCGTGTTTAAAGAAAAAATGCACTGGCTGAACGCCATTGGCGTGCTGCTTGTGCTGCCGGCCATCACCATGCTGTCCGGCCAGGCGCTGGTGTTCGAGGATCCCGCCAAATTCGTGGCGACCTTCGCGCTGACCGAGTGGATGCTGTATGCCCTCGTCGCGATGTTGTTCTGGGGGTTTTTCAGCGCCGCGCAAAAAGTCACCACCAACCATATATCGGCCGAATGGTCATATGTCGCCTTCGTGCTTGCCTCGGCGCTGCTGGCGCTCGGCTTCATGGCCGCCGGCCTGGTCCAGTACCAGTTCAGCAACGCCACGCTGGTGGCCGGCCCGCTGTCGGGGGCCATGAATGGCCTGGGCGTGCTGGCCGCATTTGCCGCCTACCGCTCGGAGGGCAAGGCCGCGCTGGTCACCGCCGTCGCCGGCGCCATGCAGCCGGCATTCACCATCTTGCTGGCGATCGTGTTCCTGCGTGAATCGATCGGCCTGATCGAATGCGCCGGCATCGCCCTGGCGATTGTCGGCTCGCTGTTCCTCTCGGTCGAAAAGAAACCGGCCACGGCTCCCCTTATTCCGAATCAGACTGTCCAACCATGACCAATAGAATGCTCGAAGAAATCGAGGATATCGCGCCCAAAGCCGAACACTTCCTGGCCACCTCGTCTGCCTATAGCCTGCCGCTGCATGTGCCCTATCTGGGCATGGGGTCCTCGTATTTTGCCCCCCTCGCGTTCAAATACATGGGCGTGCCGATCCAGCCCGAAATCGCCTCCGAATATGTGAATTATCTGGCGCCCAAGTCGCTCGGCGAGAACGCGGTGATCTTGTCGCAATCGGGCCGCAGCACAGAAGCGCTGTGGGCCACTAGCCTGTTCAAGCAGTATGTGGCCATTACCAACAAGCCGCGAAGCGCCTTGGGCGAAAATCCGGCGGCGCATCTCACGGTGGATTTGCTGGCCGAGGACGAGCAATACTCGTCGTCGAAAACCTATGTGAATACCTTGCTGGCTTTGTTCAAAGGCTTTGGCATCGATCCCACCCCGGCGGTCCAGGTGCTGGGTAAGAATGTGCCTGCCTATCGGCAGGCTGGCGCGCGCATTGCCGATGCGATCTTCAAACTAATCAGCACCCGCAAGATCCACGGCATCTATGTTGTCGCCAGCGGTCCGAATGTCGCCACCGCCTATCAAGCCGCGCTGATTTTAAGTGAAAGCACCAAGCTCAGTTTTACCGGCATGCTGATGGCCCAATACGACCATGGGCCGAAGGAGACGGCCGCCGACAGCATCGTGATCCAGATCCTGGCCCAAGGCGCTTCCTACGAGCGCGGCAAGAAGCTGGGCGACACCATCGCCCGCGCCGGTGCCCATGTATTCACGATCGAGGAGCCGGAAGTGAGCGAGCAGTTCTCGGTACTGACCAACATCGTGCCGTTTAACTATATCGCCTACGAGCTGGCGGAAAAACTGGGGATCAAGGAGACCTTCGTGGTCGGGGGTAAGGTCACCGAAGTCGCGTAAGGTAGGTCAAGCAGGACGCGGGAGAATTGAATCAGTTGAAGGCGTGGCGCGACCGGATTGCGGAGCGGCCGTCGGCGAAGTAATTTTAATGGCTGCCGGATTGGCAGTCATTAAAACAAAACGTACGTACTCATTTAGTCCAAATGTATTTTATCTCCGCCCATTCACGGACGGGATTTCCCATTGTGCGTCGCGGCCTTGAACTTGCACTTGGCAAGGCCGACACGCGCGGCTTCGTCCAAATCGGCGTGCCTGCTGCTACGCGTCACCTTCGATTCCAATATGCTGTTGTCGGCATCAATGTGGAAGGAGAGGGCAACTGTACCTTGCCGGTTTTCCCGCTTCGCAGCTGCGGGCCAGGCTGGCACATCGCCCTTTTTCGTTGCCTGGATGTACACTAGATGCGCTCGCGCCTTACCCACTCTTACCGAAAGCCCATGTGAAACTACACTTGCTAAGCATGCTTACCCTCGCCCTTGCTGGCGCTTTTTCCAGCGCGGCCCCCACGGCCCAGGTGGCCGCCGCTTCCGCCCCGATCTCAGGCATTGACTTGCAATACCTCGACCCGGCCGTGCGGCCGCAAGATGACCTGAATGCGCACGTCAACGGCAAATGGATCAAGTCGGTCGAGATTCCTGCCGACCAATCGAAATGGGGAGCGTTCGCCATTGTCCGCGAGAGGACAAAGGAGCAAGTGCGCGCCATCATTGAAGCGGCGCAGGCGGACAAGTCGCGTAAGGCCGGAACAAATACACAGAAGATCGGCGACCTGTACGCGAGCTTCATGGACGAGAAACGTCTGGACGCGCTCGGCTACAAGCCGCTAGCTGGCGAACTGGCGAAAATTCGCGCCCTCAAAACAAAAACGAGCTTGCCGGCGCTGATGGCGCGCCTGGAGCAAATGGGCGTTACCACGCCGTATGAAATGGACATCTGGCAGGATGCCAAAGAGCCGACGCGCTACTCTGTGTACATCGGGCAATCCGGGCTGGGCATGCCCGACCGCGATTACTATCTCAAGAAGGATGATGTAAAGCTGGCTGGCGTACGCGCGAAATACGAAGAATATGTAGCACAGACGCTCGCCATGGTCGGCCACAAAAATGCGCCGGCGGCGGCGGCGGCCGTCCTCGCCTTCGAGACCGAACTGGCGCAGGTACAGTGGACCAAAGTCGCGCTGCGCGACATCCCGCCGCAGTACAACAAGGTCGATCTGGCGAAAATCGATGCCATGACGCCTGGGTTTGCCTGGGCGCCCTTCATGGAAGCCGCCGGCGTTGCCGGGAAGGCGGACTTCGTGATCGCCATGCAGCCGAGCTACTTCCTGGGCGCAAGCAAAGCCATCGAAAACACTGATCTGGACACCCTGAAGGCATATTTCGAATGGCAGCTGGTGCGTTCTTACGCGCCTTACCTGTCGGCACCTTTCGCACAAGCCAATTTTGCGTTTCACGGCAATGTGGTCACGGGCGCCAAGGAAATTGCGCCACGCTGGAAACGCGGCGGCGCCATCGTCGACACCTCGCTCGGCGAAGCGCTGGGCCAGCGCTATGTGGAGCTGCATTTCCCGGCCGAACGCAAGGCGCGCATGGAGCAACTGGTAGCCAATATGCTGTCAGCCTTCAAAAGCAGCATTGACGCCCTCGAATGGATGAGCCCGGCGACCAAGAAGGAAGCGCAGACCAAGCTCAGTCTGTTTACGCCGAAGATTGGCTATCCGGACAAGTGGATTGACTACGGTCCCCTGACGATCAAGCCGAACGACCTTGCCGGCAACGTGATGCGGGCCCGCGCGTTCGCGCACCAGCGCGAACTCGGTAAGTTGGGCAAGCCGATCGACCGCTCCGAATGGCTCATGACGCCGCAAGCGGTCAACGCCTATTACAACGCCTTGTCGAACGAAATTGTGTTCCCGGCCGCGTTCCTGCAGCCGCCCTTCTTCGACATGCGGGCCGACGACGCCGTCAACTACGGTGCGGTCGGCGCGGTCATCGGTCACGAAATCGGGCACGGCTTTGACGATGTGGGCAGCACGTTTGACGGCACCGGCGCCCTGCGTCAATGGTGGACCAAGGATGACAGCGCCGCCTTCAAGACACGCACAGGCATGCTCGTCACGCAGTACAGCGCGTACGTGCCGCTGCCGGGCTATCCAATCAACGGCGAGTTGACGCTGGGCGAGAACATTGGTGACAACAGCGGCTTGGCGCTTGCCTACAAGGCTTACCAGATTGCCCTGGGCGGCAAGCCGGCGCCGGTCATTGACGGCCTGACGGGCGATCAGCGCTTCTACATCGGTTTTGCACAGGCTTTCCGCAGCAAATTTCGGGAACCGGCGTTGATCGCCCAGCTCAAGACCGATCCGCATTCGCCGGGCGAATACCGCGTGAACGGCACGGTAGTGAACCAGCCGGCATTCTATGAGGCGTTCGGGGTCAAGGAAGGCGACAAGCTGTATGTGGCGCCGAAGGACCGCGTGAAGATCTGGTAAAGAAAAGGCCCGCTCTTCTGATAGGGGGCGGGCCTTTGCTGCAATGCCTTGCTTAACTGCCGCTGGCAGCAAACTCCGATACGCGAGACGCTGAATCGCCTGAAGCGGGCCCCACAAGAATTCGAGGGTAAAGAAAAAGCCTGTTCTCCTCTCGAAGAACAGGCCTCTATCAACAAAATAGACTTTTTCGGAATTAGAACGGGATGTCGTCATCCATATCCGAGAAATTCGGCGCTGGGCGTGGCGCAGGACGGGCTGCCGGTGCCGGTGGCGGCGCCTGGCGTGGCGCAGGACGGCTCTGCTGCTGTGGCTGGCTGTCGTAGCCGCCGTCGTCCATGCCGCTGTCGCCGCCCATGCCTTGACGGCCGCCGAGCATTTGCATGTTTTCGGCAACGATATCGGTCGCGTATTTCTCGACGCCGTCCTTGTCGGTGTACTTACGCGTTTGCAAACGTCCCTCGACGTAGACCGACGAACCTTTTTTGAGGTACTGGCCGACGATTTCAGCCATGCGGCCGAAGAACGAAATACGATGCCATTCCGTTAATTCTTTTGCTTCGCCGGTGTTCTTGTCCTTCGATTTGTACGAGGTCGCGACGGCGATGTTGGCGATGGCGTCGCCGCTCGGCATGTAGCGGATTTCCGGGTCGCGGCCCAGATTGCCGACGATGATGACTTTGTTAACTGATGCCATGGATAACTCCTGTTGGTGCTGACGGCCAATATTCGTGGTCACTAGCCAAAACGGGCTGTCACTCGCCGATACGTGGTGTCACTGTAGGTTCTTAAGAAACAACAACTTAAGCCTTTCCAGGGGAAAAGCCTAGGTAGGTCGCCTCGGGAATTGTTTCAAACTTTGCCGCTGTGCGAAAGACATGGGTGTTCTGACATCGGTCAGTATACCCTGCTCTGGCAAAAAGCAGTACTTTTGGCGGGCAGCGATCGCCAAATTGGGGGCTGATGATGTCGGCGATGACTTTCGATGCGGCAGACGTAGAGAGGTCTTGTGCTATTTGGCAGAAATCACGAAGTGGCTCGCTTCTAAGGACCTAAAACAACATCGCCCTCGCGGAGGCGGGGGCCCAAGGAACAGTTGCTTTATGCCACCGTTCTATGGGTCCCCGCATCCGCGAGGACGATGTGAGGTTGGGGAAATATTGGCTATATTGGCGGCAGGCTAAGTTCGACGATCCAGGCGCTCTCGGCGCGCATCGGCGGCAGCGGCAGGCCGGCTGCGGCAAGGGTCGAGCCCGCCATAGCGCGGCCCTCCGCCAAGTCGCCCCAGCCCTCCGGCAGCGCGACGTCGTTGACGGGCGCGGCGCGCACGATAAGTGAAGGTATCGCCGCCAACCATGGCAGTTGCAGCGGCGTTTGGTAGCGTTGGTGGGCGGCGGCGGTGCGGAACACGCACAGCACGCCGGCCTGCTGCGCTTCGCTCCAGCATGCGGTGTAGGTCACGCCATCGACGATGTCACCCTGGTGCACCGCGGCGCCATGCATCACGCCGCGCAGGCGTTTGTGCTGCTCAATCCACGCGGCCAGCCGCTCCCTTTCGGCAGCGTCCATGGTGCTAACATCCGCCTCGATTCCACAATGGCCGATCAGGGCCACGGCTGCCCGGAAGTCGATGCGGTGCGAGCGGCCCGTGGTGTGCGCCGGGGCGGGGCCGATGTGCGCGCCCATGATCTCGGGCGGGAAAAATCGCAAAAAGCCGCGCTGGATCGCGACGCGTTCGAGCGCGTCGTTGCAGTCGCTGGTCCACAAGCGATGCGTGTGCGCGAGGATGGCAAAGTCCGCGCGCCCGCCGCCCGAGGCGCAGCTTTCGATCTCTACCCTCGGATGCGCCGCGCGCACGCGTTCGAAAAGCCGGTACAAAGCGCGCACCTGAGCGCCGTGCACCGCGCGGCCCTTTGAGGCGCCCGGACCCATATCGCGGTTCATGTCCCATTTGAGGTAGCGGATCGGCGTCTCGCGCAGCAGCAGGTCGATCTTGTCGAACAGGTAGTCCGACACGTCGGGCAGCGTCAGGTCGAGCACCAACTGGTTGCGTCCCAACAGTGGCTCGTCGCCGGGAACCGCAAGCGCCCATTCGGGATGCGCGCGATACAGCTCGCTGTCGGGGTTGACCATCTCGGGCTCCACCCACAGGCCAAACTGCATGCCGAGCGAATCGACCAGATTGGCCAGGGGTTCGAGGCCGTCGGGATATTTGGCGCGGTCGGGCCACCAATCGCCCAGGCCGGCGCGGTCGTGCGCGCGGCCGTGGAACCAGCCGTCATCGAGCACGAAGCGTTCTACGCCCACCGCAGCGGCGGCCTTTGCCAGCGCGGCAAGGCGTTGGTAGTCGTGGTCGAAGTAAAGCGCTTCCCAAGTGTTGATATGGACCGGCCGTGCAGCGCGCGCGCCGTCCGGCCATTGCAATATCTGGTCCCGCAGCACCGCGTGGAACGCGGCAGACAACCCAGCCAAGCCGCGCGTGCTGTAGGCCGCGTACGCGGGCGGGGCACTGTAGCGCTGGCCCGGCGCCAGAAGCTGCTCGCCGCCGTGCAGCAGTTCGCCGGCCTGGAGCTGGCGCCGGCCGTCGGTCAGCGGCTCGATCAGCATACTGTGGCTGCCCGAAAAGCCCAGGTGCAGCGCCCAGCCTTCGCCATGGTCTTCGCCCAGGCCGGCGCCGCCGATCATCACGCCCGGAAAGCAATCGTGCGAGCTGCGGCCGCGCCGGTTATCGCGCCGGAACATGGCACCGGGCAGTTCGTCCCAGTGCTCTTTGAATTCTCCGGCCCACGGCCCGCCCAGCGTCAGCACCCTGCACGCTTGCGGCGGAAGCGGCAGCGTGACGGCCGCCAGCCAGCATAGTTGATACGGCGTCGTGCCCAGATTTTCGATGCTGGTCGTGACGGTCCACAGCGCGCCGCCGGCGGCCAGGCTCCAGCGCTGTTCCCAACGCAGGCCGGCGGCGCCCGACTCCAGCACCACGCTGACATCGGCGCCGTGGCGCGTGAGCTCGCAGCCGGTCCAGGCGGGCGCCCAGTCTAGATTCCCGGCGGCGGATGGGCGGAATCCTTGCAGCGCGGGCTGGTGCATCCAGCCGCTGCCCTCGACCGGGCACAAGTCGAGGCGCGGATCGCTGTCGAGCGTGGCCGGCGGCAGCGGGTCGCCTGCCGCGGCGATCTCGCCCCCGAAGGCGCAGCCCCAATGGGCCCAACGCGGCGCCGCGCCCGGCTGCAAAAGCCAGTCGATTTGCTGTCCGTCCGATCCCGAGCGCACGCGCGCCGCGTCAGTGAGGGGCGGTGGCATCGGCGAGCTTCCAAACGCTCATTTGCAGAGGCGCGAGGGTCTCGTCGCCAAGCACGCTGCGGCTGGCTTGCCCCGGCTTCCAGCGCACCTCCCGCTGCGAGAAATTAAAGGCGAATACGAGATCGTCGAGGCGGCTGATGCGCACATCGGCGGGCAGGTCGAGCGTTTCGATGCCGGCGCTGGTCGCAGCAGCGGCAAGCACCGCGCGCCAGCCGGCAGCGTCGAGCCATGCCCCGACGTAACGGCACACGCCGTTGCGGGCGACCGCGCAGCGGCCGTCTTCATAGGTCGCCTCGGCCACGGCCTCATTCAGCGCCAGCCATTCGCGCCAGCGCGTTACAAGCACCGCCTGCGGCAAGCCGTACACCGGATCGGCCACGCCGGACGGCAGCGATTCGACCTGAAGCACGCGCACACCGGCCACCTGCGCCAGCAACGCGGCGGCGGCGCCATCGGCCATGCTGAAGCCTTCGGTCTTGGATGCGGTGCGCGGGCCGATCACGATGGCGCCGGCAAAGGCGCGCAGGCGCTGCGCCAGTTGTTCGTTCACGTGCATCTGCGACGGCAGTACCAGCATCGCGTAGGCCGAAAGCGCCGCGCGCGGCCCCACGATGTCGACGTCCAGTCCCAGCTGGCGCAACTGGCTGTACACCTCGAACACCAGCTCCAGATAATTGAAGTCGGCGCCGTGCGGTGTGATTTGCGCCATCCATTGGGCTTCGTAGTCGAACACGAGCGCCACGCGCGCGCCGGGCGCCGCCTTTTCGCCCACATGCGGGGCCAGCTCGCGCAGTTCGCGCGCCACCTGCGTGGCTTCCTCGCCGCCGATGTCGAGCGTGTTGTCGCAGCGGTTCAGGCCAGCATGCATCTGTTCCTGCGCAAACGGCGCCTGGCGCCAGCGGAAGTAGCTGACGACTTCGGCGCCATGCGCGAACGCCTGCCAGCTCCACAGGCGCACCGCGCCGGCCGCCGGCGCCGGATTCCATTGCGCCCAGTTGACCGGCCCCGGTTGCTGCTCCATGACCCACCAGCGGCCGTTGCACATGCCGCGGTAAAGGTCATGGTGGAAGGCGGCGATGTCGGGATGGCCGATGCGCGCCCAGCGCGCCTTTTCCGCGGGCGGCAGGAAGAAATTCTGTGTGAAGCCGAGCGGGTAGCTGTCCCACGTCGCGATGTCGAGGTCGCGCGCGACGTCGTAGTGATTGAACTCGGTGAAAAACCCCATGAAGTTGTGGCTCACCGGACGCCCCGGCGAGAGGCGCCGCAACAACTCGGTCTGCAGCCGGTTGAAGGCGACCACTTCGTCGGACGCAAAGCGACGGTAGTCGAGCCGGTGCGCGGGATTGGCCTCGGTGACAGTGCCGATCGGCGGATCGATCTGGTCGAAGCTGTTGTATTCCTGGCTCCAGAACACCGTGCCCCATTGGGTGTTGAGCGTGCCGATGTCGCCGTAGCGATACTCCAGCCATGTGCGAAATCCATCGCGCGCGGCGTCAGAGTAGCTCACGATCGTGTCGTGGCAACCGTATTCGTTATCGGTCTGCCAGGCCAGCACCGCCGGATGCTGGCCGTATCGCTGTGCCACCAGTTCGCTGATGCGCACCGCCTCGGCGCGATAGCCCCGATGCGAAAAGCAGTAGTGGCGGCGCGAGCCGAACGCGCGTGCGCGCCCGTGCTGGTCCACCGCCAGCATGCCGGGATCGCGGTCCACCAGCCATTTCGGCGGCGTCGCGGTCGGTGTGCACATGACCACTTGCAGGCCGTGCCGGTGCAGCGTTTCGATGGCGCGGTCGAGCCAAGCCCAGGCCAGTTCTCCGGGTGCCGGTTCGATCCGGCTCCACGCGAATTCGGCGATCCTCACCAGCGAGATGCCCATCGCCTTCATGCGGCGGGCATCGTCGTCCCACATTTGTTCCGGCCACTGCTCCGGGTAATAGCAAACGCCGAGCTTCATTACGCGATCACTCACGGCGCCGGGTTCAGGATGGCGGGCGTCGCATCGCGCCTGGCGTCGAGCCGGCTGCGGATCTTCTTGTGGCGCGCCGCCGTCAGCGGGTAGCGCCACACTAGCGGCACCGCGATGATGAACAGGGTCGCGCACGGAATGCAGTACATCATGGCCAGCGACGATATCGCGTCGGCGCTGCTGCCGCCTTTCGGATGGTAGTTGACCAGGTCGAGCATATTGAGCGACAGGCCCTGGCCGAGCGCCATGCCGAGCTTGAGCGCGACGCCGGCGGCCGCGTAGTACAGGCCTTGGCGGCTCTTGCCGCTGCGCGCGGCGTCGACGTCGACCACGTCGGCGATCATTGCCGACGGCAGCATCTGCAGCGAACCGAAACAGAAGCCCTTGGCCGCGAACAGCGCCGTGAACATCACGCCGTCGCCGTGGCCGAGCGGCAGCATCGCCAACGACAGCACCGCCAGCGTCGTGAACGACACCCCCAGCGCGCGGTGCTTGCCGATCGTGTTGCCCAGCCAGATCCACGCCGGGATGCCGGCCAGTCCCACGCCGAAGTAAAGCAGGTAGATGCTACCCAGGTTGCTCACGCCGATCACGTCGCGCGCATAGAACAGGGTGATCGTCTGGCGGAAGGTCTCGCCGATCACGCCGAGCAGCAGCACCAACAGCATGCGTACGAACGGGCCGTTGCGCCACATGGTGCGCAGGCCGGCGCGTAGCGGCACGCCGGGCGACGTGTCGTGCGCCGGCACCGAGGGCACGGCCCACATCAGCCAGGCGCCGGTGATCGGCAGCGCGATGATGACGACCCAGCCCAGCGCCGCAAGCACGGCGCCGCTGGTGCCGCCCGGCTGCGACATCACATACGCCGGCACGGCCGTCGCCGCCACCAACCCGATCAGGCCGAAAAACTGGCGCGAGCCGGTGATTTTTGTTCGTTCGTGGTAGCTGGCCGACAGTTCGCCGCCCCAGGCTTCGTGCGGCAGCGTGACCATCGTGAAACCGACATACACCACGCTGACCCACAGCAGGAAGTAGCCGAGTCCGACCGGCGGCTCCGGCATGAACAACTTGTACACGCCCAGCGTCATCATCACGATGCCGGCCGCGATCCACGGCTTGCGGCGGCCAAAGCGGCCGCGCGTGTGGTCGCTGCCGATACCGATAATCGGATCGGTGATCACGTCGGACATGCGGCCCAAAAACAGCATGATGCCAAGCCAGCTAAGCGGCAGCCCGAGTTCGCCCGCATAGAACGGGGCGATGAAGATCACCAGCGGATAGCCGACGAACGACAGCGGCAGGTTTATGGTGCCGTACGAGAGCAGGCGCCAGGCCGGCATCGAGGAAGTGGATTTGGTCATGATGCGTGCTCCGGCAGGTCGTTGATGCTTGCGGTCGGTTTCAATACGGATCTCATATCGCGCGCTCCGTTTCGTCCCAGAAGCGCTGGCGCGCGCTCTTGCGCAACAGCTTGCCGGTCGCGGTCCGCGGCACCTCGGTTTCGAAATGGATCTTGCGGGGGCGCTTGAAGCCGGCCAGCTGGGTGGCGCAGTAGGCCATCAGTTCTTGGGCCAGCGCCGGCGAAGCCGTGTAGCCGGAGCGGGTGACCACCAGCGAGACGACCTGTTCGCCCCATTCGGCGTCGGGCGCGCCCACGGTGCAGGCGTCGGCCACGGCCGGGTGCCCCAGCAGCACATTGTCGACTTCCTGCGGGTAGATGTTGACGCCGCCGCTGATGATGCATTCGGCCGCGCGGCCGGTCAGGAACAAAAAGCCGTCTTCGTCCACATAGCCGTAGTCGCCCAGCGTGAAGTAGGCACCCTGGTAGGTTTGCGCGGTTTTTTCGGCGTCGCCGAAATACTCGAAGCGGCCTTCCTGCGGCGCGCTGAAGTGGATCTCGCCGACCACGCCGGGAGCGGCGTCCTTGCCGTCCGGGCCAAGCAGCCGGTGGCCCAGCGCCGGGTTGAGCCAGCCCACCGTGCCGGGTTTGCGCAGCCATTGGTGCGAGTCGACGTTGATGCCGTTGCCGCCTTCGGTGGCGCCGTAGTATTCGGTGATGATGGGACCGAACCAGTCGATCATGGCGCGCTTGACGACGGGCTGGCACGGCGCCGCGCCATGCACCACGAAGCGCAGCGACGACAGCTTGTAGGCGGCACGCACCGTCGGATCGAGCGCCAGCAGGCGCTGGAACATGGTCGGCACCATGTGCGCGTGGGTGACCTTGTGCGTTTCGATCAGGCCCAGCACGGCCGTGCTGTCCCACTTTTCGAGCAGCACCAGCGGCACGCCGGAAGCGAGCGGCCAGCGCACGTCGATCAGCAGCGGGGCCGCATGGTAGGCGGGGCCGCAGCACATCGCGACATCGGACTCGGGAAGGTAGTTGGTGAACGTGCCCTCGTATTGGGGCTCGACGATCTCGGGCTCCTCGCGCAGTACGCCCTTGGGCGAGCCGGTGGTGCCGGAGGTGTACAGCATCAGCGTGCCTGCGGCCAGCTGCGTGGGCAGGTCGGGCGAGGCCACGGCGATCATCGCCTCGTAGCGGTCGCGCAGGCCGGCCGGCGCGCCGACCACGATGGTGCGTGCGTGCGACGGCGCCAGCGCGACATCGCTTGCCATGTTCTGCAGCAGCGCGTCCTCGGCGAACAGCACCTTGGCCTGGCAGTCGTGCACGATGTACGACGCTTCGCGCGCGGTCAGGTGGGTGTTGATCGGGGTCAGGCGCAGGCCGATGCGCATCGCGGCCAGCAGCACTTCGACAAACTCGGGGCGGTTGCGCACCATGAGCGCGATGGCGTCGCCGCGATGCAGGCCCAGCGCCAGCAGGGCGTTGGCGACGCGGTTGGCGTTCTGGTGCAGCTGCAAAAAGCTGCGGTTGCCAAAAAAGCTGTACAGCGCGGGGCCATCCGGATTCTCGCGCGCGAACACCGCCGACTGGGTCCAGGTGCGCGCGTGCTCACGCAGCTCGTCCTTGAAGTTCCTGAAATCGACCTTGCGTGCGTCGGGTGTTGACACTTTCATCGCTGCTCGTCTCCGTCTTGCCGGCCTTGCCGCGCGGGCCCTTGTGGGGATGCGGTCTTCTGTTTGGCCAATATTAAAATAGAACGCTGTAAATACCTACTGCCGTCAGAAGTTGGCGGTTTTGATGAGCCCGCCATCGATCCGCAGGTTGGTGCCCGTGATGTACGACGCCGCCGGGCTGGCCAAAAAGGCAACCGCGTTGGCCACTTCCTCGGGCGTGCCGAGGCGGCCCAGCGCGGGCATGCGCGAGGCGGCCGCGAACAGGCCGGGCCTCGCGGTGCGGTTCAGGTCCCATTCGCCGCCCGGGAACAGGATCGGGCCGGGCGAGACGGCGTTGATGCGGATGCCTGCCGGACCCTGGCTCGAGGCCAGCTGGCCGGCAAGGTTGACCACGGCCGCCTTCATCGCGCCGTAGGCTTGTTCGTGCGGCGGCACCACCGTCAGCACCGAGGCGATCGAGGCGATGAAGACGATGTTGGCGCCAGGGTTGCCCTGCAAGGCGGGCAGCGCCAGCTCGGTCAGGCGCACGTGGTGCATCAGGTCCGATTCGAAGCCGTCGCGCCAGAGCTGCTCGCCGGTCGCGGTGGGCCGGGTCGAGGCATTGCTGACCACGATGTCGATGCCGCCCAGGTGGGCGCTGGCGCGCTCGAACCATCCTTTGAGCGCTTGCGGGTCGCGCACGTCGAAGGCTTCGCCGTAGGCTTCGACGCCCTTCGCCTTGGCCGCGGCCACTGCTTCGGCCACGCCCTCGGCGCCACGCGCGCAGGTGGCGACCGACACGCCTTCGGCGGCCAGCGCTTCGACGATGGCGCGGCCGATGCCGCGGCTGCCGCCGGTGACCAGCGCGCGTTTACCTTTTAATCCGAGATCCATGATGTGTCCTTAACTTGACTTTTTACTTGGCTATTAACTTGCCTTGAGTCCGCCGTCGACCGGAATGGCCGCGCCGGAGATGAATGAGGAGGTGTCGCAGGCGAGGAACAAGATGGCGTCGCCGATTTCTTCCGGTTCGCCGTAGCGGCCCAGCGGAATCATGCGCGACATCCCGCGCCGGACCGCTTCCGGGTCGCCGGGCGACTGTTCGCGCTCCATCGAGAACATCATTTCGGTGGCCGTCGGCGCCGGGCATACCGCGTTGACGCGAATCTTGAAGTAGGCCAGTTCGGCCGCCGCCAGCTTGGTCATGCCGACCACCGCGTGCTTGCTGGCGTTATAGGCGATGGTAAAGCGCCCGCCGCCCAGTCCCGAGACCGACGAGATGTTCACGATCGAGCCGCCGTTGGCCTTCATGGCGGCGCCGGCATGCTTCATGCCCAAAAAGACGCCCTTGGCGTTGATCGCCATGACCTGGTCGAACTGCTCCTCGGTACAGTCGAACAGCGAGCCGATGGGACCGGAGATGCCGGCGTTATTGACCAGGATATCGATCCGGCCGAAGCGGTCCAGGGTCGCGGCGGTGACGCGCTGCCAGTCGTCGGCGCGCTCGACCCGCCCGCCAAAGGCCAGGAACGGCACATCGTGGGTGCGCGCCAGTTCGGCGGCGGCGTCGAGGCTTTCCAGCGTCAGGTCGAAGGCGACGATGGTGGCGCCGGCCTTGGCCAGCTTGTCGACGGCGGCCAGGCCGATGCCGCGCGCGGCGCCGGTGATGATCGCGACCCGTTCGTGCAACGGCCTGTTTTCTGTATTTTTCATTTATTTTCTTTCTTTTTTGCGCGCTCGCCCAAGGCGTTCAGGCGGGCCACGATCGATGGATCCGGCAGCGCGTCGATGGCGTGCATCGCCTGCGCGGCGGACAGCGAGAGCAGCAGCAGCAGGTTGCCGTCAGGGTCGGCGCAGAAGGCACGCGTGTCGCTGTTGTGCGCGGCCAGTTCGGCCGGCACGCTGGCGCCAAGTGACTGCAGGCGCGCCAGTTCGGCCGCCACGTCGTCCACTTCGAGCGCGATGTAGCGGTAGCCAGGGCCTGGCGCGGGCCCGATGCCATTGCGGCTCACGGTTTCAGGCGTGAAGTACTGAACCAGTTCGACCTGGATGTTGGCGCCCGGGATCCAGGCCATCTTCATGTCGACATTGGACAGGGCCGCGAGCTTGTCCATGCGGCGGCTGTTGCCCATGCGCGGGCTGCGCGCCGCTTCGGTTCCCAGCACGGCGGCATAAAAGTCCGTCATCGGGCGCAGCTGTGCGGTGGACAGGGACACATGGGCGAACCAGGGGGCCTGGTCTTCCCATACGGGGGCCACGCCTTCGATCTCGATGACGTTGCCCTCCGGGTCGCGGCTGTAGCAGTACAGATAGCCGGTGCCCAGGTCGACCAGTTCGGAATGGAAGCTGGCGCCGGCTTCGCCGAAGCGCGCGGTCAAGTGCGCGGGGGCGACGCCCTGCAGGCAGAAATGGGTTATACCGGCATCACACACCGGGCGTGCCAGGGGTGGTTCCAGCGGCGTGGCCAACAGTCGCAAGGCGCAGTTGGCGCCGCCCAGCATGACCGAGGCGGTGATCCCTTCCGGCAGCGCCAGCGGCAGTTCCTGCGCAACCGGCGCCAAGGCGGCGGCGGCACAATAGAACCGCTCGGCGGCGCGGAGGTCCGTCACCGCGAGCGCGACGTGGTGTATGCCTTTGATCATAGGTAGTAGGGCTGGAGCTGTTGGAATTCGGTGGTGCGGAGAGGGTCACGACCAGGCACGCGCCCTTGCGGGCGCGTGCTCGGTGGTGCTTGGACCGTGGTGCTTAGAACTTGTACTGGACCTGCACGCCGACGGTGCGCGGGTCGAGCAGACGCACGTTGCGGTAGCTGCCGATCAGTGCATCTTCGATGATGATGTTGGTCAGGTTGTCGGCGTCGCTCACATTCTTGACGAAGGTCTTGATTTCGACCTTGTTGTCAGGGCTGGTGAAACGCAGCTGCAGGTTGGTGACGCCCCATGCGCCGATGCGGTCGGTGTTGGTGTTGAACTCGCGCGCATAGTAGCTGGCCTGGTGCACGTGGTCGACGCGCGCGGTGGCGTTCCAGCCGCTGCCGAACAGGCCCATGGTGTACTGCGCGCCAAGCTTGTATTTGCTCGACGGCGAGTGCGGCAGGTCGTTGCCGCGCAGGTTGACCTGCACCTCCGGGGTTTTCACGGTCGCGCTCTGGGCCGGGTTGGCGGCATCGACCGTCATGAAGTTGCCGATCTTGGTGTCCAGGTACGACAGGTTCAGGTCGAGCAGGACAGACTTGGTCGGCGCCCACAGGAACTCGGCTTCCGCACCGCGGATCTTGGCGTCTGCATTCGAGGTGATGGCCGATCCGGCGATCCGCTGCGCCAGCTGCATGTCGGCGTAGTCGTTGTAGAACAACGAGAAGTTGGCGCGCAGTTTGCGGTCCAGCATCGTGGTTTTGAGGCCGATCTCGTAGGCGGTCACGGTCTCCGGATCGAATTCCGGCACGGCGGCGTTGCCGGCATTGAAGCCGCCGCCCTTGTAGCCGGTCGATACCGAGCCATATAGCAGGGTGTCGCGGTTTGGCGCGTAATCGATCGACGCGCGGCCGGTCCACCACTTCCAATCGAGCTCCGACTGCTTGAACGGCACGGTGCCCGTCAACACGATATTGCGTCCGAGGCTAGTCTTCTTCTCTTCGGTCAGGCGGGCGCCGAGCGTGGCGCGCAGCTTGTCGCTAAATTTAAGTTCGCCTTCACCGAACAGCGCGGTCGCCTTGGTGGTCGAGCGCTTGGTTTCGCCGTTGATGAACCAGGTCTCCGGAGGGCGGCCTTGGGCTTTCTGGAAGCGCTCGATCATCGGGCTCCAGATGAAGAAGCCGCCCGAACCGCTCGAACGCAGGTGGAACAGGCCGCCCGTGAAGTTGAACATGCCTTTGAACTGCGAGCTGACCCGCATTTCGTGCGACCAGGTCTGGCTCGCGGCGACCGCGCTGTCGGTCGTCAGGATGCGGTCGGTCGTGACCACCGTGTTGCGGTCCATGTTGTAGGTGATCGGCGTGGTGAAGCGGAACGGCAGCGCGGCGTTGTCCCAGTCGGTGTTTTGCTCGCTGCTGAAGTTCGAGTAGCCGGCCACGTAGGTCGCGCTGAACTGGCCCATGTCGACCGTGTAGTCGAGGGTGCCGAAGCGGTGCTTCATGCGGAAGGTCGGGTCGGTGTCGGCGGCCACGGCGCGCATGTCGGTCGGGTTCAGGGCGCCGGCGTAGATGTTGCCGCCAGCGGGGAACGGGGTGAAGAACTTCGCGAGCGTTTGCAAAATGGTGGCGTTGGCGTCGGGCGAATCGAAACCGAGTTCGGTCGCGCTGCAGCCGAGCACCGGGCTCGCTTTGCACAGGCGCTTGCCTTCGCGGGCGCGCGAGCTGTCCTCTTTGTAGACGCCCAGCATCAGGTTGATCTGGCCGTAGTCGTCGAAGTCGAGGCGGGTCGAATTGCGCAGGCCGTACTGGTCGCGGCCGTCGATGTTATTGCCGGTGAATTCGTTGCGCGTGTAGCCGTCGCGCTTGAGCGAGTAGCCGGAGAAACGCGTCATCACCGTGTCGTTGATCGGGATGTTGATGGTGCCGCCGAAGCGGGTCGTGTTGTAGTTGCCCAGTTCGACGTTGAATTCGCCGCCGAATTTGGCGTTGGCGCGCTTGGTGCTCACGGCGATGCCGCCGCCGGTCGTGTTACGGCCGAACAGGGTGCCCTGCGGGCCGCGCAGCACCTCGATGCGCTCGATGTCGTAGAACTCGTCCTGTGGCAGGTAGCCGATCGAGGCGCCGTTGAGCGACAGGCCGACGCCGTTGTCGCCGCCCAGCGAGTTGTTGCCGATGCCGCGGATTGTGAAGCGGTCGTTGCCGGTCAGGACCGCGTTTGGAATCGAGAACTGCAGGTCGGGCGCGGCCACGATCTTGGCACGCTCGAGGGTATCGGCCGAAAACGCGCTGATCGCGACCGGCACGTTTTGCAGCGCCTCGGTGCGCTTGCGGGCGGTGACGACGATGACTTCGAGCGGCTGCGCCGGCGTCGCCTCGGCGGCCGGCGTGGCGGCCGGCTTGGCGGCGGCCTGCTGGCCGGCGCCCGTCGCGTTGGCGGCGACCGGCAGCATCAGCGATGCGATCAGGGTCGCCAGGACGGTTTTGCGGAAGTTGGCTGGCGCGTCTTTGCGTGCGGTGCCTTGCGTGTATTGGGTCATGCGAGTCTCCAGTTTGGTAACGCCCGCTTCCGTCTCCGGTGGGGCAATTTATTATAGTACTAACCGTCAATAAGATTAATCAAACGGGTTGGCGGTGTCAACCTTTATTGTATACATCGTCAATTAAAGTTTTGCTGTGTTGCGGCGGCGGCCGTTTCGACGGGCGCGGGCGGATAGATCTGTTTGAGGATGTCGACGTAGAACGCCGAGACGTCGCCGCCGAACACCTGGGTCATGACCACGCCCGACAGGCGCCGTTCGGGATCGACCCAGAAGTAGGTTGACGCGGCCCCGCCCCAAAAGTAGAAGCTCGGCGAGACCGGCGCCGGCGCCTTGGCCGGGTCGACGATGGTGGCAAAGCCAAGGCCGAATCCGAGGCCCTGCGCCACCATCTGCGGATTGGCGAGGGCGCTCTCGGGCAGTTGGTTGCGCGTCATCTCGGCCACCGCCGCCACGCTCACGATGCGCTTGCCCCCGGCGCTGCCGCCGGCCAGCAGCATCTGCAGGAAGCGCTGGTAGTCGGCCGCGCTCGAGACCAGGCCGGCGCCGCCGAATTCGATCGCGCGCGGTTTGGCGAACACGCTTTTTGCCGGGTCTTCGGCGATCGAGAAACTGCCGCGGTCGAGCGTTTTTGTGTCTGCGGCCTTGAGGATGCGGGCGTCGCCCTTGGCGGTCGACTTGGCCCAGTAGGCGGCGCTCAGGCGCGCCTGGTTGCCGGCGCTGACCACGAAGCTGGTGTCGCGCATTTCGAGCGGCTTGAAGATGCGCTCGTCCAGGAAGGCGCCCAGCGACCGGCCGGATGCGACTTCGACCACGCGCCCCAGCACGTCGGTGGAGTTGCCGTAGGTGAAGCGTTCGCCCGGCTGGCCAAGCAGCGGGATGGCGGCGATGCGGCTGGCCATTTCGCCGAGGCCGGCGACCGGCTTCGAATCGTCCTCGGGCAGCGCCACGGCGCCGCCGCCGTTGTCGATGCCGCGCCTGACGTACATTTTCTGGACCGCGTTGTCGGTGCCGCGGTAGGTGACGCCGGCGGTATGGCGCAGCAGGTCGCGCACCGTGACGGCGCGCGCGAGCTTGGCGCCGGCGGGCTGCGCGGCGTCGTACACGGTGGCGTTGGCGAACTCGGGGATGAAGCGCGCGACCGGGTCGTCGAGCTTGAGCTTGCCCTCGTCGGCGAGGATCATGGCGGCCACGCTGGTGACGGGCTTGCTCATCGAATAGATACGGAACAGGTGCTCCGGCGTGATCGCTTGCTGGCGCGCGGCGTCCGCGAGGCCATGCGCGTGCGCCAGGACCGGCCGGCCCTCGCAGTAGATCGAGGTCACGATGCCCGGGGCGAAACCGCGGTCGACCACGTCCTTGTCGATCGTGCGGATGCGTTCGAGCTGGGTGGCGCCGAGGCCGCAGTCGCCCGCCTGCGCCGACGCAGACGTCAGCAGCGCCGCGCCGGCCAGCATGGCGGCTGCGGCTTGCGCCACCGCTGTGGGCAGGGCGGGCCGGCGCAGAGCGCGTCCGGCTCCGGTGGGTTGGGCGGCGCTTGCCGCGGTAGGGATTGCTTGCAGCATGAAAGTCTCCGTCCGGTTTGGCGGGGGAGCCGTAGCCCTCCCACACGCTGTTGTAATTACCGTCAATAGTATTTGCGCCTTTGGGGCGGGTCAACAACTATTGTGTAATTCGTCAGTAATGAGACATTTGCACAAGATTCTGCCTTGTTCAATTGACACTATCTGGCGGCGGCACTAGTATTATTGACGGTTCGTCTTATAAGCACCGGGCCTTACAGGGCAACGCGTGCAAGCGGCCAGTCGAGCCAGGGGAACCGTTCGCAAGCAAACAAAAACCAATGGAGACAAATCTGATGAAGCGAATTTTTTGTAAGGCGCTGGTGCTGCTGTCCGTGTCCTTGAGCGCAGTGTCGGCGGTGGCGGCAGACCGCGCCTTGTTCGACAACCTCGATTACGGCGTGTACTGGTTTGGAGGCCAGGTGGCGTCGCAAAAGGCGGTGCCCGGGGTCGCCAATCCCTACTACGGCGGCAGCCGGCCGACGGTGATTTATGTGCACGGTTGGCAGCGCGACAAAACCCCCTTGCTGTACCGCGAAACCTTCGACCGCAGCAGCGAGAGCGGTATCTCGCAGGACTTGACGGCGCCTTGGAAGCGCGACGGCTGGAACATGGGCATCTTCTACTGGAACCAGTTCGCCGACGAGGGCGACGTCAAGGATGCCGAGGCGAAGATCTGGACCACCGCCGGGAACATGGGAATGCGCTGGCGCAAAGCGGACGGCACGTATGTGAGCGGCCAGGTCAACCAGACGGCAGCGCAGCTGATGCTCGCCTCGTATGCGTCGGCCATGGCCGGCTACACTGGCAATAACATCCGGCTGGTCGGGCACTCGCTGGGTTCGCAGATGGTGGTGGTCACGGCCAAGTTGATCAGCGATGCGGTCGACCGCGGCGAGCTTCCGGCCAACCTGCGGCCGAACCGGGTTGTGCTGCTTGACCCGGCGTTTATCGGCGATCCGCGCAGCTGGCTTAATAACGGCACCACCGGGCAAGCCGGGCTCGCGATCGTGCAGCACTTGCGGACCAAAGGGGTGATTTTCGAGTCGCTCGCCACCTCGGGCGTCGCGTCGGCGGCCGATATCAAGACCATCATGAACGAGACCGCGTACCGGGAGTTCAAGCCCTGGTATTTCGGCGGGCTTGACGTCGTGGGCAAGCACATGGCAGCAGTGTGGACCTACTGGTGGGAGTATGCGTATGCGCCGCGTCCGCTGTTCGGCAGCGCACTGCCCGCGGCCAGTGCCTCGTCGTCGAATGCGGCCGTGCAGACGCATATGAACTCGGCCAACAAGATGGTGCATGACCAGGGGGCGTGGACCAAGACGCCGGGGGATGATACTTACAAGCCCGCGCTGAAGTAGGGCTGAACCATCTCGCGGTACGAAAGGGTGGATCGTTTCAGGATTCGTGCCGCGAGAACTTTAGGAATTAAAAACCAACATCGTCCTCGCGAAGGCGGGGACCCATAGAACAGTTGCTATGCGCGAACGTTCTATGGGTCCCCGCCTTCGCGAGGACGATGTTGGTTTGAGATATCAGAGGCTAGTAATGTCGCGATTTCTGCCAAATCAAGCTCATTTCAAGTTTTGCGAAACCTTACTTCGCGAGGACGATGTGCTTTAGGCGCGGGCCTTGCGCGGAGCCGGCTTTTTCGCAGCCGCTACTGATTTGGCCACCTTGGCTTCACCGACAAGCTTGACCGCCTTTGCCGCCGCCACACGCTTTTTAACCGGCGCCGGCGTGGCCACCGGCTTGTCCTGATAAGCCATTGCCAAAGCCTCGAGCCCTCCAAGCAGCAGCCGCACGCAAATGTCGGTGGCCAGGTCGATATCGTTGCGCGAATTGAAATTGTGCTGGGCCGCCGTTTCGGTCATCGACATCTGCATGTCGACCGCCGCAATCGCCACTTCGAGCGGCAGCCCGTATTCTTTGCGCACCCGCTTGACGAAGTAGCGCGTCGCTTCGTCTTTGCTGTGCAGGTTTTTGTCGGCCACGGCGCGCGCCACCGACGGCTCCTGCCACAGCCGCTGCAGCAGCGAGCCGCGGGTCGCGATATGCTCGACGTACATGCGGGTGGTCTGGCGGATCATGTCGGCAAAGTCGCCCGAGTCGGCGATCACGCGCACGCTTTTTTCGCGCAGATGGACGATCTCGCGCTCGAGCAGTGCGCGCAGCAGGTCCGTCAGGTTCGGAAAATAATTGTAGATGAGCGCCTTGCTCACGCCCGCGTCGCGACCGAGCCGTTCCATCGAAATCTCGGTCAGGCCGCCATCCATGATCAACTGCCCCGCACAATCGAGGATCTGCTCGACGCGGTCCTCCGGTGCCAGGCGGCGGCGCGGCGCTTTGGGCGTGGCTGCTTTTACGGTGCGCACAGTACTCATCGACGGGTCTCTCTCTTTTTTGTTATCTACCGATTATACAATTGTGCCGCCACAAACCGGCCGCGGCGACGCTTTCTGGCTGCAGGCATATTGACGGCTGCTGGCAGACAGCGATACTATTGACGAATATTATAATTAAAACCCGGCCGAAGTCAGGTCTTTTTTCTGCGAGGAGTACAAAATGTTGAGATCGACCCTGGCTTCGTCCCTGGTGCGCTGCCTTCTGATCACGGCTCCGCTCATTTCCGCCAGCGCCGCATACGCCGGCGCCATGCCGATCGCGCCTTCGGTGGCCGCCATCGACGCGCCCCAGTTTGCCGGCCTGGGCAAACTGCCCGTCGGTGTGCGCACCGTCAGCATGGTCAGCCCGCGCCAACCGGATCTTGCGCTGATGGTCAAAAGCGGCGGCAAGGAATTCGTCTCCGACCGCACGCTGCAGGTACACCTGTGGTATCCCGCCAAAGGACCAGTGACGCCGGCGGCAGGCTACGCCGCGATGGTGCCGGCCATGGGCAGCGCAAAACCTGGCGCGGCTTTCGAGGTGGCGGCGGTGGCCGGGCGTGATGCCGCGCCGGCTGACGGAGCAAAGTATCCACTGGTGCTCATCTCGCACGGCTTCGGCGGCTGGGGCACCATGATGAGCTACCTCGCCGAAGGCCTTGCCTCGCGCGGCTACGTGGTGGCCGCGATCGACCACGCCGACCAGTCGTTCACCGACGGCGCCACCTTCGGCCTGTCGTTCGGCTCGGTCATGTTGCTGCGCTCGCGCGACCAGCGCTTCGTGATCGACACGCTGCTGCGGCGCGCCGCCGGCAAGGATGACGCCATCGGCGCCCTGATCGACGCGAAGCAAGTGGGCCTGATCGGTTACTCGATGGGCGGCTTCGGCGCGCTAGCCACCGCCGGCGCCGGTTACGACAAGGCCAGCCCCTCGTTCAAAGGCATTCCCGAGCCGGCGCTGCTGCCACTGACCTTCGGGGCGCCGCAAGCCGAGCCGCCCGTCGCGCTGAACGCGCTGGTGCTGATCGCGCCGTGGGGCGGCCAAGTCGCCAACCGGGCCTGGAGTCCCGCAGCGCTGGCCGTCGTGCGCGCGCCGACGCTGGTCATCAGCGGAGACCAGGACGACATCGTCGATTATAAGGACGGCGTGTCGTGGCTGTTCGCCGGACTGACCGGCACCAGCCGCCACATGCTGGTGTACCAAAACGCGCGCCACAACATCGCCGGCAATCCAACCCCGGCGGCCGCAGCCGATTTCGGCGCACGCGAATATTTCGACGAGCCGGTGTGGCGGCGCGACCGCCTGATGGCGATCAACCAGCACTTCATCGGCGCCTTCCTCGACCAGAACCTCAAGGGCGACCGCGGCATGGCCAAGTACCTCGACCTGTCGCCGGTGCGCGCCAACGACGCGGCCTGGCCGCTGCCGTTTGGCAGCAGCAGCGGCGCCGCCTTCGGCACCGGGACCGGCACCTCGGCCGCCTACTGGCCCGGTTTCCAGCGGCGCTGGGCGGTGGGCCTCGAAATGCATCGCCGCGAGCCGGGCAAATGATTGCGGCGGGATCGCTGCATCGGGTGCGCCACGCCACGGTGAGCCTCAACGGCGCGCGGTTCCACGTGGCCGCGGCGGGCCAGCCCGGGGCCGAGCTGGCCATCCTGCTGCATGGCTTTCCCGAGTGCTGGTACAGCTGGCGCCCGGTGATGCACGCGCTCGCGTCCGACTTCCATGTGGTGGCGCCCGACAACCGCGGTTTCAACCTTTCGGATAAGGCCGCGCCAACCTCCGCCTACACCCCGGAGGCACTGTGTGGCGACGTGCTCGCACTGCTCGAGCACTACGGCGCCGAGCGTTGCGTGCTGGTCGGGCACGACTGGGGAGGCGTGCTGGCTTGGTATTTCGCGGCGCTGCATCCCGAGTGCGTGACCCGTTTGGTCATTTTGAATGCGCCGCATCCAAACCGACTGCAATGGGCGCTCGACCACGACCCGGCCCAGCGCGCCGCGTCCCAATACATGGCGCGGCTGCGCGACCCCGGCTGCGAAGAGCGCCTGGGCGCCGACGGCAAAGCCCTGTGGGCCATCACGCTGGCGGGCCACGAGCGCAACGGCCTGGTCGACGAACTCGACAAAGAAGTCTATATGCAGGGCTGGCGCACGCCCGGCGCGTTGACGGCGATGCTCAATTGGTACCGCGCCGCGCCGTTCGTCGTCCCGGGCGCCGACGACGGCTACGACGAGGACCGCCAGCACTTGATCGGGAACATCCACGTGCGCGCGCCGACCATGCTCATCTGGGGCATGCGCGACGATATCCTGCTGCCTGTCTTGCTCGACGGTCTGGAGGCCTATGTGCCCCGGCTGGAGATCTGCCGATTCGAGGACGCGGGTCACGGACTGCTGCATGAGCAACCCTCGCCGACGGCGCAAGCGATTCGCAAATTCCTGCAGCGCACGGGCAAGCAATGAATCTCATCCTGGCCCTCGACCAAGGCACCACCAGTTCACGCGCGATCGTGTTCAGCCGCGAAGGCGCGATCGCGGCGCGAGCGCAGCGCGATCTCGCGCTCAGTTATCCGCATCCCGGCTGGGTCGAAGCCGACCCGATGGCGCTGTGGAGCGGCGTTTTGGCGGCCGCGCGCGCAACCGTCGCCGACGTCGGCGCCGCGCACATCGACGCCATCGGCATCGCCAACCAGCGCGAAACGACCGTGCTGTGGGACCGCCGCACCGGCGAGCCCCTGCACAATGCCATCGTCTGGCAGGACCGGCGCACCCACGCGGCCTGCGAAACGCTGCGCGCGGCGGGGCACGCGGACTTCATCACGCAGGCGACGGGCCTGGTGCTCGACCCGTATTTCTCGGCCACCAAACTGGCTTGGCTGCTCAACCATGTACCGGGGGCGCGCGAACGCGCCGAGCGGGGCGAGCTCTGCTTTGGAACCGTCGACAGCTGGCTGGTGTACCAGTTGACGTGCGGCCGGGTGCACGCGACCGAGCCGTCCAACGCCTCGCGCACCATGCTGTACAACATCCATCAGGGCTGCTGGGACCAGGATCTGCTCGAGCTGTTTAACATACCGCGCGCGCTGCTGCCCGAGGTCGTACCCAGCAGCGGCGTGCGCGGCCACAGCGACGCGCAATGGTTCGGTGTCGAGCTGCCGATCGGCGGCGTGGCCGGCGACCAGCAGGCCGCGACCTACGGCCAGGACTGCGTACGGCCGGGGATGGCCAAGAATACCTATGGCACCGGCTGCTTCATCATGGTCAACACCGGCGCCAAACCGGCGGCATGCGAACGGCTGCTGTCGACCGTGGGATGGAGCGTCGACGGGCGCACCGATTATCTGCTCGAGGGCAGCGTGTTCATGGGCGGCGCCATCGTGCACTGGCTGCGGGACCTTGGCGTGATCGGCCATAGCGCCGACATCGAGGCACTGGCCACCAGCGTGGCCGACAGCGGCGGCGTGATGCTGGTGCCGGCCTTTACCGGCCTGGGTGCGCCGTATTGGGACGCCGGCGCGCGCGCCACGCTGACCGGCATGTCGCGCTCGAGCGGCAAGGCGCACATCGCGCGCGCCGGCCTCGATGCGATCGCGCTGCAATGCGCCGACGTGCTGCAAACGATGCGGCAGGCGCCAGGCGTGACGCTGACAGAATTGCGGGTGGACGGCGGCGCGAGCGCCAACGACTATCTGATGCAGTTGCAGGCGAACTTGTTGGGGCTTCCGGTACTACGCCCGCGCGTGACCGAAACGACGGCGCTGGGGGCGGCCCGGCTGGCGGCCCTGGCGACGGCGGGCGGCCGCGATGCCGGGGGCGGCGTGGCCTGGCAGCTGGAGCGCGCTTTCGAACCGGCGTGGTCTGGCGACCGGCGCGAGGCCACCATCGCACGCTGGCGCCGGGCGGTCGAGCATGCACGCCAATGGCGCACGGAGGACGGCGATGCTTGACCAACACCGCGGTATCGAATGCGACTTGCTGGTGATCGGCGGCGGCATCAACGGCGCCGGCATCGCGCGCGACGCGGCCGGCAGGGGCCTGTCGGTGGTGCTGTGCGAACGCGACGACCTGGCGCGCCACACCTCGTCGGCCAGCACCAAGCTGATTCACGGCGGGCTGCGCTACCTCGAACACTACGAATTCGGCCTGGTACGCAAAGCACTGCGCGAGCGCGAGGTGCTGCTGCGCGTGGCGCCGCACATCATATCGCCGCTGCGCTTCGTGCTGCCGCGGCTTCCAGGCGGGCGGCCCGCATGGATGATCCGCGCCGGCTTGTTTTTGTACGACCGCCTGGCCAAGCGCGAACTGCTGCCGGCATCGGCCACGCTCAGGCTCGACCGGCACGAAGCCGGCGCCGCGCTCAAAGGCGACGCTACCCAGGCCTTCGCCTATTCCGACGCGTGGGTGGACGACGCGCGCCTCGTGGTGCTCAACGCGCTCGACGCCAAAGAGCGCGGCGCCACCATCCTTACCGGTACGGGCTGCGCCGAGGCGGTGCCCGAGGGCGCGGGCTGGCGCGCACGGCTCGAGGGCCGCCATGCGTGCACAGTGCGGGCCAAGGTCGTGGTCAACGCGGCCGGGCCGTGGGCCGGACAGGTGGCCCAGATGGGCGAAGCGGGTCAGGCGCGCCGCAGCGTCAGGTTGGTCAAGGGCAGCCACATCGTGGTGCCGCGCCTGTTCTCGCACCAGCAGGCCTACCTGTTCCAACATGCCGACGGGCGCGTCGTGTTCGCGATTCCGTATCAGGGCGACTTCACGCTGATCGGCACCACCGACCTGGCTTACGCCGGCGACCCGGCCGCGGTCGCGATCGACGACGGCGAAGTGGCCTACCTGTGCAATCTGGCCAACCAGTGCTTCCGCAAACAGGTGAGCCGCAAGGATGTCGTGTGGAGCTATTCGGGCGTGCGCCCGCTGCTCGACGACGGCACCGACAATCCGTCGGCCGTGACGCGCGACTACCTGCTCGAATGGGCGCCCGGCACGGCACCGATGCTGCACGTTTGGGGTGGCAAGATCACCACCTACCGCAAGCTGGCCGAGCACGCGCTCGAGATGGTGGCCGCGCGGCTGGGCACCCCGGCCGCCGGCTGGACCGAAACCGCATTCCTGCCCGGCGGCGACATCGCCGCGAGCGTCGCCGATATCTCGCCGGCGAGCTTCGACGCCTTTTCGGCCTCGTTCCGCGCGCTGCACCCATGGCTGCCGGCCGACCTGGCGCGGCGCTACGCGCGCAGCTACGGCACCCGCGCCGTGCGCTTCCTGACCGGGGCCGCAAGCCTGTGCGACCTGGGCGGGCTGGTCGCGCCCGGCCTGTACGAGCGCGAGCTGCGCTATCTGGTCGATGTCGAATGGGCCAGCTGCGCCGACGATGTGCTGTGGCGCCGCACCAAGCAGGGACTGCGCTGCGGTCCGGACGACCAGATCCGGCTCGAACGCTGGATCGATGCCTACCGCGCCCAGCTGTTGGCGCCGTCACAGGGCGCCGCCGCCGGCTGAGCGGCCGATTTGATTGTCGATGCCGCCTGCGTTTGCGATCCGCATGAATACTGTTATTATATACAGTATCACCTTCACCTTGCGCCATATCAAAGCGGGCATCGCAGTTCCATGATCGCGCGGCCTTGGCAGCCCGGGGCACGCGCTTCAAAACCCGGCTATAGTGATAGGTTGTCCCGTTTTGGCCGCCCGTTAGCGCGTATTTACCTGCGCCCGCCGGCCTCTCGCACCATCATTTAAAGCTAGGCAAGACATGGAACAAATCCGTATCCGCGGCGCACGTACGCATAATCTCAAGAACATCAGTCTTGATTTGCCCCGCAACAAGTTAGTTGTCATCACCGGCCTGTCGGGTTCGGGCAAGTCCTCGCTCGCGTTCGACACCCTGTACGCCGAAGGCCAGCGCCGCTATGTCGAGTCGCTCTCGGCCTATGCGCGCCAGTTCCTGCAGCTGATGGAAAAACCCGATGTCGATCTGATCGAAGGTTTGTCGCCGGCCATTTCGATCGAGCAGAAGGCGACTTCGCATAATCCGCGTTCGACCGTCGGCACCGTCACCGAGATCCACGATTACCTGCGCCTGCTGTACGCGCGCGTGGGCACGCC
>JAZKIN010000069.1:0-46179 GCA_040384885.1 Pseudomonadota bacterium | reverse complement strand
TGCTCATCGCCAGCGTTCTATGGGTCCCCGCATGCGCGAGGACGATGTTGGTTTTTGATATTTATATTTCTTTCCACACGATTTCTGAAACTTCGAGACCTATTTCACAGCCGGCATGCGCACACTCTGATAGCGATTCAACTCATGCTGATCAACCAGCGGCCACTGATCCTTGTCCCAAGCCATCGGCAGCACCTTCAGCTTTTGCAAGTATTTATCAGCCGTCTCATACGCGTGCAGCACCAAATAATCCTTGCCGTCGAAGCTATACGCGCTGTTATGCCCCACCCCTTGCCAATCCTTGTCGCCGGCCAGCACGAGCGAGCCGCCCCCGCCCTGCATGTCCTTGCCATCCTTATCAAGATACGGCCCCGTCAGCGCCTTCGAGCGACCAACCACGACGTGATACGTGCTGGCCGCCCCCTTGCAGCACAGCCCCCACGAGGCGAACAAATAGTAATACCCGCCCTTCTTGAAAATGAACGGCGCCTCGATCTCGCCCGGCCCCGCCTCCGGCTCGCCCGCTTTGCTCAAGGTCGACGGCGCGCGGCTTGCAATCGCGTGCCATACCTGCGGCTCGGCCAGCCTGGTGCGCGTGGCATCGAGCTTGACCAGCTTGAGCCCGCTCCAGAACGAGCCGAACGACATCCACGGCGTGCCCTGCGCGTCGTCGATCACATGCGAATCGATCGCGTTCCATTGGTCGCGCCCTGGAACAGATTGCAGCACCATCCCCTGGTCCTGCCAGCGGTAGTCGGGCGCACGCGGATCGAGCGTGGTGTTGGTCGTCACGCCGATCCCCGAGGTGTTCTTGCCAAAGCCCGACACCGAGTAATACAGATAGTATTTACCGTTGTGGAACTGGATATCGGGCGCCCACACATGCCCGTTGAAGGTCGGCGCGGCCTTGCGCGCCCATGCCGGTTCCTCGGCGAACACCTTGCCTTGCGGCGTCCAGTGCCGCATATCCGGCGAACTGTAGAAGGTGATCCCGGGGCCCGTGCTGAACAGGTAAAACGTCTTGCCTTCCTTGGCGATGACCGGGTCGTGCACGTCGACCTGGCCCGCCTGGCATGCAAGCACCGCCGCGAACAGGGGAAAAAGAAGTACCAACCGCAGCAGTGATTTCATCATGGTTCCAAAGTGGTGATTAGCATGCAACTCAGTCGCCCGAGCGTGTGCCCCAGATCGACACGCCCTCGTTCGATTGCGCGGTGAAAGTTACCACGAAGTTAGTCGCATTGCTATTCCACTGGCGCGACAACACGCCGCTGAATGCGCCGCCCGTCGCCAGCGTCAGCGTGACCTTGTTGGCACCGCCATGGACCCAGGTTCCCGTGGCCGCGCCCGACACCGTGCCGTCGGCGTTGAGCTTGATCGCCTGCGAGAGCTTGAGCGTCGCCGAGATGTCCTTGCCGTGGTTGACCATCTGGTAGCTGCCCTGCGCTTCGGCAGCCGTGACCGCCGCGACCAGCGTCGTGGCGCTCTTGCTCAGCGGCGCGTAGCGGAACGGCGCGACCACCGGCCAGCCCGTCGCGTTGATGAACACCTCGTGCACCCGCACCTCGTGCGCCTCGCCCATGTTCGGGAAACGCGTGTGGAAGATCAGGAAGCTCTGCTTGGTCGCGGCGTCGTAATAGGCCGAATTGTGGCCCGGCGACACATAGCCGAGCGCGGTACCGGTCTGCCCGGCCGTCAGCGCGAACTGGTAGTTGCCCATCAGCTTTTGCCCGTGCGGCGCGATCGAGGCGTCGTCGAACAGCGGCAGCGCCTTGTTCGACTTGACCGTGGCCATATCGGTGCCGGCGGCGTCGACATACGGGCCATCCGGATTGCGCGAGCGCGCAACGCGCATATTGTAGGCGCCGTTCGCATCGAGTCCGCCGAACGAGGTGTACATATAATAGTAGTCGGCCTCCGGGTTGTAGAGCACGTACGCGCCCTCGATGCGGCTGTGGTTGCCGCCCATCAGGTGCTTGCCGTAACCCTGCCCCGGCTTCGGCAGGCCCGTCGCCGGGTCCATCGAAAGGATGAAGATGCCGCCGGAATAAGAGCCGTAAACCATCCACAGCTTGCCTTCCTTGTCGCGGAACACGTCCGGGTCGACCGCGTTCGGATGCACTTGCGCGTCATACAGGTTGACGCCGTCCTCGCTGACCTGGCCCCACATGCCGGACTTGAGGAACACCTTCTTGTTGACGTAAGGGCCTTCGATCTTGTCGGCCACGGCGACACCCATCGCCGAGCGCGGCGAGTCGCCTTTGCAGGTGTTGTAGTAGAAATAGAACTTGCCGTCGTCGAGTTGGATCACGTCGGCAGCCCACAAGCCCGTCACCTGCGACCAGGCGAACGCCTCGGCCAGTTCGGTCGTCACGTTGTTGAACAGCGGATTGGCCGCGTTGACGCCGTCGGCGACCTTGGTCCAGTTCATCAGGTCGGTCGTCTTGGCCGCGGCACCATGCGAACCGAATACCCAGAACTCGGCACCGACCTTGAGCACCGATGGATCGTGCACGCCGACATTGGCGAACGTCAGCGCCGGTTGCGGCGTTGGCGTCGGCGTTGGCGTCGGCGTTGGCGTTGGCGTTGGCGTTGGCGTTGGCGTCGGCGTCGGCGAACCGCCCCCTCCGCCGCCACCGCACGCGACCAGGGTCAATGCAACGGCGAGTGCGCATGCGCGTGTTTTCATGTTAGTCATGATCAGCCCTCCACCGACAGCACGATGACCGACTTGGCCGGCACGGCCACATTCAGTTTGCCGCCCACGGCAGTCGCGCTGAACGGCACCGGTTTGACAGCCTGCGCGTTCTTAAACGTGTTGTGCGCGTCCATCTTGTCGGCGGTCAGCACGCTGCCGCTCACTTTGGTCACTTGTTTTCCGGCCACGTTGATAAGCACATCGGCGGCCTTACTTGGGTTGGTGTTGACCAGCGCCAAGTAGGTTTTGCCATCCTTGCCGCGCGCGGCCGAGGCGCTGATGCCCGGCACGCTCGAGGCGCCAAGCGTGTACGCCGCATTGTTTTCGAGCTTGACCGGCAGCGTGGTCGCGCCCTGGAACGGCACGTACATCGCGTACGCATGGTAAGTCGGCGTGAGCAGCATCTTGTCCTTGTCGGTGATGATCATCGACTGCAACACGTTGACCATTTGCGCGATGTTGGTCATCTGCACGCGTTCGGCGTGCTCGTGGAACATGTTGAAGTTAAGCGCCGCCACGACCGCGTCGCGGATCGTGTTTTGCTGGAACAGGAAGCCCGCGTTGGTGCCCTTCTCGACGTCGTACCATGTGCCCCACTCGTCGACGAACAAGCCGATTTTTTTCTCCGGATCGTTCTTGTCGAGCTTGGCCACATTGTTCTTGATCATGCCGTCGAGCTTGAGCGTGTTGGCCAAGGTCGAGATCCATTCGTTCTCGGCAAAGCCGGTCGCGGCGCCCTTGATATCCCACTTGCCCGTCGGGATCGTGTAGTAGTGGAAGCTGATCGCGTCGGTGCGTCCCTTGAGCTCGCGGCTCAGCGTGTCGGTCCAGGTCGTATCGAAATCGTTGCCGCCGCTGGCGATGAATTTAGGGCGCTTGTCGGCCGGCGCCTTCATGAGGTTGAAGTAATTCTTGTACAGGTCCGAATAGTAGGCTGGCGTCATGTTGCCGCCGCAGCCCCAGGCCTCGTTGCCGATCGCAAAATAGGCGACCTTGAACGGCTCGTTGCGGCCGTTCTTGCGGCGCGCGTTGGCGAGCGTCGACTTGCTGTCCGAGGTCAGGTACTCGAGCCACTCCGACATTTCCTGCACGCTGCCCGAACCGAGGTTGCCGTTGACATAGGCGTCGGCCCCGAGCAGGTCGATCAGGTCGAAAAACTCGTGGGTGCCGACGGCATTGTTTTCTTCGACGCCGCCCCAGTTGGTGTTGACCTTGACCGGGCGCTTGGCGCGCGGGCCGATCCCGTCCTTCCAGTGGTATTCGTCGGCGAAGCAACCGCCCGGCCAGCGCACCAGCGGCACGTGCAGTTTTTTGAGTGCGCCGATGACGTCGTTGCGCCAGCCCTTGGTGTTCGGGATTTTCGATTGGGGGCCGACCCACATACCCTCGTAGATGCCGGTGCCGAGGTGCTCGGCAAACTGGCCATACACATTTTTGTTGATGACCGGACCGGGCTTGCCGGCGTCGATCGTGAGCAACACCGGCTCGGCCGCGAAGGCCGACACCACGCCAGCCGCCGCAAGGGCCAGCGCCAAAATGCTTGATTTGACTATGTTCATGCTAGGTCTCCAGATTCTTATAGATATTTGTATTTAATTAAAGACGGCGACGAAACCGCCATGCGCCTTGAGGGTGACCGTCGTCTTGCCGGCCGCAATGTCCGCTTGTGAAAACGCGCGTTCCGTGTCGCCGTCGCTGATCAACACGCCCTTCTTGTTGCCGAGGAAGGACAAGTCCAACACCAGCGTTTTATCCTGCTCGTCGGCATTGATGCCGGCGACATACCATTGGCTTCCTGCGCGCCGCGCGAGCACCACATGGGTGCCCGGAAAGCCCGCGATGAATTTGCTGTCGTCCCAGCTGCGCGGCAGATCTTGCAGGAATTTCTTGACGTAGCCGGGTGCCGTGGCCATGCCTTCGGGCACCTCGGCGAAATGCTGGATCCCCGACAAGAACAGCACCGACTCGGCCAGTTCGAAACCGTTGCGCGTGGCGCGCTTGATCTTGGGAATGTCGGCGAACGCGGTCGGCGTGAAATCCATCGGGTCGAACAGGTTGCGCGTGAACGGCAGCATCGCCGCGTGCCGCGCCACGACGTCCTGGTCGGCCTGGAAGAAGGTCGTGAACTCGAAACCGCGGACCGCCTCGGCCGTCATGAGGTTGGGATAGGTGCGGGCCCAGCCGCGCGGCAGGGTGGCGCCGTGGAAGTTGACCAGCAGGCCGTGGCGGGCCGCGTCGTCGAGGATGTCGACATAGTAGTCGATCATCGAGGCGCCGTCGCCGGCGAAGAAGTCGATCTTCACGCCCTTGATGCCCATCTCGCGCAGGCGGGCGAATTCCTTTTGCCGCTGCGCGCGCGTGAGCATGGCGCCCTTGGGCGACATCTCGGTCTTGTTCCAATCGCCCGACGAGTTGTACCAGAGCAGCAAGCCGACTTGCTTGGCAGCCGCGTAGGTGACCAGCTCGCGCACCTTGTCGTAGCCGATCTTGCGGTCCCAGTCGGCGTCGATCAGGGTGTAGTCCCATTTCATGTCGGCCGCGTAGTCGATGAATTTCTTTTGCACGTCGTAGACCGTGGCGTCGTCCTTGAGCAAGGCCCAGCTCCACGAGGCGTGCCCGGGCGCTACAAGTCTTTTGTCGAACGCGATCGCCGGGGCTGCCAGGTCGGTGCCCAGGGTCGATTCCATCACGGTCGCCAGCGAACCGAGCGCGACGACGCGCCACGGCGTGACGAGCGGCCCGTCCAACTGCGCCAGCAGCGCGCCGTTGGTGAACACCTCGGGCGCGGGCGGCGCGCCGATGCGGTAGACGCCGTTGGCCGACTCGGCTTGCAGGCGCGAGGCGTGGAAGCTGCCGTCCATATTGGCCTCGGTCAGCACGACCCAATCGTCGCCGCTGCGGAACATCGCGGGGAACACCCAGCCGGCCGCCAGCGGCGAAACCGTGCCCACCGGAACGTCGCGCTGGTAATGCTCTTCGTAGGCGGGGTTGGTGTTCATCCAGCCCGTCTGCGCCACCGACATCGGCTGCATCCAGGCGCGCGCGCTCTTGTCGAACGCAAAGCTGGTGTGCTCGCGCACGAATTTTTTGGGGCCGGCGCCGGCGACCACATAACGGAACGCGACGCCGTCGTTGGAGGCGCGGAACACCACGTCCATCTTCTGGCCACGTGCGTTGCGCACCGAATACGCCTGCTCGTTGGCCGTGTAGCTGATCAGGCGCTTTTTGCCGACGGCCATCTCATAGCGCTCGCTGATTTTGCGCGCCTTGGACACCGCAGCGAACTTGAGGCCGCTGTTGAGGTCGGCCCCATCGAGCTCGAGGCCGAGGCTAGACGCGAGCACGACCGGCCGGCCGTCGCGCGTTATCGTGTACGACAGGCCGCGCTCGGGCGTGACGCCGACCTTGACGCTGAGATGCCGGTCGGGGCTTTCCAAACGGAGGTCGGCGGCAAGCGCCGGGCCCGCAAAGGCGCCCGACATGGCGAGCGCGAGCGCGCTGGCTTGGATCATGTTCATAAGGGTCTCCTGGGTGCTGCTATCGTTCTTATTTTGTTTTTAGGTCCAGCCTGCATCTACTACGAAATCCTGTGCGGTACACATCGCGCTGTCGTCGGCGGCCAGGAACAGCACCATCGACGCGACATGGTGGGGCAGCAATTCGCCGGGCAGGCATTGGTTGCGTGCGATCTGCAGGCGGTCCTCGTCGCTGACCCAGAGCTCGAGCTGGCGTTCGGTCATGACCCAGCCCGGGGTCACCGTGTTGACGCGGATATTGTGCGGGCCGAGGTCGCGCGCCAGTGCGCGCGTCAGGCCGACCACGGCCGCCTTGGTCGTCACATACACGGGATAGCCGCCGCCCTTGACGCTCCAGCAGACCGAGCCGACGTTGATGATCGCACCGCCGCCATTGCGCTTCATTCCGGGCAACACGGCCTGGCTGGTGAAGAACATGGGACGCTGGTTGATCGCGACGCAGCGGTCCCAGTCCTGTTGCGTGACGTCCTCGATCAGATGCCGGTGGTCGTTCGCCGCGTTGTTGACGAGTACGTCGAAGTCGCCGACGGCCGCGGCCATCTCCTCCATCGTCGCCTGCAGGGCGGAGACGTCGGTGATGTCGCAAAACCGGAACAGCGGTGTGCGATGGCCGACCGCGCCAAGGCGTTCGCACAGGGCCAGGCTGGCGTCGCGCATGATGTCGACGAACGCCACCTGCGCGCCCTGGGCCGCGAAGGCGCTCACGATAGCTTCGCCGATGCCGCTGCCGCCGCCCGTCACAAACACCCGCTTGCCGCGTAGGCTCGCGTAACTGGCCGATTTCTTCATAGGGTCTCCATCCGTGCTGCTGTTTTCTTCATTGCCCGGGCCGTGCGCCCGCGGCGGCTCACTCTGTGGTGAGCGCGCCATCGCGGCGGCGCCAGATCTGGCGGCCGTTGTTTTCCTTGAGTGCCTCGGGCAGCAGGTCCTGGACCAGGTTCTGGTAGCAGACCGGGCGCAGGAAACGCGCGATCGCGGCGGTGCCGACCGAGCTGCTGCGCCCGTCCGAGGTGGCCGGGAACGGGCCGCCATGCACCATCGCGGTCGAAACCTCGACCCCGGTCGGGAATCCGTTGGCCAGGATCCGCCCGGCTTTGCGCTCGAGCACGGGCAGCAAGCCGCGCGCCAGTGCGAGGTCGCCCTCGTCCATTTGCAGGGTCGCGGTCAGCTGGCCTTCGAGGTGCTCGGCGATCGCCTTGATCTCGTCGGCGTCGCGGCAGGCCACGAGCAGCGAGGCCGGCCCGAAGACCTCGGCGTGCAGCGCCGGCTCGGACAGGAAGGCCGCGCCGGTGGTCTTGAACAGCGCGGCGCCGCCCTTGCCCTCGGCCTGGGCGTTTTGCGCCAGCACCTCGACGCTGTCCATCTCGGCCAGCGCGTGCACGCCGCTGTGGTAGCTCGCGGCGATGCCGGCGGTGAGCATGGTGGCCGCCTCGGTCGTGCCCAGCGCGGCCGCGGCGCTGCTGCAGAAGCGGTCGAAGTCGGGTCCCGCCACGCCCAGCACCAGGCCGGGGTTGGTGCAGAACTGCCCGACCCCGAGCGTCAGCGAAGCGGCGAAGCCGGCGGCGATGTCGTCGGCGCGCGCGGCCAGCGCCTGCGGCAGCAAAATCACGGGATTAATGCTGCTCATTTCGGCGAACACGGGGATCGGCTGCGGGCGCGCCGCCGCCACCGCCATCAGCGCCTGGCCGCCCGAGCGCGAACCCGTGAAGCCGACCGCCTGGATCGCCGGATGCGCGACCAAGGCCTGGCCGATGCCGTTGCCGGTCCCGGTCAGCAGCGCGAACACGCCCGCCGGCAGCTCGCACTGCTGCGCCGCGCGCACGATCGCGCGCGCCACCAGTTCGGAGGTACCAGGATGGGCCGAGTGCGCCTTGAGCACCACCGGGCATCCGGCTGCGAGCGCGGCGGCGGTGTCGCCGCCGGCGACCGAAAACGCGAGCGGGAAATTACTGGCCGCGAAAACGGCGACCGGGCCGACGCCGATCAGGCGCATGCGCATATCGGGACGCGGCGGCTGGCGTTCGGGCAGCGCGCTGTCGATGCGCGCGTCCTGCCACGAGCCTTCGCGCAGCAGTGTGGCGAACAATTTAAGCTGGTTCACGGTGCGGGCGCGCTCGCCTTCGAGGCGGGCGCGCGGCAGGCCGCTCTCGGCCATCGCGCGCTCGATCAGGCTATCGCCGAGCGCGACGATCTGCTCGCCGATGGCGTCCAAAAAGGCGGCGCGGCCGGCGTCGCTGGTGGCGCGGAACGGGTCAAAGGCGGCCTTGGCAAGTTGGCAGGCCTGGTCGATCTGCTGCGCGTCGACCATCTGGAACGGTGGCTCGATCGGCGCGCACAGGCTCGGGTTGTAGGCGCGGAATGCGGCGCCCTTACCCTTGACTGCCTGGCCGCCGATCAGTGCTTCGCCGGTGATGTTCATAGCGGATTGACCTTCGAAAACGCGGTGGGTGCGGTTTCGAGCTTGTTGCGCAGCGCGGGACCGAACACCGGCGCTTCGATCTCGAAGCTCTCGCCGGCCTGCACGCTGACGCCGTCGGCGAAACTGAGCGTGGCGGTGCCGAAGAAATGCACATGCACGTCGCCCGGGCGGTTGAACAGCGCGTACTTGAAGTGGTGGTATTCGAGGTTGGCGATGGTGTGCGACATGTTCTGTTCGCCGCTGACGAAAGCCTTTTCCCAGCGCACCTGGCCGTCGCGGTCGAGCACGCGCGAGGTGCCGGCGATATGGGCCGGCAGTTCGCCCACCAGTAGCGCCGGACCGAGGCCGCAGACACGCAGTTTCGAGTGCGCCAAGTAGAGGTAGTTCTGGCGCTCGGTCAGGTGGTCCGAGAACTCGTTGCCGATCGCGTAGCCGAGGCGTTGCGGCTGGCCGTCGGGGCCGATCAGGTACAGGCCCGCGATCTCGGGCTCTTCGCCGCCGTCGAGCGCGAAGTCGGGCATCGGCAGGCTTTGGCCGCTGGCGCGCAGCACCGAGCCGTCGCCCTTGTAGAACCATTCGGGCTGGACGCCGCGCTCGCCGGCGGCGGGCTTGCCGCCCTCGACGCCCATGCGGAACATCTTCATGCTGTCGCTCAGGGTCTCGACGTCGCCGCCGATTTTTTTGTGCATCGCGTCGCGCGTGTCGGCGCTGCCGAGGTGGGTCAGGCCGGTGCCGGTCACGTAGCAATGGGCCTCGTCGGCATGGTCGAGCGGGGGCAGCAGGCGGCCCGCAGCGGCCACCGAGTCGTATGCCAGCACGGTGGCGCCGGCGCTCGCGGCGGCCAGCGCGGCCAGCGACTGGCCCTGCGCGATCGCGGCCTGGGCCAGCGCGTAGGTAGTGGCAAAGCCGTCGATCACACGCAGCGACGCGCCTTCGAGCACGCCGACCTGGCGCGCGCCCTGTTCATTTTTAAATTGCACGAGCAGCATGATGGATCCTTGTTATTAGTGCGAGTGCTTGGGCACGGCCGAACCACGGCTGCCGACCAGGAAGTCGAAGTCGCAGCCTTCGTCGGCCTGCAGCACGTGTTCGATGTAGAGCTGCTGGTAGCCGCTTTTCGGGCCGGCCGGCTGGTTCAATGCGCGCGTGGCCAGGCGCTCGGCGATTTCGGCGTCGCTGACATGCAGGTTCAGGATGCCGCCGGCGCAGTCGAGCGTGATGGTGTCGCCGTCGCGCACGATGCCGAGCGGGCCGCCGGCCATCGCCTCGGGCGCCACGTGCAGCACCACGGTGCCGTAGGCGGTGCCGCTCATGCGCGCGTCGGAGATGCGCACCATGTCGGTCACGCCCAGCGCGAGCAGCTTGGGCGGCAGGCCCATATTGCCCACCTCGGCCATGCCGGGGTAGCCTTTCGGGCCGCAGTTCTTCATCACCATGATCGAACTGGCGTCGATCTCGAGGTCGGGGTCGACCACGCGCGCCTTGTAGTGGTCGAAGTCTTCGAACACGACCGCCTTGCCGGTGTGCTGCATCAGCGCCGGGGTCGCGGCCGACGGCTTGAGCACCGCGCCGTTCGGCGCGAGGTTGCCGCGCAAGATGCAGATGCCGCCGTCGGCGAGCAGCGGGTTTTCGAGCGTGCGGATGACTTCGTCGTCGTAGACGGGCGCCTCTTCGCAGTTGGCCCACAGGCTGTGGCCATTGACGGTCAGCGCATCCGGGTGCGGCAGCAAGCCGCCCTCGCCCATGCGGCGGATCGCGCCGGGCAGGCCGCCGGCGTAATAGAACTCCTCCATCAGGAAGCGGCCCGACGGCATCAGGTCGACGATGGTCGGCGTGCCGCGCCCGATCGCGGTCCAGTCCTCGAGCGCGAGCGGCACGCCGATGCGGCCGGCGATCGCCTTTAGGTGGATCACGGCGTTGGTCGAGCCGCCGATCGCGGCGTTGACGCGGATCGCGTTTTCGAACGCTTCGCGCGTCAGGATTTTGGACAGGCGCAGGTCTTCGCGCACCATCTCGACAATGCGGATGCCCGACATGTGGGCCAGTACGTAGCGGCGCGAATCGACCGCGGGAATGGCCGCGTTGTGCGGCAGCGAGGTCCCGAGCGCCTCGGCCATGCAGGCCATGGTGGACGCGGTGCCCATGGTGTTGCAGGTGCCGGCCGAGCGCGACATGCCGGACTCGGCCGACATGAATTGGTGCAGCGTGATCGAGCCGGCTTTCATTTGCTCGTGCAACTGCCAGACGGCGGTGCCGGAGCCGATGTTCTTGCCGTTGAGTTTGCCGTTGAGCATCGGGCCGCCGCTGACCACGATGGTCGGCAGGTCGACGCTGGCCGCGCCCATCAGCAGGGCCGGGGTGGTCTTGTCGCAGCCGACCAGCAGCACCACGGCGTCCATCGGATTGCCGCGGATCGATTCCTCGACGTCCATGCTGGCGAGGTTACGGGTGAGCATGGCGCTCGGGCGCAGGTTCGATTCGCCGCTCGAGAACACGGGGAACTCGACCGGAAAGCCGCCGGCCTCGAGGATGCCGCGCTTGACGTACTCGGCCAGCTGGCGGAAATGGGCGTTGCAGGGGGTCAGTTCGGACCAGGTGTTGCAGATGCCGATGATCGGCTTGCCTTGGAATTCGTGGTCTGGGATGCCCTGGTTCTTCATCCAGCTGCGGTACATGAAACCGTTTTTGTCCTGGGTACCAAACCATTCGGCCGAGCGCAGCTTCGGCATTTTCTTTTCAGACATTCAATCTCTCCCAGTTTTATTCTTCTGTCTGCGCCATCGGCCGCATCAGACTATCTATAGAGGAATATTAAAGGTCGGATAGATATCTTTCAAATCACTTTTTCTGCGTGATCGATATCGAAAATGGTATGTCGCCAAGACCCAAACCAACATCGTCCTCGCGCATGCGGGGACCCATAGAACAGTTGCTCATCGCCAACGTTCTATGGGGGCGGCGCATGCGCCGCCGCATGCGCGAGGACGATGTGGTGGGTGGGTTTATTTCTCGACTGAGAATTGGAAGCGCGATTCGGTCTCGTACTGTTCGCCCGGACGCAATATCGTGCTCGCAAACTGCGGCTGGTTCGGCGCATCCGGAAAGTGCTGCGGCTCGATGCAGAAGGCGCCGCGGTGGTCGTAGCGCCAGCCTTTGCCCGTCAACGTGCCATCAAGGAAATTGCCGCTGTAAAGCTGCACACCCGGCTGGTCGGTGAACAACTCGAGCACCCGCCCCGACACCGGCTCGCGCACCCGCACCGCCGGCCCGCCCGCGCGCTTGTTGAGCACAAAATTGTGGTCGTAGCCGCTGCCGTTGGCCAGTTGCTCGTCGGCGTCGCCGATGCGCCCCCCAAGCGCGCGCGCGACGCGGAAGTCGAACGCCGTGCCGGCCACCTTGGCCTCGTCCCCGAGCGGAATCAAGCCGGCGTCGATGGGCAAATAGGCATCGGCGTCGATCATCATCTCGTGCCCGAGCACGCTGCCGTGGCCAGCCAGGTTGAAATACGCGTGCTGCGTCAGGTTGACCGGTGTGGCCTGGTCGGTGATGGCGTGAAACTTAACGCTGAGCGCATTGTCATCGTCCAGCGTGTACACCACAGTCACCGTCAAATTGCCCGGATAGCCCTGCTCGCCGTCGACGCTCAGGTGGGTCAGCGTGAGCCCGCGCGCATCGTCGCGCTCGAACGGGGTCGCCCGCCACAGCACCTTGTGGAAACCGTCGGGGCCGCCGTGCAGGTGGTTGGCGCCGTTGTTGACGGGTAGTTGCACCGTTTTGCCGTCGAGCTCAAAGCGGCCGCGCGCGATGCGGTTGCCGAAGCGCCCGATCAAGGCGCCAAAGTACGGGCTCTCGTCGCTGTACGGCGCCACCGTGTCGTAACCGAGCGTGATGTCGGTGTACAAGCCGTCGCGGTCGGGGGTGTGGATCTCGGTGATGACGCCGCCGTAATCGCTGATCCGCACGATCATGCCCTTGCGGTTGACCAGCGTGTACAGCCGCGCCTGCCTGCCGTCCGGCAGCGCGCCGAAGGCGCTTTCTACAATCTGTGATTTTTCCATTTTTCCTTAAGCTTGCGAGGCGCTGCCGAACACCGGCATTCCCATCTCGTCCCAACGCAGAACTTTAACGTAAGTATGGCGGTCAGGGTTCCACAGCGGGTCGCCGATGATTTCGGTGTAGGTGCGCGCGTGGTACACCAGCATCACGCTCGCGCCGTCGGCGCCGAGCGTGAAGCTGTTGTGGCCGGGCCCGTACACGCCGTGCTCGTAGCAAGTTTGCAGCACCGGTTCGCGCAGCTTGGTCCAGGCGGCCGGGTCGAGCAGGTCGGCGTCCTCGTCGGCCCACAGCAGGCCCATCGCGTAGTTCTCGTCCGTTGCGCTGGCCGAATAGCTGATGAAGATCTTGCCGTTGCGCTTGAGCACCGAGGGCCCCTCGTTGACCCAGAAGCCGCGGATCTCCCAGTCGAACTCGGGTTTGCTGAGCATGACGGGCGGGCCGCCGAGCTGCCACGGGGTCGCCATCGGCGCGATGTAGAGGTTCGAGTTGCCTTCGATCGCCTCGTCCTTTTGCGCCCAGAGGTAGTACAGCACGCCCTTGTGGCTGAAGGTCGTCGCGTCGAGGCAAAAGCTGTCGATGCCGGTCTCGACCTGCCCCATGAATTCCCACTCGCCCTCGAGCGGGTTGGCGCCGGTGTTGCGCAGCGCGTACATGCGGTGCTGGAACAGCTTGTTTTTGATCTCGCGGCTCGGCGCGGCCGCGAAGTACACATACCAGGCGCCCGCGTTGAAGTGGAGTTCGGGCGCCCAGATCAGTTCGCTATACGCGCCCGTGTCCGGCTTGATCCACACGTCCACGGTCGGCGCCCGCGCCAGCGCTTCGATGCTGGCCGCGCGGCGCAACTCGATGCGGTCGAACGCGGGCACCGAAGCCGTGAAATAGTAGTAGCCGTCGGTGTGGCGGTAGATGTGCGGATCGGCGCGCTGTTCGATCAACGGTGTCAGTGTCTGCGTCATGTGTGGATTCTAAATGTTTCTAGGTTGGTTTTACAAACTCAGCTGGCGATGTAGCCCTGCACCCGCATCCGCTCCTTGACCTCGCCGTAGTAGCCGTCGCTGATCCGGTATTTGAACATCAGCATGCCCATCAGCAGATGGAAGAAGCCGGGGATGATGGTCAGCATCAGGGCGATGCCGGTCAGCGCCATCGGGGTCTGGTCCTGGTTGGCCTGGTAGCCGAAATAGGTCAGCAGCACGCCGACCAGGGCGCCGGCCACGGCCATGCCGGCCTTCTGGCATACCGAGATGCCGCCGAAGGCGAAGCCCGAGACGCGCTTGCCGGTCGTCACGTGGCCGTAGTCGATGGTCTCGGCGATCGCCGACCAGAACACGGGCGCGTGCAGGTCGACCACGAACGAGAGCACGAAGTAGAGGACGAAGGCGAGCATGATGTCGCCCGGCTGCACCGTGTAGTAGATCAGCACGCTGATGAGCGCGACCGCGAGCTGGGTGTTGCGGAACAGCTTGACCTTGCAATAGAACTTCGTGATCCAGGTCGAGGCGATCATCGACAGGATCGCCGCCGCCACGCCGACCGACAGGAAGGCCGAGACGGTCGCGGTGTCGCCGCCCAGATAGTATTTGGCGTAGTAGATCGCGACCGAGCCGCGCACCACGTAGCCGATGGTGCCGGTGACGCACACGCCGCACAGCACCAGCCACTGGTCGTTGCGCATGAGCAGCTTGAATTGTTCGGTCAGCGATTGCTTCTCGACCGTGTGGATGACGCGCTCGGTGGTCGTGAACACGCAGAACATGAACAGCAGCACGCCCATCGCCGCCATCACGGCCATGGCCGCCTGGTAGCCGGTCGCGGCGTTGCCGCCGCCCCATTGCGCGGCCAGCAAGGGCACGATGATGGTCACCATGAAGGCGCCGATCTTGGCGAAGAACAGGCGGTAGCCGTTGGCCGAGAGGCGTTCCTGCGGGTCGCTCGTGAGTCCGCTGATCAGTGAAATGTACGGGATGCCGACGCCGGCCGTCATCAGCGTCATGAGGATGTAGGTGCCGTAGGCCCAGACCAGCTTGGCGTCATAGCCCCAGTCGGGCGTGGTGAAGACGAAGAACACGCTGACGCCGTAGGGCACGGCCAGCAACAGCAGCCAGGGCCGGTAGCGTCCGAAGCGCGAGGTGAAGCGGTCGGTCAGCTGCCCCATCGCGAGGTCGGCCACCGCGCCGACGACCTTGACGATGACGAACAGCAGCGCCAGGTCCTGGGTGCGCAGGCCGTAGATATCCGTGTAAAAAAAGGTGATGATCAACATCATCGACGAGATCACGACGTTCAGGGCCATGTCGCCGGCGCCGAATCCGACCTTCTCCAAGGTCGACAATTTTTGGGTTTGCATTATTTTTATCTCCAGACGACAACAGGGGGGCGTTGCGGGACAATCCGGCAACGCCCCCCGTTTACTTCCCCGGTTTTAAGCCGAGGGAAGGAGGCTTACTTCTTCCAGCGCAGCGACAGGCCGATCGCGCGGTCGTAGCGACGGATGTCGCGCGGCAGCTCGGCGACGCCATGGTAGTCGTTGTATGGCGAATCCATCAAGTTGTTGGCATCGAGCGAGAGCGTCACGTCCTTGCCGATCTTGTAGGAGATCGACGCGTCGAGCGTCTTGATCGGCGCCACGATCAGGTTGGTGCCGAGGCCGCGGTAGTTGTATTCGGCGACGAACTTGTCGCGCCAGTTGTAGGCCAGGCGACCCGACCATGGTCCCATCTCGTACAGGCCGACGACGTTGTACGAGATCTTCGACATGCCGGCGAAGGTGTTGGTGACCATCTTGTTGGTCGCCGCGTCGAGTTCGGTCAAGCCGCCATCCATATAGGTGATGTTCGCTTGCAGACCGAGTCCGCCCAACAGGCCGGGCAGCTTGTCGTAGAACTGCTGGTAGGCCAGCTCGAATCCCTCGAGGTTGCCTTCGGTCGTGTTGTGCGGACGGTTGATGCGGTACGTCACGCCGTTGTGCGTTTCGAGCTGGTCCTTGCGGCGGATGAAGTTCTTGAAGTCGCGCGAGAAAATCGCCGCGGTGACCGAACCAGTCGGCGCGAAGTACCATTCCAGCGCCATGTCGAGGTTGATACCCTCTTGCGGCTTCAGGTTCGGATTGCCGGACGAGCCGACCGCGTCGGTGGTCGGTGTGGGGGTGTTCAGCGTCAGGCCCGGGTTGTAGTCGCCGAACACGCCGCGCTCGATCGCCTTGCCGGCCACGAAGCGGCCGATCAGGTCATGCCGGAAGTGCGCGCGCACCGACAGGCTTGGCAACACATCGGTGCTGTTGGCCTTGATCGACAGCGCGGTCGGCGGCGCGGTATCGCCGTTGCGCGAGAAGCCGTCCATGTCGAGCGAGGTCTTGACCACGCGCACGCCGAGGTTGCCGTCGATTGCGATACCGCCCAGGTCGAAACCGTACTTGGCCTTGCCGTAGATCGCGCTGGTCGCCTCGCGCGCCTTGAACGAGGACAGCGGGTCCTCGGCCGTGCGGCCGGGGCTGCCGAATGCGGTGCGGATCGCGGCGGTGTTGCTCAACAAATAGGTGTGGCAGGGTGCGTAGAACTGGTCCATGCCGTAATTGCCGGAGGTGTGGGCGCTCAGGCAGCTCATGCCCGGCAGCGTGGCGGCGGAGATGCCGCCGGGGGCCGGACGGTAGCCGTCCTTCTCGCGGATGTACTGCGCGGTGCGGTCGGCCAGGCGGACCCCGCCCTGCAGCTCTTTGATCAAACCGGCGTTCTCGAAGTCGTAGGTGGCGTCGGCGCGCCAGTCGGTGGCGCGGCCTTCGGAATGGTTGTGGTTGTCGAACAGGCCGAACAGATACCAGGTCGCCGGGTTCTTCATGTTATAGCCGGGATAGTCGAGGAAGCCGCCGCCGTCGCGCACACCGGCCGACATCGGCTTGACCGCGAAGTCGACCACGTCGACGATCGGGTTTTCCTGTTTGTAGTTGCTGACTGTGCGCACCAGTTCGGTCGTCGCGCGCAGCTGCGGCGTGACGTCCCAGCGCGCGCCGATCGCGCCCTGGGTGCCCATCGAGTAGTCGTCGCGCGCCTGGGTCGAGCTGAGCGTGAATTCGCTCGCGCCCGGGTGGCTGATGGTGTTCAGGTAGTTGGTGCCGGGGATCTTGGTGACCGTGCCGCCCTTGAAGATCGGCAGGTCGCCGACGAAGAAGATGCTCTGCGAGACGTGGTCGATCTTGGTGCTCATCATGTCGGCGTAGACTTCGACGTCCGAATTCGGACGCCATTGGAGCGCCGCATTGCCGGCGATGCGCTTGCGGTCGCCGTTGCCCATGACCCGGCCCATGGCGCGTGAACCGATCACGCCGCCGTCGATCGCCATCGGCGGCGAGACCCAGGCGGTTTCGTCGTGGTAGCGGCCGCGCTGGTAGGAGATGCCGGCCAGGGCGCCGAATTCGCCGATGCCGGTCTTCCAGCGCTTCGAGAACATGCCCGAGAGGTTGGGGTCGTAGGCACCGGACTTGTCGCGGTGCTCGACGCGGCCGGAGAAGGACACGACGCCATCCTTGAAGTCGAACGGCTTGAAGGTGCGCACGTCGATCACGCCGGCGGTGCCGCCCTCGACCATATCGGCGCCCTGGGTCTTATAGACGTCGACCCGTTGCAGCATCGCCACCGGCACGTCGGCCAGGAACAGGTTGCGGCCCGCTGCGGTGAACATTTCACGGCCGTTGAACAAGGTCACCACGCCGCCGAGGCCGCGGATGACTACGTTGCCGGCTTCGCCGTTCTGGCGGATAACCTGCACCCCGGTCACGCGGCCGAGGATTTCGGCGACGTTTTTGTCCGGGAATTTGCCGATGTCTTCGGCGACGATCGAATCGACGACTTGCTCGGCGTTCTTTTTAAGCACCTGGGCGCTCTTGGCCGCGTTGCGCATGCCGGTCACGACGACCACCGCGGGGGTGGCTTCGAGGGCTTTGGCGTCCGCGGCGGGGGTTTGCGCCCACGCACCGGTGCTGCCGCCGATCAGGCCGGCTCCGGCGAGTGCGACGACGATGTGCTTCAGCGTTGGGGTCTGGTTGCCTGGGATGGTCGCTTTTGCGCCATGGCTATAAGTTTTCATGAGTCTCCCTGGAATTTCTAGTTATCGTATTTCATCGACTGGCATTTACGTTACATGCTGATAATCATCTTAGGTGGCCGTAATAATTCAATCCAATCAATTATTTCGGGTTTTTGATATCGAAATAGATATCGCAGACACCCGCGCCGCCCGCCGGCGGCGACTTCTTGTAAGGATCGCGTAAGCGAGAAACACGTGTTGCGACATGGCACCGCGCGCCGTTGGTCGCGCCGCCTTGCCGGCCCGCGCCAAGAAAAGAAATGTGGCGCTGTTGCGACCACGCGACATTCGACCAAGCCGGGGCGATTGCGCGCCGAGCGCTTCAGAAGTCGTATCACGACAAACATAATTATCAAAAAACAACATCGTCCTCGCGCATGCGGGGACCCATAGAACGTCGGCTCAGAGCTAACGTTCTATGGGTCCCCGCGTTCGCGAGGACGATGTTGGTTTTTAATTTTCTTTGACGCGATTTCTGAAGCGTATTAGGTGCCGATTCCGGCGCATTGCCCCCTTCCGCGACAAGCTCCTTGCGGGGACGATGCGACCGTGCCCGTGCCGTCACGAAAAACTTAACGCAAAACACGATACATCGAAGCGAGAGGTGAGAGCAATTTCTCAATTGCAACAGTCATTTCCGCGCAACAGATATTGATATCGAAACGAGTATCGAACTAGCTTTTATTTTGATTAGATTGGAATCAACAATCGTCTTAAACTGGTTTTCGACGCATCCGCCGAGTCCCGCCTTGGCGAAGCCCACCATCCAATCCAAACAACAAGGTTCACTATGACGTCCTACGCCCTGGGTCTCGACTACGGCTCGGATTCGGTCCGCGCCCTGCTGGTCGACACCGCCGACGGCACCGAGCTTGCCAGCCACGTGGTCGAATTCCCGCGCTGGAAACTGGGCCGCTTTTGCCAGCCATCGATCAAGCAGTTCCGCCAGCACCCGCTCGACTACCTCGACAGCCTCGAGCGCGTGCTCGGCGGCCTGTGGGAGCGCGCGCCGGCCGGCGCCGCAGCGCGCGTGATCGGCCTCAGTTTCGACACCACCGGTTCGACCCCGGTCGCGATCGACAGCGAAGGCGTCGCGCTCGCGCTGCGGCCCGAGTTCGCCGACAACCCGAACGCGATGTTCATCCTGTGGAAGGACCACACGGCGATCGAGGAGGCGCGCCAGATCACGGCGGCCGCCAACGCCGGCACGCCCTATCTGCGCTACATGGGCGGCATCTACTCGTCCGAGTGGTACTGGGCCAAGGCGCTGCACGTGCTGCGCGCCGACCGCGCCGTGGCCGCCGCCACGCACAGCTTCGTCGAGCATTGCGACTGGATCAGCGCGGTCGTGACGGGCACCACCCATCCCGACAAACTGCGCATGGGCCGCTGCGCGACGGGCCACAAACTGATGTGGCACGCGAGCTGGGGCGGCTATCCGCCCAACGATTTTTTCACAGCGATCGATCCGCTGCTCGACGGCCTGCGCGAGCGGCTGCCGGCCGAAACCTTCACCTCCGACCAGCTGTGCGGCCGCCTGACGGCGGAATGGGCCGGCAAGCTCGGGCTGCGCGTCGGCACGCCGGTCGGCTTCGGCGCCTTCGACTGCCACATGGGCGCGGTCGCGGCCAACGTCAAACCGGGCGTGCTGACCAAGATCATGGGCACCTCGACCTGCGACATCACGGTGGCGAGCCACGCCGACATCGACGGCAAGTCGATCCGCGGCATCTGCGGGCAGGTCGACGGCTCGGTCATACCCGGCCTGGTCGGGCTCGAGGCCGGGCAGTCCGCCTTCGGCGACCTGTATGCGTGGTTCAAGGACCTGGTCAGCTGGCCGCTGGCCAAGCTGCTCGAGGCCAGCGCCCTGCTCGACGCGCCGACCAAGGCGGCGCTGCGCGCCGAGATCGAGGGGCGCACGCTGGCCGCCCTCGGCGAGGCCGCCGCCGCGCTGGCACAGGGCGAGGCCGGCATCACCGCGCTCGACTGGGTCAACGGCCGCCGCACGCCCGACGCCGACCAGCGCGTGGCGATGGCGATCGCGGGCCTGAACATGGGCAGTGGGGCGCCGCAGGTATTCCGCGGATTGGTCGAGGCCAGCGCCTACGGCGCGCGCGCGATCATCGAGCGCTTCCGGGACGAGGGCGTGGCGGTCGACGCGGTGGTGGTCATCGGCGGCATTTCGAAAAAATCGGATTTCATCATGCAGGTCTGCGCGGACGTGTGGAACTGCCCGATCGACGTGCTCGAGAGCGAACAAAGCTGCGCGCTCGGCGCCGCGATCTTTGCCGCCACCGTCGGCGGGGCCTATCCCGACCTCGCCAGCGCGCAAAAGGCCTTGGCCTCGCCCGTGTGCAAAACCTACCAACCCGACCCCGCCGCCGCCGCTGCCTACGACGGCATGTACCGCCAGTACCAGGCGCTGGGCGCCTATGTGAATGGAGCCGTGCAATGAGCCACACCGAACTTAAACGCGCCGTCTACGAGGCGAATATGGAACTGCACCGCCGCAACCTGGTGGTGCACACCTGGGGCAATGTGTCGCAGATCGACCGCGCACTCGGACTGATCGCGATCAAGCCGAGCGGGGTCGCCTATTGCGCCTTGCGGGCCGAGGACATCGTGCTCGTCGACCTCGACAACCAGGTCGTCGACAGCCGCCTGCGGCCATCGTCCGACACCAAGACGCATACCCATTTGTACCGCCATTTCGACGCCATCGGCGGCGTCACGCACACCCATTCGACCTACGCGACCGCGTGGGCCCAGGCCCAGCAGAACATCCCGTGCTACGGCACCACGCACGCCGACTATGCCTACGGCGACATCGCCTGCACCGCCATCATGAGCGACGCACAGATCGCGCGCGATTACGAGGAGGAGACCGGGGTCCAGATCACCGACTGCTACGTGGGGCGCGACCCGATGGAGGCGCCGATGGTGATCGTGGCAGGGCACGCGCCCTTCACCTGGGGCCGCAGCGCGGACGAGGCGGTGATGCACGCCGTGATCCTCGAGGAGATCGCGCGCATGGCCTACCTGACCAAGACGCTGCGCGCCGACACCGGTCCGCTCAAGCAGGCGATCACTGACAAACACTATCTGCGCAAGCACGGCAAAGACGCCTATTACGGCCAGAAGTAGCCAGCGCCCGCAACAACCCATCACATATAAGAAAAGGAAATCACATGAAGACCTATGGCGACAAGGAAGTATGGCTGGTCACCGGCTCGCAGCATTTGTACGGCCCCGGTGTACTGAAACAGGTGGCGGCCAACAGCGCCCACATAGCCGAGCAACTGACCGGTTCGAAGGACATCCCGATCCGGATCGTGGCCAAGGACGTGGTCAAGTCGCCCGGCGAGATCCTGTCGGTTTGCCAGGCCGCCAACAGCGACAGCAATTGCGTCGGCCTGATTTTGTGGATGCACACCTTCTCGCCCGCCAAAATGTGGATCGCGGGCCTGAGCGTGTTGAACAAACCGTATATGCACCTGCACACCCAGTTCAACGCCGAACTGCCGTTCGCCGACATCGACATGCACTTCATGAACCTGAACCAGAGCGCGCACGGCGACCGCGAGTTCGGCCATGTGAGCACGCGCCTCAAGCAGGAGCGCAAGGTGGTGGTCGGGCATTGGGCGGCGCCCGCGGTGCAGCTGGAAATTGACAGCTGGTGCCGGGTCGCGATGGGCTGGCACGAGAGCCGCAACCTGCGCGTGGCGCGCTTTGGCGACAATATGCGCCAGGTCGCCGTGACCGACGGCGACAAGGTCGCCGCGCAGATCCAGTTTGGCTACGAGGTGCACGCCTACGGCCTGGGCGACCTGCAGAAAGTGGTCGACGCGGTCACCGACGAACAAGTCGAGCGCCAGATCGCGGTATACCAGGAGGCGTACGAGGTCGCACCGGCCTTGCTGGCCGACGCCCATCAGTTCCAGATGCTTAAAAACGAGGCGCGGCTTGAACTGGGCATGCTCTCATTCATGCAGGACGGCGGCTTTGGCGCGTTCACCAACTGCTTCGAGAACCTGACCGGCCTGACCAACCTGCCCGGCCTGGCCACCCAACGCCTGATGGCGCAAGGCTACGGCTACGGCGGCGAAGGCGACTGGAAAACTGCGGCCATGGTGCGCATCGCGAAAGTGATGTCCAAGGGCCGCCCGGGCGGATCGTCGTTCATGGAGGATTACACCTACCATTTCGGGGTGGTCGACCAGGTGCTCGGCGCGCACATGCTCGAGGTGTGCCCGTCGATCGCGGCGGCGCGGCCGAAGCTCGAGGTGCACCTGCACACGATCGGCTGCCGCAACGACATCGCACGCCTGCTCTTTACCGGCAAGGCCGGACCCGCGCTGTGCATCTCGCTGATCGACCTTGGCAACCGCTTCCGCATGATCATCAGCGAAGTCGACACCGTCACGCCGGAGCAGGAACTGCCCAAACTGCCGGTCGCCAAAGCGCTGTGGCAGCCGCGCCCGAACCTGCAGGTGGCCGCGGCCGCGTGGATCCATGCCGGCGGCGCGCACCACAGCACCTACACGCAAGGCATCACGGCCGAAGAAGCGCAGGATTTGGCCGATATCGCCGGGATCGAGTCGGTGGTGATCGGGTCCGGCACCAGCGTGCGCGGTCTTAAAACCGAGTTGCGCCACAACGCCGCGTACTACCATTTAAAAGACGGCGTTTGAGATCCCATGCTTGACCGCAGATACGACCACTACGAGGCGCTCATTTTCGACATGGACGGCACGCTGGTCGACAGCGGGCAGTTGCACGAAATTGGCTGGCGCGCCACGCTCACCGAGTACGGCATTCCGGTCGACCCAGGCCTGATGCGCTCGTTGGCGGGCGTGCCCACCATCGGCACACTCGCGTTTTTGATACGCCACTTCGGCTGCAGCGTGGGCGCGAGCCTGGCCGAGATGAACCGGTTCAAGGAGGCCGTCGTGCGCGACCATATGGCGCGCCACGTGAGGCCGACCGCGCTGGCCGATATCGTGCGGCGCTACCACGGCAGCAAGCCGATGGCGGTCGGCACCGGCGCCAACACCGAAGAGGCGCGCGCGATCCTGCGCATCTGCGGGCTCGATGGCTATTTCGAGCACGTGGTCGGCGCCGACCAGGTGACCGTACCCAAGCCGGCGCCCGAGACCTTCTTGCGCTGCGCCGCGCTATTGGACGTCGCGCCCGCGCGCTGCGTGGTGTTCGAGGACGCCGCGCTCGGCCTGCAGGCCGCCGCCAGCGCCGGCATGGACGGCGTCGACGTGCTGCACGCACACGGCATCGGGAACGATTATTTTTTGTCGGCTGGCCGCGCCCCGCGCCAGCCGCCCATCACCACATTCGGAAATCAGCATGCAGAACCAATTGGAACAACTTAAAACCATGACCACCGTGGTCGTCGACAGCGGCAACGTCGATGCGATCGCCCAGTTTTCGCCGGAGGACGCCACCACCAATCCGTCGCTGGTGCTGCAGGCGATCGAGCAGGAACGCTACCAGCCCTTGATCGGGCAGGCCGTGGCTTGGGCCCGGGCCAACCGCCCGCGCGAGCAATGGCTGGGCGGCGCGACCGACAAGCTGGCCGTCATCCTCGGCACCGAAATCCTCAAGCATGTGCCGGGGCGGGTCTCGACCGAGGTCGACGCGCGCCTGTCGTTCGACACCGAGGCCACGCTGGCCAAGGCGCGCGAACTGGTGGCGCTGTACCAGGAGGCGGGCATCGACCGGTCGCGCATCCTGATCAAGATGGCGTCGACCTGGGAAGGCATCCAGGCCGCGCGCGTTTTGGAGCAAGAGGGCATTCGCTGCAACCTGACGCTGTTGTTCAGTTTTTGCCAGGCGCAGGCTTGCGCCGAAGCGGGCGTGTTTTTGATCTCGCCGTTTGTCGGGCGCATCCTCGACTGGCACAAGCGCAAGCAACCGGACGCCGATTTCACCGGCTTTAACGATCCGGGCGTGGCCTCGGTCACGCAGATCTACAATTTCTACAAGCGCTGCGGCTTTGGCACCGTGGTCATGGGCGCGAGCTTTCGCAATATCGGCGAGATCCAGGCGCTGGCCGGGTGCGACCGCCTGACCATCGCCCCTGCCCTGCTCGACGCGCTGGCCGCGCAAACCGAGGCGCTGCCGCGCCAGTTGCGGGCCGCGCAGGAACAGACCGAACGCCCGCCCGCGCTGAGCGAGCAACGCTTCCGCTGGCAGCTCAACGAGGACGCGATGGCGACCGAAAAACTGGCCGAGGGTATCCGCAATTTCGCGATCGACCAGGAAAAGCTCGACGTGATCGTGCGCCGCCATCTGGAGGCGGCCCAATGATGCTGGCTGAACGCCCTACCAACAGTGTCGCCAATGCGATCCGCGCGCTGGCCATGGATGCGGTGCAAAAGGCGAATTCGGGCCACCCCGGCATGCCGATGGGGATGGCCGAAATTGGCGTTGCGCTGTGGGGCGGCCAGTACCGCCACAATCCGGCCAATCCGAAGTGGATCAACCGCGACCGCTTTTTGCTCTCGAACGGGCACGGCTCGATGCTGCACTACGCGATGCTGCACCTGGCCGGCTACGACGTGACGATGGACGACCTGCGCCAGTTCCGCCAGATGCATTCCAAAACGCCCGGGCATCCGGAAGTGGGCGTCACGCCGGGCATCGAGACGACCACCGGGCCGCTCGGCCAGGGCCTCGGCAACGCGGTCGGCATGGCGCTGGCCGAATACCTGCTGGCGGCCGAATTTAACCGGCCCGGGTTTGAGATCGTCGACCACCACACCTATGTGTTCCTCGGCGATGGCTGCCTGATGGAGGGCATCTCGCACGAAGTGTGCGCGCTGGCCGGCACGCTCGGCTTGTCGAAGCTGATCGCGTTTTACGACGACAACGGGATCTCGATCGACGGCAAGGTCGAGGGCTGGTTCACCGACGACACGCCGCAGCGTTTCGAGTCCTACGGTTGGAACGTGATCCGCGCGGTCGATGGCCACGACGTGGAGGCCGTGGCGGCGGCTGCCGACTTTGCCAAAGGTTCCGACAAGCCGACGCTGATCTGCTGCAAAACCGTGATCGGCAAGGGCTCTCCCAATCTGCAGGGCGGCGACAAGGTGCATGGCGCGGCGCTCGGCGACATGGAGGTGGCGGCGGTGCGCGAATACCTCGGATGGGATGCGGCGCCGTTCGAGATACCGGCCGACGTGTACGCGGCCTTCGACGCCAAGGCGCGCGGCGCGGCCGACGAGGCGCAGTGGAATACGCTGTTCGCGGCGTATGGCGAGCAGTTTCCGCAACTGGCGTCCGAACTGGTGCGCCGCATGGATGGCGACCTGCCCGCCGCGCTGGACCAGGCGTTTGAAGCGGCGCTTGCGGCCTGCATCGACAAGAAGGAGAACATCGCCAGCCGCAAGGCGAGCCAGAATGCGATCCAGGCGCTGGCGCCGGTGATGCCGGAGTTTTTGGGTGGCTCGGCCGACCTGACCAGCTCCAACCTGACCAACTGGAAGGAATGCGTGGCCGTGCGCGCGGGCCAACCGGGCAACCACGTCAATTACGGCGTGCGCGAATTTGGCATGGGCGCGATCATGAACGGGGTTGCGCTGCACGGCGGCTTGATTCCGTTCGGCGCGACCTTTTTGACGTTCTCGGATTACAGCCGCAACGCGCTGCGCATGGCGGCGCTGATGAAGCTGCGCTCGATCTTCGTGTTCACGCACGATTCGATCGGATTGGGCGAAGACGGGCCGACCCACCAGTCGGTCGAGCATGTGTCGTCGATGCGGCTGATTCCGCAGTTGGACAACTGGCGTCCGTGCGACACGATTGAATCGCTGGTGGCGTGGCGCGCGGCGCTTGGACGCAGGGATGGGCCGTCAACGCTTATCTTCTCGCGTCAGAACCTGCCGTATCAGGAGCGCACGCCGGAGCAGATCGCGGACATTTTCCGCGGCGGGTACGTGTTGCAGGACACGGCGGCGGCGGAGGTGGTTTTGATCGCGACCGGTTCGGAGGTTGAACTGGCAGTCGCCAGCGCCGCGGCTTTGCGCGAGTCGGGTGTGGCGGTGCGGGTGGTGTCGATGCCGTGCGCGGATGTGTTCGACCGGCAGGATGCGGCGTACAAGGCGGGCGTACTGCCGAAGGGCGTGCCGCGCGTGGCGATCGAGGCCGGTGTGAGCGGGTTTTGGTACAAGTACGTGGGGTTGGAAGGCGCGGTGGTGGGGATCGACACGTTTGGCGAGTCGGCACCGGCGCCGGTGTTGTTCAAGCACTTCGGGTTTACGGTCGAGAATGTGTGCGGAAAAGTCCGCGAAGTGCTGGGGCGATAAGGCCACAGAAATCGCGAAATCGTCACATTCCAAAACCCAAACCAACATCGTCCTCGCGCATGCGGGGACCCATAGAACGCCGGCTCATAGCAACCGTTCCATGGGTCCCCGCCTTCGCGAGGACGATGTTGGTTTAGTTTTTATGGTTTCGAATATCGCGATTTCTACCGCCGTCGGCGCTCATTCAAAACCTTTTTCGCTGCGTCAGAAAACCGACAACACCGGATAGCGCTTCCAGCCCGGCTCCGCGTAGCGCTCGCAGTTTGTGAAGATGAAGTTGAGCACCGCGACCTGGTCCGACAACAGCCCCGGGTTGGCCTCTTTCCACGCATCGAACTTGGCCTTCAACGCCGGTTCCGTGCGCAGCAATTCAAGCGCGTGGTCTTCGAACACGTAGTCCGAATACGCCTCTTTTTTCTCCAGCACGCTGTTGAAAAACCCCCAGCGGAAAAAGCTGTCATGCCCTTGCGGCTCAAGCGTCTCGACCGCATAACGCGCGTTGTCCTGGTCGAGCGGCACCCAATAATCGCCCGCATACAGCGTCATTTGGGCGGTGCGCTTTTCGAGCTGCATATCGTCATGGTACATATGCCCTTCGTACGCCGTCGGGCGCGACGTCACCGACGCGATATGGTAGTACTGGACCTCGACCACGCGGTCGGTTTCGATCCGCTCCATCTGCACGCCGTTCCACTCGAGCCGCTCGATCGCGGCCTTCCAAGCCTGCGGGACCACATACGCGCGCGGCGCCGACACCACCACGTCGGCCGGAAAACTGTTGAAGTACTTGATGTCGCGTTCCCACGGCGCGCCGCGGTCGTACGACAGGCGCGTGTAGTTCCCGATCAGGCTGGGCGTGTAGTTGGCCGCATAACCCTTGAAGCGCCAGGTCGACGGCGCGTTTGCGTCCATCGCCCAATGCACCGGCCATTCGCGCCGCGTCCTGCCCTGCTCCCTGGCCTGCTTGCGCAGCGACTGGATCTGGGCCGCGTGCGCGACCGTGAAATCGAGCGCCGTTTCGACCAGCGCGCGCATCGACTCGTAGCGGTCGGCGAAGGGCTTGAGCATGTGCGTCTCGGGCATGAAGCCGATCGTGTGGTGCAGCGCCGCGAAGCCGGTCGAAAAGCGCGGCGTTTCGAGGAACTCGGCGATGCCATGGTCGGGACAATCCTTGACCGGATTCACATACGGGCAGGTCGGCCAGCCGCGCCGTTCCATCTCGGCGAACATATGCGGCAGCATGGTCGCGCTCAGGAACTGGCCCAGTCCGCCCCCAAGCTTGTCCGCCTGCGTATGGATCAGCGTCATCGTGTACGGATAGTCGGCGCCGTTGGACGTGTGGGTGTCGACCATCACGTCCGGGTCCCACGCCGTGAACAGGCGGTTGAACACGCCCGCGGCGAGGCTATCGCATTTGACGAAGTCGCGGTTCAGGTCGAGGTTCAGGCTGTTGCCGCGAAAGCCGAACTGCTCGGGGCCGTCCTGGTTCACGCGCGAGGTGTCTGCGCGATTAAGGCTGCCGTCGACGTTATACAGCGGGATGAACAAGAACACGGTCTTTCCAAGCGCGGCGAGCCGCTCGGGCTCGAGGCAGAAGTCGCGCACCAGCGCCATGCAGGCGTCGATGCCTTCGGGCTCGCCCGGATGGATGCCGTTGTTGTTGAAGAAGACGGGACGCCCCTCGCGCTTGATCTGCGCGCGGTCGAACACGCCGTCGGCGCTGACCACGCCCGCATGCATCGGCACGCCGCCGTCGGACATGCCGACCACGCCGAAGCTCAGGATCGCAGGATAGCCGCGCGCCAGCTCCTCGTAGTGGGCGATGCACTCGGACCAGGTCGTGGTTTGGTTCTTGTTGCCCTTGTCGTAGGGCGTCTGCAGTTCGTTCAACATATTCTCGATGGGGTCAAAAATGCGGAGTTGGATTTGGCAGGGCGGCTGCGGCGCATCAGGCGTGCACCATCCGGGCCGGTTCGGAACGCCATGCGAGCGGCAGCGCGATCGCGATCACGGTGCCCTTGTCGAGCTGCGAGGTGAAACTGATCACGCCGTCGAGCGCATACACGCGCTCGCGCATGCCGATGATGCCGATGCCCGAGGAGGCGGTCGCGGTGTCGAAGCCGGCGCCGTCGTCGGCGATCTCGATGTGCAGCATGTTGTCGTGCTGGGACAGCGTCAGCGCGACCTGCGCATGGGTCGCGGTGGCGTGCTTGAGCACATTCGACAGCGCCTCCTGAATGATGCGGTAGGCGGAAATGGCCAGCTCGCTCTCGAGCTTTGAAAAATCGCCCTCGGAATGGAACGAGAAGCGGCATTCCGGGTGGGCGCCGTCGTAGTGGCGGATCATTTCTTCGACCGCGCCGTGCAGTCCGAGCATGTCGAGCACTTCGGGGCGCAGGCGGCGCACCAGGCGCCGTCCGCTCGCGTACAGGTCGAGTGTGAGCTTGGTGATGGCCTGCGACTTGGCCTTGATCTCGTCGATCAAGGGGCCCTGCTCGACCTTGCCGGCCAGGTGCAAAATACTCTGCGACTCGAGCCGGGCCGCGATCAGCGAGGCGTTCAGTTCGTCGTGGATCTCGATGGCGATGCTCTTGCGCTCGTCCTCGACGATCGAGTTCACCTTTTGGATCAGCTTGCGCTTGTCGGCGTCGGCCTTGAGCGCCTCGTTGCGCGATTCGACCAGGTCCTTGGTGCGCTCGGCCACCTTGTTCTCGAGCTCCTGTTTGGACTGGTTCAACGCCAGCGACATCTCCTTGATCGACTCCTGCAGCTCGCCGATCTCGCCACCCGTGGTGGCGGCGATTTCGACCTGGTAGTTGCCGCCGCGGATTTGCCGCAGCGAGTCGATCGAGGACTTGAGCGGGAGCGTCAGGCTGCGCGCGAGGAAGTAGGCCAGCACGCCGCTGGCCATCAGCGCGGCGGCGGCGATCCCAAGCTCGATCAGGAAGCGCTTCATCTGCTTGTCGAGCATGTTCGAGGGCGACATCGTGACCCGCACCCAGCCCACCACCTCGGTGGTCAGGGTCGGCGGCTTGGTGTCGCTCGAGCCCGAAACATGGGGCGCGCCGTTGTCGGAGAACAGATTAATCCAGATCATCTGCTTGCGGATCGGCGCCTCGTAAAAGTGCGGCTCGGCGTCGAGCGCGAAGCTCGAGGCGACGCTGATGGCGTCGCGCTGCTTGGCGTCGACGACGTCGATGCGGAAGATGCTTTTATCGGACTGCACCAGGCCGTTGATGGTCAGGCGCAGGTCGGACAGGTTGCCCGAGATGACGTTGTATTCGCTGGTCTCGGCGAGCGCCTTGGCCAGGATGCGTCCACGCTCGGCCAGCTCCTCCGACACCTGCGCGCGGTGCGCGTACCAGGAATACCAGACGAAGGACGAGAACAGGAACGCGACCGGCAGCATGGTAATGAAGATCATGCGCGTGCCGATGCTCCAACTGCTCCAGAAACGGATCTTCATCATTTGACTCCCGGCGGGCGGCGCCCGAATTTGGTCACGTTTTCGTCGAGGACGACCTTGAGCGAGCGCGCCACGCCCGCGTTGACGATGGTGCGGAAGTAGCGCGGGAACTGCGGCCCGGCCAGCTCGTTGGTGGCGATGAAGGTCGCAGCTGTCTCGGCGATCTGGGCGTTGATGTCCTCGATCTCGGAGTAGGTCGAGGCCAGCGCGCCGGTCTTGACCATGTCGGACGAAAAACCGATCACGCCCTGGTTGTGGCGGTAGGTCGACAACAGGATGTTACGGATGTTCTCGGTGTTGTAGACCTCGCGGTCGGGCATGGCCAGCAGCGCCTCGGCCTTGGCGATGCGTTTGAGGGCGCCGTTGATGTCGTCGCCCACGTTGTAGTCCTCGATCTCGGCCGCGCCCTGCAAAAACGGCTTGAGGAAGGCGGTGTCGGGGCTGACGATCGCGCTCACCCGCACCGGCCGTTTGTAGAGCAGCTGGATCAGGCGCAGCTGGTCGGACGGTGCCGGCTCGGCGAAGATCGCCGTGACCGAGCTTTTGCGCCCGCGCGGCACTTCGGCCAGCACCGCACGCCACACGTGGGCCGAGGTGAAGGCGGCGATCACCACGCCCTCGGGTTTGCGCGCGACCGCCTCGCGCAGCGCGACCGGGCCGATCGCCACATACACTTTGCGCTGGGGCAGGCCGTCGTCGACCTCTTCGACATTGTTATCGGAGAACACCGGCACCAGCCGCTTTTGCAGGTCCTTCACGATGCGGCGCGTGAGGGCGCTGTCGTCGCCGGTGACGATCTGGAAGCGCGCCTGCGCCGCCGCGCTGGCACTGGCGCCTGGGCTCAGGGTCGCGCCCAGGCAAAGCAGCAACAGGGCCGCGCCGCGCAGTAGCGGCACTATGGCTCGATCAGGCCGTGCTTGACGGCCAGCTTGGTGATGTATGCCTGGCGGTGGACGCCGAGTTTTTCTTTGACCGACTGGCTGATGTTGCTGATGGTTTTGGTCGACAGGTTGAGTTTTTCGGCGATTTCGGCGTTGGTGAGGCCCTCGGCCATGAGTTTGAAGATTTCGAGGCCGCGCTGGTCGAGCTGCGACTGGGGCGACTCGTCGCCGCGCACCGACAGGTTGGCGAGGCGCTCGGCGATGTGCGGCAAAAAGTACAGCTTGCCCTCGTGCGCATAGCGCACCGCCGTCGCCAGATCGGCCGGGTCGCAGTCTTTGGTGACGAAGGCGCGCGCGCCGAGGCGGTAGGTTTCCTTGATCAGGCTGTCCTGGTCGAACTGACTCAGAAAAACAACGTTGGCCGATGGAAATTGCTTGAGGATGTCGCGCGCCGCGTCCAGGCCGGTGAGCTCGGTGCCGAAGCGGATGTCGAGGACCATGACGTCGGGCTTGAGTTCGGCATACATGCTGGCCGCCTCCTCGGGGGTGCGCGCCTGGCCGACCACGTCCATGCCGACACCTGAGAGTGACATGGCGAAGCCGGTCATGACGATCGGGTGGTCGTCGGCCAGCAGGACGCGGATCGGTTTGTTGGGCTCAGTGTGCAATGTCGACTCTCCAGGTGCGGCCGCGCATGTGCTGATCTGGCTACTGTTGAATGGCAACAATATGTGGTTTCAAAGGCAGACCATCGCGCGGCAGTCAAGATTATTCCACACATCGGCTCCGGGCGCGAGTGCTGCCCGCCTTACTTCTGTTTGACAGGCCGGCAAGAAAAAGGTGCATTTCAAAGGAAGGAAAAAATACCATCAAATACCTTGTCAATTGCTATGTCCTAGCATATATTGATTCCATCAGCTGGATATTGAACGTTCAGCCAGAGCGAAGCACCCCGGGCGCAGGGCTTGCGACAACGACAATAAGGAGAACACCATGCATTTCGCTTCCAACTATCACGACGCCGGCAATAAATTTGGCAAAATCGGCATGGTCGCCGCGCTTCACCTCGTGGTCGGCTACGCGATCATCAAAAGCATGGGCACGGTGTGGATCCCCAGGGTGTTGGCCGATCCGCTGACGGTGACGCCGGTGCCCGAGAAAATCGTCAAGATCGAGCCGCCAAAGCCGGTCGAATTCTCGGAGCCGAAACCTGTGGTGCCGCCGATTTATATTCCTGACAACATCGACCCGATCCTGATGCCGATCGACCCGCCAAAATTGACGGTGGCTGTATTCGATGGCAAGGTCGCGCCGGAGACGACCGGCAAGGACGGCGCCACGGCCGCCATCGCGCCGCCTGGCATCAAAAGCGGCGGCGAGGCAACCAAGACTGGCGAAATGCGCACTGCCCTGTTCGCCGATGCCAAAGGCTGCGGCATGCCCGAGTATCCCCCGCGGGCGGCGCGTAACGGCGAAAGCGGCACGGTCGGGCTGGCCTTGCTGGTTGGTGCCGACGGCAAGGTGGCCAGTTCGCGGATCCAGAAGTCGAGCGGATCGCGTGACCTCGACCGGGCGGCGCAGTTGGCTTTAAGTATGTGCAACTTCAAGCCGGCCACGACCAACGGGGTGCCGGAGCAGGCATGGGCGCAGCTGGCTTATGTGTGGATCTTGGATCAGTAAGCCTGGGGGAACTGGCTCAGGAATCGCGCGGCACTAACTTAAGTATAAAAAACCAACATCGTCCTCGCGCACGCGGGGACCCATAGAACGGTTGCTTATCGCTAACGTTCTATGGGTCCCCGCATGCGCGAGGACGATGTTGGTTTAGGTTTGTGTGTTTAACCGAGGGGCGTTCTTGTGACTGTAGTGCTCCAGTTTTAGGGGCTGGGAATCGCATACAATGTTCAGCGCGCAAGCATGCGCCACGATTCCCATCCATTACCGCACTAGGAACCCATGCAAAAGATGCTTTCCTCCATAGTCAGCACGGTCCTCGCCACCAGCGTCGCCCTGGCCTTTCCCGCCCACGCCAAGGGCCCCGCCCATGCAATTAAAGAAGCGCCGTTGCGCAGCCATATGGCCTTCCTCTCGAGCGACTTGCTCGAAGGACGCGGCACCGGACAGCGCGGCGGCGACCTGACCGTGGCCTACCTCGAAGCGCAAGTGATGGCCCTGGGCCTGAAACCGGGCAACGGCAACAGTTTCCGGCAATCCGTCAAAATCGCCGGCGTGCGCTCGACGCCGATGGACAGCAACATCGCGATCGACGTCGGCGGCAAGTCGCAGGCGCTCGCGTTCGGCGCCGACTGGGTCTGGGCACCGGGCAACAGCAAGCCGTCGACCACGATCAATGGCGAGATGGTGTTCGTCGGCTACGGCATCAGTGCGCCCGAAGCCGGCTGGGACGACTACAAGGGCATCGATACCAAAGGCAAGATCCTGGTGATGATGGTCAACGACCCGGCGCCGACCGCAGCCGAGCCCGAGCGCTTCGGCGGCAAGGGCCTGACCTACTACGGCCGCTGGACCTATAAATTCGAAGAAGCGGCACGGCGCGGCGCGGCCGGCGTGTTGCTGATCCACACCAACGCCTCGGCCTCGTACGGCTGGAGCGTGGTGCAAAACAGCTGGCAGGTCGAACGCTTCCAATTGGCGCAGGGCAAAGCCGCGACCGAAATGCAAGGCTGGATGACCGATGGCGCCGCCCGCAATGTGTTCAAGGCCGCCGGTCACGACCTCGACGCCCTGCGCGCCGCGGCCGAAAGCAAGGACTTCAAACCTGTGGCGCTGGGCGCGACGGTCAAGGGCGAGATGAAGGCGACGATCCGCGCGATCGAGCAGTTCAACGTTGCCGCCGTGGTGCCGGGCACCGACCCGAAGCTCAAGGACGAAGTCGTCATTTACTCGGCGCACTGGGACCACCTTGGCATGCAGGGCACGACCGGCGACACGATCTATAACGGCGCGGTCGACAATGCGTCGGGCACGGCCGGACTGATCGTGATGGCGCATGCCGCAATGCACGCGCCGGCCAAGCGCAGCCAGATGTTCCTGTGGGTCGCGGCCGAAGAGCAAGGCTTGCTCGGCAGCGCCGCCTATGCGGCCGACCCATTGTGGCCGCTGAACAAGACCGCCGCCAACCTGAATCTGGACAGCCTCAATTTCGTCGGCGGCGCGCGCGACATCGGCACCCAGGGCAGCGAGCGCACCGAACTGGCAGGCATGGCCGCCGCGACCGCCAAGGCGATGGGCCTGCGCGTCTCGACACCGGAGCCGGATTTGGGCGGCGGCTATTTCCGCAGCGACCATTTCAGTTTCGCCAAGGCGGGTGTCCCGGCGTTCTCGATCAAGGGCGGCAGCGACTACACCAAGGATGCCGAAGCCGGCAAGGCGAAAGCGAAAGCCTACGGCGTGCGCTATCACCAGGTGGCGGACGAGTACGATCCGAGCTGGGATCTGACCGGCATGGTGCAACAAGCGCAATTCACGCTGAACCTGGGCCGCATGATCGGCAATGCGCCGAAGATGCCGGCATGGAAAGCGGGCGATCCGCTGGGCAAAGTGCGCGCCGCAAAATAATCGCTGCGCGTCAAAGCCAAAACCGCTCGCGCCCGGCATGCCGGGGCGGGCGGTTTTTTATTATTTGCCCGTGTGTGTAAACGATACCGGGGCGAGCGCGACCGGAGTGACTTGCTCCAAGTTGCGCACATCGGCGAGGTAGCTGCCCTCGTACCCAAGCCGATAGCTGTGCGTGCCCTGGCGGAAAGCATAGCTGTTCGTGATGTCGATCGTGTTGCTGTGTTTTGTCTTGGGCTTGACGGCGAGGAAGTCGTCGGCCGTGTATGGTCCGCGCTTGACCATCGGGCCGCTATATTCGATCGGCGCGCCGCTGCTATCGGTGACCTCGAACAGACGGCCAAACAACTGGTCGTCCTCGGCGATGGCCACCGGCACGTAGACCACATCGGGGCTTTGGTTATCGACGGTAAAGTGCACGAGCACTTTGCCTTCGCGCGATTCGACCTGCAGGGTCTGGTTGACCATATTGCTTACCTTTGGCGCCGCGGCGCTGGTTGAGACGACGGGGTCGCACGCCGTGGTGCCGATGACCACCGCGCATAGTCCCACCGCGTTGATGAGGGAGCCACTTAAGGATTTAAACATCTTATCTCTCCGACATGTTGGCACCCGATTCTGCTACGTTTCACGCGATTCGCCAAGCGCGATTTACGCGACGCCCCTTCATAATTCCTCCACAAACTTTGGCAATCATGGTTTCATGCTGGGAACGCCCGGCCTCACGATATTTTAGGAGCTTGCCATGAAACGCCTCGTTGCCCTGACCCTGTTCGCCTGCATGGGCGCTGCCTTTGCGCAGCCCCAACACCCAGAGCGCGGCGAACGTCGCGGGCCGCCGCCGGAAGCGTTTTCCGCATGCAAAGGAAAGCAAAACGGCGACACGGTGAAGGCCAAGATGCCGCGCGGCGAGGTGAGCGGCACCTGCCGGCTGGTGCTGATCCCCGATGATATCGACGGACCGGGCGCCGGCGCGCAGCGTCCGCGCGAGCGCCGCTAGCGCTTTACAAATCTTTACCTTGCACACATAAGCGAGCAAGACAGGAAGCCTACATTGGAGACTCTCCACTGTTAAACAAAGGGCTTCCAACATGAACACACAGAACGACAACAATGCCGCTGACAATGCCGCTGACAAGGCCGCGCGCAAACGCCATCCCGCACGTCGCTGGATTATCGCCACGGCCTTCATCGCCGCGATTGGTACGATGGCCACGGCCGGCGCAGGCCTGATGGGCGGCGGCGGGCACGGCCCGATGGGCCACCACCGCGGCCACGGCCAGATGACGCCCGAAAAGATGGAAAAGCACGTCGACAAGATGGTCTCGCATCTGCTCGCCGATGGCACTCCCGAACAGAAAACCAAGCTCAAGGCGATCGCGATGGCCGCGTGCACGGACTTGCTTCCTGCGCGCCAGCAATTTCAGGAGGCGCATGCACGTGCCCGTGAGATTTTGATGGCGCCCGTTGTCGACCGGGCAGCGCTCGAGCAACTGCGCGTGGCGCAGATGCAGCACATGGATGGCATCAGCAAACGGATCGTGGCCGCACTTGGCGACGCGGCGGAGGTGCTTACGCCGGAGCAGCGCGTCAAATTTGGCGAGTTCATGAAAAAGCGGGGGCATTAACTACTGGCATGATGGCGCGTCAGAAGTCGTGTCGAAAAAACTTAAATATCAAAAACCAACATCGTCCTCGCGCATGTGGGTGTCGCAAAACTTAATATGAGCTGGTGATTTGGCAGAAATCGTGACATCACTAACCTTCAATAACTCTAACCAACATCGTCCTCGCGAATGCGGGGACCCATAGAACGGCGGCTCAAAGCAACTGTTCTATGGGTCCCCGCATGCGCGAGGACGATGTGGTGGAAGTTTTTGAAGCCGTGGTTTTGTAGATTCCATGCCGGTGAACTAGCGCTTTCAAAAAAATCGGCCTCCCTTTCTTGGGCGTATGATTGGTTTTATGGCTCAACAAATATTGATGATCGAAGACGACGCCCGGCTCGCCGGCATGGTCAGTGCCTATCTTGCCCAAAACGGTTTCGAGGTGCGCCACGCCGAAACCGCACAGGCCGGCCTTGCCATGCTCCAGCAGAACGCCCCGGTCGCGCTGATCCTGCTCGATCTCATGTTGCCCGACGCCGACGGCCTGGAAGTGTGCCGCAGCATCCGCGCCCTGCCCGCGCCCCTGCGCGCGACGCCGATCGTGATGCTCACCGCCAAGGGCGATCCGCTCGACCGCGTCATCGGACTCGAGCTCGGCGCCGACGACTACGTTCCCAAACCGTTCGAGCCGCGCGAGTTGCTCGCGCGCCTGCGCGCCGTTCTGCGCCGCCCGCCCATGGCGTCCGGCGCGGACGCGCAAGTGCTGCAGTTCGGCCGGCTCGACATCGACCTAGGCGCCCGCGCCGTACGCGTCGCCGGCGTGCCGCGCCCACTCACCGCCTACCAGTTCGACTTGCTCGTCGCGCTCGCCGAACGCGCCGGCCGCGTGCTCTCGCGTGAGCAACTGATCGACGCCGTCAAAGGCGAGGCCCTCGACCCCTTCGACCGCTCGATCGACGTCCACATCGGCCGGCTCCGGCTCGCCATCGAAGACGACGTCAAGCATCCGCGGCGCATCATCACCGTGCGCGGGACCGGCTATGTTTTTGCTAAGGTGCAGGATGTCTGAAGCCGCGCCCGCCAAGTTCGTCCTCGGGCAGCGGCTGTATGTGCGCTTCTATCTGGCGCTGCTCGCAAGCCTCGCGATCACCGCGCTCCTGTTCGGCATCGCGCATTGGCATTTTGACCCGGCCCAGGTCGACACCAACCTCGACACCATTGCCGAGCTCGCAACCGAAGTGTTGCCGCCGGCGACAGCCCCGGCCGAAGTACAGCGGCTCGGCTTGCGCAAGTGGAGCCGCAAACTGAATGCCGATCTTGCCCTGTATGCGGCCGACCTGACGCTGATCGCGCGCGTCGGCCATGCCTTGCCGCCGCTCAAGCCGAACCAGAAGGGCGCCGTCTGGCTAAGAGGAAACCCAAGTGTGTTCGTACTGAAATTGCGCGACGGCCGCTGGCTCCAGGGCCAACGGCGGCATGGCCACCGAGCCGTCGTTGGCCTGGTCGTGCTGCTCGTGTTGATCGCATTGACGGTCGGCGTCGCTGCATTTCCCGTGGTGCGCCGCCTCACGCGCCGGCTTGAAAAATTGCAACGCAGCGTAGAGGCCTGGGGCCAGGGCCAGTTGTCGGCCCGCGTCGACGTCGAAGGGCGCGACGAGGTGGCGCACCTTGCGAGCAGCTTCAACGACTCGGCCGCGCGCATCGAGGCGCTCGTCGCCGCCCAAAAATCACTGTTGGCAAATGCCTCGCACGAACTGCGTTCGCCGCTCGCGCGCATCCGGATGGCCGTCGAACTGATGCAGGACACGGCGACCCCGGCCATGCGCGACGAGCTCAAGCGCAATGTTGCCGAGCTTGACCAGTTGATCGACGAAGTCTTGCTCGCAAGCCGACTAGACGCGATCGGGACGACCGGGCCGCGTCCCGAAGAAGTCGATCTGACAGGCATTCTTGCCGAAGAGTGCGCGCGGGTGGATGCGACGCTTGTGGCCGGCGCGGTCAGCATGCGCGGCGACGCCCGCCTCATGCGGCGCCTTGTGCGCAATCTGCTCGAGAACGCGCTGCGCCACGGCGCGGGCACCGCAGTTGCGGCGCGCTTGGAGGATGGCAACGAAGCGACATTGGAATTGAGCATCTGCGACAGCGGTCCTGGCATACCTGAGTCCGAACGCGAGCGCGTGTTCGAGCCCTTTTACCGCGTGCCGGGCGCGAGCGAAACCGCGGGCGGCGTGGGCCTCGGGCTGAGTCTGGTACGTCAAATCGCGCGCCATCACGGTGGCGATGTGCAATGCTTGGCCAATCCTGGCGGCGGTTGCTGTTTCAAGGTAACGCTGCCGCTAGACTGAGCAGCAACAGAAGCGCCCCCGGTCGATCGCTAGTGCGTTACCATTGACCATCTTTAATCTGCCCAGCTCATCGTTGATGACGAATTTCACTGCCTCTTGCCGCCGGATCGACAGCATAATCGGGTACTGGTGGGTGGCATTGGTCGTGCTGATGTTTTCGACCGCCAACGTGCAAGCAGCGACGCTGCAAGTGCGCGTGCCGTCGCCGCCGCCGAGTTCGAAAGGCCACTCTAACTACTTCCCGCAACTGTTGCGGCTCGCGCTAGAAAAGACGCGCGCCACTGACGGCCCGTTTGAAATATCGCACTACAAGCATCCCCTGAGCAGTTTGCGCCAGATTGCGGAGCTCAAAAAAAGCGGCGCTGTCAACTTGATGTGGGACGGCACCAATCGTGAGCGAGAAGCCGAGTTGCTGGCCGTGCGCATCTCACTATTGCGTGAGCTTAACGACTACCGGGTATTCCTGATCCGCGCCGAGGACCAGGGTAGATTTCGCGCGGTGCGCTCGCTCGACGACTTGCGGCAGATGCGGGCCGGCGCCGGGGTCAACTGGCCGTCGACGGAGATTCTGCGCGCCAATGGCCTTCCGGTGGCCACCTCGATCACGTTCGAAAATCTGTTTGCAATGTTGCGCGTCAAGCGCTTCGACTACATGCCGCGCGGTGTCTATGAAGCTTTTTACGAACAGCGCACGCATGCAAGCGAAGGCATCGTGATCGAGAAAACCATATTTTTGCATTACCACGTGCCGTTCTACTTCTTTGTCAGCCGCGACAATCCGGCGCTGGCCGACCGCATCGAGCGCGGCCTCAATCTTGCGCTCAAGGATGGCAGTTTCGACGCGCTCTTCAACAGCTTTCCGAGCTTTAAAAGTGGGCTTGCAGAAATCAAAGCCAAGCGCAGGCGCGTCTTCGAGCTCAAGCTGTTGTGAGTTTTCGCGTGGCTAGGCACTTGCGATAGACCACGAATTCGCCGACCGTGCTTGTTTTGAAATTATTACTGTCTGGAGAGTTGCGTGCGAAAGATTGCGATTGGTGTTGCCGGGTTGTTGCTCGTGCTTGTTGGCGTATGGCAGCTTAGCGTTTCGCGCTCTTTTCAGTTGTTTGGGGACATGTTCGACCGGGTTGAGACGTCCGACAAGGTTGTGGCGCTGACCTTCGATGACGGGCCGACGCCGCGCCATACGCAGGCGCTGCTCGCGGTCCTACGCGAAAAGAACGTCAAAGCGACTTTCTATCTTACCGGGCAAGAAATTACGAAGAATCCGCAAGAGGGGCGCGAGATTGTCGCCGCCGGACATGAAGTGGGCAACCATACCTACACCCACCCACGCATGCTTTTTAAATCCTACGGCAAGCTAAAGGGCGAGGTCGATACCACCGAGGCCGCGATACGATCTATCGGCTATATCGGCCCCTTGACCTTCCGCCCGCCATACGGCAAGAAGCTGCTCGGGCTGCCTTTCTACCTGAGCCAGCGCGGCATCACGTCGGTGATGTGGGACGTCGCCCCCGAGGATTCGGCCGAGGTCGGGGCCAGCGCCGACAAGATCATCAAGCATGTTGCCGATAACGTCAGGCCGGGCTCGATAGTTCTGCTGCACGTGATGTATAAATCGCGCCAGGCGTCGATGGCGGCGGTGCCCGGTGTGATCGATGCCCTCAGGCAGAAGGGCTACACCTTCGTCACCGTTTCCGAGCTCGCCAAGCGGCGCACAAAACCATGATGCACACGCGCCTACTTACCCCTGGCGACGTCGAGGCTTTTCGCAGTCTGCGCCTGTCGGGCATTCGGGAATCACCCGGGGTTGCCTGGGCGTCGTATGCCGAGGAATCCGCGCAAACCATCGAACACATGCGGCAGCGCCTAATGGCCACACCCTTCCAGATGGTAATTGGCGTGTTCAGCGGCGATCGACTCGTTGCGATGAGCGGCTTTAAGCGTGAAGCGATGGCGCAGATTCAGCATCGCGGCAATATCTGGGGCTTGTATGTCGCGCCCGAGGCGCGCGGGCAAGGCGTAGCGGGCAAATTGATCGAAGGTTTGTTGCGTGAAGTTCGGCGGATTCCCGAACTGGTCCAGCTCACGCTCGTTGTCAGCAGCGACAACGAGGCTGCGAAAGCGCTCTACGCGAAGTTTGGTTTCGTCAAGACGGGCGTCGATCAGAGGTCGGTTTGCATCGACGGCCACTTCCACGATGAGGACAGGATGGTACTTCGCGTCGACGAGAATTGAGTGGAGCGGGGGGCGTTGCAATAGGGAACTTGCGCTATCATGCCAGCCAACCTCGACACGGCGAATGGCGCGCCTTCACTGTGCGCAGCGCAACTTACAAGGAAATCGAATGAATCACAGCCAGCCTACCGGTATCGGAAAACTATTCTCTATTGTCGCCTTGCTCGAAGGACTGACATGGGCGGGCCTTCTGGTCGGCATGTTCCTCAAATATACGACGAAGACTACGGAGATGGGCGTGGCGATTTTCGGGCCGTTGCACGGTATCGTATTCATCAGTTACGTGATTGTGACGGTCCTGGCGGCGGTGCGCTTGCGCTGGCCGCTGTGGGCCACGTTCGTTGCCGTGGTTGCCGCAGTGCCACCGCTGGTGACAATTCCAATGGAGATCTGGTTCAAGCGCCGCGGTTTGCTGTCTGACCCGGAAGCACGAGAAAGGGCGCAAGCGTCAAGACTGGGAACGGCAGGCTGACAATAGCACTCAGCGTTCTTCGCGGGTGTGCCACAGCCGCAAAACGTAGATCTTAGATTGCACAACCTCATAGCGTAGTTCGTAGCGGCCAATAAGAATGCGCCGAATTTCGCGCGGGTCAAATTCAGCAAGTCGTTCGCCGATGCGCGGGTTCAAGACCAGACGCGCAGAAGCATTCGTGAGAGAGCGGACGGTTCGCGCAGCAGCAGGTTCGTTCACCGCCGCCAAGAACTCGTGCAGCCGCGTCAAATCAGACAGCGCTTTGCTGGTCCATAGCAATTCCATTATCGAATGTTTGGCGCGGGTAGCGGCGAATCGCCAATTAGACTGTCTGCCCAAGCTTGAACCGCCTGATGGTCGATGACACGTCCGGCGTCTACGTCCGCCATTGCCTCTTGGGTAAGCCGGCTGCGTTCCTCCTCTTGGTCAACCCAGGCGCTTAACGCCTGCCTGACGATCCATTCGCGCGAGCGTTCGAGTCGGGCAGCGATCTGATCGACCTTGTCGGCTAGCGGCAGAGGTACATGCGTCGAAAGCACTTTGGTTTCGGAAGTGGCCATCATGGCTCCTGTCTAAAATGGATCGAACTCAGTCTCGCACCTGACATAGCTGAAGTCAATCGCTGCTACTCACGAATAATCGCCATCTGGCCACTATTCATTATTGAATAGTAATTACCGTCTCTATTCAGAAATGTATGGTTTCGTGCACATGAAAAAACGGCACCGGGATCTCTCCTCGGTGCCGTTTTCGGTTGGGACTAAGCTAAATTACGCGTCGTCGCCGTGCTGTGATGCCGCCGTTGCCTGAGCGTTATCTTCCATTGCCTGCAATTCGTTAGCCATGTTGGCCTTCTCTTGCTGCAACAGCGCATTGCGCTCTTCGACTTCCCACGCTTCTTTTTCCTTGCGGGCACGATGGAAGGCCAGACCGGTACCGCCAGGAATCAGGCGGCCGACGATGACGTTTTCCTTCAGGCCGCGCAGACCGTCGCGCTTGCCCATGATCGCCGCTTCGGTAAGCACGCGGGTGGTTTCCTGGAACGATGCGGCCGAGATGAACGAGTCGGTCGACAGCGATGCCTTGGTGATACCGAGCAGTACGTTTTCGTACGTCGCTGGGATCTTGCCGGCGGCGGTGACGCGGTCGTTTTCGTCCAGCAACTCCGAACGCTCGACCTGTTCACCAACGATGTAGTTCGCATCGCCGGCTTCCACGATCTGCACGCGGCGCAGCATCTGGCGCACGATCACTTCGATGTGCTTGTCGTTGATCTTCACGCCCTGCAGACGGTACACGTCCTGCACTTCGTCGACGATGTAACGCGCCAGCGCTTCGATACCCAGCAGGCGCAGGATGTCTTGCGGATCGGCCGGGCCGTCCACGATCATCTCGCCCTTGTTCACGACTTGGCCGTCATGCACCAGCACTTGCTTGTCCTTGGTGATCAGGAACTCGTGCTTGTTGCCGTCCATGTCCGTGATTTCGAGACGCTGCTTGCCCTTGGTCTCTTTACCAAACGCAACCGTACCCGTGACTTCGGCCAGCATGCCGGCGTCTTTCGGCGAACGCGCTTCGAACAGCTCGGCAACACGCGGCAGACCACCGGTGATGTCGCGCGTCTTTTGCGATTCGGTCGGGATACGTGCCAGCACTTCGCCGACCGATACCGCCTGGCCATCTTTAACCATGATCAGCGCGCCGACCTGGAAGCCGATCGCCACCGAGTGTTCGGTGCCGGCGATCTTGACTTCTTCGTTCGCTTCGTTGAGCAGCTTGACTTGCGGACGCAAGGTCTTGGTCAGCGAACCGCGACGCTTGGCATCGATCGCCACGAGGGTCGACAGGCCGGTCACATCATCAACCTGGCGAGCAACGGTGACGCCCTCTTCCACGTTTTCGAAACGCACGATACCGGCGTACTCGGTGATGATCGGACGGGTCAGCGGATCCCAGGTTGCCAAGGCCGTGCCGGCCTTGATCACGTTGCCATCCTTGACGATCAGGGTCGCGCCGTACGGCACTTTATGACGCTCGCGCTCACGGCCGTGGTCGTCGGTGATCAGCACTTCGCCGGAACGGGAAATGACGATCTGCGAACCCTTGCCGTTGGTTACGTAACGCATGGTCGCGGTGAAACGGATGGTACCGTTCGACTTCGCCTCGACCGACGATGCAACAGCCGCACGCGACGCCGCACCACCAATGTGGAAGGTACGCATGGTCAGCTGGGTACCAGGCTCACCGATCGACTGCGCCGCGATCACGCCGACAGCTTCGCCGGAGTTGACCATCGAGCCGCGGCCGAGGTCGCGGCCGTAGCACATCGCGCACAAGCCGAAGCGTGTGTCGCAAGTGAGCGGCGTGCGGACCTTGACTTCGTCGATCGACAGGCGTTCGATTTCTTCGACCATGTCTTCGTCGAGCAGGGTGCCTGCTTCGTACAGCGTTTCCTGGCTTTCAGGATTGACGACGTCGTTGACGTTGACACGGCCGAGGATACGGTCGCGCAGCGCTTCGATGACTTCACCACCTTCAACCAAGGCTTTCATCAGCGTACCGTTGCTGGTGCCGCAGTCGTCCTCGATCACCACCAGATCCTGGGTCACGTCGACCAGGCGGCGTGTCAGGTAACCCGAGTTCGCGGTTTTGAGCGCGGTGTCGGCCAGACCTTTACGAGCGCCGTGGGTCGAGATGAAGTACTGCAAAACGTTCAGGCCTTCGCGGAAGTTCGCGGTAATCGGCGTTTCGATAATCGAACCGTCCGGTTTTGCCATCAGTCCACGCATACCAGCAAGCTGGCGAATCTGGGCTGCGGAACCGCGCGCGCCGGAGTCGGCCATCATGTAAATGGCGTTGAACGATTCTTGCGTCGACTTGGTGCCGTCGCGGCGGATCACGTCTTCGACTTTGAGCTGGTCCATCATGGCCTTGCCGACTTCGTCCGAGGTCTTGCCCCAGATGTCGACGACCTTGTTGTAACGCTCGCCAGCGGTAACCAGACCGGACGAGTACTGCTGTTCGATCTGTTTGACTTCCTGCTCTGCAGCGGAAATCAGGGTCACTTTCTGTGGTGGTACCAGCATGTCGTCGACGCAGATCGAGATACCGGCGCGCGTCGCGAGACGGAAACCGGACTGCATCAGCTTGTCGGCGAACACGACGGTGGCACGCAGGCCGCACTTGCGGAACGACGTGTTGATCAGCTTCGAAATCTCTTTCTTCTTCAGGGCGCGGTTCAGTACGGAGAACGGCAGGCCTTTAGGCAGGATTTCGGACAGGATCGCACGGCCGACCGTGGTTTCGTAACGCGTGACGGTGCGCACGAATTCGCCCGACTCGGCGTCTTTTGGATTCTCGACGATACGCACGGTGATCCGGGTCGTCAGTTCGACTTCCTTGTTGTCGTAGGCGCGGATCACTTCCGAGACGTCGGTGAACAACATACCTTCGTTCTTGGCGTTGATCGCTTCGCGGGTCGCGTAGTACAGACCGAGCACGATATCCTGGGAAGGAACGATCGACGGCTCGCCGTTCGACGGGAACAGGATGTTGTTCGACGCCAGCATCAGCGTGCGCGCTTCCATCTGTGCTTCGATCGACAGCGGGACGTGGACAGCCATCTGGTCACCGTCGAAGTCGGCGTTGAACGCCGCGCAGACGAGTGGGTGCAGCTGGATGGCCTTGCCTTCAATCAGGACCGGCTCGAAAGCCTGGATACCAAGGCGGTGCAGCGTAGGTGCGCGGTTGAGCATGACCGGATGTTCGCGGATCACGTCTTCGAGGATGTCCCACACGACCGGCTCTTGAATCTCGACCAGTTTCTTGGCGGCCTTGATCGTCGTTGCCAAACCCATCAGTTCGAGCTTGTTGAAAATGAATGGCTTGAACAGTTCCAAGGCCATCAGTTTCGGCAGGCCGCACTGGTGCAGTTTGAGCTGTGGACCGACCACGATGACCGAACGGCCCGAGTAGTCGACGCGCTTGCCCAGCAAGTTCTGACGGAAACGACCGCCCTTACCTTTGATCATTTCAGCGAGCGACTTGAGCGGACGCTTGTTGGCGCCGGTCATCGCTTTGCCGCGACGGCCGTTGTCCAGCAGCGAATCGACCGCTTCTTGCAGCATGCGCTTTTCGTTACGCGTAATAATTTCCGGCGCGCGCAATTCCATCAGGCGCTTCAGGCGGTTATTACGGTTGATGACGCGGCGATACAGGTCGTTCAGGTCGGAGGTCGCAAAGCGGCCGCCGTCCAGCGGTACCAGCGGACGCAGTTCCGGCGGCAGCACTGGCAGCACTTCCATGATCATCCAGTCCGGCTTGATGCCCGAACGCTGGAATGCCTCGAGCACTTTGAGGCGCTTGGCGTATTTCTTGATCTTCGCTTCGGACTTCGATTCCTTCAGTTCCACGCGCAGGGCTTCGGCATCGCGGTGGATGTCGATCGAGCGCAGCAGTTCACGGATACCTTCGGCGCCCATGAAGGCGGTGAAGTCGTCGCCGTACTCTTCGTACTTGGCGGCGTAGTCGTCTTCCGACATGATCTGGCACTTCTTAAGCGGGGTCATGCCTGGATCGGTCACGACGTATGCTTCGAAGTACAGGACGCGTTCGATATCCCGCAGGGTCATGTCGAGGACCATGCCCAGACGCGACGGCAGCGACTTCAGGAACCAGATGTGCGCGGTAGGCGAGGCCAGTTCGATGTGGCCCATGCGCTCGCGGCGCACTTTTGCCAGCGTGACTTCGACGCCGCACTTTTCGCAGATGACGCCGCGGTGCTTGAGGCGCTTGTACTTGCCGCACAGGCACTCGTAGTCCTTGATAGGACCAAAGATCTTGGCGCAGAACAGGCCGTCGCGCTCAGGCTTGAATGTACGATAGTTGATGGTTTCCGGCTTTTTGACTTCGCCGTAGGACCACGAACGGATTTTTTCAGGCGAAGCCAGACCGATTTTAATCGCGTCGAAGGTTTCGTTTTGCTGAACTTGCTTGAATAGATCGAGCAGTGCTTTCATGTATCACTCCAGGTGATTAAATTGCGTAATTCCGGGACTTGCGCCCCAACCAAGCAGTGCGAAGGTGGACAAGGTCGTTTCCTTGCCAACGCGGGCGACACGGCCACCTTGGTGGCCGCGTTCGCGTGGGTCAGCTCGCTGACCCACCCTGCCTACTCGGCACATTCCAGACACGTTTTGTCGTCATCCCTGCACCGGCGGGGATGACGCCGTACCGCGTCAGTTCCGTTCCAGATCGATATCGATACCGAGCGAACGAATTTCCTTGACCAGCACGTTGAACGATTCCGGCATACCGGCTTCGATCACATGGTCACCTTTGACCAGGTTCTCGTAGACCTTGGTACGGCCGTTCACATCGTCCGACTTGACGGTCAGCATTTCTTGCAGCACATACGATGCGCCGTACGCTTCCAGGGCCCACACCTCCATCTCACCGAAGCGCTGGCCGCCGAACTGGGCTTTACCGCCCA
>JAZKIN010000068.1:0-36636 GCA_040384885.1 Pseudomonadota bacterium | reverse complement strand
CGGCCATGCGCAGCGCGCGGCCGAAGGCCTTGAACACGGTTTCGCACTGGTGGTGCGCGTTCTCGCCGCGCAGGTTGTCGATGTGCAGCGACACCAGCGCGTGGTTGACGAATCCCTGGAAGAATTCGTGCGCGAGGTCGACGTCGAAATTGCCGATCATGGCGCGCTTCCAGGGCACGTGCATCTCGAGGCCCGGACGGCCCGAGAAATCGATGACCACGCGCGAGAGCGCCTCGTCGAGCGGCACGTAGGCGTGGCCGTAGCGGCGGATGCCTTTTTTGTCGCCGATGGCCTGCGCCACCGCCATGCCGAGCGTGATGCCGGTGTCTTCGACCGTGTGGTGGGCGTCGATGTGGAGGTCGCCCACGCATTCGATGTCGAGGTCGATGAGGCCGTGGCGCGCGATCTGGTCGAGCATGTGGTCGAGGAAGGGCACGCCGGTGTTGAGCTTTTGCTGGCCTGTGCCGTCGAGGTTGATCGCGACGCGGATCTGCGTCTCGTTGGTGTTGCGCGTGATTTGTGCGGTGCGGGTCATGGACGTGGTCTGTGATTAATACGACGGCAACGAGGCCTCAAGGGCGTCGAGGAATGCTGAATTTTCTTCCGGGGTGCTGACCGTGACGCGGATGCAATCGGCGAGCAGGCTATGCATTTTACCCATATTTTTGATTAATACCTTGTGGGCGAAGAGTTTCGCGCAAGCATAGTCGGAATCGGGCACCCGAATCAGTAGAAAATTCGCCGCCGACGGAAACACTTCGACCCCGGGCAGTTCGGCCAGGCGCGCCGCCAGCTCGGTGCGCGCGGCGTTGAGCAGGGCCGCCTGCGCGTTGAGCACCTCGACATGGTCGAGCGCGAATTCGGCCGCGACCTGGGTCAGCACGTTGACGTTGTACGGCGGGCGCACCTTGTCGAATTGCTCGAGCAGGGCCGGCGCGCCCGCCATGTAGCCGAGCCGGATGCCGGCCAGGCCGAGCTTGGACAGGGTGCGCATGACGACCAGGTTCGGAAACTCGGGCAGGCGCGGCATGAAGCTGGTGCGCGCGAACGGCTCGTAGGCCTCGTCGACGACGGCGATGCCGGTCTCGCCGAGCGCCTCGATGACCGCGACCATGTCGGCCGCGTCGTACAGGTTGCCGGTCGGGTTGTTGGGGTAGGCCAGGAACACGACCGAGGGCTTGTGCTCGGCGATCGCGGCGAGCATCGCCGGCAGGTCGAGCGTGAAGTCGGCCTTGAGCGGGACCCCGACGAAATCGGCGCCCGCGAACTGGGCCGAGCGCGCGAACATCACGAACGCCGGCACCGGCGCCATGATCACGGTGCGCCGGTCCTGGCGCGCGGTGGCCATCGCGATGATCGAGATGATCTCGTCGGAGCCGTTGCCGAGGATTACGCTGTAGCCGTCGGGCACGCCGAGCCTGGCGCAGATTTTTTGCTTGAGCGTGTCGTAGGAGGCGACCGGGTAGCGGTTCAGGACGGCGTCGGCGAGCCGCACGCCGAGTTCGGCGCGCAGGTGTGCGGGCAGCGGGTACGGGTTTTCCATCGAGTCGAGCTTGATGAAGCCGCTCGCGTCGGCGATATGGTAGGTGCCCACCGCGCGCACGTCGGGGCGGATGGTGTTGTTGATCAGGTTCTCAAGGAAGGACATTTTTTCGGGACTCTCCGCTGCCATTATTTTAGTTAAATCAGTTCGAAATTCTCGCCCGGCGCGGGCTCGGAGCCTGCCTTCGGCGCGGCTTTTTTGGGCGCGCGCGGGCGTTTCTCGACCTTCGGGCGCACATAGGGCTGGGCCGGATTGTCGACCGCCACCAGCCGCTGTTCGATCACGGCGCAGTAGTCGGGGTTCAGTTCGAAGCCGACGTAGTTGCGCCCGCAGCGCTTGGCCGCGACCGCCGTGGTGCCGCTGCCCAGGAACAGGTCGAGCACGACCCCGCCGGGCGGGCACGAGGCCTTGACGATGCGCTCGATGATCTCGAGCGGCTTCTGGGTCGGGTGGTCGGCCCGCTCGGGGTGCTCGCGGTGCAGGCGCGAGACGCTCCACAGGTCCTTCGGGTTGTAGCCGAGTTCGAGCCATTTGGCGCCCACGAAGATCGAGCGCGAGCGCGCCTTTTTGGTCTCGGCGTCGTACGGGATGCGGATCGCGTCGAGGTCGAAGTAATAGTCCTTGCGCTTGACGAAAAAGCCGACCGTGTCGTGCACCGAGGTGAAGCTGCGCACGCTGCCGCCCATCGACGGCACGCGCCGGTCCCAGATGATCTCGTTCATCATCGTCATGCGCTGTTTGAGCATGACGAAGATCTCGGGCGAGAAACGCCAGGTCAGGAAGATGTACAGGCTGCCGTTGGCTTTCAGCTTGGGTAGCGCCGCGTCGATCCACTGCTCGGTCCAGGCCAGGTAGGCGGCCACACTTTGCTGGTCCGAGTCGTTGCCGTAGTCCTTGCCCAGGTTGTAGGGCGGGTCGGTCAGGATCAGGTCGACCGAGCCATCGGGGATGCGCGCGAGGCCGGACAGCGCGTCCTCGCAGAAGACCCGGTTGACCCAGTCGCTCATCGCGATTCCCCGGTCGCGCCCTTCACGCGCATTTCGGCGCTGCGCGCGTGCGCCTGCAAGCCTTCGCCGTAGGCCAGTTCGGCCGCGACGGGTCCCAGCGTTTGCGCGCCGGCCTCCGAGACGAACAGCATCGACGAGCGCTTCTGGAAGTCGTACACGCCGAGCGGCGACGAGAAACGCGCCGTGCGCGAGGTCGGCAGCACGTGGTTCGGGCCGCAGCAGTAGTCGCCCAGCGACTCGGACGAGAAGCGTCCGAGGAAGATCGCGCCCGCGTGGCGCACCAGGTCGGCCCATTGCTGCGGGTCTTCGGCCGAGATCTCGAGGTGCTCGGGCGCGATCGCGTTGGCGATCTCGCAGGCCTCGGCCATGTCGCGCACCTTGACCAGCGCGCCGCGGTCGCCCAGGGAGGTGCGGATGATGGCGCTGCGCGGCATGCTCGGCAGCAGGCGCTCGATCGCCTGTTCGACGCGTGCGATGTAGTCGGCGTCCGGGCACAGCATGATCGCCTGCGCCAGTTCGTCGTGCTCGGCCTGCGAGAACAAGTCCATCGCGACCCAATCGGGGTCGGTGCTGCCGTCGCAGATGATCAAAATTTCGGACGGGCCGGCGATCATGTCGATGCCGACGGTGCCGAACACGCGCCGCTTGGCCGCGGCCACGTAGGCGTTGCCGGGGCCGACGATCTTGTCGACCGCGGCGATGGTTTCGGTGCCGTAAGCCAGCGCGCCGACCGCCTGCGCGCCGCCGATCGTGATCACGCGCGTGACGCCGGCGATGGCGGCGGCCGCCAGCACCATCTGGTTTTTGACGCCTTCGGGCGTGGGCACGACCATGATGATCTCTTTGACCCCGGCCACCTGGGCCGGAATCGCGTTCATCAGGACCGACGAGGGATAGGTGGCCTTGCCGCCGGGGACGTAGATGCCGACCCGGTCGAGCGGCGTCACGCGCTGGCCCAGCACGGTGCCGTCGGCCTCGGTGAAGCTGAAGTCGCGCAGCTCGTCCTTTTGGCGCTGGTGGAACACGCGCACGCGCGCCGCCGCCGTCTCGAGCGCGCTGCGCTGGGCCGCGGGCAGGCCGGCCAGCGCGGCCGCGAGTTCGGACTGCGGCACGTCGAACGCGGCCATGCCGGCGGCGCCGCCGGGAATCCGGTCGAAACGGTTGGTGTATTCGAGCACGGCGGCGTCGCCGCGCGTTTTCACGTCATGCAAAATCGCCTTTACCGCGCTTTCGATCGATTCGTCGGTGCTCGCTTCGAAGGCGAGCAGGGCGGACAGGCGCTGCTTGAAGTCGGGCTGCGTGGAGTCGAGTTTGGCAATCGGGAGCGGCATGACGTGGTTCTTTTCTAGTTTAGCTTTGTTGGGCCGAGGCGCGTTCGAAGGCCTCGAGGATCGGTTGCAGGCGCGCGCGCTTGAGTTTGAGCGCGGCTTGGTTGACCACCAGGCGCGAGGAGATCTCCATGATCTGCTCGACCTCGACCAGGTTGTTGGCGCGCAGGGTGCTGCCGGTCGAGACCAGGTCGACGATGGCGTCGGACAGGCCGACCAGCGGCGCCAGCTCCATCGAGCCGTACAGCTTGATCAGGTCGACGTGCACGCCCTTGGCCGCGAAGTGCTCGCGCGCGGTCTGGACGAATTTGGTGGCCACGCGCAGGCGCGCGCCGTGGCGCACCGCGTTCTCGTAGTCGAAGCCGGCCTTGACCGCGACCGACATGCGGCAATGCGCGATGTTGAGGTCGATCGGCTGGTACAGGCCCTCGCCGCCATGCTCGAGCAGCACATCCTTGCCGGCCACGCCGAAGTCGGCCGCGCCGTGCTGCACATAGGTCGGCACGTCGGAGGCGCGCACGATGATCACGCGTACGCCCGGGTCGTTCGTGGCCAAAATGAGCTTGCGCGAAGTCTCAGGGTTTTCGGTGACGGTGATGCCTGCCGCCTCGAGCAGCGGCAGGGTGTCGTCGAAAATGCGGCCCTTCGACAGCGCGAGGATGAGCTGGGAATGGTCGGGTCGGCTAAATGCACTCATAGTTTGATAATCTATTTGATCCGGACGATGTCGGCGCCCACGTTGGACAGTTTGACTTCCATGCGGTCGTAGCCGCGGTCGAGGTGGTAGATGCGCTCGATGATGGTCTGGCCCTGGGCCGCCATCGCGGCGATCACCAGCGAAGCCGAGGCGCGCAGGTCGGTCGCCATCACGGGCGCGCCGACGAGCTTGTCGACGCCGCGGATGAAGGCCGTGTTGCCCTCGATCTGGATCGCCGCGCCGAGCCGGTTCATCTCCTGCACGTGCATGAAGCGGTTCTCGAAAATGGTCTCGGTCACGCGGCTGGTGCCGCCGGCGATCGTGTTGACGGCCATGAACTGGGCCTGCATGTCGGTCGGGAAGCCCGGGTATTCGGTGGTGCGAAAACTCACCGGCTTCGGCCGCCCGCTCATCTGCGCGCGGATCGAGTCTTTACCAGCGGTCATGATCAAGCCCATTTCGCGCAGCTTGTCGAGCGCGACGTCGAGGATGTCGGTGCGGGTGTTGGTCAGCAAAATGTCGCCGCCGGTGGCCGCGACCGCGCACAAAAAGGTGCCGGTTTCGATGCGGTCGGCGATCACCGCGTGGCTCGCGCCGTGCAGTTCGGGCACGCCCACGATCGTCAGGCGGTCGGTGCCGATGCCGTCAATCCGGGCGCCCATGGCCACCAGCAGGTTGGCCAGGTCGGTAACCTCGGGTTCGCGCGCGGCGTTTTCGAGCACGGTCGTGCCCTCGGCCAGCGTGGCCGCCATCAGCAGGTTCTCGGTGCCGGTGACGGTGATCATGTCGGTCACGATGCGCGTGCCGCGCAGTTTTTTGCACTTGGCGTAGATGTAGCCGCCTTCGATCGTGATCTCGGCGCCGAGCGCGCGCAGGCCCTTGATGTGCTGGTCGACCGGACGCGAGCCGATCGCGCAGCCGCCCGGCAGCGAGACCTTGGCCTCGCCGAAGCGCGCCAGCAGCGGGCCGAGCACGAGGATCGAGGCGCGCATGGTCTTGACCATCTCGTACGGGGCTTCGAGCTTGTCGATCGCGCCGCCGTTGAGGACCACGCGCTCGCCGTCGCGGTTGACCTTGAGGCCGGTCTGCCCGAGCAGGGTCAGCATGGTTTTGACGTCGTGCAGGTTCGGCACGTTCGACAGGTCGAGGTCGCCGGCGGTCAGCAGGCCAGCGCACAGGATCGGCAGCGCCGCGTTCTTGGCGCCGGAGATGGCGATCTGGCCGTCGAGGCGTTTGCCGCCAACAATCTGAAGCTTGTCCATGTCGTGTCCTTTTCTGTTAGCTTTGGTATTCGTCGGGGGTCAGGGTCTTCATCGACAGCGCGTGGATCTCTTCACGCATGCGGTCGCCGAGGGCGGCATACACCAGCTGGTGGCGCTGGATCGGGCGTTTGCCCACGAACGCGGGCGACACTATCAGGGCGTTGAAATGTTGGCCGTCGCCGTCCACCTCGAGGTGGGTGCATTCGAGTCCGGCGGTGATATAGCTGTGAATCAGTTCTGGTGTGGTGGCCATGGCGTTCCCCTGTTGGTTTAGTGGCGCAGCTTGTAGCCGCGGCTGAGCAGATTGATGGCCATCGCCGCGAGCAGCGCGAAGAAGGCCGAGACGACGGCGAGGCTGGTCCACGGCGAGACGTCGGAGGTGCCGAAGAAGCCGTGCCGGAAGCCGTCGATCATGTAAAAGAACGGATTCAGATGTGATACGGTTTGCCACAACGGCGGCAGCGAGTGTATCGAATAAAACACGCCCGACAGGAAGGTGGCGGGCATGATCAAAAAATTCTGGAACGCGGCGAGCTGGTCGAATTTCTCGGCCCAGACGCCGCAGATCACGCCGAGCGTGCCGAGGATCGCCGCGCCCAGCAGCGCGAACACGAAGATCCACAGCGGCGCGACGAAGTGCAGGTCGGCGAACCAGACCGTGATGGCGAATACGCAGCCGCCGACGACGAGCCCGCGCACGACCGAGGCCAGCACGTAGGCCGATAAAATCTCCCAGTGCGACAGCGGCGGCAGCAGGATGAACACGAGGTTGCCCGTGATCTTGGACTGGATCAGTGAGGACGAGGAATTGGCGAACGCGTTCTGCAGCACGCTCATCATGACCAGGCCCGGGATCAAAAAGGCGACGTAGCTCACGCCCGGGTAGCGCGGCACGGTGCCCTTGAGCACGTGGCCGAAGATCAGCAGGTACAGCATCGCCGTCAGCACGGGCGCGGCCACGGTTTGGGTGGCGACCTTCCAGAAGCGCAGCGTTTCTTTGTAGAACAGGGTTTGGAAGCCCACCGAGAACATATTCATGCCGCGTCCCCGTCCATGATCTGCAAAAAGATATCTTCGAGGTCGGCCTGCTGGAGTTGCATCTCGTCGATCACGGCGCCGGACGCGCGCAGGCGCGCGAGGATGCCTTCGACCTCGTTGTAGTCGTTCACGCGCAGGCTGAATTTGTTCCCGTTCTGCGGCTCGTCGTGCGCGATCAGCTGGCGCAGCTCGTGCGGCAGGGTGCCGCTCGACAGATGCAGATTGAGCTGGGAGCCGGAGATGCGCCGGATCAGCGCCGACATCGTGTCGAGCGCGACCACGCGGCCGCCCTTGAGCATGGCCACGCGCTGGCACATCGCCTGCGCCTCCTCGAGGTAGTGGGTGGTCAAGACCACCGTGTGGCCTTCGCGGTTCAGGCGCGCGATGAACTTCCACAGGGTCTGGCGCAGCTCGACGTCGACGCCGGCGGTCGGCTCGTCGAGCACGATCACGGGCGGCTTGTGCACCAGCGCCTGGGCCACGAGCACGCGCCGCTTCATGCCGCCCGACAGCGCGCGCATGTTGACGTCGGCCTTGTTGCTCAGGTCGAGGTTGTGCATGACCTCGTCGATCCACTTGTCGTTGTTCTTGAGGCCGAAATAGCCCGACTGCAGGCGCAGCGTTTCGCGCACCGTGAAGAAGGGGTCGAACACGAGTTCCTGCGGCACCACGCCGAGTTTTTTGCGCGCCTCGCGGAAGTCGGCGCTGACGTCGTGGCCGTGGATCTTGACGCTGCCCGCGTCCGGGCGGATCAGGCCGGCGATGATCGAAATCAGCGTGGTCTTGCCGGCGCCGTTGGGGCCGAGCAAGCCGAAGAACTCGCCCTCCTCGATGCGCAGGGAAACGCCGTCCAGGGCCTTGAGGGCCTTGTAGCTTTTTTCGACGTTGTTGATCTCAATGGCTGTCATGCATGAACCAGGTTGAATATTGTCTATACAGCATTGGCTTGCCGGCGACGGCAAAGCGTGCGTCCCCATGCGGGGAAACGTTCAATTATAGGGGAAATCGGCGTTGGCAGAGTCGCGCAGGAAATACATTACGCGACCGGGCAGGTCGCGCGCGAAGCCGCATCGGGCCAAGTCGCGCGAACCTTACAGGACAGGATCAATGGTGCTGCAGATTGGCGGGCGTGGCCACCAGGAAAGCATCGACGCCGTAGAGCGCGGCCAGGCTGATCAGCCCGGCTGGAAGGTTGACGAACGACAGCGCCGAGCCACCCTTGCGGGCGGCCCTCTGCCATGCAAGCAACACGGCCACGGCCGAGGAATCGGCCTGTTTCACGCTGGCCAGGTCGAACACGGTCTGGCCGGCCTTGATGGCGGCCAGACCCCGCTCCATCGCCGCACGGGCGGTCTGGACCGTCAGTGTTTCGATCGACTGCAGCGTGTTGGTATCGGCCATGTGCTTACTTGCCCGCCTTGGCGGCGAGGGCGGCGTTGCGCTCGGCCATCGACTTGATCAGGCCATCGACGCCGCCTTTGGTGATGCCGGCGTTGAAGTTGCCCTTGTAGGTCTCGACCAGCCACGCGCCGAGCACGTTGATGTCGAAGATCTTCCAGCCGCCGGCGGTCTTGGCGAGGCGGTAGTTCAGCATGATCGGCTCGCCGCGCGGCTGCACCACCTGCGAACGCACTTCGACTTCCTGGTCGGCAGGCTGGGCGTTCATCGGGCGGAACTCGACGGTCTGGTTTTTGATCTGCGACAGCGCGCCCGAGTACGTGAAGATCAGCAGGGTGCGGAACTCGCGCGCCAAGGCCTTTTGCTGCTCGGGGGTGGCGCTGCGCCAGTGGCGGCCGGCCGCGAGCTGGGTCATGCGGTTGAAGTCGACGTACGGCAAGATTTTGGTCTCGACGAGGTCCATCACGCGCTTCTGGTTGCCGGCCTGGATTTCCTTGTCGGCCTTGGCGCTCTCGATGACGTCGAGGCTGATGCGCTTGACGAGGGCGTCAGGCGTTTCGGCCGAGGCGCTGGCGGAAGCGCGCGCGGCTGGCGCAGGGGCACCGGTGGCGTTGGCATTGGCGTTCGCATGGGCGCTGGCGGCGAGTGCCAGCGTCGCGCTGGTCAGGATAAGTTGTTTAATTAGTTTCATGATCTCTTTACTAAAAGGTTGTGTTTTTGGCAGTTGCACACCGCTCTGCGGCGACGGCAGTACTACGTTAACTACTTGGACGGTGTTTCGGATGACACGGGAGTCGAATTAGCGGGCGCGGCAGTTGTTGCGCCCGCGGCCGGCGCGGCTGCCGGCGTGGCGACGCCCGGCGGTTCCGGATCGTCGGCGTAGGCGGCGCGGATGCTGGCCGCGTCGGCCGGCTTGTCCTTGTCCGCGACGGCCGCGGCCGGCTTGGAGGCGGACGCCGCATCGGCGGCCGCATCGAGCTTGTCCTGCGCGCGCAATTCCTTGCGCGAGCCTTCACCGTCGAAAATCTTGCTTTGGCGGCGCTGCAGGTAGCCGTCACGGATGAATTCGTAGCGGTCGAGGGCGGCCTCTTCCATGAGGTTGGACGCGTCGAGCACGGCGGCGCGCTGGTCGACCGCGCGCACGGCGGTGCCGACGTTGCGCAGGCTGACCGGGTAGGCGTAGGCCCATGGATCGGCCATCACGTCGAGCCGCATCACGGCCGCGTCGCGCACGGTCGACGGCCCGAAGATCGGCAACATCACGTACGGGCCCGAAGGCACACCCCACAGGCCGAGGGTCTGGCCGAAATCTTCGTTGTGCTTTTGCAAACCGGCTTCGGAGGCGATGTCGAGCAGGCCGCCGAGGCCGAAGGTGCTGTTGAGCGCGACGCGGGTCAGGTCGGACATGCCGGCCGCACCCTTGCCCTGCATCAGGTTGTTGGCGCCGCTCCAAACGTCGGACAGGTTGCCGAAAAAGTTAGACACGCCCGTCTGCACGAAGCTCGGGAGCACCTCCTTGTAGGCGGTCGCGGCCGGTTTGAGCGCGACCCGGTCGACGCCGTCGTTGAAGGCGAACATCGAGCGGTTGAATTTCTCGAGGGGATCCTTGGGATTGGCCGAGGTGGCGCAGCCGCCGAGCGTCAGGCTGACGCCGAGGACCAGTGCCAGCGAGCGCCAGATTGGTAATTTCTTGTTCATTTAGGTGTTTCCTTTCCTTCGGCGGCCTTGCTGTAGATGAACTGATTGATCAGGTCTTCGAGCACGGTGGCCGATTGGGTGCGCATGATTTTGTCGCCGGCGGCCAGGTTGACCGTGTCGCCGCCGGGTTCGATGCCGATGTACTGTTCGCCGAGCAGGCCGGCGGTCAGAATTTTGAGTGAGCTGTCTTTCGGAAACTTGTAGCCTTCGTCGATGTTGAGCGTGACGACGGCCTGGAAGGTGGCGCTGTCGAAGCCGATCGCGCCGACCCGGCCGACCACCACGCCGGCGCTCTTGACGGGCGCCTGCGGCTTGAGGCCGCCGATATTGTCGAACTTGCCCGAGATCGCGTAGGTCTTGCCGAACGACAGGGAGCTCATGTTGCCGGCCTGCAGGGCCAGGAACAGGAGGGCGGCCAGGCCGAGCAGCACAAACAGGCCGACCCAGACGTCTACGGTTTTACGATGCATGATTTGTTTCCTAACTCTTGTTTTGGACCGCCATCGGGGCGGCCCGTTGCTTATTTATTGAACATCAAGGCGGTGAGCACGAAATCAAGCCCCCAGACCAACAGCGACGCGATCACGACGGTGCGCGTGGTCGCGCGCGAGACGTCCTCGGGCGTCGGCTTCGCCTCGTAACCCTGGAACAGCGCCGTGAAGGTGACCGCGACGCCGAACACGAAACTCTTGATGACGCCGTTGACGACGTCCTGGCGCACGTCGACGCCGGCTTGCATCTGCGACCAGAAGGCGCCCTCGTCGACCCCGATCAGCTGCACGCCGACGAGGTAGCCGCCGAGCACGCCGACGGCGCTGAACACGGCGGCCAACACCGGCATCGCGATCACGCCGGCCCAGAAGCGCGGCGCGAGCACGCGCTGCACGGGGTTGATCGCCATCATCTCGATCGCCGACAATTGCTCGGTCGCCTTCATCAGGCCGATCTGCGCGGTCAGCGAGGTGCCCGCGCGGCCGGCGAACAGCAGCGCGGTCACGACCGGGCCCAGTTCGCGCACCAGCGACAACGTCACGACCTGGCCGAGTTTCATCTCGGCGCCGTACAGGCTCAGCGTGTAGTAACCCTGCAGGCCGAGCACCATGCCGACGAACAGGCCGGAGACGGCGATGATCACGAGCGAATAGTTGCCCAGAAAATGGATTTGCTCGGAAATGAGGCCGGGCCGGCGGAACGCGCCCGGCGACAGCCGCAGCAGGTTGAAGAACGAGCGCGTGGCGTAGCCGAGGCTGGCGAGCGACTCGCGCAGCCATTGCCCGACCGCGGCCGGGATGTTAAGCAGCATGTTGGGCAAACTCATGCGGGCGCCCCCAGGCCGAGGTCGTCGGCGAGCGACTTGCCCGGATAGTGGAACGGCACCGGACCGTCGGCCTCGGCGTTGACGAATTGCTTGACGTACGGGTCGGGCGAGACGCGCAGCTCGGCCGGCGTGCCCTCGGCCACGATTTTGCCCGCCGACATGAAATAGACATAGTCGGCGATCGCGAAGCACTCGTGCACGTCGTGCGAGACGAGGATCGAGGTCGAGCCGAGCGCGTCGTTGAGGCTGCGGATCAGGTTGGCGGTGACGCCCATCGAGATCGGGTCGAGGCCGGCGAAGGGCTCGTCGTACATGATCAGTTCGGGGTCGAGCGCGACGGCGCGCGCGACCGCGACGCGGCGCGCCATGCCGCCCGAGATTTCGGCCGGCTTGAGCATGGCCGCGTTGCGCAGGCCGACGGCGTGCAGCTTCATGAGCACGAGGTCGTGGATCAGCTCTTCGGACAGGTCGGTGTGCTCGCGCAAGGGGAAGGCGACGTTCTCGAACACGGACAGGTCGGTGAACAGGGCGCCGAACTGGAACAGCATGCCCATCTTGCGGCGCAGGCGGTACAGATTGTCGGTGTCGAGCTCGTGCACGACCTCGCCGGCGACGCTGACCTGGCCCTGTTGCGGGCGGATCTGGCCGCCGATCAGGCGCAGCACGGTGGTCTTGCCGCAACCCGAGCCGCCCATCACGGCGATGACTTTACCGCGCGGGAAGTCCATACGGAGGTTCGACAGGATCGAACGGTCTCCGTAGGAAAAGTGCAGATCGCGGATTTCGACAAGATTTGGCAAGGGGGTACTCGTTTTTGGGAATGCCGTATTGTAATGCAGATTGGGCAATCCACGCTCGCGGGCGGGCGTTTGCACAGCGCGCGGCGACGTCAGAATACAACACTACTAACCGGCGGGTCAGATATTTCGGTGTGTAAGTGCTTGTTTTTGCTGGGCGGGCGGACAGGGCACACAGAAGTCGAAACCCCAAAACATCGTCCTCGCGCAGGCGGGGACCCATAGAACAGTTGCAATGTGCGAACGTTCCATGGGTCCCCGCCTGCGCGAGGACGATGTTGGTTTAGGTCTTTGTCGAAGGTCTCAAGCCGCGCGATTTCTGCCGCATTGACACCATCTTCGATCCCGACTCAGCGCGGCAGCACCGACGATCCCATCAAGAATTCATCGACCGCGCGCGCGCACTGGCGCCCCTCGCGGATGGCCCAGACCACGAGCGACTGGCCGCGCCGCATGTCGCCGGCGGCGAACACCTTCGGCACCGAGGTCGCGTAGCAACCATCGCCGTCGGTGGTCGCGGCGGCGTTGCCGCGGCCGTCCTTGGCCACGCCGAAGGCGTCGAGCACCTGCTGCACCGGCGACACGAAGCCCATCGCCAGCAACACGAGGTCGGCCTTCATCTCGAATTCGGAATCGGCCACCTCGACCATCTTGCCGTCCTTCCACTCGACACGGCAGGCGATCAGCTTGTCGACCTTGCCGCCCTTGCCCTCGAAGCGCTTGGTCGCGACCGCCCAGTCGCGCGCGCAACCCTCCTCGTGCGAGGACGAGGTGCGCAGCTTGGTCGGCCAGTACGGCCAGACCATCATCTTGTTTTCCTGCTCGGGCGGCTGGGGCATCAGTTCGAACTGGGCGACCGAGGCCGCGCCATGCCGGTTCGAGGTGCCGACGCAGTCCGAACCCGTGTCGCCGCCGCCGATGACGATCACATGCTTGCCGGCCGCCTTGATCTGGTCCTTGACCTTGTCGCCCGCGTTGACCTTGTTTTGCTGGGGCAGGAAGTCCATCGCGAAATGCACGCCCTTGAGCTCGCGCCCCGGGACCGGCAGGTCGCGCGGCTGCTCGGCGCCGCCGGCGATGATGACGGCGTCGAATTCCTTCTCGAGGTCCTCGGGGAAGATCGTCTCCTTGGCCCAGTTGTTGACGCTCGCGGGGAAGTCCTTGCCCACCAACACGCTGGTGCGGAACACCACGCCCTCGGCCTCCATCTGCTTGATGCGCAGGTCGATGTGCGACTTTTCCATCTTGAAGTCGGGGATGCCGTAGCGCAGCAGGCCGCCGAGGCGGTCGCTCTTTTCGAACACGGTCACGGCGTGGCCGGCGCGCGCCAGTTGCTGGGCCGCGGCCAGGCCGGCCGGGCCGGAGCCGACGATCGCCACTTTCTTGCCCGTCAGCGAGCTCGGCGGCTGCGGCACCACCCAGCCATGCTCCCAGCCGGTGTCGATGATCTTGTGCTCGATCGACTTGATGCCGACCGGATCGTCGCTGATGCCCAGGGTGCAGGCCGACTCGCACGGCGCGGGGCAGACCCGGCCGGTGAACTCGGGGAAGTTGTTGGTCGAATGCAGGTTGTCGAGAGCGGCGCGGTAATGCCCGTGGTAGACCAGGTCGTTCCAGTCGGGAATGATGTTATTGACGGGACAGCCGGTATTGCAAAATGGAATGCCGCAATCCATGCAGCGCGCGCCCTGCACCTTCGCTTGCGCGTCGGACAGGTGCAACACGAATTCCTTGTAGTTCTTCAGGCGCGCCTCGGGTGCCAGGTACGCCTCGTCCTGGCGCTTGAATTCCATGAAGCCGGTGATTTTACCCACGATGTTTCCTTTATCTTTTGCTCTTGTCTGGTGCTGTTAGGCGGCGATCTGCTCGGCGGCTTCTTCCATGCTGCTGTTGTGCAGCTCCTCGAGCGCGCGCTTGTATTCGGTCGGGAACACCTTGACGAACTTGGCGCGTCCGGCGGCCCAGTCGTCGAGCAGGTTGCGCGCGCGCGTGCTGCCGGTGTGCTTGAAGTGGCGCTCGATCAGGCGCTTGAGGATCACCTCGTCGCACTCGGGCTCGCAACCGCGCGCCTGGCTGTGCCAGTTGCAGCGGTCGAGCTGCTCCTTGCTGCTCTGCACGCGCTCGAGGTTGACCATCGCCAGGTTGCAGCGCGACTCGAAGTCGCCCAACGGATCGTAGACATAGGCCACGCCGCCCGACATGCCGGCCGCGAAGTTGCGTCCGGTCAGGCCCAGCACGACGACGGTGCCGCCGGTCATGTACTCGCAACCGTGGTCGCCGCAGCCCTCGACGATCGCGGTGGCGCCCGAATTGCGCACCGCGAAGCGTTCGCCGGCGACGCCGTTGAAGAAGGCCTCGCCCGAGATCGCGCCGTACAGCACGGTGTTGCCGACGATGATGTTGTCGACCGCCCAGCCGCGGAACTCGGTGTTCGGGCGCACGATGATGCGGCCGCCCGACAGGCCTTTGCCGACGTAGTCGTTGCCTTCGCCGACGAGGTCGAGCGTGATGCCTGCCGCGAGGAAGGCGGCGGCCGACTGGCCCGCCGTGCCCTGCAGCTGGATGTGGATGGTGTCGTCGGGCAAACCGGCATGGCCGTAGCGCTTGGCGACTTCGCCCGAGAGCATGGTGCCGACCGTGCGGTTGCGGTTGCGCACCGGCGAGATGAACGAGACGCGCTCGCCCTTCTCGAGCGCGGCCTTGGCCTGCGCGATCAGCTTGTGGTCGAGCGCCATCTCGAGGCCGTGTTCCTGCTCCTCGTACTGGAACACGCGGGTGCCCGGGGCGACCTGCGGCTGGTAGAAGATGTTCGAGAAATCGAGGCCGGAAGCTTTCCAGTGCGAGATCGCCTTAGATTTGTCGAGCAGGTCGGCGCGGCCGATCAGCTCGTCGTAAGTGCGGATCCCGAGTTGCGCCATGAGCTGGCGCGCCTCTTCGGCGACGAAGAAGAAATAGTTGACGACGTACTCGGGCTTGCCCGAGAACTTGGCGCGCAGGATAGGGTCTTGCGTGGCCACCCCGACCGGGCAGGTGTTGAGGTGGCATTTGCGCATCATGATGCAACCCTCGACCACGAGCGGGGCGGTCGCGAAACCGATCTCGTCGGCGCCGAGCATGGCGGCGATCACGACGTCGCGCCCGGTCTTCATCTGGCCGTCGGCCTGGACCCGGATCCGGCTGCGCAAGCCGTTCAGCACCAGCGTCTGCTGGGTTTCGGCCAGGCCCAGCTCCCACGGCGTGCCCGCGTGCTTGACCGAGGACAGCGGCGAGGCGCCGGTGCCGCCGTCGTGCCCGGCGACCACGAGGTGGTCGGCCTTGGCCTTGGTCACGCCCGCGGCGACGGTGCCGATGCCGACCTCCGAGACCAGCTTGACCGAGATCGAGGCGCGCGGATTGGCGTTTTTAAGGTCGTGGATCAGCTGCGCGAGGTCCTCGATCGAATAGATGTCGTGGTGCGGCGGCGGCGAAATGAGGCCCACGCCCGGCACCGAGAAGCGCAGGCTAGCGATGTATTCCGACACCTTGTGGCCGGGCAGCTGGCCGCCCTCGCCGGGCTTGGCGCCCTGCGCCATCTTGATCTGGATCTGGTCGGCCGAGTTCAGGTACTCGGCGGTCACGCCGAAGCGGCCCGAGGCGACCTGCTTGATGCGCGAACGCAACGAGTCGCCCGCCAGCAGCGGGATGTCGACCACCACGTGCTCGGCGCCGATGACCGAGGCCATGGTCTGGCCCTGCACGATCGGGATGCCCTTGAGCTCCTGCTGGTAGCGCATCGGATCCTCGCCGCCCTCGCCCGTGTTCGACTTGCCGCCGATGCGGTTCATCGCGATCGCGAGCGTGGCGTGCGCCTCGGTGCTGATCGAGCCGAGCGACATGGCGCCGGTGGCGAAGCGCTTGACGATCTCCTTGGCCGGTTCGACCTGGTCGAGCGGGATCGCCTTGCTCGGGTCGAGCTTGAACTCGAACAGGCCGCGCAGCGTCAGGTGGCGGCGGCTCTGGTCGTTGATGATCTGCGCGTATTCCTTGTAGCTCGAGAAGTTGTTGCTGCGGGTCGAGTGCTGCAGCTTGGCGATCGCGTCCGGGGTCCACATGTGGTCCTCGCCGCGCACGCGGTAGGCGTACTCGCCGCCGGCGTCGAGCTGCTCGGCCAGCACCGGGTCGGTGCCGAAGGCGAGCGTGTGCAGGCGCAGCGCCTCCTCGGCGACCTCGAACACGCCGATGCCCTCGACGTTCGAGGCCGTGCCGCGGAAATACTTGTCGACCAGCGACTTGTTGAGGCCGATGACCTCGAAGATCTGCGCGCCGCAGTACGACATATAGGTTGAGATGCCCATCTTGGACATGACCTTCATGAGGCCCTTGCCGACCGCCTTGGTGTAGTTGTAGATCGCGGTCTCGCCCGACAGCTCGCCCGTCATGCCCTGGGCCAGCTCGATCAGGGTCTCCATCGCGAGGTAGGGGTGGACCGCCTCGGCGCCGTAGCCGGCGAGCAGCGCGAAATGGTGGGTCTCGCGCGCCGAACCGGTCTCGACGACGAGGCCGGTCGAGGCGCGCAGGCCGCGTCCGACCAGGTGCTGGTGCACGGCCGAGGTGGCCAGCAGCGCCGGAATGGCGACCTGGTCGCTTGAAAGTTTACGGTCGGACACGATCAGGATGTTGTGGCCCGACTTGACGGCGTCGACCGCCTCGGCGCACAGCGAGGCGAGCGAGGCTTCGATGCCTTCCTTGCCCCAGGCGACCGGGTAGCAGATGTTGAGTTCGTAGGCCTTGAACTTGCCGCCCGTGTGCGCGCTGATGTTACGCACGCGCGCCATGTCGTCGAAGCCGAGGATCGGCTGCGACACCTCGAGCCGCATCGGCGGGTTCACGTTGTTGGTGTCGAGCAGGTTCGGCTTGGGGCCGATGAAGGACACGAGCGACATGACCATCGCCTCGCGGATCGGGTCGATCGGCGGGTTGGTGACCTGGGCGAACAATTGCTTGAAGTAGTTGTAGAGCGGCTTGAGCTTGTTCGACATGACCGCGAGCGGCGAATCGTTGCCCATCGAGCCCGTCGCCTCCTCGCCGAGCACGGCCATCGGCGCCATCAGGAACTTGAGGTCCTCCTGCGTGTAGCCGAACGCCTGCTGGCGGTCGAGCACCGAGGCCATCTTCTTCTCGCCCTGGGCCGCGCCGTCCTTGCTGCGGTTGTAGGCGATCTGGCTCTCCGACAATTTGATCTCGTTGAGCTTGATGCGCACCGAATTGATCCACGCCTTGTACGGCTTGGCGTTCGAATACGTGTCCTTGAGCTCCTTGTCGTCGATGATGCGGCCCGCCTCGAGGTCGATCAGGAACATCTTGCCCGGCTGCAGACGCCATTTCTGGATGATCTTCGACTCGGGGATCGGCAGCACGCCGGACTCCGAGGCCATGACCACGAGGTCGTCGTCGGTGACGATGTAGCGCGCCGGGCGCAGGCCGTTGCGGTCGAGCGTGCCGCCGATGTGGCGCCCGTCGGTGAAGGCCATCGCGGCCGGGCCGTCCCACGGCTCCATCATGGCCGCGTGGTACTCGTAGAAGGCGCGGCGGTTGTCGTCCATCGTCGCGTGGTTCTCCCACGCCTCGGGGATCATCATCATCATGGCCTGGGCGATCGGATAGCCGGCCATGAGCAGCAGCTCGAGCGCGTTGTCGAAGCAGGCCGTGTCGGACTGGCCCTCGTAGATCAGCGGGAACAGCTTTTGCAGGTCGTCGCCGAGCACGGCCGACTTCATCACGCCTTCGCGCGCGCGCATCCAGTTGAAGTTGCCCTTGACGGTGTTGATCTCGCCGTTGTGGGCGATCAGGCGGTACGGGTGGGCCAGCGGCCACTCGGGGAAGGTGTTGGTCGAGAAACGCTGGTGCACCAGCGCGAGCGCCGAGACGCAGCGCGCGTCCTGCAGGTCCTTGTAATACACGCCGACCTGGTCGGCCAGCAGCAGGCCCTTGTAGACGATAGTGCGCGCCGACATCGACGGCACGAAGAATTCTTTGCCGTGCAGCAGTTTGAGGGCCTGGATCGCGTGGCCCGACGACTTGCGGATCACATACAGTTTGCGCTCGAGCGCGTCGGTGACCATGATGTCCGGGCCGCGGCCGATGAAGATCTGGCGGATCACCGGTTCCTTGGCGCGCACGGTCGGCGACATCGGCATGGCTTTGTCGATCGGCACGTTGCGCCAGCCGAGCACGACCTGGCCTTCGATGCGCACGGCGCGCTCGATCTCCTGCTCGCAGGCGATGCGGGACGCGTGCTCCTTCGGCAGGAACACCATGCCGACGCCATATTCACCCGGCGGCGGCAGTTCGACGCCCTGTTTCGCCATCTCGTCGCGGAAATACTGGTCGGGCAGCTGGATCAGGATGCCGGCGCCGTCGCCCATCAGCTTGTCGGCGCCGACGGCGCCCCGGTGGTCGAGGTTCTTGAGGATCAGGAGACCCTGTTCGATGATCGAATGGCTCTTGTTGCCCTTGATGTGGGCGATGAAGCCGACGCCGCAGGCATCGTGTTCATTGGATGGGTCGTACAAACCTTGGGCAATCATGAGTTCTCCACAGCTTTTTTGAAGTCGAAACACGAGAATAGTGCAACGCAGCAGAAACCACAATCAAAACAATTAGGGTCAGAGTCGAATTAAAAGTAATTTTTATCAGCGCCAAATTAAATAGGGACATAGTCAATCAGGAAATTGCATTGCCTTTCGACACTATGTGAGCACTGGGAAAGGCGGGTTCGCGCGGGCGAAAAAAAACGCCCTATTGGGCGTCTTTGGGTGCCGCCGGCGCCGCTTTGGCGGGCCTGCCGCGTTTTGCGGGAAGCACCTGACGCTTCATTTTTTGTTGCAAATCTTGCTTGAAAGCATCCGAGCCGAGCGGCCAGCCCTTGAGCACGGCCTGGTTGATGATCGCCAGTTCGGCGTCGCCGAGCGCGCGTCCGGCCAGCTCGGTGTAGGCCGCCTCTCGCTGGAACGGCGTGTTGCCCAAAGCCCAGAACAACGCGTGGTCGGTCACCAGCGGGTCGGGCTGCACGCCGGCATGGTGCCGGTAGCTCGACCATGGATAGTCGCGCGGGTCGGCCACGAGCCGCGCGCGCACGGGGTTGAGCTCGATGTAGCGGCTGCAAACCATAAAATAACGTTCGGCGTCGACCAGCGAGGTCTTGAAGCGGCCCTGGAACAGGCTGCCCGTGCGGCCGTACTTATGGTTGAACCAGGGAACGTAATAGCGACCGACCCGCTGCATCATCTGGGCCAGCCCGTTCGGGTCCGACGGCGAGGCCAGCAAATGGAGGTGGTTGCCCATCAAGACGTAGGCGTGGATCGCGACTTTGAACTCCTTGGCGCTCTCCCTGAGCCAGCCGAGAAAGCGCTGGTGGTCCTCGTCGTCACGGAAAATGCGCTGCCGGTCGTTGCCGCGCTGGATCACGTGGTGGGGCTGGTGCGGGATGACGAGGCGGGGCAGGCGGGCCATGGCGGGTCGGGGATGGTCGGTGAGCCATGGATTCTACCGAAAAACGTTGACTCTGTCCCTAATTAATAATTGGAAATCAATATTCCTGCTCGACCCTGTCCCTCATTAGCACGGCGGCGCGCGCTTTTCTTCCGAATGCGGGGGAACCGGGCCCGAAGGACAGCCCGGAACGACGCCATAGTCGACCCTGGAACGGGACGTGGCGCGCCAGATGCGCCGCTTTTACCAGCGAACGCGCGACCCTGTCCCTATTTAACCGCCTTCCTTAAAAAATGACATCAAGCGACACGCTTAACATTTTCGCGTTGTTCGTGAAGCTGTACGCGCTGTGGTCGATCACCGAATCGAATTGCAGCTTGAGGTCCATGTTCTTGCGGAAGTCCCAGCGCACGGCGACGAAGCGCGTGCTGTCGATCTGGGTCTCGGTGTAGCCGGGCGTGAGCCGCTCGGTGTACGAGGAATACCCGACCAGCGGCGTGAACTCGCCCCAGCGGTAGCCGAGCGAGGTGGTCCAGCTCGAGGACTTGTAGTCGAGCGATGGGCGCATGAAGGTGTTGGCCTCGGCGCGCACCAGCCAGTTCTTGTAGTCCATGCTCGCCGACAGGCCGATGATGCGCTGGCGCACGCCGAGCTCCGAGTAGGCGGCCTCGCCCGGCGGGAAGAAAGTCTGGTCCATCGTGTTCTGCATATACATCAGGCGCGCGCCGAAGATGTCGTTCGAGGCGTCGAGGTAGCCGCCCACGATCTTCTTCCAGGCGTCGTCGACGCGGAAACCGTAGTAGATCTTGCGCAACTCGATGTTGTCCTTGCTCTTCTCCTGGCCGGCGAACAGGTTGCCCGTGAGCGCCCAGCTCCCGAGGCTCGTGGTGTAGGAGATGTTGGCGCCGTTGTAGGCCCCGATCTCCCAGCCATAAATGTCCTGCGGCACGCGCACCCACGGCAGCGTGTAGCCGACGTAGACGCTGTCCGAATACGCGTAGATCGGCAGCCGGCGCCGGCCGACCTGCAGCGTCACGTCCGGGGTCAATTGGTAGGACAGGTAGGCCCAGTCGACCTCGGGCTTGAGGTCCTCGGACGCGCGCGCGACGACCTGCACCGTGCCCGACAGTTTCGGCGAGAACTGGTACTTGAGCTGCAAGCCGGCGAGCGACTCCTTGTCGAAGCTGAAGCGGTCTTTCTCGTAGGTCGCGCCGTGCTCGTAGTTGCCGATGAAGCAGGGGCACTTGAATTCGAGGAAGTCGCCGGTGTAGCCGTCGTAGGCCTTGCCGCCGGTGACGGTGGCGAAGCCGGACACGGTCAGGCCGTCGGCGGCGCTGGCCGCGCCTGCGCCTGCCACGCCGGTGCTTGCCAACAAAATGGCAACGATGAGTTTTTTCATGGGTCGCTCGTAGTATTAGTTAAAGGTGGCGATGATTCTGACCGAGGCGTCGACGTCTTTCTTGTCGAGGTAGCCGACGCTGGCCGGGTCGGCCGCGACCGCCTTGCGCATCGCCTCGCCGCTGTCGACCTCGCGCGGCGGGGTGCCGGTGCCCGTGAAAATGAGCTTGCCCCAGATCGCGCGGACCTGGGCCGGATCCTTCTTGCAGGCCTTGCTGTAGAACTCGTCGCGGGTCGGGTTCTTGTCCATCAGGTTGATCGGGAGCGGGGTCTTGAGCTTGCCGAGGAAGACCTGGCAGACCTGTTCGACCGGCGGCGCCTGGCCGGTGCGGGCCGAGACGATCATGACGACCTCGGCTTGGGCCGCGGACGCGGCGATGGCCAGCAGCAGGAGGGGGACGGCGGTTCTTATGCGCATGGGATCCTGGGGTGGGAGGGGTAGCGGGATTGCTTGGGTGCCGTGTTTGTTGCTTGGGCTCGGGCGCCCGGGGTCAACCGGTGCGCAGGCCGGGCACGGCCGCGAGGCGTTTGCGCGAAGGCACGGGGCGGCGCGGCCCGCTCGGCATATGCAGCACCTCGGCCGGGGCGCCGGGCCGCGGGCGCGCCGCGCCGTCGAGGGTGAACACGCTGACCACCTCGGCCAGCGCGCCGGCCTGCTCGTGCAGCGAGGCCGCCGCCGCCTCGGTCTGCTCGACCAGCGACGCGTTCTGCTCGGTGTCGCGGTCCATCTGGGCGATCGCGCCGTTGACCTGTTCGATGCCGATGGTCTGCTGGCGGCTCGCGTCGGCGATCTCGGCCATGATGTCGGTCACGCGCCGCACGCTCGCCACGATCTCGTCCATGGTGGCGCCGGTCTGGTCGACCAGCGTCGAGCCCAGGCCGACCTGGGCCACCGATTCGCCGACCAGGGCCTTGATCTCCTTGGCCGCGGCCGACGAGCGCTGCGCGAGGTTGCGCACTTCGGCCGCGACCACGGCGAAGCCGCGCCCCTGCTCGCCCGCGCGGGCCGCCTCGACCGCCGCGTTGAGCGCCAGGATGTTGGTCTGGAACGCGATCGCCTCGATCACGCCGATGATGTCGCCGATCTTGCGCGAGGACGCGTTGATCGCGCCCATCGTGTCGACCACGCGCGCGACCACCCGCCCGCCCTTGACCGCGACTTCGGAGGCCGAGGCCGCGAGCGCGTTGGCCTGCTGCGCGTGTTCGGCGTTCTGCCGGGCCGTGCCCGTCAATTGCAGCATGGCGCCGGCGGTGCGCTCGAGCGCGCCGGCCTGGTGTTCGGTGCGGCGCGACAGGTCGCCGTTGCCGCGGGCGATCTCGACCGAGCCGGCCGCGATGTTGTCGGTGCCCTCGCGCACCTTGCCGACGATGCCCACGAGGCTCGCGTTCATGTCGCGCAGCGCGCGCAGCAACTGGCCCGTCTCGTCGCCGGCCTGGCTGTCGATTTTACTGCTCAGGTCGCCCGCGGCGACGGTCTGGGCGACCCCGACCGCGACCTGGAGCTGGCGCGACAGCGCGCGCGCGAGCACCAGCGCGAACGCGAGCGTGACGAGCAGGCCGAACAGGCCGAGCGCGGCGCCGCTGCGCATGGCGCGGTCGGCGTCGCCGGTGGCCGCGTTGACGGTGCCGACGAAGCGCCCGTTGGCCGCCTCGCGGAAGGTGCCGAGCGCGCTGCGGTAGCTGTTCAGGCTCGCGCCCATGGCGGCCAGGCGCGCGGCGTCCGGGCTGCCGCCGTTTTTCGCCATCATCTCGGCGACCGCGCGCGCCTGCCCGTAATAGGTGTCGAAGCCGGCGGCCAGGCCGAGCAGCGCGGCGCGCTCGCCGGCGTCGATCGTGCCGAGCCGGGCGTAGTTGGCGCGCACCCTGGCGGCGAGCGCGTCGGCCGCCTGCAGCTGCTCGGCCTCGCCGGCCGAGGCGGCCGAGTTGAGGATGTCGATGATCTTGTCGAGCGCGCCGACGTTCTCGGTGCTGGTCGCGAGCACCGGGAACTGGACGTCGCGCACGTCGGCGAGGCGCTCGTTGTTTTGTTTGAACACGAACGCGGTGGCGCCGAAATACAGTGCCATGCACAGCATTGCGATGCCGGGCGCGAACAGCACCTTCCATAACAGCGGGACGCGGTGCAGCAAGGTCGTCATGGAGGTTCCTCGGGGACGGGGACGAAACGGCTGTATTGACAGCGGGCATTGTTTGACATTCTAAGCCACGGCCCGTCCCCTGAACATCCCCAAATGTAACGGCACGGCAAGTATTGAAGACGCCATTTAAGAAAATCGCGCGCGCCCGGCGGCGCCGGCCCGGGCCACGCGCGGGGGGCGATTTAGGAGGCTGTCGGACTTAGGAAAGGTTGAAGCCGGCGGACAGGCTGTAGCCCTCGCCGTAGGCGCTGCGCAGCGGCAGGTCCTGGCCGAGCCCCGAGCGCGCCTTCTTGCGCAGGCGGTACACGAGCATGTCGACCCGGCGGCTGGCGTCGGGATCGTCGCCGCCCATGCCGGCCACGATCAGCTGGCGCGGCACCGGACGCGTGTTGATGGTGAGCAAATGCAGGAAGTTGCACTCTTTTTCGGTCAGGTCGATCACGGCGCCCATCATTTCGAGCTGGCGCGCGCTGACCTTGAGCGTCCATTTGCTCGGCGCCGGGGCCGGCTCGGCCGGGCGCACGCGGCGGTCGAGCGCCTCGATGTGGGCCGCGAGCTCGGGGAATTTGATCGGTTTGGTCAGGTAGTGGTCGGCGCCGAGGCGCAGGCCGAGGATGCGGCTGTCGAAGGCGACCCGGCCGGTCAGCACCAGCAGGCCGATCTCGGGATACAGCTGGCGCATGCGCGGAATCACGTTGAAGCCGTCCTCGTCGGGCAGGCCGAGGTCGAGCACCACCACCGCGGCCGGCAGGCGCGTGAGCGCGCCCCACATCTCGCCGGCGGTCGAGGCAAGCACGACGTGGTGGCCGAGGTCCTTGAGGAAGTCGGCCATGTCGGCGGCGTAATCGCTATTGTCTTCGACGATCAGTATCTGCGTCATTTTTTGATACACCGGGAACACTTGCGGTCCCGCTGCCTACCCTTGATTGTTAGTTATTTTTAATTGCCAGAATTATTATGCCTGATGCCTGTCAGATGCAAGGTATTTCCCCACATTAATGCGTATGGGCAACCATATCCGGAATTCCGCGCCGCCCGTCTCGACGTTGCGCATGGTTACGCTGCCGCCGTGCACGTCGAGCACCGAGCGCGCCAGATACAAGCCCAAACCCGAACCGGGCTTGCCCATACTATTGCGCCCCCGATAGCCTTTGTCAAAGATACTGTCGGTTTCGTCGGGCGCCACGCCCGCGCCGCCGTCGCGCACCAGCAGTTCGACGCCGCCCTCGCACGCGCGGCCCGCGAGCGCGACCGGACACCCGGCCGCGTAGCGTGTGGCGTTGTCGAGCAGCATCTGGAGCGCGAGGCGCAGGCCGTCCGGTTCGCAGCGCACCGCCGGCGGCAGGGTCCCGTGCTCGAGCGTGACGGCGTGGCCGGCCGCGCGCAGCGCCGCCGCGCCCTGTTCGAGCAGCGCGCGCGGCGCCGCGGTGCCGGGCGCGCGGCGCGCGCCGGCGCCGGCCACACGCTCGGGCGAGAGGTGTTCGTCGAGCATGCCGATCATCCGTTCGACCGCCGCGCCGATCTTGCGGTAGCGGCGCAGGGTCGGCTCGTCGGCGCCGGCGCCGGTGACCTCGAGGCGCTGGATGGCGCCGTCGATGGTCGACAAGGGGGTGCGGAATTCGTGGTTGAGCATGCGCGCGAAGCGGCCGTGCGCGGCTTCACGCTCGCGCCGCGGGCCGATGTCGCGCAGCAGGCCGACCAGCGCATGGGGCGCCGCACCGTTGTTTTGGAGCAACATGGAAACCGCTTCGAGCGCGACCTCGCGCCCGTCCTTGTGGAACAGGTCGAACTCGCGCACCACGCGCAGGCGCGTCAGGTCGCCGCCGGCGAAGCGTTGCAGCCGCTGCGGCAGGCCCGCGCACAGGCCGGCCAGCGCGGCCTGCGCGGCGCGCCCGCCCATGTGCTGCGCGAACTCGTCGGCGCTGTAGCCGAGCAGGGCCTCGATCGCGGGGCTCATATAGCTGGGCAGGCCGGTGCCGCAGTCGACGATGAAGGCGACGTCGCCGTCGATCTCGGCGATCGCCCGGAATGTTAGGCCGAGCGCGTCGGCGCCGCAGGCCGGCGCGCGCGCGTCGGCGCCCGCGCTTTCGGTCTGAAGGCTTCCGGCATGGAGGTTTCCGGCGTTTCCAGCATGCGGGCTGTCCGGAAGAAGGCTTTCAGCAAGCACATTGGGGTTCGCGTTGCCGGCCGGCGCGGGGTGCAGGTTCTCTGGACGGGCGCTGCGGGTCATCGAAGGCTTTCGTTGGCAAGGGGCAAGGCTGAAGGCTAGTATAGAGCGGAAACTCGCCCCTTGTATAGCTGCGCCTGCCCCCCGCCGGCGGGGGCGTCCCCGCCCCTATTCCTCGAGCGGCGCGAAGATCGCCTGCAGGTCTTCCTGCGTGAGCACCATCTTGTGGGCCTCGCCGTCGGCCAGGATCGATTGCGCGAGGTCCGACTTCTTTTGCTGCAGCAGCTGGATTTTCTCCTCGAGCGTGCCCTTGGCGATCAGCTTGTAGACGAACACGGGCTTGTCCTGGCCGATGCGCCAGGCGCGGTCGGTGGCCTGGTTCTCGGCCGCCGGGTTCCACCACGGGTCGTAATGGATGACGGTGTCGGCCGCGGTCAGGTTCAGGCCGACCCCGCCCGCTTTGAGGCTGATCAGGAAAATCGGCACCGCGCCCTGCTGGAACGCGGCGACCTGGGCGGCGCGGTCCTTGGTGTCGCCGGTCAGCAGCGCGTACGGGATGCGGCGCGCGTCGAGCTCCTCCTGGATCAGCGCGAGCATGCTCGTGAATTGCGAGAACACGAGGATCTTGCGGCCCTCGTCGAGCAGGTCGTCGACCATCTGCATCAGGTCGGTCAACTTGGCCGAGCCGCTCGCCTGCTTGCGCGCCGGCAGCGCCTTGACCAGGCGCGGGTCGCAGCAGACCTGGCGCAGCTTGAGCAGCGCCTCGAGGATCACGATCTGGCTGCGCGCCACGCCTTTTTTGTCGATCTCGTCGCGCACCTTCTTGTCCATCGCCAGGCGCACGGTCTCGTACAGGTCGCGCTGGGCGCCCGACAGTTCGACCTTGCGCACGACCTCGGTCTTGGGCGGCAGCTCCTTGGCCACATTGTCCTTGGTGCGGCGCAGCAGGAAGGGCCGGATCCGGCGGTTCAGCAGGTTGCGCCGCAGCGGGTCGTCCTGGCGCTCGATCGGATGCCGGAACTGGTTGTTGAAGGTCTTCTCGTCGCCCAGCAGGCCCGGCAGCAAAAAGTGGAACTGCGACCACAATTCGCCGAGGTGGTTCTCGAGCGGGGTGCCGGTCAGGCACAGGCGGTGGCGCGCGTTGAGCAGGCCCGCGCTCTGCGCCGCCTTCGAGCGGTTGTTTTTAATATAGTGCGATTCGTCGAGGATGATCAGGTGGTAGCTGTGCTCGCGCAGCTTCTCCTCGTCGCGCGGCAGCAGCGCGTAGGTCGTGAGCACGAGGTCGCACTGGTCGATGTTGTCGAACTGGTCCAGCCGCTCCTTGCCTTGCAGCAGCAGCACGCGCAGGTCCGGGGCGAAGCGCGCCGCCTCCTCCTGCCAGTTGGTCATCAGGCTGGTCGGGGCCACCACCAGCGCGGGCGAGGTCAGGCGCCCGGCCTCCTTCTCGACCAGGATGTGGGCCAGGGTCTGCACGGTCTTGCCCAGGCCCATGTCGTCGGCGAGGATGCCGGCGAGGTCGTATTCGCGCAAAAACTGCATCCAGGCCAGGCCGTCGGCCTGGTAGTCGCGCAAGGTCGCGCGCAGGCCGGCCGGGGCCGGCACCTTTTGCACCGCGCCGAACAGGCTCAGCTTGCGGCCGGTCTCGCGCAGCTGCTCGCCGCCGAACCAGCGCAGTTCGGTCCCGCGCGCGAGCTCCTCGAGGCGGCCGGCGTCGAGCGTCGACAGGCGCACGCGCTGTTTGATCTTGTCCGAGAAATACAGCTCGCCGAGCGTGGCGAGGATCGGCTTGAGCCGGCTCCACGGCAGCGCCACGCGCAGCCCGTCGGGCAGGGTCGCGAGCATCTGGTCGCCCTCGGCGTGGGCGGCCAGCACGTCGGGGTCGAAGTCGCTCGGCGCGCTGCGGATCAGCTGCACCAGCACGGGCAGCAGCGGCACGCGCTTTTGCTGCACCACGATGCCGAGCTCGAGCTCGAACCAGGCGTTGCCGGCCTCGGGCGGCTGGGCGATTTCGGCGTACCAGTCCTCGACCGCGACCACGTCGTAGCGGTATTTATTGGTTTTTTGCACGTGCCAGCCGGCGCTTGAGAGTTGCGCCAGCGCGCCCCCGGCGAAGCGCAGCCAGTGCGCCTGGCCGTCGAGCTGGAGGGCGCCGGACAGGCCGTTGAGCGGCGCCGTGCCCGGCTTGCGAAAGCCCAGCTCCTGCAGCATGCCGAGCGCGGCCGCCTCGGCCGCGGTGTCGCGCGCGATGACCTCGGTGATGTCGCCGACCTGGCGCACCACGCGCTGGGCCGGGTCGAACGAGATGCGCTGGCCCTCGTAGTCGAAGGCGAGCACGGCGTAGTCGTGCCAGCGCGCGCCGGCGCCGTCGGCCAGGGTCACGCTGTCGAGCATGAGGTGGGGGCGCGGCTTGACGTCGTCGCGCAGGCGCTGGGTCAGCGGCTGCGGCAGCGGCATCAGTTGCTGCAGGCCGTGCGCGAGCAGCAGCTGCGAGACGCGTTTCTTGTCGTTGCCGCTAAGCACCGGGGCCTGCGCCACGAGCGCCTGCAGCTCGCCGAGCGAGATCTCGACGCCGCCGCGGTTGAGTTCGAGCGCGCCGCACGACAGGTTGTCGATGTACCACGGCGGGTCGGTCGGCAGCATGTAGTCGATCTGGTCGGCCGCGCTGTGGGTGGCGCCGGCCGGCGGCTCGACGTGCCAGCCGAGGCGCGCGCTGCGGCCCTCGTCGCGCCAGACCAGGTTGGCCTTGCGCACGGCGCCGGCCTGCAATGGGTAGACCAGGCCGTTCGACATGTCGGGCCAGGAATTGGCCCAGAGCAGTTTTTCCTGCTCGAGCAGCATCTGCAGCAGGATCGCGCCGATCTTGCCCTTGGGCTCGGTCGCGGTGCTCGTTTGCGTGGCGCCGCTGCGCATGGCGATGAAGAAGCGCACGAGGTCCTCGTCGTCGGGCTCGAGGTAGCCGGGCGCGGCCGAGAGCAGCGAGAACACCTCGCTGACGGCGCTGGCGCTGGCGACGTCGCCGTTCGGGCGCAGCCGCGCCTTGCACAGGCACAAGGCCACGTGCCGGCCGCCGCTGGTCGGCGCGAGCACGTACACGTATTTATACAGCGATGCCTTGGGGTCCTTCGGCTCGGCGCTGAGCTTCGGTTGCGGGTGGGCCGCGGCCTCGACCCGCTGCAGCCAGCCGGCGATCGGCGCCGGCAGCGCCGCGGGGGGGGCCGACGCGGGCGCGGACGGACCGGGCGCGGGCGCGTCGCCGGCGTCTTCGCGTGTGAGATCGAGTGTGTGCATTGTTCTTTGCATTCTGTATCAAAAACGACAACAGCCGATATTATCCTTCAAGTGCACCCATTTGTTTTGTTCGGAATCGCACAAATGGCACTTAGCAACACTTTCGTCGCATTTACACAGTCCATTTGGCATGTCAAGACTGGCGCAATCGCCCCGATTGGGTATCATTCCGCCCTTGACTCACCGAAAGCCGCCCCATGTTGCCCTCAATCGAACAACGCCTCGCCCTCGAACTCGCCTGCAAACCGGTGCAGGTGGCCGCCGCCATCGCCCTGCTCGACGAGGGCGCAACCGTGCCCTTCATCTCGCGCTACCGCAAGGAGGCCACGGGCGGGCTCGACGATATACAGCTGCGCCTGCTTGAAGAGCGGCTGCGCTATCTGCGCGAGCTCGAGGACCGCAGGTCTGCCATCATCGCCTCAATCGTCGAGCAAAACAAGATGACACCTGCGTTGTTGGATGCGGTGACGCACGCCGAGGATAAAACCAGGCTCGAGGATTTGTATCTTCCTTACAAGCAAAAACGCCGCACCAAGGCCCAGATCGCGATCGAGGCCGGGCTCGCGCCGCTGGCCGAGGCCTTGCTGGCCGACCCGTCGCTGAACCCCGAGGCAGAGGCCGCGAACTACCTGTGCGAGCCGTTCACCAGCGCCGACGGCAACAATCCGGGCGTGCTCGACACCAAGGGCGCGCTCGACGGCGCGCGCCAGGTGCTGATGGAGCGCTTCGCCGAGGACGCCTCGCTGCTGGCCGCGCTGCGCGCCTACGTACAGGAGCACGGCGTGGTCGAATCGAAGGTCATCGCGGGCAAGGAGGACGCCGGCGAGAAATTCGCCGACTACTTCGACTATTCCGAAACCATTTCGACGGTGCCCTCGCACCGCGCGCTGGCGCTGCTGCGCGGGCGCCGCGAAGGCATGCTCGACGTCGTATTGCGGCTCGACACCGAGCCCGAGAAGCCGAAGTGGGACGCGCCGCACAACCCGTGCGAGGGCCGCATCGCCGCCGCCTTCGGCATCAAGAACCTGGGCCGCCCGGCCGACAAGTGGCTGGCCGACACGGCGCGCTGGACCTGGCGCGTGAAAAGCTTCATGCACCTCGAGACCGAACTGATGGGCGCGCTGCGCGAACGCTCCGAGCTCGACGCGATCAACGTCTTCGCGCTCAACCTGAAGGCCCTGCTGCTGGCGGCCCCGGCCGGACCGCGCGCGACCATGGGGCTCGACCCCGGCCTGCGCACGGGCGTCAAGGTGGCCGTGGTCGACACCACCGGCAAGGTGGTCGACACCGCCGTGATCTACCCGCACCAGCCGCGCAACGACTGGGAGGGCTCGCTCCACACGCTGGGGCAGCTAGCGGCCAAGCACCGGGTTTCGCTCATTTCGATCGGCAACGGCACCGGCTCGCGCGAGACCGACAAGCTGGCCCAGGACCTGATCAAGCAGCGCGCCGAGCTCAAACTGACCAAGATCGTCGTCTCCGAGGCCGGCGCCTCGGTCTATTCGGCGTCCGAATTCGCCTCGCGCGAACTGCCCGACATGGACGTGACGCTGCGCGGCGCGGTCTCGATCGCGCGCCGGCTGCAAGACCCGCTGGCCGAACTGGTCAAGATCGACCCGAAATCGATCGGCGTGGGCCAGTACCAGCACGACGTCAGCCAGACCCAGCTCGCGCGCTCGCTCGACGCCGTGGTCGAGGATTGCGTCAACGCGGTCGGGGTTGACGTCAACACGGCCTCGGCGCCGCTGCTCGCGCGCGTCTCGGGCCTGTCGAGCGCGGTGGCGCAAAGCATCGTCAGCTACCGCGACCAGAAGGGCGCGTTCGCCTCGCGCGCGGCGCTCAAGGCCGTGCCGCGGCTCGGCGACAAGACCTTCGAACAGGCGGCCGGCTTCCTGCGCGTGATGGGCGGCGACAACCCGCTCGACGCCTCGGCCGTGCACCCCGAGTCGTACCCGCTGGTCGAAAAGATCCTGGCCGACCTTAAAAAGGAGATGCGCGCCGTGATCGGCGACAGCGCCCTGCTCAAGGGCTTGAACCCGGCGCGCTACGCCGACGACAAGTTCGGCGTGCCGACCATCAGCGACATCATCAAGGAGCTCGAGAAGCCGGGCCGCGACCCGCGCCCCGAGTTCAGCACCGCCACCTTCAAGGAGGGCGTCGAGGAGATCGGCGACCTGCGCCCCGACATGATCCTCGAGGGCGTGGTCACCAACGTGGCCGCGTTCGGCGCGTTCGTCGACATCGGCGTGCACCAGGACGGGCTGGTGCACATCTCGGCGCTGTCGAACACCTTCGTCAAGGATCCGCACAGCGTGGTCAAGGCCGGCCAGGTGGTGCGCGTGAAGGTCATGGAGGTCGATGCCAAGCGCAAACGGATCGCCTTGACCATGCGCCTGACCGACAGCGCGCCGCAGCCGGGCAGCAAACCCGAGCAGCGCGCCGACCGCAGCGACGGCAAGCGCATGGCGCAGCACCAGCAGCAGCAAAAGCAGCAGACGCCGGCGCCAAGCGGCGGCTCGATGGCGGCCGCGTTCGCCAAGCTGCGCGGCTAGGCGGTTTTTGCAGGCGCGGACGGACGGCGGGCGCTTGCGGAAGCACGCGCCGGGCGCCCGCGCGTGTCGGCGTCAGCGTTTTCTTATAAAATGATGGCATCCATTCATTTCACCCACTGAGGCAAGCCATGAGCGACGTACAAACCTGGATCAAAGAAACCGTGACCAACACCCCCGTGGTGCTGTTCATGAAGGGCACGGCCCAGTTCCCACAATGCGGCTTTTCGGGCCGCGCGATCCAAATCCTGAAGGCCTGCGGGGTCGAGAACATCGCCACCGTCAACGTGCTCGACGACCCTGAAGTGCGCCAGGGCATCAAGGACTATTCGAACTGGCCGACCATTCCCCAGCTCTACGTCAAGGGCGAATTCATCGGCGGCTCCGACATCATGAACGAGATGTTCGAGTCGGGCGAGCTCAAAGCCCTGATCCATGCCTGATGCCCGGCCGCGCCGGCTGGTGGTCGCCATCACGGGCGCCACGGGCGCGGTGTACGGCGTGCGCCTGCTGCAACATCTGGGCGCCACGCCCGGCGTCGAGACCCACCTCGTGGTCTCGGACGCCGCCGTATTGACCTTGCACCAGGAGCTCGACATGCAGCGCCGCGACGTCGAGGCGCTGGCCCATGTTGTGCACAAGAACCGCGATGTCGGCGCCGCCATCGCCAGCGGCTCGTTCGAGTCGGACGGCATGGTGATCGCGCCGTGCTCGATGAAAACCCTGGCCGCGGTCGCGCTCGGGCTGTCCGACAACCTGATCGCGCGCGCGGCGGATGTGGTGCTCAAGGAGCGGCGCCGCCTCGTGTTGATGGTGCGCGAAACCCCGTTCAACCTGGCGCACCTGCGCAACATGACGTCGGTGACCGAAATGGGGGGGATTATATTTCCGCCGCTGCCGAGCTTTTACCACCGGCCGGCGAGCATCGACGAGATGGTCGACCACACGGTGGCGCGCGTCATCGACCTGTTCGGCATCGAGCACGCGCTGGCGCCGCGCTGGAACGGGCTTAAGGGCGGGGCCGACGCTGCTTAGCAAGCACGTCACAGGTTCCAGGCTTGGCGCAGCGCCGGCAAGATTCGCTAAACTTCAAAAACCCACTACATCGTTCTCGCGCAGGCGGGTTTCGCAAAACTTAGAACGAGCGACGTGATTCGGCAGAAATCGCGAAATCACTAGCCTTTAATACCTCAAACCAACATCGTCCTCGCGCATGCGGGGACCCATAGAACAATGGCACAGAGCAACTGTTCTATGGGTCCCCGCATGCGCGAGGACGATGTGGTGGGTGGCAAAATTTCGCGTACCTTGGCAGCGCCGCAGGCCGCTTCCGCCTTGCGTAGCGCGCCGACACTAAGCCTGCCTGCCGCTAACGGCAGGGCAGGCTCTACGGGCAGCGGCTCAGCGCTTATCGAAGTGCGAGCCGTCGACCTTTTTCAATTCCTTCGCTTCCTCGACCATCCGGCGGTGCTGTATGCGTTTTCGCATGACTTCGGCGTGTTGCGCCGCCGTCATGGGCGGGACAGTCATTAAATCCTTGAGTTGCGCGGTATTGCTGTAGTTACTTTTCATATGAAAGCGTGATCCTCGGCTTCGTTGCGTAACAAGGTGACAAGCGAACTGCACTGTAATTATGAGCCACTATCCGCATTTTGTGCAGCACAATACGAATGCGTTGCCCAAAGGAACAAATTTGCGAATGTCACACTTAAAACAACAGTTTACTTGACGCGACGCAATGCAACTTGCGGACAGGACCGGTATGAACGCGCACTTTTGGCGCGATGGGGCGGGATTTTAACCGGGCGAGACGAAGCCACGCCCGTTTTTTCGAGGAGCTTTTGGCGTAAAACTACAACGCCAACAATTTAAAATTAATGCCTAGCAACTGTGAACTTTGCTACTTTTGGTAGTTAATTCTGACGAGCATGCGAATAAATTCACGTGCTATTTGTCGGTGATGCTCGTCCAAACGCTGTAAATCGGCAATTAATTTAACATCGGCCGATTCAAACCGCGATAAAGGGTTGCCAGCCTCCCCGCTCGGGTTCGGCGTTTCCGCCCCGCCAAAGCGAAGCCACTCCGCCGGTACGCCCAGCCACTGGGCGATCATCCGCAGTTTCTCTTGCGTGGGAATGGCCTCGCCCACGAGCCATTTACGGGCTGCGTGCACGGTAATCGGCCTTCCGTCGAAGCGAATGTTAAATTCCCTGGCAAGGCGGGTGGGACTGTCGGGTGAGTAATGGGCGTTTTTCAGCGCCTCTTGGAGGCGTATGCTGAAACTTTCGCGTTCGTTTGATGAATTCATGGGTGGCACTATTTCATGCAACGGCATGAATGTCAGTCTCTTGAAATCGAAGACCAATTGTGACAATCATGTTCGAGTGATGTAACAATGATGTGAAATTTTGATAGAATTTTAACAAACTTGCTTTGCGGCGGAGGTTTGCAATTTCACTACTCGGGTGGGCGCGGTGTTTTTTGCCGCGCGCCGTACTGCATAACCCAAGTCTAGGCCGCCCAAAAGCGCGGCGACGCGCGCACGGCCCCCCGCTTTGGCTTACATCAAGTTCAGGCGAGCTCGAAACGCAGCACGCCGTCAAGGCCCGCGCTGCGGCGCAGCAGGCCGTCGACCCACAGCTTGTGCAGGTGGGCAAGCGCCTCGCCCAGCGCGAAGGTCAGCTGATGGGCGTCGAGCGCGCGGCGGAACATGAGCGGCACGATGTCGGCCGCCGATTGCGGCGCGCGGCAGGCCTCGAGCACCTCGCCGAGGCGCGCCGCATGGTGCTCGCGCAACTGGCGGATGCGCGTGTGCAGGCCGCGGAAGGGCTTGCCGTGCGAGGGCAGCACGAGCGTGTCCTCGGGCAAATCGGTGAATTTGACGAGCGAGTCGAGGTATTGCTGCAAGGGGTTGCCCTCGGGCTCGATCGCGAACACGGACACATTGGTCGAGATGCGCGGCAGCACCATGTCGCCCGAGATCAGCACGCCGAGGTCTGCGCAATGGAGCGCGACATGCTCGGGGGAGTGGCCGAAGCCGCTGATCACGCGCCAGAAGCGCCCGCCCGCGAGGATCAACTGGCCGTCCTGCATCCGGCGGTACGACTGCGGCACGGCCGGCACCAGCGAGGGGTAATAGTTGCGCCGGGTTTGCAGTTGCTCCAGCAGCGCAGGGTCCGCCAGGCCGTGGCGCTGGAAATGCGGCACCGCGGCGCTGCCGTCGACCCCGGGCAGGGCCGCCGACATCATGCGCGCGAAGCCGTACTCGCCGGCGCTCATCCACAGCGGCGCGCCGAAGCGGGCGCAGAGCCAGTCGGACAGGCCGATGTGGTCCGGGTGGCAATGGGTCGCGAGCACCCGCAGCAGCGGCGCGCCGCCCATGCCACCGGTAAATACCTGCTCCCAGGCGGCCCGCGTGGCGTCGTTGGCGACGCCGCAATCGACCGCGCTCCAGCCGCTGTCGCCCGCGATTTCGTCGCGCAGCAGCCACAGGTTGATATGGTCGAGCGCGAACGGCAGCGGCATCCGGTGCCACAGCAGGCCGGGCGCGAGCTCGTGGGTGGCGCCGGGCGCGGGGATGGTGTCGCCCAAGGGATAGTCGAGCTGGGATTCGAAATGGTTCACTGTGGTCTTTCTTGTTCGGGGGGCCGGCCGGCGCGCTACAATGCGGTTTGACGTTGACGTAAACGGAAAGCGCTGGAACATGATTCTAAGCCATTCCGCTGCGTCCCTTGCAATCGAACCTCGAACCGAACCGCCCATGTCCACCTATACCATCGCCGAACTGGCCCGCGAATTCGATGTCACGGCGCGCGCGATCCGCTTTTACGAAGACCAGGGGCTGCTGAGCCCGAGCCGCGAGGGCGTGGGCGGGCGCAACCGGGTCTACACGGCGCGCGACCGCACCCGCCTCAAGCTGACCCTGCGCGGCAAGCGCATGGGGCTGACGCTGTCCGAGATCAAGACCATCGTCGACATGTACGAGTCGCCCAAGGACACCGTGGCCCAGATGAACCGTTTCCTCGGCGCGCTCGCGCACCAGCGCGAAACGCTCGAGCAGCAGCGCGAGGACATCGAGATGGCGCTGGCCGAGATCGGCGCCCACGAGGAGGAATGCAAGCGCCTGCTGGCCGAGGCGACCGCGGGCTGATGCTGGCAAGATAGCAAGAACTTACTTTACGTTTACGTAAACGTCACACAAGCGTAGAATTGCCTTTTTGGCCCAACCGCTCAACCGAACCCCCGCGAGGACGACATGCTGCATCTTCCAGGCTTGACCTTTGACCATGGCGAAGACATCGCCGCGCTGCGCGACGCAGTCCAACAATTCGCGTCCGTCGAGATCGCCCCGCGCGCCGCCGAGATCGACCGCAGCGACCAGTTCCCGATGGACCTGTGGCGCAAGATGGGCGACCTGGGCGTGCTCGGCATCACGGTCGACGAGGAATACGGCGGCGCCCAGATGGGCTACCTGGCCCACATCATCGCGATGGAGGAGATCTCGCGCGCCTCGGCCTCGGTCGGCCTGTCGTACGGCGCCCACTCGAACCTGTGCGTGAACCAGATCAAGCGCAACGGCACCGAAGAGCAGAAACGCAAGTACCTGCCGAAACTCATCTCCGGCGAACACATCGGCGCGCTCGCGATGTCCGAGCCGAACGCCGGCTCGGACGTCGTCAGCATGAAGCTGCGCGCCGATTTCAAGGGCGACCGCTGGGTGCTCAACGGCAGCAAGATGTGGATCACCAACGGCCCCGACGCCGACGTGCTCGTGGTCTACGCCAAGAACGACCTCGATGCCGGTCCGCGCGGCATGACCGCGTTCCTGATCGAAAAAGGCTTCAAGGGCTTCTCGATCGCGCAAAAGCTCGACAAGCTCGGCATGCGCGGCTCGCACACGGGCGAACTGGTGTTCCAGGATTGCGAAGTGCCGGCCGAAAACGTGCTCGGCGGGCTGGGCAAGGGCGTCAACGTGCTGATGTCGGGGCTCGACTTCGAGCGCACCGTGTTGTCGGGCGGACCGCTCGGGATCATGGCCGCGTGCATGGACGCGGTGGTGCCGTATGTGCACGACCGCAAGCAGTTCGGCCAGCCGATCGGCGAATTCCAGCTCATGCAGGGCAAGCTGGCCGATATGTATTCGACCATGATGGCGTGCAAGTCCTATGTGTACGCGGTGGGCCAGGCGCTCGACAAGGCCAAGACCCCGGAAGCGATCCGCAGCCTGCGCAAGGACGCCGCCGGCGCGATTCTGTACAGCGCCGAAAAGGCGACCTGGATGGCGGGCGAGGCGATCCAGACCCTGGGCGGCAACGGGTATATCAACGAGTATCCGGTCGGGCGCCTGTGGCGCGATGCCAAGCTGTATGAGATCGGCGCGGGCACGAGCGAGATCCGGCGCATGCTGATCGGGCGTGAGTTGTTTTCGGAGACCAAGTAAGCCCGGCGCAGAAGTCGAACATTCAACGTTTTACTGCACTCCACTAACATCGTCCTCGCGAAGGCGGGGACCCATAGAACGTCGGCTCAGAGCAACTGTT
>JAZKIN010000067.1:0-50664 GCA_040384885.1 Pseudomonadota bacterium | reverse complement strand
GAGATGCACATGCGCCAGCCGCGGCACTTGTCCTGGTCGATCAGCACGATGCCGTCGTCCTCGCGCTTGTACACCGAACCGGACGGGCAGGACGCCACGCAGGTCGGGTTCAGGCAGTGCTCGCACAGGCGCGGCAGGTACATCATGAAGGTGTTCTCGAAGGTGCCGTACATCTCCTTCTGCATATTGTCGAACAGCTTGTCCTGGCTGCGCGCGGCGAATTCGCCGCCGAGGTCATCCTCCCAGTTGGGACCCCATTCGATCTTGTCCATTTTTTTGCCGGTCAAGACCGACACCGGGCGCGCAGTCGGCGGCGTCTCCGACAGCGGCGCGTTCTGCAGGCGCTCGTAGTCGTAGGTGAACGGCTCGTAGTACTCGTCGATGGCCGGCAGGTTGGGGTTGGCGAAGATATTGGCGAGGATTTTGAGCCGGCCGCCCTGGCGCGGCTCGATCTTGCCGTTGGCCTTACGCTTCCAGCCGCCGTTCCACTTGTCCTGGTTCTCCCACTGCTTTGGATAGCCGATGCCCGGCTTGGTCTCGACGTTGTTGAACCACGCGTACTCGACGCCGTCGCGGCTGGTCCAGACGTTCTTGCAGGTGACCGAGCAGGTGTGGCAGCCGATGCACTTGTCCAGGTTCAGCACCATCCCGATTTGCGCTCTGATTTTCATACGTTCGCTCCCGCAGTTTGCTCCACCAGTGGGCCTTCGAGCCACTCGACCTTGTCCATCTTGCGCACCAATACAAACTCGTCGCGGTTCGATCCGACCGTGCCGTAGTAGTTGAAGCCCCACGACAGCTGCGCATAGCCGCCGATCATGTGGGTCGGCTTGGTGACGGTGCGCGTGACCGAGTTGTGGATGCCCCCGCGCTTGCCCGACAGCTCGGCGCCCGGCGTGTTGATGATCTTTTCCTGGGCGTGGTACATCAGTATCATCCCGGCAGGAACCCGCTGGCTGACCACGGCGCGCGCCGTCAGCGTGCCGTTAACATTGAACGCCTCGATCCAGTCGTTGTCGACGATGCCGGCCGCCTTCGCGTCATCCTCCGACAGCCACACGTGCGGCCCGCCGCGCGAGAGCGTGAGCATGCGCAGGTTGTCCGAGTAGGTCGAGTGGATCCCCCACTTCTGGTGCGGCGTGATGAAGTTGAGCGCGATCTCCTTGTTGCCGTTCGGTTTAGCGCCCAGCATCGCCGCCGTGGTCTTGGTGTTGATGGCCGGCTTGTACACGCACAGCCCTTCGCCAAAGTCGCGCATCCACAGGTGGTCCTGGTAAAACTGCTGGCGTCCGGTCAGGGTGCGCCAAGGGATCATCTCGTGCACATTGGTGTAGCCGGCGCTGTAGCTGACCTCCTCCGATTCGAGGCCAGACCAGGTCGGCGACGAGATGATCTTGCGCGGCTGCGCCTGCACATCGCGGAAGCGGATCGTGTCGTGCTCGCGCGGCAGTGCCAGGTGGGTATGGTCGCGCCCCGTCATCTTCGACAGCGCGGCCCAGGCCTTGACCGCGACGTGGCCGTTGGTCTCGGGCGCGAGCGAGAGGATCATCTCGGCCGCGTCGATTGCGGTGTCGAGCCGCGGCTGGCCTTTTGACACGCCCTCCTCCGTCACTGTGCGGTTGATGCCGCGCAGGACATCGATTTCGTGGCCGGTCTTCCAGCCGATGCCCTTGCCGCCGTTGCCGAGCGACTCGAGCAGCGGGCCGATCGAGGTGAACTTCTTGTACACGTCGCGGTAATTGCGCTCGATGACCGTCAGGTTCGGCATCGTCTTGCCGGGGATCGGCTCGCATTCGCCGGCGCGCCAGTCCTTGGGATCGAAGGGCTGGCCCAGTTCGCCCGGGGTGTCGTGCATCAGCGGCGTGAGCACCAGGTCGGTCTGGGTGCCCAGGTACTCGCCGCCGATCTCGGCGAATTTCTCGGCGATGCCCTTGTAGATCTCCCAGTCGGACTTGGATTGCCACAGCGGCTGCACGGCCTCCGACAACGGGTGGATGAAGGGATGCATGTCGGACGTGTTGAGGTCATCCTTCTCGTACCAGGTCGCGGTCGGCAGCACGATGTCGCCGTACAGGCAGGTGGTCGACATGCGGAAGTCGAGCACCACCACCAGATCGAGCTTGCCCTCCGCGGCCGGGCGCACCTTGACGTCGCGCGGCTTGATGCAGTGGTCCTCGTCGCTCATGAGCGCGTTCTGGGTGCCGAGCAGGTACTTGAGGAAGTACTCGTGGCCCTTGCCGGAACTGCCCAGGATGTTCGAGCGCCAAATGAACATATTGCGCGGGAAGTTGGCCGGGTTGTCGGGGTCGTCGCACGAGAATTCGAGCTTGCCGGCCTTGATCTGTTCGACCGCGTAGGTGGCAGGGTCCTGCCCCGCGGCCTTGGCCGCGCGCGTGACCTCGAGCGGATTGGTCTGCAGCTGCGGCGCCGACGGCAGCCAGCCCATGCGCTCGGCCTTGGCGTTGTAGTCGATCAGCGCCATCGGCTCGTCCGGCACGTCGGCCGATGGCGAGGCGATCTCCTCGATGTGCAGTTTTTCGTGGCGCCACTGGCTGGTGTGGGCGTAGAAGAACGAGGTGCCGTTCATCTGGCGCATCGGCCGGTTCCAATCCTGGGCGAAGGCGAGCGGGGTCCAGCCGGTTTGCGGGCGCAGCTTCTCCTGGCCGACGTAGTGGGCCCAGCCGCCGCCGGATTGGCCGACGCAGCCGCACATCATCAGCAGGTTGATGATGCCGCGGTAGGTCATGTCCATGTGGTACCAGTGGTTGAGCGCGGCGCCGACGATGACCATGCTCTTGCCGTGGGTCTTGTCGGCGTTCTCGGCGAACTGGCGCGCCACGGTGATCACATCGGCCGCCTTGACGCCGGTGTGCTTGACCTGCCATGCGGGGGTGTACGGGACGTCGTCGTCGTAGCTGGTGGCGACGTTGCCGCCGCCGAGGCCGCGGTCTATGCCGTAGTTGGCCAGGGTCAGGTCGAACACGGTGGCCACGTTGATCACGCTGCCGTCGGCCAGGGTCACGCACTTGACCGGCACCCGGCGCTGCAGCATGTCGTCGGCGTCCTTGCCGCCGAAGTAGGCGAAGCCGAGGTCGAGCACCGCGTCGCTGCAATCGATCAGCGACAGCAGCGGGTCGATCGCGCGCCCGCTGGTGCCCTCTTTCTGCTCGAGGTTCCAGCGCCCCGACTCGCCCCAGCGGAAGCCGATCGAGCCGCCCGGCGCGCAGATGGCGCCGGTGGCCTCGTCGATGACGAGGGTCTTCCAGTCGGGGTTGTTGGTTTCGTCGAGGTTATTGGCCAGGTGCGAGGCGCGCAGGAAGTAGTCGGGCACCAGCGCGCCGTTTTTCTCGACCAGCGTGACGAGCATCGGAAAGTCGGTGTACTGCTTGACGTAGCCGCGGAAGTAGTCGGAGCCGCCGTTGGCGTGGAACTCCTTGAGCACCACGTGGCCCATCGCCAGCGCGAGCGCGGCGTCGGTGCCCTGCTTGGGCGCGAGCCAGATGTCGCCGAACTTGGCCATCTCGCCAAAGTCGGACGACACCGCGACCGTCTTGGTGCCCTTGTAGCGCACCTCGGTGTAGAAGTGGGCGTCGGGGGTGCGGGTCATCGGCACGTTGGAGCCCCACACCATGAGGAAGGTCGAGTTGTACCAGTCGGCCGATTCGGGCACGTCGGTCTGCTCGCCCCACACTTGCGGGCTGGCCGGCGGCAGGTCGCAGTACCAGTCGTAGAACGACAGCGCGACGCCGCCGATCAGCGACAGGTAGCGGGTCCCGGCCGCATAGCTCACCATCGACATGGCCGGAATCGGCGAAAACCCGACGATGCGGTCGGGTCCATATTTTTTGATCGTGAAGGCGTTCGCGGCGGCGATGATCTCGTTCACGTCGTCCCACTTGGCGCGCACGAAACCGCCCAGGCCGCGGATCGATTTGTACGAAGTCGATCGCGCCTTGTCCTGGCTGATGTAGTCCCATGCGGTGACCGGGTCCATGGTCAGGCGCGCCTCGCGCCACATCTCCATCAGGCGCCCGCGCACCATCGGGTACTTGACGCGCTGGGCCGAATACACGTACCACGAATAGCTGGCGCCGCGCGGGCAGCCGCGCGGCTCGTGGTTGGGCAGGTCCGGGCGGGTGCGCGGATAGTCGGTCTGCTGGGTCTCCCAGGTGATCAGCCCGTTCTTGACATACACCTTCCAGCTGCACGAACCGGTGCAGTTGACGCCGTGCGTCGAGCGCACGATTTTGTCGTGCTGCCAGCGCTGGCGGTAGGCGTTCTCCCAGGTGCGGTCCTCGTGCACGACGGCGCCGTGGCCGTCGGAGAAGGTCTCCTTGGGATTGTTGAAGTACTTCAGGCGATCCAGAAAATGACTCATGCTGCCTCCACAAGATGAAAGCGGCGCCGCCAGCGATGGCGCAGCTTGATGGAATCAGTCTACGCAGCGGGGCCTGGCATGGATATTGGCAAGAAGGCGGTTGGACGCGGCGACAAGGACTAGGCGGCCTACTCCTTTGTGGCTATAGAGCATGCCGAATGGATGCGGTATACCTGTGGCCATCCATTTTTTCGCGTAAGAGGCCCGATATGACGATCGACAGTTTCACCACCTTGCTCGACGCCGCGCGCGCGCAAGCGCAACCGCAGCGCATGCTGTTTGCGTTTGCGCGCGCCGAATTGCCTGATGGCGCGGGCAGCGCTGAACGCAGTGCGTTTTCAGAACGGCGCGGCGGCGCGCTCGCGCCGGTGATGTGCGTGGACAAGACGCTCGAAGAACTGGGCAGCTTTGAGGAGCTGGTGGCGGAATCGCGCCACACCGGCGCTGACTGGGACATCGTGTTTGTCAGCAGCATGTCGGGACGCGGGGGCAAGGCGCCGGCGTCGAGCGAGGCGGAGGCGCCGCTCAATATGATGGTTACCTACATTCACACCGGGGAGATTGGTCGGTTTCTTGCGTTTGCCAAGGATGGCGAGTTGGTCAAATTTGCCCCAACGGAGTAGGGCTGGGAACGTTTGGCAAAAGCGTCCGACTAGGTGAATTCGATTTCACGCATTGGGACCAGGCATATGCACGAAGGGTTCGGCAGGCAGCTTTCGCCCCGAAGCAGTCGTACAACAGTACTAAGGTTTAGTCGGCTCAACCCAGCCGGGACGAAGCCCTGCATCAAACTCTTTCCGTACGTTGGCCAGCGCCCAGAACTCGCCCATATCGGCCTCTATCTCGCCAATACATCCCCAGCAATCGCCGCCACAGTTCGCCGAAAGGGGATCTGCTGGGTTATCGAGGTTGCGTCCACAAATCTGACACTGTTCCAGTATTCTGGTCATGGTCGAATGATGTTGACGGTTCGCTTCAAGCTGCCAAAGCGCATCGAATTCTTGATGAGAAATCGACACGTACTCTGGCTCCGATAGCGTGAGTGCTGCTTGAGCGAGGCCGCCAAATTCGTCGACCTCGTGCTCAGGACCATAGCGAAGCTGCATACCGGAATTGTACTGTTCAATCTGCCGAGTTACCCAGCCATCAGTACCGACTTCGAAGTACCACCAGGACGTGCCCCACGCATCGTACTGATCACCTCGGGTCTCGTTCCAATGTCGCTTTACGTAAATTGGCATAGCTTGATTTCAAAAATAGAGCGGAACGTTGACGGTCCGCTGTTGGCCGACTCCCGCCGATTGTACTCGCCATGAACTGGCGTCGACCAGATTGGCCGCTGGCGACCCGAAGCGGACCTTGCCCGACGCACAATGCCAAGACAGGACTGCAATTACGGATCAATCGGCGCCAGGTCGTCGAAGTAGAGCCAATCTGGATCTTCCTCTAGATGAATTTCTATCGGATAGCGCTCTGTCTGGCATTGCCGGTCCCAGTCCATCCGCCCATGCACGAGCTTGTGTCGGATTGTCGGCAGTGACACCATCGCCCTAAAGCTGCTGCGCCGCTTTTGGTCGACAAGTCGCCGAGGCGGCAGCTCACATCATACGTGACTGCCGTCGTCCAATAGCCACTTCCAGGGCATCGAAGCATAGCGCGAGTTCAGCCTGCGCTTCTAGGCAACCGCGACATCCACAACCCAGGTTGTCCCAAAGCGGTCACGCAGCATCCCATACAGCGGGGTCCACTGAGCGGGGGCCAACGCGTGCAGAATGGTGGCGCCATCGGCCAGCCGCGCCCACAGCAGGCGGATCGCCTCGGCGTCGTCGCCACGTAGCGAAATGAAGAAAGCGCCCTCCCCCGCATGCCAGGCTTGCCCGGCGGGGACATCGTAGGCCATGACGGCGATGCCGTCGTCACTGGCGACCTGGCCCCACATGATGCGCTCGGCGTCCACCTCGTTTTGGACATTGCCGGCATCGGCATACGTGACCAAGGTCTGCTGACCGCCAAAAACAGTATGGTAGAACGACAGCGCGGCGCGGGCCTGGCCCTGAAAATTGATATGTGTGACGGTGCGGATGGACATGATTGATTTTCCTTGAAACGGTTATAGGGATGGACCACTACTGCCCCGGTAGGCCGGGACATGGGTGCTAAGATAGCGGCCCATCCTGCCAATTTCTGTCAGTAGCAATGTCCCGATCCGATCGTTTATTCCGCCTGCTGGAAGCCCTGCGCACGCTGCCGTCCCCCGTCCGCGGCGAGCTGTTGGCCGGTACCACCGGTGTCTCGCTGCGCTCGGTTTACCGCGACATAGAAACGCTTCGTGCCGGTGGTGCCGACATTCGCGGCGAGCGCGGTTTCGGCTATGTTTTGGTCGATGACGGGAGCTTGCGGCCACGCACGTTCAGCCGCATCGAGATCGAGGCCTTGACGCTTGGCTTGGCCCATGTAAAACAAATGGCTGACCCAGCCTTGGCCGCAGCCGCCGAGGCCGTGCTCGGCAAGGTGGCGGCAACGCTGCCGTCGATCGGCCAGCAACATCTGATGCACGCAGTCTCGCGTGTCCATCGCTTTGACGACAAGGTCAAGGAGGCCGATTCAGGATGGCCGGATATGGCGCTGATCCGCCAGGCTTGCTGGCGCGAGGAAGCGTTGGAAATTGGCTACAGCGACCGTAACGGCGCCGAGACGCGGCGTACCGTCTGGCCGCTTGGGATCGTGTACATGGAGAAGATGTTAGTGGTCTTGGCGCGCTGTTGCCTGCGCGATGATTTCCGTATTTTTCGCGTGGAGCGGATCACGGCGGTGGCGGCGACCGGCGTCAGCTTCCGTCCGCGCCGCGCCGGACTGCTGCGCGCCTATCTGACCCGGCTGAACAGCGAATCGGGCACAAACGATTGAGCTTGTGCAAACAGCAACGGGGCGCCGAAAACGCTATCTGGCGCGATAAATCACGCACACTTTAAGATCACGTTTTTTGTCTTCATTCTTGGTCGCGGTGACGTTTCACGCGTGTGCAGCGATTGCCGACTACTCGCTACTTGGCGTCTCTTTCATGGAAAAATTCAAAATGATAAGCCGTTCAACAATCCCGTCGGCACGCTTTGGCAAGGGCGATGACTTATGGATTGCTTTTAGCGCTGCATCATCGAAGTCAGGGTGACCGCTACTTTGAATAATCTTCACTGCCGCGACTTCCCCCGTCGGGAGTTGTTCGACGCGGAAACTAGCTTGGGGATTCCCCTCTACGCGGCTTAGGTCTCCGGCATACAGAAGGTTGCCTTTAACGACTCTGACAATCGCAGAAACGTATTCACCGACGGACGTGCCTTGTGTTGGAATCGGACCGTGTCCATGACGGCCACACCCAGCCAGAATTGGCGCCACCACCTTGGAAATCTCGCTCCGAGCTGCGGTCCCTAGTGGAGACTGTGCACCGCTCAATTGATTACCTAGCGCTGAGGAAAGGAAATTTTCAATCGATCTTTGCTCCTCGGCAGTTACTGTCACAGCAGGCGCGGCGGGAGTAAATCCTGCTTGTGTTTGTAAGCGGCGAAACGAATAAGCAATATATTTCTTTCCTGCACCGCTCTCGAAAAAACCCAAGGCCGACGTCAGCTCGGACGATGTCAATTTTGTTGCGTAGAGTGCTGTGATAGGCGTCGAAAATACGCCAGACGGTACCGCTGAAACACATTCCAGAAAAGCTTGTGTGGCCTTGCCATCAGCAACGGCCCGTCGTACTGCAAGCCGCATACCAAGCGCACTCAGTTCGTGAAGCTGAGCCTGCTCGACCAATTTCTTCGCGAGCGTGAGGTTTTCCGCTTCTTGCGCCATAACGGCAGGCGTCACAAAAAACAAGGCACCGAGCGTTAGCACTACGATTGGGAAAATCGCAGCGTGATTTTTTATTTTTTTCATGTTCGGATTGGTAGCGAAACGGGTGATGGACATTGACCGGCCATTGGCCCCTCACCGACAGGTCGCAGCGAGCGTGCTCGTGGCCCGGGCCGAGGCCCGGGTCAGTACCAATACTTCTTACATCGCGTCCTTCAAACCCGGTGCATATTCAGCGCCATGCTTGATCTGGGCCGATGACGCCTTGACCGTTGCGCCGATTGGCTCGGCGCGGCCGCCCAGGCATTTGCTCAAGAAGTTTTCCGTCACGGACATGAACGCAATGTTATTGGCGGGCCGTGCAAAGCCATGCCCTTCATCCGGGAACACGACATAGGTCACCGGAATATTTTTCGCGCGCATGGCATCGACGATCTGGTCCGATTCAGCCACATTGACCCGCGGATCGTTGGCGCCCTGGCCGATCAGCAATGGCCGAATGATCTTGTCGGCCGAGTAGAGGGGCGAACGTTCCTTCAGCACCGCCTTGCCAGCCTCGGTAGTTGGGTCGCCCATGCGCTTGTACATCTGCTGTTTGTACGACTCCCAGTACGGAGGAATAGTGCCCAGCAAGGTGTTCAGGTTCGACGGCCCGACGATGTCAACGCCGCAGGCGAAACGGTCGGGCGTGAATGCCAGGCCGGCCAGGGTTGCGTAGCCGCCGTAAGAGCCGCCCATGATGGCGACCTTGTCGCGCGTCGTGACGCCCTGGGCAACCGCCCAGTCGACCGCGTCGAGCAAGTCGTCATGCATCTTGCGGCCCCATTGCATGTCGCCACCCGAGGTGAATTTTTTGCCGAAGCCGGTCGAACCGCGAAAGTTCACCGACAACACGGCGTAGCCGCGGTTGGCCAGCCACTGGTGGGTACTGTTGTAGCCGTAGCCATCGCGCGCCCATGGACCGCCATGCACCAGCAGTACCATTGGCACGGGTTTGGCCGGTTTGCCGCCGGACTTCGGCTTGGTGTCCTTTGGCAGTGTCAGGTAGGACACCAGGGTCAGACCGTCGCGCGACTTGATTTCCTTGGGCTGCATCTGCACCAGCGGGGCGCCTTCGAGTTCCGGGCGGGCGGTGTAGAGCTTGGTCAAACGCTTGCCCTCGCGCTCGTACAGGAACGTGGTGGACGGCTCCGTCACGCGGTCGATCACGACGATCCATTTCGAATCGTCCTCGCTGCGCGAGGTAACAAAAAACGAACCGCGCGCTTCCTTTTTCAGGAACGCCAGATCGGCCTTGATCTTCGGGTCGAGTGCGACATAGTCGGCTTTGAGGTAATTGACCTGGTATGCCAGCAGCCGCCCGGTGCGGGTATCTGGCATGCCCGAAGAAATATCGGCCCGCGCATCTTCAGCGATGACGTGCGTTTTGCCCGAGGCGATGTCCTGTTCGATCAGCGCGGCTGTATTGCGCCCGCGCGAATCGGCCCAGTACATGGTTTTACCGTCCGTGGTAAAGCCGAGCGGCTGGGTCGTTTGCGCGTCGTCCAGGCCCACGCTGGTGAACGGGGTTGCAGCCACCTTGCCATCGGTGATGGTGAAGTAATCGGTGCCACCATCGGGGCGCGACTTGGTCGCCATACGCAGATTCAGGTTTTCGTCGGACATGAAGCCGGAATAGCCATCGTTTTGGAACACCTGGGTCAGCTTGCCGGTCGTCAGATCGAGGCTATGCACGTCGTGCCATTTGGGATCGCGGTTGTTGACGCCGACCAGGATGCGGTCCTTGACGTTGCGCCCAACGCCAGTCAACTGGACGCGCGTCTTTTCAAACGGCGTCAGGCTTTTCTGCTCGCCCGTTTCGACGTTAATGCCGTAGAGGAGAAAGTTCTCGTCGCCGCCCTTGTCGTTGACGTACAAAACCGACTTCGAGTCTGGCGCCCAGAACGCGCCGCGGATGGGGCGCTTGGTTTCGGCAGTCATTGGCTTGGCTTTGGACAGGTCGGCCAGCGGAGCGACCCATACATTCATCACGCCGTCGCGCGGCGCGAGCCACGACAGCCACTTGCCGTCAGGGCTGATCTGGGAGCCGGTCTTGGTGGGATTGCCGAAAAATTTTGCGCGCTCGATCAGGGGTACTGATGACATGGGCGCGCTGGCCACTTGGGCCATTGCCGCACTGCTTAAGGCGGCGAAAATCAGGACAGACAGGGCAGAACGGATCATGAGAACCTCTCTATAAAGAAGAGTTCAAATGATATGACAAAGTTATCATTACGGGTAAACAATCAGCTTTGGCTGCCCCTGTGATGCATGGCGTTTACCGCTTGGGCATTGGCCAGCTCCACCATGACAAACAGGCGCGCGCAGCGCATCCAGCCAGTCAGGATCACGGTAAACTGCGTCCGCACCAGTGCTGGGATGCGGCTACCTCCCCCAAAGCGAAAAATTTGCTGCATTTTCCGAGATGGTCGTAGAGTTTTTAGCTCATTAAAATGGCTATGCTAAAGTTTGTCGGGTCACCCAACCCAAACACGGCAAATTACCTTGACCATCGCTCGACCTGGACGCGACGAACTGATTCGCCGCCTGATACTGTGGGTTGGCGTAGGCGGAGCGACCGCCTTCTTTTTTCTGCTGGCGCTCGCGTTCATGCGGGCGGCGACTATCGAGAAGTGGGCGCGCGTAGCCATTGCTGTTGAAGTCCAGAATCGCGTTGCAGAACGGCTACATGAGATGGATGATTCGAGATTGGTGAGGTCGGCGGAACGTATCCTCGCGCGCAACAATAAAGAGATCGCAGAAGCAAAGGTGGCATTGTCAGCCCAACTGCCATCCCGCATAGCGCTGGTCATGGAATACATGCTCCACCCCGAGTGCCCCTGCCGCCAGCGCGCAATCGAAATAGAGCACGATATTCAGAAGGATCGAATCGAGTCGCTTCATAAAAATAATGAGCAGGTCACACGCCTGATTGAATCGAAGTACAGGGACGTTGCACGGTCGCTCATAAAGGAGGTTAAGATTTTCAGTGCGGCACACGGAATCGTGCTCCTGCTGCTTGCAGCGACCGCATTTTGGTGGCAACGTCCGGCTCTGCAACTCCTGGCTCCCGCAGTTGTAATGGGAGGCGCGGCCGCGCTCACCTTCGCCATTTACCTGTTCAACCAGGATTGGCTCAAAACTATCCTGTTCGGCGACTACATAGGCTTCTATTACATTCCCTACCTGTTGGTAGCGCTTAGCTTTCTGGCCGACGTAGTGCTCAACCGCGCACGATTGACGATGGTGTTGCTCGGCGGGGCACTAGCGGCGCTGGGAGGCATATTCAGCGTGGCATCCTGTTAGCCAGGCTAACCGGTGGCGCGGTGTCATAACCGGTGGCACGGCGCGGTTTCGAAAAATCATCTCATGCCGGACGTTTTCTGAGTTCCAGTTCGGGAAATTGTGCGCGGATATCGGCCTCCAAGTTTGCCGCTACCTACGGCGAGAACGTCCCGATTATGCCTGCCCGTCAAGTCCGGTTGATAGACACGCCGCCATCAACCATCAGGCTCGATCCCGTACTAAAGCTCGAAGCTTCGGACGCCAGGTATAGTGCCGAGCGAGCGATCTCTTCCGGTTGTGCAAGCCGTTTGAGCGCGTACAGTCCCTCAACGAAGGCGCGCGCTTCGGGCGTGTTGGCGGTGCGCCGGCCCATCGGTGTGTCGGTGCCGCCAGGAAGCAGCGCGTTGGCGCGGATGCCGTGCTTGGCATACTCGACGGCGATGACTTGCATCAGACCGATGATGCCGGCCTTGCTGGCGGCATACGCGCCCAGCCCCGGGAAGCCGACCGTGCTGCCGACAAAGGTCGAGGTAAAGATAATGGAGCCCCCACCGCGCGCGACCATTGCAGGCAGTTGGTATTTGGCACCGAGAAAAGCGCTGGTCAGATTGGTGTCGAGTATGGTTTGCCAAGCGTCCGTGGAAATGTCGGCCACCGGTGCGGCGTCACCGGTCGTGCCAGCGTTGTTAAAGGCGATATCAAGACCGCCAAAGTGATCGACCGCCGTTTCCACCAAGGCGCGCGCGAGATTCTCGTCCCGGATGTCTCCGGCTATGGCGATCGCCTCGCCACCTTGGTGCTTGATCTCTGCAACCAGCGTGTCGAGTTCGGCCTGACGGCGCGCCGTGACGACCATTTTTGCGCCTTGGCGCGCGAATAATTTGGCTGTCTCGTAGCCGATGCCCGAACTTGCGCCAGTGACGATTGCCACTTTTCCAGATAGTTGATGCATAGAGTTTTCCTTCTGCTGATGTGATTGAGGACTTCAGCATAGGGCGCCGGCAAGGTGCGATCTATTCGTTTCTTGCTACGTGAAGAAAGCCACCTGCTACACTTGAGGACGTGGATGCAGCAGACACGCCGTCACCCCGTGAATTGCGCGGCACGGCTACGGGACGGGAGCGACCGGCCAAAGCGATGCCGCCGCTTCGCACTTATTGACGGACAAAAAGTCTAGATTTAGTTGAGCCGGACTCATGCAATTTCCGGACGAATTGATCAGCCATTTCTCTGCTTTCAATCCACGGGTTTTCGGGTACCGTAAAAAACGATTGAATCCGCCCGTCTGGCAACGTCATGAGGATCATGTAAACCAGACCTTCGAGATCGGTGGTGTTAGGCGGCGGACGCAATCCGACTAGCTTCGCGGAATCGTCGAGCGCGACTGGTGCGCCCTCGGGCTTACTGCCTGCTGGAAGTTCGCTCCACCCAGCAAACGCTTCCGCCTCAGAATTGAATGTTCCGATGTACAGGCCCACTACGAACTTCGCGTGGCTGGAGGTTATTGCCGAAGGGGCGCTGTCGGGAGCGGTGCTGGCCGGGCGGGCAAAAAGACCGTCCGCTCCCGACGCATAGGTTTGGCAAAATGCAGCGCCGCTTAGTACGAGCAATCCGACACTGAACGGAATTTTGGCAGTGATTGAGAAATCCATATGTCGCTTCTAATTATTGATGGTCAAGTTCGACGCTGTTCGCTGTCCGGACGTAAGTGCTAACCTCGTCAGAAGTGAGCATCATACGGGATCGTCAATTGTCGCCCCTCGGCCGCGCCTATCAATGGGCGAGAGGACGACGTCAATGGCATCGATTTTGAGCGATGCCCTATGCGGATGGGCGTGCCGACACTTACACGATGGAACGCATCGCCGAACCTTCGCTCGGCATGGACGATTGCCTCATCGCTGGTATCGTGGGATCCCAGCGCCAAGATACCGAGCTTTTTTTTCTCCAGCAGCGCCATATCGGCATTGATGTCGTCGATGGTAATCGGGGAGAAGAAGCCGTTCCCCGACGCAAACCGTTTTTGCAGGTCGAGCCCGCCGGCGAACAAGCGTCCCTGCGGCACCGGGTAGTGGACATCGCCGACCAGGCCATACACTGGCACGCCAAAGGCCTCTTCGAGGCGCTTGACTAGCTTTGGCAGCGTCTGGTGGCCGCAGCCCACAATGACGACCAGTCCTTTGCCTTCGACGTTGATGACCAGCGCCTGCTCCTCGACTAAACCCATGAAGAGCCGGCGTGCGATCGGGCCCGTGCTGGCCACGCCGGGCAGCAGCGGCGCGGGGTGCGCGATCGTGGTCACGGCAACACCAGGATACGTCAGCGGGACAGGCGCGAAAACACGCTTCCCCCGAAGGTCGACTTGGGCCTTACCAAGCGAGAATGTGTTTGCATCCACCCAGTCCTGGCCACCGGTGTGGTCACGATGGGCATGGCTGAGGAAAATCGTATCGACGTGGGACAAGGCCACACCCAGTTCACGCATATTGTGCTGCAGCGGCGATGGATCTTCACGCAAGGCGTTCCAGCCGACGTCGAATAAAATCGTGTTGCGGTCCGTTTTGACGAGATATGAAACCCCGGCCTCGGTCTTAAATTTTCCGGACTGCGCATGCCAGTTCACGAGCGGGATGATCTCGAGCGATTTGGTACTGCCAAAATCCGCCAGCCGTGCCACCTTCGTCGTTTTCCAAGCCTGTTCGACGGCTGCAACGCCGTTGGCATGGCGTAGCAACGCAAGCCCCGCCGCGGTAAGCGCAACGAGGACGAATAGGGCCGCCCAGATCCCCATCTCCCGCTTCAAGCTGTACCCCTTAAAGTGAACCTGCAAGTCATCCGGCACGGGCATTGGCTTTATTGCGGACACACGCGCGCTCCCTGGATTACCCACCGGGACCCAGCCGGAAAGATAGCCCGGCCCGACTGCCAGGAGGCGGGTTAGCTGCCCTCCGATTTCCCGAAATTGCGCGCGGCGTGCCGCGATCCGAAGCATATGGAGGTGCGTGATCAGGTGGGCGAAAAAATAGCGCTGCCCGATGATGTGGGCGCGCTCGAGATGATGAACCGCGAGCTCGAGATCGCCCGTCAGGCGCGCTGCGCGGGCCGTCGCCATTTCGGCTTTAAAAGCAAGTTTGACGGGATTTGACATGGGGATGTCCAGCAGATGGGTAAAAAATGGCGTGGATGAATTCTCCCTCCGGCACCGATCCCTGTATTGAACGATTCGCCTGCGCTAGCGTGACAATTGGCTGAGCATCTTGGGCGTGATCCCAAACACCTTGCGCATGGTGCGGGTGAAATGGGCTTGATCGGAAAAACCTGCCTCAAATGCCGCCTCGGCCAAACCGGCGCCGCCTGTCAGGCTTTTGCCGGCCCGCTCCAGCTTGCGCCACATCACCCAAGCCGCCAAGGAAGTTCCAAGCTCTTGGGTGGCCAATGCGCGCAAACGCGATGTCGACAATCCGACGGCACCTGCCGCGCGCGCGACGGCAGCCGCACTTGGGTCTAGTGCGAGGCATTCAAGCGCTGCGGCTACCCGGGCGTCGAGCACTGGAGCAGGTGCCGGTACGTTGCCAAGCACTCGGTCGAGGCAATTGGCGAGCGGCGCATCCAAATCGAGCAGATCGGACAATGAGGCGGAAAGTGGAGCAATTCCTTGGAGCTTGGGACCGGCCAAGAAGGAGGCGATAGGCGACTGCGGTTCAATCAGCAGCAATGTAATGATGCCGGCCGCGTGAATGGCGTGCGGAGCGCCTGGCGCGACCAGTAGCGCAGGTCCTGAAAAGGTGCCGGAAGCGCCGTGGATCGTGACCAGACCGTCGGCCGACAGCGTAAGCTGAAGCGCCGCATGGGCGTGTGTCGTGTTATCCGCTGCCCGGCCACGAAAAGCGACCCACGAGCTACCAAACTCCAATATGCCAGCCCAACTCATCGCACTATCTTCTCGCCCAAACTGCTGATCCACTCTGCAAATTCTTCCGTAGTCCCTGGCGGGTTTGCCGCGGTGGTTTGCTCGGCGATCTGATCATCATAATCCAGACCATGGATCACAATCGGAATGGGATGCTTGAATTTATCCGCCATAGCGCCCGAAGCGTGTAAGGCTTGCGCGAGCCGAACACACATCGCGGCGAAAAAATTAGAGATTTCATCCGCAATCGCGCTGCATCGATCGAAGTCAGCTTCCTCGTCGTCGTCGGAAAATCCGAGCCCATTCGCTTGGAGCACATTGGCCAAAAATCGTCCCCCTTTGCTCTCTGGCTCACCAATAAAAATCAGCTCGTTTTGCAGCCAAAACGCAAAATTCCACTTTGCCTCTTGTGGATTTGAAGCAGTCGGCCAACTAATTTCCTGGCCTGCGGCCGGGGTACAGGCGGACCAGCGCGAACGAGTGTTGTAACCTATTTGGAGGATTGGACAACGCGGATCATCGTCAAATTCAAACACGTGGAACGATAGTACATAGATGTCGGAGGCGGTCTCGGCGTCTATAGCCGCCAAAGCGCTGCAAATTCCATCATAAGCAAAGCGTTCAAATTCGTTCATTTTTTGAAAACCAAAATTAGGTAGCAGAGATCATACGTCACTTGCTTCTCGCCACAGCGCGCTGACAGTACTAACCATTTTTGTATGGCCCTGCCCTCACCTATTCAAAAATGGATACCGTGCGGCGTGCCACGAGAGCATGACTGCAAAAGGCCACGCAAAAAAATCCGCCCCAGCGGCCATGTGCCCGGCATCCGCACGTGTTCACGCGGCCACGGGCCCGGGCCGCATCGGGTCGCCATGGTTGATCGGACAGACCATCGGCAGGAAGCGCTGCTGGCGCGCCGAGTACGCCATCAGCGCGCCGCCGTCGAGGTCGAAGTACCAGCCGTGCAGCACCAGCTTGCCCGCATCGACGCGCCGTTTGAGCCACGGATAGGTCAGCAGGTTGTCGAGCGACTGCAGGATGCTGGCCTGCTCGCAGGCGGTATGCCGTTCCTCCGAGCTCTTGTGTGCCAGCTCGCGCAGCACGCGCTCGCGCACCGGCGCGGCGATCCGCATCCAGCGCTCGACGAAGTCCGTCTCGAGCGTCTCCTGCCGCGGTGCCAGCAAGGCGCGGATGCCGCCGCAACGGGCGTGGCCGAGCACGATGACGCGCGCGACCTCCAAATTGCAGATCGCAAACTCGATGGCCGAACTGACGCCCGGCGGCGCGTCGGGGGTGCACGGCGGCACCAGGTTGGCGATATTGCGTACCACGAACATGTCGCCCGGGTCGCTGCCGGTCAGCAGCGCCGGGTCCACGCGCGAATCGCAGCAGCCGATCAGCAAGGTGGTCGGGCGCTGGCCGGCGCGCAGCGCGTCCCACAGCGTATGGTCCTCTGAAAAATACTGCTGCTGGAAGCGGCTGAAGCCGTGCACGAATTTTTCGATGTCTTCCATGGCGTTTCCTTGTCAGAGCGCGTAACTGCGCAGGGCGTCGATCGAGAGCAGTTTCACCTGCCTGCCCTGCACCTCGACCAGGCCGTGCGCGCCGAGCTCGGACAGGATGCGCGAGAAATGCTCGGGCGTCAGATTGAGGCGCGAGGCCACCACGGCCTTGCTGACCGACAGCACCACCTGCTGGCCGTCGGCCGCGTCTTCGCCCTGCAGCAGGTAGCCGATCACGCGCTGGGTGCCCGAGCGCAGCGCGTACGATTCCATGTCGCAGATCAGGCCGTGCATGCGCCGGCTCAGGCCGGCGAGCATCTTGCGCGCGAAGCCCGGGACGTGCTCGATGCCCTCAAACACGACCTCGCGCGTCACATGCAGCAGCAGCGTGTCGGCCAGCGCCGTGGCCGATACGATGTACGGTTTTTCCATGAACATCAGCGCTTCGCCGAAACTGAGCCCGGGGCCGATCAGTTCGATGATCTTTTCCGCCCCGCTCGCGCTGCTCGCGGCCAGCTTGACCTGGCCGAAGATCACCAGGTGGAATCCGAGGCAGGGGTCGCCGCGCCGGAAGATCAGCTCTCCCTTCTCGACGTGGCGTTCGGTGGTGCCGGCGGCGATGGCCGCCAGTTCGGCCGGCGGCATCCCGTCGAACAGGGCCAGGCGCGCCAGGAAGGTTTCGGGTGCGAAGCGGGGCTTGTCCATGGCGGCGCTCAGATGGTGCGCGAAAAACGCAGCGGCTGCGCTGGCGCATGCGGCTCGGCCGCGGCCGGATTTGGGGGCGTGCCCAGGTAACGGTCGAACACCATGCACACGTTGCGGATCAACAGCCGGCCGCGCGGCGTGACCGCGAGCGCCTGTTCGCCGATGGTGACCAGGCCGTCGCGCTCGAGCGTTCGCAGTTGTTCAAGCTCGGGCGCGAAGTAGGCCTCGAAGCTGCTGCCGGCGGGCAGCGCCAAACTCGCGTACGGCAAGGTGAAATTGCACATCAACTGGCCGATCAGCGCGCGCCGCAGCAAGTCGTCTTCGCTCAGCACGACGCCGCGCGCGACCGGCAGTTCGTCCTGGTCGAGCCGCGCGTACCATGCCGTCAGCGTTTTCTCGTTCTGGCTGTAGGCGCCGCCGACCGCGCTGATGGCCGATACGCCCAGCGCCACCATCTCGGCCTCGGCATGGGTCGAATAGCCCTGAAAGTTGCGCTGCAGCCGGCCCTGGCGCTGGGCCAGCGCGAGGTCGTCGCCGGGTTTGGCGAAATGGTCCATGCCGATGTACACATAGCCGGCCGCGCACAGGCGTTCGATGCACAGGCCGAGCATCGCCAACTTGACCTCGGGCGCGGGCAGGTCGGCGTCGGCGATCAGGCGCTGCGACTTGAACAGGTTCGGCATGTGCGCGTAGTTGTAGACGGCGATGCGGTCGGGGTCGGCCGCGATCACCTTCTCGAGCGTGCTCGCGATCGTCGCCAGCGTCTGCTTGGGCAGCCCGTAAATGAGGTCGATGCTCACCGAATGGAAGCCGTTGGCGCGCGCCGCCTTGATCAAGTCGGTCGTCATCGCCTCGGGCTGGATGCGGTTGACGGCGCGCTGCACCTCGTGGTCGAAGTCCTGCACGCCGAGGCTCAAGCGGTTGAATCCCTGCCGGCGCAGCACCGCCACCCGCTTCGGGCTCACCGTGCGCGGGTCGACCTCGATCGAATACTCGCCCTCGGCATCGGGCGCAAAATCGAACCACAGGCGCAGGCTGGCGAGCAGCGCGTCCATTTGCTCGTCGCTCAGGTAGGTCGGCGTGCCGCCGCCGAAATGGAGCTGCGACAGCTTGTTGCGCCCTTCGAACAGGCGTCCCTGCATCGCGATCTCGCGCCGCAGGTAGCCCAGGTATTTGACCGCTTTGCCGTGGTCGTTGGTGATCAGCTTGTTACAGGCGCAGTAGTAGCACAACGATTCGCAAAATGGGATGTGCACGTACAGCGACAGCGCCCGCGCGCTGGTGCCGCCGGCGCACGCCGTGGCCGCGGCGCGGTAGTCGGCCGCGCCGAATCCGGGGCCGAAGCGGTCGGCCGTCGGATACGAGGTGTAGCGCGGTCCCATCCGGTTAAGGCGGGCGATCAATTCGGCGTCGAACTCAACCGCGGGGTGGATGGCGTCATGTTTCATCGGGTGCTCCGGGATCAGCAAGGCATGGCGGCGTTGCGCCGCGCATAGCACCACCAGGTCACCGCGATGCACGAGGTGTAAAAACCGATGAAACACCACAGGGCCGCGTCCGGGCCGCCGGTCAGTGCGATCGAGGTGCCATAGCTTTTGGGGATGAAGAAGGCGCCGTAGGCCGCCACCGCCGAAGTAAAACCGAGCACCGCCGCGCCCTCCTTGTTGGCGTCGACGATCGCCTGGTCCTGCGCCGCGCGGTTCTGCCCTGCGGCGGCGCGCTGGCGCTCGGTCATGAAGATCACCGGGATCATGCGGAAGGTCGAGGCGTTGCCGACGCCGGTGCCGGCGAACAGCAGCATGAACATCCAGAAGAAGCCATTGAAGTTACCCGCCGCGCCGTGCTGCGGCAGAAAATTGAGCACGCCGATGACGGCGCCGATCATCGCCACGAAGGTCCACAGGGTCACGCGGGCGCCGCCGAGTTTGTCGGCGATGAAGCCGCCCGCCACGCGCGCCAGTGCGCCCACGAGCGGCCCGAGGAAGGCGTAGTCGAGCGGATTGACCTCGGGGAACTGGGTCTTGATCAGCAGCGGGAAACCGGCCGAGTAGCCGATGAAGGAACCGAAGGTGCCTGTGTAGAGCCAGCACATAAGCCAGTTGTGCTTGCGCTTGAAGATGATCGCCTGCTCCGCGAACGAGGCCTTGGCCGAGGCCAGGTCGTTCATGCCGAACCATGCCATCAGGGTGGTCACGACGATGAACGGGACCCAGATGAAGCCCGCGTTCTGCAGCCACATCGACTTGCTGGCGGCGCCCTTGACCCACGACTGGGACTCGCCGCCGAGCGCGCCGAACAGGCCGACGGTGATCACCAGCGGCACCACGAACTGCACCACCGACACGCCCAGGTTGCCGAGGCCGGCGTTCATGCCGAGCGCCTGGCCCTTTTGCGCCTTGGGATAGAAGAAGCTGATGTTGGCCATCGACGAGGCGAAATTGCCGCCGCCGAAACCGCACAGCAGCGCCAGCAGCAGCATGGTCGGGTAGCCGGTGGTGATGTCCTGCACCGCGAAGCCGATGCCGATCGCCGGTATCAACAGCGAGGCGGTCGACAGCGCGGTCCATTTGCGCCCGCCAAAGATCGGCACCATGAACGAATAGAAGATGCGCAGCGTGGCGCCGGACAGGCCGGGCAGCGCGGTCAGCCAGAACAGCTGGTTGGTGCTGTACTTGAAGCCGATGTTGGGCAGGTTGACCACGACCACGCTCCACACCATCCACACCGCGAACGCGAGCAGCAGCGCCGGGATCGAGATCCACAGGTTGCGCTGGGCCGTGCTGCGCCCGGACGCCTTCCAGAACGCCGGGGTCTCCGGTTCCCACGTTGCGATTACATATTTGCTCATGACAGTCTCCTGGTGAATTAGGCTGGAACGGCTTGCAGGACCGGCGCCTTGACGGCGTGGGTCTGGCCTTTGAACGAGAAGTGCATCCACACCAGCGACACGCAGACGGTGCCGTACAAAAGCATGAAGGCGGAGGTGCGCACGCCGGTCAGGTCGACCAGGGCGCCGAACATGATCGGCAGCACAAAGCCACCGAGGCCGCCGGCGAGGCCGACCACGCCGGAGACGGCACCGATATTGTCGGAGAAGTCGTCGGCGATGAACTTGAAGACCGAAGCCTTGCCGACCGCCATGGCGACGCCGACGATGAACAGCAGCGCCGTGAACATCAGCGGGGTCAGGCCGATCTCCATGCTGGCCGGGCCGTTGACGGTCTTGATGATCATGCTCGTCTGCGGATACGACAGCAGGAAGAAGCACACCCAGCACACCCACATGACCCACCAGGTGACCTTGTAGGCGCCGTATTTGTCCGAGACCCAGCCGCCGAGCGCGCGCAGCACGCCGCCGGGCAGCGAGAAGCAGGCCGCCAGCAGTGCGGCCAGGCCGATATTGAAGCCGTATTCGGCCACGTAGTATTTGGTCATCCACAGGGCCAGCGCCACGTAGCCGCCAAACACCACCGAGTAGTACTGGCAGTAGCGCCACACGCGCGGGTCCTTGAGGACCTTCATTTGTTCGGCGAACGAGACGCCGGCCGGCACCTGGTGCGCCTTGTCGGTGTACGAAAAGGCCCAGAACAGGATCGCCGTGGCGAGCATCGCGACCGCGTACACCTTGGGCAGCATTTGCCAGCCGAAGGAGGCGATGATGGCGGGGGCGACGAACTTGGTCAGCGCGGAACCGGAGTTACCGGCGCCGAAGATCCCCATTGCCAGGCCCTTGCGGTCCTTGCCGAACCAGCGCGCGACGTAGGGCGTGCCGACCGAGAACGAGCCGCCGGCCAGTCCGACGAACAGGCCGAGCACGAGGAAGTGCCAGTAGCTGGTGGCGTAGGACATGAGCCAGATCGGCGGCACGGTCGCGAGCATCAGCAGGAAAAAGACGATGCGCCCGCCGAAGCGGTCGGTCCAGATGCCAAGCGGGACGCGCACGAGCGAACCGGAGAGGACCGGCGTGGCCGCGAGCAGGCCGAATTCGGTCTCGTTGAGGCCGAGCTGGGTTTTGATCGGGATGCCGAGCACGGCGAAGATCATCCACACCGCGAAACAGATCGTGAATGCGAACGTGCTGCTTCCCAAAACCGCTATTTGCTGCCGGCCCTTGCTTGCCATGTCCTTCTCCTCGACGCTTTACCCGATGCGACAAGCTTACGCAGTGGCGGCGAAGCGGGGTATCGGCCCGAGGGAGGTTTGGGAAAGGCAATCAGGCTAGCGGGATCGGTCGAAGTGACTAGTGGGGCTACGCAGTAAGAACAGGCAAACGGGCTTTTGAATGCGCGGGGACGCAGTTAAATATCGCGCGTTTCGAGCCACCAAAAACCCAAACCAACATCGTCCTCGCGCATGCGGGGACCCATAGAACGGTAGCTCTGAGCAACTGTTCTATGGGTCGCCGCCTTCGCGAGGACGATGTTGGTTTAAGCTATTAAAAATTTGTCATGTCGCGATTTCTGCTATATCAAGCCGCTCAATTTGAGTTTTGCGACAGCCTTACGCGAGGACGATATTGGTTTTGTTTTTTGACTATATCGGCTTCGCGATTTCTGTGACGTTAAACCACCGTTTCGCGTTCACCGCTGGAACACGATGTTGGCACTGCCGGCACGCCGGCCCGGTTTGCCCGTGGGCGCGACCAGATCGGCCAGCGTGACCGCGTCGAGCACGGCCAGGTAAGCAGCGGTCGCGCTGCCCAACACCCCTTTGAGCGCGCAGGCCGGCGCGAGCCGGCACGAGTTGCTGTCCGGGTCGAAGCACTCGGCCATGTAAAAATCCGTCTCGCTCGCGCGCACCACCTCGCCGATGTTGATCTCGCCCGGGTCGCGCCCTAGCCGCATGCCGCCGTTGCGTCCCCGTACGGTCTCGATCAAACCGATACGGCCGAGCTGGTGCACCACCTTCATCAGGTGGTTCTTGGAGATCGCGTGCAGGTCGGCGATGTCCTGGATCGTGGCGAGGCGTTCGCGGTGCATCGCCAGGTAGATCAGCGTGCGCAGCGTGTAGTCGGTGTAGGCGGTCAATCGCATCAGGCGGCGGGTCGTTTGCTAAATGAAGTACGCAGTATATGCCTTTCCCGCCCCGCTGGATCATCACGCCGCCAAAGATTCATTTAGTTTACATCTTCTATTGCAACTTCCAAATGAAGTAAATAGAATGCATCTTTAACGCTGCGCGACATTGCGCGGCGCCTCACAATAAAAAGGAATCCACGCCATGCACCACTCCCGCACACTCTGGAGATGGCTCGCGGTGATCTGCGTCCTCTCCTTCGCCGTCCTCGGCTGGGTAGGAACCGAGATTTACCTCAAAGCCCCTCCGATCCCCCGCCACGTCGCCGGCAGCAACGGCGAGGTCCTGTTTTCGGAAGGCCAGGTCCAGCGCGGCCAGCAAGCCTGGTTGTCGGCCGGCGGCCAGCAGCTCGGCTCCGTCTGGGGCCACGGCAGCTACCTCGCGCCCGACTGGTCGGCCGACTGGCTGCACCGCGAAGCGCTGGCGCTGCGCGCGATCTGGTCGCTCAAGAAGTTCGGCAAGCCGTACGAGGAGATCGGCCGCGAAAACCAGGCCGCGCTCGACGCGCGCCTGCGCCACGAGATGCGCGCCAACACCTACGACGCCGCCACCGGCGCCGTCACGCTCACGCCGGAACGGGCCCAGGCCGTGCGTGAAGTCACCGCGCATTACACCTCCCTGTTCGGCACCGACGCCAGCCTCGACACCCTGCGTGAACAGTATGCGATGCAACCTGGCAGCCTCGCCGATCCGGACGACCTCAAAGCCCTGCCCGCGTTCTTTTTCTGGTCGGCCTGGTCAGCCGCGACCGACCGCCCCGGCGAGAGCGACTTGAGCTACACCAGCAACTGGCCGCACGAGCCTTTGGTGGGCAACAAGCCGACCGCCGGCGCCGGCATCTGGTCGATCGCGAGCATCATCCTGATGCTCGGCGCGATCGCGGGCATGGTCTTCTTCCATGGCCGCGCCCACGAGGACGACCCGGTCCCGCCCAAGGCCGACCCGTTGTTCGAGCTCAAGCCGACCGCGTCGATGCGCGCCACCCGCAAGTACTTCTATGTCGTCATCGCGCTGATCCTGGCGCAGGTCGGCATGGGCATCGTCACGGCCCACTACGCGGTCGAGGGCGACAGCTTTTTCGGCATCCCGCTCGGCAGCATTTTGCCGTTCACCGTCAGCCGCACCATCCACACCCAGTTCGCGGTGCTGTGGATCGCCACCGCCTGGCTGGCCACGGGCCTGTACATTGCGCCGGCCATCGCGGGCAAGGAACCTAAGTACCAGGCGCTCGGCGTCAATGTGCTGTTCTACGCGCTGCTGTTCATCGTGGCCGGTTCGACCGTCACCGGCTGGCTCGGCACCTTGCAGCACCTGGGCACCGATTTCAGTTTTTGGATCGGCAACCAGGGCCTCGAATTCACCAGCATGGGCCGGGTGTGGCAGATCCTGCTGTTCGTCGGCCTGCTGTTCTGGGTGCTGCTGCTCGGGCGCGGCCTGTGGCCGGCGCTGCGCACGCCGTCGTCGAGCCGCGGCCTGATCGCCATGGTGTTCCTGGCCGCGCTGTGCATCGGCGGCTTCTACGCGACCTCGCTCACCTGGGGCAAGCACACCCACTACGCGATGGTCGAGTACTGGCGCTGGTGGCTGGTCCACCTGTGGGTCGAAGGATTCTTCGAGGTGTTCGCCACCGCCGTCATCGCGCTGCTGTTCACCCGCCTCGGCCTGATCGGCGCGGCCACCGCCAACAGCGCCATCATCCTCGAGACCATCGTGTTCCTGTTCGGCGGCATCCTGGGCACCCTGCACCACCTGTACTTCACCGGCACGCCGACCTTCGTGATCGCGATCGGCGCCATGTTCTCGGCGCTCGAGGTGGTGCCGCTGGCGATGATCGGGGTCGAGGCCTGGCGCAATTACAAGCGCTCCAAGGCGGCGCCCTGGGTGCAGGCCTACAAGTGGCCGATCCTGTGCTTCATCGCGGTCGGTTTCTGGAACGTGGTCGGCGCAGGGCTGCTCGGTTTTTCAATCAACACCCCGATCGCGCTGTACTACATGCAGGGCCTTAACCTGACCGCCGCCCACGGCCACGCCGCGCTGTTCGGCGTGTACGGCATGCTCGGCATCGGCCTCATGCTGTTCTGCCTCCGCGGCCTGACCGAGCGCGCCGCCTGGTCCGACCGGCTGCTCGCACCGATGTTCTGGTCGCTCAATATCGGCCTGGCGATGATGGTGTTCATGTCGCTGGTCCCGTCCGGCATCTACCAGGCCTGGGCCAGCATCACCAAGGGCACGTGGTATGCGCGTTCGCCCGAGTTCGTCCATTCGCAGGCCATGGAGACCCTGGTCTGGCTGCGCGTGCCCGGCGACGTGGTGTTTGCGATCGGCTGCGGATGCCTGGCCCTGTTCGCGCTGCGTCTCGCCACCGGCGGGCGCGGCAAGACTGTGGTCGTCGGTTCGATGGCGCCGCAGCGTCCTTGAGGTTTGCCGGCGGGCCGCCATGGGGCGACCCGCCTTTTCAATTTAATGGAGAATAAACATGCCACACGATTGTTCAACCGGCACCGGCGCCGCCGTGCATCCGTTCGACGCCCGCGGCGTCGCCAAGCGCTTCCGCCACGCCGCCATTTTTGGCGCGCTCAATGCGCTCAACCGGGGCGAGACCATGCGCTTTTGTAACGACCACGATCCGCTTCCACTGCTTGAGCAGATCGATCAGGTGTTCGGGCAGCGCGTGACGATCCGCTACGTGGCCCGCTCACCCGGCGAGATCGTCATCGATTTTTCGATCAACTAAGCTTCAAGGACGGCGCCCCTCGCGCCGTCGCGCGGCCGCTCGCCGGTCGCCAAACCCAATCTGGATCAAGCAAATCGACATCCGCCGCATTTCGCGTTGACCCAACTACATCTAGTACTTAATCTACCCCCGTCACTACATATTGTAGTCAACGGAGAATCCATGAACCAAAACCCCATCCAGCTTCCGGCCCGCATCGTCAAACGCGACGGCATCGTCGTCCCCTTCGAGTTGGCCCGCATCGAGTCAGCGATCAGCCGCGCGGGGCTCGCCAGCGCGGACCTGCAAGCCGACAAGGCCGCCGTGCTGGCCCTCGAGGCCGTCACGCACTACCTCGCACCGGTCGCGGTCCCCAGCGTCGAACAGGTCCAGGACGCGGTCGAGGCGGCGCTGTTCGCCGCAGGCCGGCGCGCCACCCTGCGCGCCTTCGTGGTCTACCGAGAACAGCACCACAGCCTGCGGCGCGACCGCAAAAGCCTGGTCGATGTCGAAGCCTCGATGAACGAATACCTCGAGCAGCGCGACTGGCGCGTCAACGCCAACGCCAACCAAGGGTATTCGCTCGGGGGGCTGATCCTGAACGTGTCGGGCAAGGTCATCGCCAATTACTGGCTCGACCATGTCTACCCGCCCGAGGTGGGCGCGGCGCACCGCTGCGCCGACCTGCACATCCACGACCTCGACATGCTGGCCGGTTACTGCGCCGGCTGGTCGCTGCGCATGCTGCTGGCCGAAGGCCTCAACGGCGTGCCGGGCAAGATCGAATCGGGCCCGCCCAAGCACATGTCAAGCGCGATCGGACAGATCGTCAACTTCCTCGGCACCTTGCAAAACGAATGGGCCGGCGCCCAGGCATTCAGCTCGTTCGACACCTACATGGCGCCGTATGTGCGCAACGACGCGCTGACCTACGAGGAAGTCAAACAGTACATCCAGGAGCTCATCTACAACCTCAACGTGCCGTCGCGCTGGGGCACCCAGACCCCGTTCACCAACCTGACCTTCGACTGGGTCTGCCCCGAGGACCTGCGCGAACAAACGCCCGTGATCGCCGGCGTCGAGATGCCCTTCGCCTACGGCGATTTGCAGCGCGAGATGGACATGATCAACCGCGCCTATATCGAGGTCATGATGGCGGGCGACGCCAAGGGCCGCGTGTTCACGTTCCCGATCCCGACCTATAACATCACCGAGGACTTCGCGTGGCATAGCCCGAACGCCGAGCTGCTGTTCGAGATGACCGCGCGCTACGGCCTGCCCTACTTTCAGAACTTCCTCAATTCCGAGCTCAAGCCGAACATGATCCGTTCGATGTGCTGCCGGTTGCAGCTCGACCTGCGCGAGCTGCTCAAACGCGGCAACGGCCTGTTTGGCTCGGCCGAGCAGACCGGCTCGCTCGGCGTGGTGACGATCAACTGCGCCCGCCTCGGCTACCTGCACGCCGACGACGAGGAAGGCCTGTTCGAGGCGCTCGACCGCCTGCTCGAACTGGGCCGCGACAGCCTCGAGATCAAGCGCAAGGTCATCCAGCGCCACATGGACAACGGCTTGTTCCCGTACACCCAACGCTACCTGGGCACCCTGCGCAACCACTTCTCGACGCTCGGCGTGAACGGCGTCAACGAGATGATCCGCAACTTCACCTGGGGCGAACAGGACATCACCAGCGACTGGGGCCACGCGTTCGCGCTGCGCCTGCTCGACCATGTGCGCTCGCGCATGCTCGCGTTCCAGGACCAGACGGGCCACATGTACAACCTCGAGGCCACGCCGGCCGAGGGCACCACCTACCGCTTCGCCAAGGAGGACCGCAAGCGTCATCCGGACATCCTGCAGGCGGGCACGCGCGACATGCCCTACTACACCAACTCGTCGCAGCTGCCGGTCGGCTTTACCGACGACCCGTTCGAGGCGCTCGAGCGGCAGGACGCGCTGCAGCGCAAGTACACGGGCGGCACTGTGCTGCACCTGTACATGAACGAGCCTCTCTCGAGCGCCAACGCCTGCCGCGAACTCGTGCGCCGCGCGCTGGGCCGCTTCGGGCTGCCGTACATCACCGTGACGCCGAGCTTTTCGATCTGCCCGAAGCACGGCTACCTTGGCGGCAGCCACCCTTTTTGTCCCAAGTGCGATGCCGAACTGATCGCACGCAAACAACGCGAACCCGCGTAACCACCACCCTAGGAGATTGTCATGGCCGAAATGAATCACCCCGTCTACGTCGCACCGGAAACCATAACGCTGAGCGACGCCGAACGCCAGCCGTGCGAGATCTGGACCCGCGTGATGGGCTACCACCGCCCGATCTCGTCCTTCAACACCGGCAAAAAGGGCGAATTCCACGAACGCACCTGCTTCACCGAGGCCAGCCTGGCCGCAGGCGCACCGGCGTGAACGCGGGCGCGCTGCGGGTCGGCGGGCTGGTGCCGTTCAGCGCGACCGACTACCCCGGCAAGTTCGCCGCCGTGGTGTTCGTGCAGGGCTGCCCGTGGCGCTGCGGCTACTGCCACAATCCCCACCTGCAGCCGCGCAAGCGCGGCGCGCTGGCATGGGGCGACGTGTCGGCGCTGCTGCGGCGGCGCGCCGGGCTGCTCGACGGCGTGGTGTTTTCGGGCGGCGAGCCGACCATCGACCCCGCCCTGCCCGACGCGATCGCGGCCGCGCGCGCCATGGGACTGGCGGTCGGCCTGCATACGGCCTGCATCTATCCGCGCCGCCTGGAGGCGGTGCTGCCGCTGCTCGACTGGGTCGGCTTCGACATCAAGACCTCGTTCGGATCGTACCCGGGCATCACCGGCGTGGCCGGCAGCGGCGAGCCCGCGCGCGCCTGCATGGACGCCATACTCGCCAGCGGTGTCGCGCACGAATGCCGCACCACGCTGCACCCGGTGCTGCACGACGAAGGCGAGCTTGAGGCGCTGGCCGAGATGCTGGCCGCCGCCGGCGTGCGCAACTACGCCTTGCAGAGCGTGCGCGCCCGGGGCTGCGCCAGCGCGGCACTCGCGGCGAGCGCCAACGCACCCTGCATGGGAGCGGACGCTTTGGCGCGCATCGCTGCGCGCTTCGAGCAATTTACGTTTCGGACGGCGTAGCGGGGGTTGCGTGCTGCAGGCGGCGCACGCCCTGCACGAAGCGCGCCAGCGTGGCCGACTGCACCCCGCGCGGAATCATCGCCTCGATCAGCTGGAACTTGCCCCGCGTGGCCAGCGCGCTTGCCAGCGCCCGTTGCAGCTCGCGCCGCGTCTGCACCCTGTAGCCCTGCCCGCCCAGCGACGCGGCCATGTCGGCGAAATGCCAGTCGCTCAGATCGGTGAACGGCGCCTGCGGCGCGAACGCGCGCAGCATCTCCCAGCTGCAGTTATTAAACACGATCACAACCGGGTCCCAGCCATAGCGCTGGCAGTTGCCCAGCTCCCAACCGGTCATCTGGAAGGCGCCGTCGCCGACCAGGATCAGCGGCCGTTCGCCGCCGCCGGCCTGAAGGCCTAGCCCGGCCGGCACGCCGTAGCCCATGCTTGCGTAGTAGCCGGGCGCGAGCAGCGCCGTGTTTTCGATGCCGAGCGCGGTGAACAGGCAGTCGCCGATGTCGGACGCGATCGGCATGCGCCCGTGTTCGGCGATGGCGTCGTTGACGGCGCGCGCGATGTCGTCCGGGCCGATCGGTGCGCCGTCGGCCTCGAGCCCGCGCACGCAGGGCGGCGCCGGATCCCGCGCCATGGATTCGACCGTCAACGGGCCGGCGCGCGCAATCAAGGCGTCGACCAGCGACTCGATCCCGATGCGCGGATAGACATGGTGCGCGATGGCGACCTCGCCGTCGAGCGCGAGGATCGCGCCGCGCATGTCGATCGCCGTTTCGGACACGCCGAAGTTGGTGTCGGAGATGATCACGCCGAGCATCAGCAGCGCGTCCGAGCCTTCGACCGCGCGCGTGATCGCGGCCGGGCCAGCGACGCCGAGATAGGTGCCGAGCAGCGAGGCGTCGCAGCCGGCCATCAGCCCGCGCCCCATGAAGGTGGTCGCCACCGGCATATTGAGCAGGCGTGCCAGTTGCGCGACTTTGGCCTCGATGCCGAAGCGGCGGATCTCGACGCCGACCAGCAGCACCGGAGAGTGCGCCGCGCGCAGCCGCGCCAGCACTTCGCCGACGCAGGCCTCGAGCGCGGCGGGATCGGTGCGCGGCGCGGCGCACGTGGTGGCCGGCCCGCACGGCGCGTCGACCATGTCGCGCGGCAGCTCGATGTAGACCGGGCGCGAGTGCGTCAGGCAGCTGCGCAGCACGCGCGCGATGTCGGCCGGTGTGCGCGCGGCGTCGTCGAGGACCACCTGGTCGCAGGTGATCTCGCGGAAGATCGCGAGCTGCGAGTCGAGCGTCCGGGCCTGGTGGTGCAGCAGGAAGCCGCTTTGCCGTTCGCCGGCTCCGGGCGCGCCCGAAATGACGACCAGCGGCACCTTCTCGGCATACGACGAGGCCACCGCGTTGACCATGTTCAGGGCGCCGGCGCCATAGGTGACGGCGGCCACGCCCAGGCGCGTGTGGTAGCGCGCCGCAGCATCGGCGGCGAAACCGACCGCCGGCTCGTGGCTGAGGGTGTACAGCGGCAGGACGCCGGCGTCGACCACCTGCTGGAAAAAGGCGAGCACGAAGTCGCCGGGAATGCCGAAGATCTCGCGCGCCCCATGTTGATGGAGGGCGTCGAGCAAGGTGCGTGACAGGTTCATGATGGATAAGGTGTCAGGGATGGTTGAAGGTGAAACAGTAACCGCGCGCGCGCCTGAAAAGGAACCAGGCGGGCGCGGCGCAATGATTAGCCGGGCGCTGCAAAGTGGCTAGCCGGCGGCGCCGCGTGCGGCCGCGACCATCCTCTGCAGCGCCGCGGCGAGTGGCCGCGGCAGCGGAGGCAGAAGCCGGGCCGGGTCGAGCAGCGCAAGGTCGATCGCGTCGATCGTGTTCTTCACCAGCAGCCCGAGTTCGGTGTCGCCCTCCATGACCAGGCGGCGCGCGAAGAACAGCGTGTCCGGATCCTCGCGCCGCTGCGCCAGCAGCACGAAGTCGCGCGCGCTCGCACCGATCGCGAGGTCGGGCTTTCCGCTTGCGGACAGCGCGGTAAAGCGCGTGCCGCGCCAGACGACATCGAAACGCAGCGCGGTGTCGCGCACCCAGATCCGCACCGCCCTGCCCTCAAGCGCCGCGCGTACGTCGGACGGCAGTTGGGGCGCGACGACCAGATTCAGGCCCGTGGCGAACAACACAGAACCGGGAAACGCTGGCAATCGCGGCCAGGCGCCAGCGGCCGAAGCGGCTTTGCGGCGCGCACCGGTCGTCATGCCGGCTCCCGCGCGCCGAGCGCCATGCCGGGGCGCCCGAACCAGTAGCCGTCGCAGCCCTTGGACGGCATCAGCGCGGCCAGCTCGGCTTGTGCGTGCGCGGGGTCGGGCTGGCCGCGCCGCGCCAGGTCGAACAGCGCCAGCACCTCCGCGCTGCCTTGCGCCTGCGGACTGATACGCGCCACGTCCACGCCCATCGCCTCGATGTTCGCCAGCTCGTCGATCAGGTTGTAGGTCAACTCCGACTGGATCTGGGTGCCGTTGAGTACGAGGAAGCCGTCGCCGTCGCGGGTGCGCAGCGCCAGGCCGTCCGGGTGCTCGAGGCAGCTGAAGCGGCAGTCGTCCTTGCCCAGGTCGCGCTGGCGCGCGGTGAAGCAGCGCGCCGAGAAAGCGAGCGGCATGCGGCCGTAGACGAACACCTCGGTCTCGAGCCCCGCGGGGAGCTTGGCCAGCATCAGCGCCAGCGCATCGCGGCCCATTTCGAGCGGCATCACCCAGCGGCGCGCGCCGAGCTGCGCCATCAGGGCCAGGCTGTCGGCGTTGTACAGGTTTACGTGGGGCCCGGCGACGAAGCCCTGCCCGGCGGGCACGCAATGGACCGCGCCCATGTCGTTGGCCTCGACCAGATACTGCCCGTTGCCGGTGATCCTGCGTAGGTTGACCACGTCGCTGCCCGATTCGAGCAGCGCCTGGGTCGAGAGCACGACGTCCTTGCCGGCGGCGGCGAGCATGTCGGCCAAGGCCAGCCAGTCGGGCAGGCGCAGCTCGTGCCGGCGCGAGCACACCGTCTCGCCCAGGTAGACGATGTCGACGGCACTGGCCGCGACCATGTCGTAGAAGCGCAAGACTGTTTCGCGCGGCCAGTAATACAGTACCGGGCCGAGGGCCAGTTTCAGCATGGTGACTCCTTCAATGTCTGACTGCTCACTTCCATGAGCGGTGATAGGCGCCAAGCGTGTGCTGCTGGCCTTCGGCCACCTTGTCGAGCGCGGCCATCCAGGCCGGCCGCGCCGAGAACCGCTGCGGGTTGGCCAGGCACTGGTCGATCGCCGCGCGCCACACCGCCGTGACTTGGGCCACGTAGGCCGGACTGCGCTGGCGTCCTTCGATTTTTATCGCCCGCACGCCAAGCGCCATCAACTGGGGCAGCAGCGCCAGCGTATTGAGGCTGGCCGGCTCCTCGATCGCGTAATACTGTTCGCCTGCGACATCGAAGCGGCCCTTGCACAGGGTCGGATAGTTGGCTTGTTCTCCCGGCGCGTAACGGTCGATCAGCACGCCGTTCAGGTGCGCCTCGAGGCCCGCGTCGGTATCCTGCCAGCGCACCGCCTTGGCCGGGGAGCAGACCCCGTGCGTGTTGGGCGACTCGCCGGTCGCGTACGACGACAGCGCGCAGCGGCCCTCGACCATGACGCACAGGCTGCCGAAACCGAACACCTCGATCTCGACCGGTGTATTGCGCACCACCTGCTCGACCTGCGCGACCGACAGCACGCGCGGCAGCACCGCACGCGCGATGCCGAAGTGGTGGTGGAAGAAATTGATCGCTTCGACGTTGGTGGCCGAGCCCTGCACCGACAGGTGCAGCCGCAATTGCGGGTGCTGGTCGACGGCGTAGCGCATCAGGCCGGGGTCGGCCAGGATCACGGCGTCGATGCCGGCGCCGGCGCCGCGGTCGATCGCATCGCGCCACAGCGCGCCGGCGTCCGGCTGCGGATAAGTATTGAGCGCCAACAGCACCTTGCGCCCTCGCGCGTGGGCATAGGCGATGCCCTGCTCGATGGCGGCCTGGTCGAAATTGAGGCCGGCGAAATTGCGCGCGTTGGTGGCGTCGCGAAAGCCCAGGTAGACGCAATCGGCGCCGTTGTCGACGGCCGCCTTGAGCGCCGGCAGGCTGCCCGCGGGGCACACCAGCTCAAGGCGCGCCGGCGAATCGGGAGAGTGTGGGTGCATGGATGTGCTCGAATGGTCGGGACCGCACTGTAGCGCGCCGGGCTGTCCTTAATCCTTAATGTGCATCAAGGATTTTGAGCAGGCAGGAGGGAGACAATGCGGCATCGATGCAACAGCGGGAGAACAAAATGGATACTTTGAGCGGCTACCTGGCCGAGGACCACCGGCACTGCGACACCCTGATGCGCCGCGCAGGCGCCTGTGCGCTGCACGGACAATGGCCGCAGGCGCGCGATGCAACGGCGGCTTTCCAGAATGCGCTCGAACGCCATCTGATGGTCGAAGAGCGCATCTTGTTTCCCGCCTTTGAACAGGCGATCGGACACGCGGCCAGCCCGACCGGGGCCATGCGCGCGGAGCACCTGCGCATCCGCGCCGTGGCCCAGCGCATGGCCGACTCGGTGCAGGCGCGCGACCGCGACGCCTTCGCCACGCACGCCGAGGTGCTGTTGCTGGCGTTGCACCAGCACGCCGAAAAGGAGGAAGGCGTGCTCTATCCGATGATCGAACGGGTGCTGGCGCCGCGCGGGCGGCAGGTGTTGGCGGCGATGCGCGAGTTCACCGCGCTCGACCCGTGCGAAAGCGCGGCATGAGCGCCGCGACGCAGGTACACCACCTCGACGTGCGCGGCCTGGAGCCGCCCGAGCCGCTCGAGCAGGTGCTCGACGCGCTCGACCGGCTTGGTCCCGAGGACGAGCTGTGCATGCTGATCGAGCGCGAGCCGCATCCGCTGTATCGCATCTTGGCGGACAACGGGTATCGCCACAGCACCAGCGCCCTGCCGGACTTTTTGTACCAGGTGCGGATCTGGCACGGTCCCCGCAATCCAGCCTGAGATGCAGCGCGCCCTGTCGCTCGACCAGTCGCCCGACCTTGGCGCGGTGCTGCGCTACTTCGTTTGCACGCCGCTGTTTGCGCTGCTGGCCGGCTTGCTGTTGGCGTGGCAGGGCGAGGCCGCCTTCCAGAGCCGCTGGTCGCCGGTGACGCTGGCGCTGACCCACCTGTTCACGCTCGGCGTGCTGGGCATGTCGATGGCCGGCGCCTTGATCCAGATCCTTCCCGTGGTCGCAGGCAGCGTGCTGCCGCATGTGCGCACGATGGCGCCGGCGGTGCACGCGCTGCTCGGCGCCGGAACGCTGGCGCTTGCGGCGGCCTTCCTCGCGTCGCAGCCATGGTTGTTTGGCCTGGCGCTGGCCTTGCTGGTGCCCGCCCTGCTGTGGCTCGCCGCCACGCTGGCCATCGGGCTTTGGCGGCGCGGGCCGGCTGGCGCCGCGCCGATGGTTGCCACGGTGCGGTTGGCGCTGGCCTCGCTGCTCGTCACCATCGTGCTTGGCACGGTGCTTGGGATGGCATTCGCTTTGCCGGGCGCCGTGCTGCTAAACCTGGCTAGGGTCACGGACATGCACGCAGCGTGGGGCCTGTTCGGGTGGGGCGGATTGCTGCTGGCCGGCGTCGCCTTCCAGGTGCTGCCCATGTTCCAGGTCACGCCCCTGTACGACAGCCGGCTGGAGCGATGGCTGGGCTTGCTCGTGGTGCTGGCGCTGCTGCTGTATTCATTTAACGCGCTTGGCTTGGCGCCAGCCCTTGCATTGCTGTCGGCGTTCGCGCTATTTGCCGTCGCGACCTTGCTGTTGCTCGCGCGCCGCACCCGAGCCGCCGATGCGATGACCAAGTTTTGGCGGCTGGCCATAGTTTGCCTGCTCGCCGCGATCGTCCTTTGGGCCGCGCCTGGCGAACTGGCAGGCGCCGGCCAGACCCTGGGCCCGGCGGTACTGTTCATCGCGGGTTTTTTGTATTCATCCATCAACGGGATGCTGTACAAGATCGTTCCCTTCCTGCTGTGGCATCACAAGCAATCCCATACGGGGCCGGGACAGCGCGTCCTGCAGGTCAAGCGGATTATTCCCGACGAGGTGGCACAGCGCCAGTTCTACCTGCATGCGCTTGCCGTTTCCTTGCTGGCCGCAGCGTGTTGGTACCCGGAGGCGCTGACGCGCGCAGCAGGAGTGGCGACATCGGTATCGGCGTTGTCGCTCGGTTGGAACCTGGCACGGGCGTGCCGGCGGGACTTGGCACAGCCGGCAGGCTCCTGAGCAATTCGGTCGTATCGAGCCGGATCGCGGTCTATGTGATGACGGGTATGAGCCGGCCGCTCTTCTGGGCATGGATGCGATCAGCGGCGAGCGCCACAATACGCCTTCGCCACCGTGTAGACACGAACCGAGAAATTGGGTTGAGCGGACCGGCGCTAAACAGAAACAGACCCTTGCTCCGCACCAACAAGCTTGCTTCCGGTCGTCGCGCCCATGCTACGATTGCGGCGGCCGGAAGGCGTACAATTCGCCCCGGGGGGCACCGTCGAAACACTACAGGGTACGCAAACGTTGGGCACCACACTTCTACTGAACCTCGTCCGAAGCCGCCAGCGCATCAATGCCTGGGTCAGCAATTCTTCGTCCGACGACATGCCGCCGCTGGTCGTTAGTCTCCCTCTTGACGAACTAACCAAGACCATCTTTCCCCGGCGCGACGCACTGCTGGCCGATTGGCAGGCGCTGGGCGGCGCGAGCGATGTTGGCGACGTGTGGCCCGCGTTTTGGCGCGTTTTCTGGGCCACGCTGTCGGAAGCACAAGGCGATGCGCCCGCAGCGATGCCGCATCGCGCCGCCCCGCAGGCCAGTCCCGTTGCCACGGCTGCCCATCCGCGCGCATTTCGCGGCACCAAATTCCGCCCGCCCAAATTGGCGCTCGTCGAGCTGGACTTGCACGCCTGGATGGCGGACGACCGCCTGCTCGATGGCTTTTTTGCGCGCCACGACTTTACGCGCTGGCCGGTACTTGGGCCCGACGGCCAGCCTTCGCCGGCCGATGTTGGTCAGGTAACGCCGACGGTGGCGACCTTACTTGCGCGACAAGACTTAAGCGACGACGACTTACACTTGCCCCTTGTGTTTAGACGGCATTTTTTGTGGCTGTTGCGGACCAAGCCGGCCGATGATCGCATTGCTTGGCTGAGCTTGTGGCGGGCGTTCGGTGCCCCGCTAAAAGGAGAACTGCTGGCCATGTTGGCGCGCCTATGCGCACTCGACACAGCGGCGCACAAATGGGCCGAGCTGGCCTTGATCTTGCCCCATACGCGTCAGTCACTCTTCCTGTCGCGAATGCTCCGGCGTCGATCCTACAAATTGCCAGCGACCTATTTAAACGACGGGCAGTTAAGCGCTTTCGATGCGATCAGCAACGACGACGCCAGCTTCGACGCCTTCATAGACGTTGCCCTCGATAACCTTAATCGCGGTGTCAACATAGCCTATACGCTGATCGGCTGCCGCTTGCCTAGCGGCTCGTGCTCTTTCAAGACATCTACCAGGGAGTTGACTGCGACCAGCCAATGCAAGGAAGTGCCTGTCATGGACATCGAGCGGATGCTGACGAGCGTGGGTGACGCCGGTACACACTGGGCACGCCGCGTATGGCAGAGCTGTGCCGAGCAGCCGGGCTTTGCCCGCATACTTAGCGAGACCGAATGGGAATCATTGACCAACGAGGCGGCGGACCGGTGGCTGTCAGTGTTCTACGTCAGCGAATGGAGCTTCGAAGTCCCGGCCGTGCGCGCGGCGCAATGGCGGGTACGTTTGGCCATGTTCCCAGAGCTGCAATGCCAGTTGCTCACGCTGCCGCGCGAACGGCAAGAAAAATTCGTTTGCATGTTATACCACTACGTCAGCGGCTGGGACGATCCAGTAACCTTGCAAAGAAGTTGGCCAGTACTGGTCCCCCTTCAGGCACGCCTATGTCGGCCGCCCTTTTCTGCACGGGCGGCTGGAGAATTTGGCCTTTCGGGGATGGCCGTGAATCTCACGGCCGCCGGCTGGCAACAACTGGCCGTGATGCCCGAACGTAGCTGGCTTGCCATCGAACGCGCCTGTCGTCGCGACAACAACGCGACGCTTATACGTTATGGGCTAAATGGCGTTACCGAGGCGCTGCCTGATTTTGCACTGCGCAGCTTGACCTACGTTCCAAAACGTCTGATGCGGTCGATGTCCCTGATTGGCTGTCTTGAATACAATGCGCGCCGACGGTTTCTGCACCAAGCGGCAAGCACGCCCTGGTTTGCAAACAAATGGGCGGGAATGGAAGCGATTGACGCCTGCCAACGCATTCTTGCGCTGTGCGTGGAATACGGCGTAGACAGCCCACTGCCGAGGCGTCTGCGCGAACACCTTGCCGGGACGGTGAAGTTGACGATGGCGCAGCTTGCACGTCATTGCGGCATCACGCTGGCGCGCTTACCTTCGACACAGTTGGCGGCACTTGACGCTATGGTATGGCGTCATATAGACGGCCCGTTCAAGCTGCGTACGCAATCGACGGCGGCGCACCACGCGGTTCGCTTACACGCTAGCATCGATGGCGGCAACAAGAAAACGCTGCGGCGCTTTCTTCTCGGTTATGCGCAAGGCGGAGTGCATACGTATCTTGATCACCCACTCAATCGAGAATGGTACGCGCGCCATCCGCGCATCAATGCTGCTGTCTGGGGTACCAATAGCGTCCGCGAGCCCGTTGGTGATGGCGCGATTAAAATCGCGATTGAAACCGATCCCATGGAAATTTTGATGTTGGGCAGTTACGTGGGCAGCTGCCTTGGGCTAGGCGGCCTCTGTCAGTATTCCACCGTCGCCTGCCTGGTCGATGCAAACAAGCAGGTGGCATATGCGCGTGATGCAACCGGGCGCGTCGTGGCGCGTCAACTGCTCGCCATCGACGAACGCGACCGTCTGGTGTGCTTCGCCGTTTATCCGTACACGATCGACGCGGCCTTACGACTGGCATTCAAACAATTCGATGAAGCGCTCGCCAGCGCCCTTGCATTGGACATCTACCGCGACGACGATGCTGACGGCTATGAGGTCAAAATCATTATGGCAATGGAATGGTGGGATGACGGCCAATGGCACACGGTCGAGGACGCGCCAAAGGGCTGACGCAACATGTCGGCGGCGGGATTTGGGGGAACTGTTGCGACATGCGCGAACACGCACATCGCATTTTCGGCCGACCTTATCCGACCCTAAGAGGCTGTCGGACTTAGGATCGTCGGCTGCAAAAAGTGTCGGACGGTACATATTTCGCCGCTTTCTCGGCCAATAGCTCGCTATTGGCACTGCGAAATCGTCAAAATCTGTCCTCGCCCGGCACTTTTTTCGCTTCGACTCCCTAAGTCCGTCAGCCTCCTAGCAGTCCGATTTCTTGGCACCGGGTTCGCTGCTCATCAAGACGAAGCCGGCCGCAGTCGCTTTTGGCAGCTGATACTCTGCGATCAGGAAAATGCCAATCTGGCCGGTGGGGCTGCCGCACGCTGCCGGGTATGCCTTGCCATCGACGCCACAGCTCGGAGCGTTTGGCTCGATACCGATGACATTGACCAGCGGAACACCCGCGTCAGTGAGCTGGCGTCCCAGCGTTTCGAGCGGCATGGGGGCGGTAGTGCATTGCACCGCGCCACGGCTCTTAATCACAAAGACATTCGAGTCGGGAGGCGGGGGCGTGGGACCGCCACCGCCACCTCCGCATGAGGACAGCGTTGCGATAACGACGAGGGGGACTAATACGATGCGCATGGAAGCTCCGAGATAATTCAAGTTTTGGTCGGACATCGATACTGATGTCCCGCCGCCGGAGTATGCCGATTAATTGACACGTAATCAATATGCCCGTCCGTGTATTGGTGGGACTCAAAACTGCGGAAAATTCAACGCGGCCCAGTACGACAAGGGCTGCGAGGGGATGAGCATCACGCTCATGCGGCGGGACGCCGACTGTCGCCTCCTGCCACGCCGAACCCTCGCAAAGTGCCGCTGAAGCCGCTAAAGGCGGTGCTCCCGAAACAGTGCAGCCAGACCAAATGCTACACAGTCTGTGTCAATTGTAAGCACTTGAATCTGTATTTTCGGCCGCGCAAAAGCGTTGATATAGTAATCCTACGCTTTTACAAGGAGTCGTAAAAATGAAACGTACACTCACCATTGCAGCACTATTGACCTTGGGCGCTGCGGCTCTGATGCCACTGCCGTCGCTGGCCCAGGTTGGCGTCAACGTGCACTTCAATACGCAGCCGCCACCCCGCTTTGTCGCGCACACGAATGGCGGTATCCAGTTCGCGCCACCTGCGCCGCGTTATGAGCACCCGCCACACTACCGCCGCGGTTACGTCTGGTCGCCAGGCCACTGGCAGTGGACAGGCCACCGCCATGTATGGGTGCGCGGCAGTTATGTCCGCGAGCGCCACGGTTACGTGTACACGCAGCCCGCCTGGGTACAGCGTGGCGGACGTTGGTATCACGAAGCTCCACGCTGGGCACGGCATGGACGCGATCGAGACCATGATGGCATTCCTGATCGCTATGAAGGACGTGACCGCGACCGGGATGGGATTCCCGACCGGCTTGAAGGTCGCGACCGCGACCGGGATGGCATTCCTGACCGACTGGAACGACGCGATCGCGACCATGACGGCATTCCGGATCGCCTCGAACGCCGCGACCTCGACCGCGACGGCATTCCAGACGGATATGACCGTGACCGCGACAACGACGGTGTCCGCAACCGCTACGACAGAGACCGCGATGGCGATGGCGTACACAACAGGCGTGACCGGCGTCCGGACAATCCGTATCGCGATTGATTGGTTTAGACAATATAAGCGCCATCACGATTTCTTTGTCGTGATGGCGCTTCCAATACAGCGGGCCCGAACCGCGTTAGTCGATGTCGCGGGCCGGCCGTCATGGTTGGTCGAACCAGATCCTTACGCCACTGGATAACTCTTCCCCCCTGACCAGGCGCTCAGTGCTGTCAGGCGGGACCTCGTTTGGGTTATATATTCGACGCTCGGGGAAGACCGCGGTCATGCATCGTTAAGGAGGAACCCGTGGCCGTTTATTAGCATTGACCATGGCGGCCAACAGCGCGCCGCACAGCGCGCCAGCCAGGTGCGCTTGCCATGCAACCGCCACCTGCGGCGGCAGCGTGCCTTGGCCGCCGCCCGCACCGAACAGGTCGGCGCCGGTCTTGGCCAGCAGTGCAAGTCCGAGCAACGCCAACCACTGCCTCAGGCCGCTCTCGTGCTGCCACAGCAGCGCGCCGGCCGCTACCGTGAGCAGCATCCCCAAGCCCGAGGCACCGCGGTAGTGCTCCATGTCCGGTACCAGCACCACCAATGCCAGCCCGATCAACGGGGAGCCGGCCAGAAGCGCTAGCGCCAGGCGCCGCGAGCCGAGCCGGGGTTCGAGCACCATCCCGAGCAGTGCCAGAACCGCGCCGTCGACCAGTGCATGGCGCGGGGAGAAGTGCACCACGTGCGCGCTCCACAGGCGCCACCACTGGCCATCCAGGATCGCCGTGCGCTTGTACGCGAGCGCCTCGGTCAATGCGGCTGGTACGCAAAGGAGCAACGCGCAGCACAGTACCGCCAGAACGGTTACCGTGGGCATGTTGGTCCGTGGTGGAGGGAATTCGCGCGGTATACCGCGCGCCTTCACCAAGGTGCGGCCTTTCAAGAAAACGCTCCTTGTCGCTCGGTAGGCTTTTGCCATGGCTGGCGCCATGCGAGCGCAGCCAGCAGCGCTGCCAGCGCCAGGAACACTGCATCGAAACTGCCGCCGCCGCTGTAGCCGGCCTTGTTTTCAACCCTGATCGAGGCATCGTTCTTGACCCGTTCGCGGAAGGTGGATAGTTCCGTTTGCAGCTGCGGAATCAACTGGTCGATCGCCTGCACATAGCCCTCGCTTCGTGCGGAGCGGGCCTGTGCGCTAAAGCCCACCAAGCTGGCACTGCCCTTGATCTGGCTGGTGCCGGGGGCGCGGAACAGCAGGGTGCGGCTTTTGACGTCGAACACCGAGGCATCCACCATGGTCTGGATATCGTACTGGTCGCCCTTGATCACGTAGGCGCCGATCAGGGTCCAGTACAGCAGCGACAAGCGGTTGCTGTCGTTGAACTGCACCTGGTCGTATGACAGCAGCGCCATCACTTCGACGTTGTACATGCGCGCCACTTGGTCGAGATTGGCGAAGCCGCCCTTGGGGCGCAGGTAGCTCGTGGGGATCACCTCGATCGCGCCGATGAAACGATGCTGCGAAAACTGCGCCTTGACGCGCTCGATGAGCTTGAGTTTTTCGGGCTCGGGAAGGCTGTCGTAGCCGCCACCGGGGACGAAGGCCACGCCGACACGCACAGGCGGACGCAAGTAGGTCACGCTTGGCTGAAGATTGGGCGATTCCTTAGCGGAGGGGAATAAATAATCGACCACGCTGCCGGCTTGGCTTCGTTTGTCACCGCCGCGCAGGCTGGAGCAGCCGGCCAGCGTGAGCAAGCACGCCAGCATCAGGATTGACCATTTGAGGAGCTTCATTTGTCGACTTTCGGAGAGTGCAGGAAGCGACATCATGCTTAGCTAATGAACAATCACGAAGGACTGCCCGCCGAGTGCCGATCGGTGGCACCGCGCGTATTGGCTTGCGATACTCGGGGGAAATTATTGGCAGTTGACCGGCCGGCGAGCCATTCGGCGGCGGAAGCGATTTAGTTGATCCTTGGCGTGGTCATCGCTTGATCGGAAGGTCGCTTGTCGATTCGTGGCCGCAGTTACTTGAGCGACCTGTCATTTTTCGAGGGCTAGTGCATCTCCGATCCGCCTGCGTTATGGTCCTTGTACAACAGCATCTGCTCCATGCTGTCCAGCACCAACCAGCCTCACAAGCACCACCACGACTTCAGCCAAGTCCGGTGCCTTCAACTTGTTCTTGGATAGAAATGCCTTCCACTGCTGCTGCTTTCTCTGGTCTGAAGCGAAGGTAGCCGAAAGGCCCAGCGGCGCATTGACCGGTATCGGAGTCCCGCGACGCTCGAACGTCGCTTTGATAGCCTCTTTCAAAATTACGCTGTCGATCGACGCGTGTAGCGCCAAAATCCAGAGGTCGAAGTAGTCCTTCATGCGCGTGTTCGCTATCCCCAGACTGACCATCGCCTGATATTTTTCTGCCACCACCGTGTACACCGGATAGGCGCGAAGCTGCGGCGCTGGCATATCATCGAGCACGACCGGGAAGGAGACGTTTTCAGCGGCGGGAGTGACTGCGTCGCCATAGCCAACATCAATTTGTATGGCACAGCGCGCACCGTCCAGGACACCCAGCAAGGTCACGCGCACACCCTCGTAATTAGCATCCTTCCGGATCTCCGTTGCCCGCACGCTGGCTTGATCGAATACCATCCCGTCGTCGCAGATCTGCCCGCAAACATCCTGAAAGACTGTCTCGAGATGTTCCAATCCAGCAGAACCGAAACCGAGTAGGTCGATGTCGCGTGTCGGCCGTTGTGGTTGGTCGAACCAGAGGTCAAACAACAAGGCCCCCTTCAACAAAAACTCGTTCGACCACTTCGACACACTAAGCCGGTACAGCAACCGTTCGAGCGCATACCGGGTCAGCATGAGATTGAAATCTAGCCTGTCCGACCGGGCCCGGTTCAGCAGCCGCGCGCGCACCGATGCACCAACATTCTTCGTGGCTTTCATTCCGCCACCATAGATTCAATGTACGGTCGCATCACATTCCTTACCCGACATATTTCTGCGTAGTGCCACAGCTCATCCATGCTCGCGCGATTGCCCCGCCATGCCTCACGTAGCGCCTCGAGCGCGACATCCAGGCCGACCTTGTTGCGGAATTTAAAGCAGTCGGCGACAGTCTTCGCAACGCAAAATACCCGCACCGTCGTGCCTGCGACATCGACCTCGTTAACCCCCTGTGTCATCGCGTCGCCCGACATCCGAATGATGCGCAGCGGGGGGAAGTCCACGCGCGGGGCGTGTGCCTTGTGTGGAACGGCTAGCCAGATTTCGGAAGACTGCTGGGTAGTCAGCTCATGAAAGCGTAGTGCCGAAATCAGGCAGATGATGCCCGTTGAGCTCCTCGCCGACACTTCGGCCATGCCGTCATGCTCCGACGGCACCCTGTTGGGCAACGCGTACAGTCCGCGCGCGACTCGGACCAGGCGCCCGTCCTGAGTCAGATACGCGAGCATGGCGCGGGGTGCGCCTGCGGCGTCAACGTCGCGCGTGCGCAGTAGCCCATTTGAGCGGGCGAGCGAAAGGATGACGTCGGCGGATGGAGCTTTCATAAACCGATAGTATACAAATTGTCGGCACATATCAATAACTGCCGATGCATTGTGCAAATGAGTCATGCCCAGCGGCGGCGAGCTCGACGCCGAGCACTGGACACTGCGGCCACCAGCTAGTTGAACTTGCCCCGAAGTCGTAAAGTTCAAAAATGTCCGCCAGGTTTGCCCCTAAGCCCGTCTCAGGCGCGTGCCGCAAAGCTCAATATTTGCAAAAAAACGACATCGGCAAGCCAGCCAGATGCTGCCGCCCCAGCGGCGATCAGAAAATCAGTCCAACCACTTTTGCAAATTGGTCTTGCCAATTATCCCTTTCCAAGCCACCATGGACCAAGCTGACGCCCCCGCACCGTCTTGGCGCCACCATGGCGCATCCTGACCAGCCGGGGCCGGCCCAACTAATCAAAAGTGGAGACAAAGCATGTCGGAAAAAAAATCCGGGGGAATCGATCGCCGTACCGTACTGAAGACGGCCGGCGCGGCAGGACTGATGTTCGCTACCGGCGCCTTTGCGGCCACCCCGCGTAAGCGCTACGCGGTGGTCGGCGTGGGTTCACGCGCGCGCATGTTCACCAATGCCATCACGGGCAAGTTCAGCTCTACGAGCGAGGTCGTTGCCGTCTGCGACAGGAATGCCGGACGCCTGGCGCGTGCGGTAAAAGTAATCACCGCGACCGGCACCAGCCAGCCTCGGCCTTACAGCGCGGCGGACTTCGACCTCATGCTGAAGGAGACCAAGCCCGAATTCGTCATCGTCACCACCACTGACGCCAGCCACGACGAATATATCGTGCGCGCGCTCGACGCCGGCTGCGACGTGATCACCGAAAAGCCGATGACCACCACCGCCGAGAAGGCGCAGCGCATCCTCGACGCCGTCAAGCGCAGCGGGCGCCACATCCGCGTCACCTTCAACTACCGCTACTCGCCGCCGCGCACCCAGATCAAGGAACTGCTGATGTCGGGCGAAATCGGCGACGTCATCTCGGTCGACTTCACATGGCTGCTCAACACCGTGCATGGTGCCGATTACTTCCGCCGCTGGCACAGTAACAAGGCGATGTCGGGCGGCCTGATGGTGCACAAGTCGACCCACCACTTCGACCTGGTCAACTGGTGGCTCGGCGCGCAGCCGGAGACCGTGCACGCCTTCGGTTCGCGCCAGTTCTACACGCCGGAGACGGCCAAGCGCATGGGTTTATCGGGAGCGCACGAGCGCTGCCTCACGTGTCCGGAGAAGCAGAAGTGCAGCTTCTATTTCGACCTCGCTTCCGACCCGGGCCTGAAAGCCCTGTACCTCGACAATGAACAGTACGACGGTTATTACCGCGACCAGTGCGTATGGCGTCCCGAGATCAACATCGAAGACACCATGAACGTGATGGTGCGCTACGACAACGGCGCACACCTGAACTATTCGCTGGCCGCGTATGACGCGTGGGAGGGCTACCACATCGCCTTCAACGGCACCAAGGGGCGGATCGAGCACCGCATCGTCGAATCGGGTGGCGCGGCGGGCGCTGCCAAAGTCCAGAGCGGCAGCGAGAACGTCTCGATCCGTGTCATCCCGCTGCGTGGCCAGGCCCGCGATATCGTCCCGATCATCGGACAAGGTGGCCATGGCGGCGGCGACGACGCGATGCTCACCGAGATCTTCGGTGAGGCACCGGGCGACAAATATATGCGCAAGTCGGACGAGCGCGCTGGCGCATGGTCAGCCCTGGTCGGGATCGCAGCCAACAAGTGCTTCGAGACGGGACAGACGGTGCGCATTGCCGATTTGGTCACGGGACTCGCCCCACCGGACCGGGCGCCGATGCCGAGTCGGATGGCGCCGGTATCGATGCCGATGCGGGTCAAGATTCCCTGACCGGACGGCGGACGGGCTCGCCATGATGCTTCGCCAACGGCGAGACAGCGATCGTGGCCAGATCCGCTCCGACACTCGGATCCAAAATTGAATAGTGAATCATGCTGGACAGTGGCGGGCGCCATTTTTAAGATTCGCCCTATGAGAGGACGAAAAAAAGCCCCAACTCGTGGGACCCATGTTCAATATTCTTGCGGCAGCGGTGAGTGTCGAACTCTGACATGATAAATCACGGAATTTTCGCGCTGCCCGCCCCGGCCACCCATTGTTTTCTAATGCATCTTCTTTATAAGACTTCCTACCGGTTGCTGACAATCGAGCCACTTGCAAAACTCGTCGTTCGTGGAAATTTGATTGCCGGACTCGGCACGATGGAGGGGCGTGGGCGCCCATTTCTGGCATGATGTTGGTTCTGAAGACAGCATCACAACGCCCACAACATGAATATTATCGGACGCGACCTCATCATGCAACGCTGGCATGTAATCCAGTGCGAATTGATGCCGGAATTGAAGCAAGAATGCGGTGCGCTCACGCCGAAGCTGGAGAAGTTGGTTCATATTCTCGACTGGGTACGGATCGAGGAATGGGCGATGCAGACATGGCAGGGAATCGGACGCAAACCGCATGACCGCAGCGCGCTGGCCAATGCCTTCGTCGCCAAGGCGGTGCTCGGCTTGGCAACAACGAGGGCGCTGATTGAGCGGCTTGCGATGGACCGTTCTCTGAAACGACTGTGCGGCTTCCCGATGTCAAAGGTGGTTCCTGACGAGGCGACATTTTCGCGCGCATTTGCCGAATTTGCGCAAGCCAAACTGGCAGAGCGGGTCCACGAAGCGTTGGTCAAGAACCACTTAGGCGGCGACACGCTGGTGGGTCACATCAGCCGCGATGGCACGGCAATTGAGGCGCGAGAGAAACCTGCGAAAAAAGCCCTGGTGCCCAAGCCAGCCAAGAGCAAGAAGTCGCGTCGGGGCCGGGCGAAACGCACGCAAGTGGCGGCGCCGAAAGTGAATCGGATCAGACAACAACGAACGCAGTCGTTGCCGGAAATGCTGCGCGATTTGCCTAACGTCTGCGACCGCGGCACAAAGTGCAATGCGCAAGGCTACAAGAATAGTTGGAACGGCTACAAGCTGCACATCGACACCGCCGACTGCGGTGTGCCGGTCAGTGCCGTGCTGACCAGCGCCTCCGTGCATGACAGCCAGGTGGCCGTGCCTTTGTCGACGATGACGGCAGGGCGCGTGACGAACCTATATGACGTGATGGACGCGGTACTGCAGCAAGGAATTGCATGAGCATAGCCGCAGCCTGGGCCATGTGCCGCTGATCGATCACAACGCACGCGGTGGAGAAAAGGAACAGTTTGAGCCAGCCGACGCCGTGCGCTACAAGGAGCGCACCGTGGCCGAGCGCAGTAACGCCAGGCTCAAGGATGAATTCGGCGGACGCAACATCAGGGTGCGCGGCCTGCCCGGACAAGGTGATGTCGCACATAATGTTCGGCCTGCTGGCGCTGACGGCGGACCAGCTGATGCGCCTGTTCAAGTAACCGAGCAGTGCCAGAGGATTGAACGGGAATTGCGAGACGCAAATTGTGTTCTCGCGCGCGCTGCCGTTGGTGGGTGAATTGAAATGACGAGATAGCGCAGGCAGAAACGTCGGGACGGGGCCAGTTGCTGGCAAAAAGCGCTGAAAAATGCGCTCGGTTTAGCGCGACACCACTTCCGCCGGGAGTTTTGCAAGAGGCTCAATCAAAACGAAAATCAAATGAGAATTAGGCGTGTAGCTGTTCCCCATATGTACTCACAACGGAGACGATCAGCCAATGGCTGTTGTTAAGTTATTAACCGGCCCATTCTGCAATGCTTTCCGCCAACTCGTGTTCGCTCTCATGTATCACTACTCTTAGCCGCCTCTTTTCAGCCAGCTGCCACTCAACCTGATCCAGGGCATTTTCAATTAAGCCCCCCTGATCAATTCGTAACCCTGACTCGATCGTTGGGCGAAGAAAAAATACTCCAGCGATGCCACTCTTATTGTGACTCGCAGAATATCCCTCGACTGTAGTCACTGCACGCAAAAGTTCCAGCACAACTCTGTCGGCACTAGCATACCACCCGCTAGCAATAATCCCGGCCTGACTAGGGAGAACAAGGTTTACTCTCGCTGAATGTGCCTCGGTACCAAAAAAATCTTCGCGTAGAATCATTTCTGCGTTTAGCCCCATTTTGTTTTTAAGAGCATTAATGACTGCAAGTGTTACCTCGTCCGCACTTCGACTCTTGAAGCGTCTTGCTTTCGATAGTTCAGCCCCAATTTCCATCGGTATCTCTGCATTGCTAAGCGCAATCTCTAACGCTTCGAGAGATGTAACGCCAGATGCAAATCCGACATGTTCTAAATGTATTCCCGGCGGGAGCATCTCGGTGGTAATTACCTGCTGCATATGCCGTGCTTCACCAAGTTTTGTCCGAGCTAGGGTAAGCATTTCATCTACAAGTACACGCACCGAATCGTCGTACACACATTCGAACTTTGCGGTATCACTAATAAATCTAAAATCACAGAGCCCGTTTTCATCGATCATTGCGAGACCGACGATGAAGCGCTGGCCGCTAAAAATGCTCGGCTTTAGCCAAATCCTTGCCCAGCTGCCTCTCCAAAGTGTCGACGGCGAGGAGTTTTGTTTTTTGAGAAGTTCAAGGAGACTCATATCGCATACCCGTAGCGAGATTTCATACACTCATCACTTAGCCGATGCTCAAGAAACGACAATAGATTTTCACTTGATTCATTGGAAAAGTTCGAATCAAGCAGCCTTGAGATGAGACCCGAACAAAGTTTAAGCGCAGCAGGATGAGAGACTTTACTGTGCTCAAACATTGCGGACTTAGCTTCTTTGGCTTTTTTCTTCACCGCGTTGTCTGAACTTGATAGCGCCCTCGTTAAGGCGTCAAGAAGCCTAGTTCTAATCTTAGGCTCCCCAGCAGCATCTAGCATCATATCGAAGTGCTGAAGAGGTGCGGTTGTCCAATCCTGATTGAACGCAATTTTCTCGTGATCAATAGCAACAAGTGTGTGGCCGGTTGTCCAATACAACGTATTTTGGTGAAGCCTGTCGCAATTACCAGTCCAACCATCAAAGGCCGCCATTCGACGGCCAGATTCCACACCCAGCGCGACACGTTCCCATGGCTTTGCGAATACTTGCTGCACGGGTCGCGTCGGCTCCACCGCGCTAGTACACCAGAGCACCATTGGACCAGAATCAAAGCGGGCAACAGTTTTTAATTCTTCCCCATGCCCTTCGGTTATCTCATCATGATTTCCAATGAGCAGCGATGCACGAGGTGGTGTAACCACACCTAGCTCACATGCCAGGAGCCAAGCGACGTATTCGTTTGCCCAACCTTGATCCGTAAATCGGAAATATTTTACGACTGCGCGTTCTGATTTTTTCGGCTCATCTGGGTCCAAGCAAACCTCGGCCACATGGGTGCTCGTGTTCATACCCAGTGTCGCAGGCAACTCACTTGCTAACGGACCGATGTAACGCCGATAGTTATCCCGAAAAGTCGCTTCATGAACTGTAGGCATGTTTTTCACCTAAATTTCGATATAATAAAATAAAATTCCTGCATACGGCGCTAGGAATTCCGCATAAACCATTGCTGTCAAGTATTAAACCGAGTAATAGCAATATTCCGCGAGATAAAATGTCAGTATCATTCCCGCAACCTACTAAAACTGCTCACCACAATTCATACATTATCTTTTAGGCAGCTTTCTTCATTAAGCCCTTTCGCACGGCGTGAATCATCAAATTTGTAAAATCCTTACTGCGTACAGCAATGTGGGGAGCCAACTTGGACGAGGTCAACCCAGCGTCAATAATGCCGCAGCACATCTTTATTGCAGCCAAAAGGTTTGCTCTATCGTTGCAAAGAGCAATCAAATCCTCACATTTCTTTTCGAAATCCTTTCCTTTAAAGGCCGCCAATCCGACAAACATCTCGGAAACTGCAAGAATTATTTGAAATTTAAGTACTCGGTATTTCCCATCAATTTTACGCAATTCGAATAAATGGTTAATTTGATGATAAAGCACTGCACTAACGTAATATCCAATTGCCGCATGGCCATCCACAAACAACTTCCCATTGTAACTTTCAAGCAACTCACCATAATACCGATGAGTGCTATGCGGTTGCTTTAAAAAAGCTGAAACAAAGGTTTTAATCTGAATCGACAACGAAATTACCTGATGAGCCTTTATCGATGGCAAATGCTGGTATTGCTTGGATCGCCTCTCATAGAAAATAGGGAATTTTTCGGTTTTCGATCTAGCATTATAGTACTCTTCTAAATCCTTGTGGAACGGCCGCAAGGATTCAAAAGCCTCGCGCTTTACTTCTGTTTGGCTGTTCGTGGCCTCTATAACATCAGTTATTATATCTTGGTCATTAGTCTCGATAATTTTAATCGGAACGAAAGTCCCTGATGATAGCTTTTCCCGATGCTCAAATATAAGGTTACTGGTTTGACAACCATTAACGATTTGAAAATCAGACAGTTTCAGTTTATTTCCAATTTGTTCGATCTGCTTCGCTATTAACGTGACGCCGTTATTAAGTAATGCCAAACGGTTCTGCCGCACTGGATCAACTAATGTCTTGTATATTTCATCATTAACCCTGTTCTTGCCTTGAAAGTCACGCACGTTGTCATAAAATAAACTTTTTTGAAGATTTCCTTCATCATCCGTAAGGAGTTTAACAAAATCTTTTGCTGGTAAGGCACCGAGGAAAGACCGCGTTACCCCGTCCATGTCGGGTAAGGCTGTCTGATATTCCAACTTCACTTCCTTTACGACACGGCGCTGTAATTCCCGAAACATTTCTTTGATCTTGTCGGCATCCAAAAAATGCAGGTCTAACGAAGCAAATAACTTTTTTTGCTTCAACTCAACAAGATCCCGGTTCGCACGTCCGGTAATCGCATCGGGATCTTCCCATTTTCCCGTAGTCACGAAGTACATATTCAACGTCGGTAATGAGATAAATTGAATAGAAAGTTCAAAGATCCTTTTCTTAATAGCTCGAAGATTTTTTACCAGTGCATTTTCTGGCATCGACGATTTTTCATCAAAAAGGCTTTTCACTCCGAACACGAAAGTAGCAACTTGTTCACCACTAAATTTTGACGAAGACTTTGATTGAATCAAATAAAAGTTAACATCAAGATAACCGTTTCTTTTTGCAAGTTCGGTTACTTGCTCCGGTGATGTTACAAAAATTCCATTCACGACTATCGCGGCACCATCCAATCCAATATCATCCCCACCACCCAGCGAAGCATCCTCAAATTCGAAATTTCTAGGGTATTGTTTCGATATAACACTGTAATTTATGAAATGTTCGAACTGCTGGTCCGCAGTCAATTCACCAAGATCATATTGGTCTGAAAAATTATGAACGTACGATGCAAGAATTGTATCTTTCAACCGGATCTCCTCGTTAATTTAGCTTCGTAGCCTATTATTTATATAATAAGACCGCGCGATAGGTCTTTTGCAACAGAATTGCCCAATTACAACCTTACCACGAATTCCTTCGGCAAATACAACCAATTGTCACACACCACTAGCAACGAGCCCAATGCCGATCTGCACAGCATGGGTCTACTAACGCACAGGCACGGGGTCACCCATTAGCCAGTTAGAGTCAAGGTAAAACACTTCCGTCGTCGCGATATTTTTCACGGCGCTTGCTCTTTCTCTCCAGTCCATTCAGCTGAAACGCGCCCGTTTTCTCAATGCTTGGTTGCGAAGCGATCGCACCAGTC
>JAZKIN010000066.1:0-186728 GCA_040384885.1 Pseudomonadota bacterium | reverse complement strand
TATTTAATTCACTGGCGGCCGCCGCTCAGTTCTACGTTGGCCGCGCTTTGATTTTCTGTTCGAACATCGCGGCTACGTTTGGCGCTGGGCGCCGGTGGCAACGTAAGCGGCGCGGCTTCGCTTTGCGTTTTGGTCGCCGGTAAGTTGGTCGTGCGGCTTCGGTTAGTTTTTCGTCCGTGGCACCATCGCGGATAATCGCAAGCACAGGCGTGGGTACCGCTGGCGGCTTTACTGTCGGCGGCTTCGGTAGCGTGGTTCGTTGCAAGTTCACGCGCGCGTTCCAACCAGGCACTCGAGTCGGACGGCCGGGAACGGCGCAGTTCATTATTTAATTCACTGGCGGCCGCCGCTCAGTTCTACGTTGGGCCTCATGAAAATCACAATGTCAATGTTGGAGATCTTTGCCAGTTTCAGTGGTGACATTGACGGCTTTGCTCGGTTGGGTCGGGACGCGGATCGAAAGATCATCGACGACGAACATTGGTTCGCCATTTCGGAATTGCTGCAAGAAGCACATCTTCTCGGTTCAGACCATGTGGCGCCAGAATTCAAAAAGCGTATTACGCTAAAACTATTCGAAAGTACGGAGAATTCTATGGTTTGCGAAAGGCTGCTTTACTTAGCCCAACGACTAAGGTTAGATCGTGCGAGCGAAGCGATGCCACGATCTGAACCGTTTGTTGGACAAGCCCGGCCCGTGAGCCGGTAGCGCCCTATAGCAGATATCTCTTTTGAATTTGCCGGGGATTGAAGATCCACCGGGGCCGGCAGCGCAATAGGCCGGCACTACGCGCGCCTTTGCGGCGGCGCTTGTTCAAATCGGGCGTTTATCGGTCGAATATGCCTGCGTGCAGGCATGCGCGGCTCTCAGCTTGCTGGAACTGACACCCGCCCTCGATCCGATTGTCGCCACGTTCACATGGTCAGTGCGCCCCCTGCGCGGCAATTGGGATCGGCATGGGCCTGATGCAGGTCCGTACGACGCGCATCGTCCCGCCGCAGCAGGGGCACGGCACCGGGGGACGCGGCCTGATCGCCGCCAATGCCGAAATTGGTGTGAATCTGAGCAGCAGGTGCAGCAGCGCGATCATGCGTTTGCAGTTTGGGTGCAGGAAGCCGAAATTGCGCGCGCGCCGCAATCCTTTCGGCAAGACGTGCTGCAAGACGAGCCAAAGGAATTGCGCTCCTGGCACGGTGCGCGACTCCATCCTCCCGGTCTTCGCATTCCGAAACCGGAACGTTACTTGCCCCGCGCCGCTGGCGACGATATCGCTTTCCTTAATGACGCCGCGGTACAGATAGCGCCCCAGATAGACGAGCGCCTTTTCGCCGGTCCCGACCGATTTGCAATCGACGATCCACGCCTTCGGATAGCTGGCCGGCAGCGCCAGTCCGGCCGCCTCCAAGCCGGCCAACACCTTTGCGCGGAAGACCTTGGCCAGCGCCTTATGGCTGAACAGGAAGCCCGTCTTGGCTCTGCCGCGCTTGGTCCGCCAAAGCTTGCGCGCGGCGTCGATCGCGCCGGCTGGCATCACGAGGTGCACGTGCGGGTGGTAGTCGAGCCGGCGCGTGTTCGTGTGAAGCACCGCGATGGCGCCGGGCGTGCCCTGCAGCTTCTTGTCGTTCTCGCTGAACGTGCGCACAGTCTCCCAGCTCGCGCGCATGAGCAAATCGTAGACAAGGCTTTGGTGCGCGAACGCGAGCGCCCTTAATTCGGCCGGCAGCGTGAACGTGAGCAGGAAGTACTCGGCCGGCACCAGCCCGCCGAGCTGGCGCTTGAGCCACTGCTCGCTTTCGTGGTGCTGGCAATGCGGGCAATGGCGGTGGCCGCAGGAGTGCGGCATCAGGACCTGGTGCGCGCATCCCTCGCACTTGACCTGCATCTTCAGGCTCGCCTGGTTCCTGCAGCGCGCCATCGCAGCGAGCGCCCGCAAATGATCGGCGTTCAGTTTGTGCCCGTACTGCGCCAGGAAGTCGGCCTTGAAGGTGTCGATGACGGCGGCGAGGCGGATCATTTGACCTTCCCCCAGCCGAGGGCGAAGCCGTCCATCAAGCCGTTGATTTGTTCGATGGCGCGGTGCTTGGTTTGATCGGTCAGGTGGGTGTAGCGGGCGGTGGTGAGGATGGAGTGGTGGCCGAGAAATTTCTGCACTTCGATCAAGTCGACGCCGGCTTCGATCAGATGGGTCGCGTAGCTGTGGCGAAGGCAGTGCGGTGTGATCTTTTTTTTAGACCGCAGGCCTTGACCACCGCGTGCAATGTGAGCTGCACGCCGCCCCGGTCGAGTGGCGTGGTCGCGGACGCACTGCCCTTCAAACCGCCCTGGCGGTTTGGAAACAGAAGAACCGGGTTGCGATGTACCTGCCAGAAACTGCGCAGCAGTTTGTGCGTGGCCGCCGGAAGTGGAACGAAACGGTCCTTGTTGCCCTTGGCGTCGCGCACATGAACGCGGGCGCGCACGGCGTCGATGTCGCCCACCTGGAGCCGCAGACCTTCACCCAGGCGCAGTCCGAGGCTGTAGAGCGTGAAGAAGAACACGCGGTAGCTGAGGACGCGGGTCGCCGCGATCAGCCGCTGGACCTCCGCGACGGTGACGATGTCGGGAAGTCGCTGGGCCTTCGGCGCCTTGACCAAGCCGGGCGCTACCCACGGCTTGCGCAGGACATGGGTGTAGTAGAACTTGAGCCCGTAGAGATCGAGCTTGACGGCGCTCCACGAATGCGTTGAAAGCAGTTCCGTGAAATAGTCCGTCAACTGCTGCTCGGACAGGGCGTCGATGTGGCCATCGAAGCGCTCCCCTACGCGCCGGATTGCGCGCGAATACGCATCGATCGTCTTCGGCTGGAGACCCTTAAGCTTTAAATGTTGAAGATGGCGCTCGTAGTTGGCTTTGAAAATTGCTTCGGTGCTTGTTTCCATATTAAGATGACCTCGTAGTTCCAAATTGAACAAGCCCTCGTGTGAGGGGAGAGGTCATAGTTTGAATCGAATCGGACGGGGCCGCTTCCTCCGCGTAGCGGCTTCGTCCAACTCGGCAGTCAACCGGACTGCTTTCGTGCTGCGCACTCCACCAGCAGTTACTTTAAACGTTAGGTATCGTTTTGACTACGCTCCGATTACTCACTCTTTCAGTACTTTTCAGCATGTGGAGCTTCTGCTTTTCCGCAGAATATGGGCTCCAGCAACAGAAAGCACTCTCCTCAATCCCATCGGAATTTCGGCATTTTAATTTTATCTGGGCAAACACCGAGGGTGACTTAAACGGCGACGGAATCGCCGATGTAGCCATGGTGCTTACCGGGCGTAGAACAGAAAATGACCCATTAGAAGAAAGACTCTTTATTCTTACCGGGAATCCCGTCGGCAGTTACAAGGTTTTTTCGATATCAGCTGAGTTCTGCCATCCCAGCAAGTTCTATAATCTCGACATTGCTAAAAATTCCTTGTTCGCTCAAATGGTGGAGTACGCAGACGCCACCCGTGTATCGAGCTACACACTACAGTTTCGCTACAACGCCAAACTCAATGATCTTGAGCTAATAGGCGAAGAAACAAATGTCGAGAGCTATGAAGAAGGTTCCATGGAGCGAACCAGCACTAACTACCTCACCGGAAAGGTAATCCACACAACGAAAATCGGAAGCAAAGAAAAAACAAGAACAGAGCGGATCGGTAAGTCTGCTCACCCTACTAGACTTAAGGGATATTCGTGCAGACGCTGACGACCACACCATGACATCCTTTGTCCCCATACAAGAAACTGCACCACAAATGGGGAGCTCGGTACACACCGCAAAACCCGAAAGCTAAAAACTGCCACCACGTCGTCCTCGGGCTCGGCGCCCCCTTTGCTGCGACCCATCGAACGCTGGCTCTGAGCAACTGCTCTATGGGGGCGGCGCCTGCGCCGCCGCCTGCGCGAGGACGACGTTGATTTGGGCTGCTTATATTATGGAAACACGATTTCAGTGGCGCTTACCCGCTGACCTATCTTTTACGCCTCCTCCCCGAACATCGCGCGCCACAGCGCCATTACCGCGCCCGTGTGCGCCGCCACCCCGGCCGGCTCGACCCGCGCCGCGTCCTGGCCCTGCAGCCGCGCCAGATGCTGCAGCCGGCGCATCGCGCGGTAGGCGTCGCCCACGGCCGCCGCGAGCGCCGCGTCGATCAAGCCCAGCTCGCCGGCGCGCTTGAGCAGCGCGATGTTGCCGGCGTTGGCGCACAACTGCGGGTACTGCGCCGCGTGCCGCAGCACCAGGTACTGCACCATGAACTCGATGTCGATCATGCCGCCCGCGTCCTGCTTGAGGTCGAACAGGTCGGCGCGCCCCGGGTGCGCCGTTAGCATCTTGCGCCGCATCGCCAGCACCTCGCGCCGCAATTGCTCCTCCTGATCGCCGCGCTCGCGCCCCAGCACCGCCTCGCGCACCTGCTCGAAGCGCGCGCCGATCGCCGCGTCGCCGGCGCAAAAGCGCGCGCGTGTGAGCGCCTGGCGCTCCCACACCCAGGCGGCGTTGGCCTGGTAGCCCTCGAACGCGGCCAGCGACGACACCAGCATGCCCGAGGCGCCGTCCGGGCGCAGCGCGGTGTCGATGTCGAACAGGATGCCGGCCGAGGTGTGGAACGGCGATGGGGTCAGTGCCGACAATCGAACACAAGCTCGTGCATAGGCGGATGAACTGGGACCGGCAATGCTGAGACGGTGTCCATTTGTCGGCACTGACCCCGTTGCAGTGCAGTGGACCCCGTTGCAGTGACCCCGTTGCAGGTTTCTGCAGGTTTCTGGGTTAAGCTGGCGTTTCCATATTGCCGATCAGTGGGCCTCGTAATATGACCCAACATTTCATTCCATCGGCCGCCTGCCGGCGCCGCTGAATTCTCACGTTATGTGGCGTAGCAGTGTTCTCGGCCGAAAGCATGTAAACTGCCTTTGCAGAGGGGGCACCATGGACAAATTATTGGTCAGTCGTAACCCGGAAATTATGAGCGGCGCACTTTGCTTCGCCGAAACCCGCGTACCGATTAAAAATCTTTTTGATTATCTTGAGGGCCTTTCCACGCTTGAAGATTTTCTGCAAGACTTCCCGTCCGTTTCGAGGGATAAAGCAATAGCGGTACTTGAAGCGGCGAGAGCAGGCCTGTCTGCAGATGCGCCTCTTACTTGACGAGTCGGTACCACGAAGACTTCGGCAGTTGTTGCCGAGCCATGACGTTCGAACAGTTGTGGAAATGGGCTGGTCTGGCGTAACTAACGGAAAACTTCTCGTACTTGCGGCAAAGCAATTCGATGCTTTTGTTACCGTTGACCAGAATCTACCTTACCAGCAGAACATGGCCACGCTCCCGGTCTCTGTAATTGTCTTGGCTGCAGCGTCAAATGATTTGAATGCGCTTGCTCCTTTGGTGCCGACGCTTGAAGATGCGCTTCTAGGCCTTGTGCCACGAACAGTCACGGTTGTTCAAGTTGCGGCATAACGACTAACGGGGCGACGTGGGGCGACGGGGTCGGTGCGGCCATTCCAACACGGACTGTGCTGGAGCAAACTGGCCGGACACTACTGCACAGTACGTGGTCGAATGTCGGAACTGACCCTGTTGCCTCTCTGGAATTAAATGGGGGGAGAGAGAAAGGTGTAATACCCGGAAGCAAGAAACTGCACCACAAATGGGGAGCGCGGTACGCACAGCAAAACCCCAAAGCTAAAGACAGCCGCCACCATTGGAGCGCGGTAGAAAACGCAAAACTCGAAAACTAAAAACTGCCACCACGTCGTCCTCGCGCAGGCGGGGACCCATCGAACGCTGGCTCTGAGCAACTGTTCTATGGGGGCGGCGCCTGCGCCGCCGCCTGCGCGAGGACGATGTTGGTTTGGGCTGGTTGAATTATGGGAAAACGATTTCAGTGGCGCTTACCCGCTGACCTATCTTTCACGCCTCCTCCCCGAACATCGCGCGCCACAGCGCCATTACCGCGCCCGTGTGCGCCGCCACCCCGGCCGGCTCGACCCGCGCCGCGTCCTGGCCCTGCAGCCGCGCCAGATGCTGCAGCCGGCGCATCGCGCGGTAGGCGTCGCCCACGGCCGCCGCGAGCGCCGCGTCGATCAAGCCCAGCTCGCCGGCGCGCTTGAGCAGCGCGATGTTGCCGGCGTTGGCGCACAACTGCGGGTACTGCGCCGCGTGCCGCAGCACCAGGTACTGCACCATGAACTCGATGTCGATCATGCCGCCCGCGTCCTGCTTGAGGTCGAACAGGTCGGCGCGCCCCGGGTGCGCCGTTAGCATCTTGCGCCGCATCGCCAGCACCTCGCGCCGCAATTGCTCCTCCTGATCGCCGCGCTCGCGCCCCAGCACCGCCTCGCGCACCTGCTCGAAGCGCGCGCCGATCGCCGCGTCCCCGGCGCAAAAGCGCGCCCGCGTGAGCGCCTGGTGCTCCCACACCCAGGCCGCGTTGGCCTGGTAGCGCTCGAACGCGGCCAGCGACGACACCAGCATGCCCGAGGCGCCGTCCGGTCGCAGCGCGGTGTCGATGTCGAACAGGATGCCGGCCGAGGTGTGCGCCGTCATCCAGGTGATGAAGCGCTGCGCCAGCTTGGCGTAGTTGGACGGCGCGTCGGCGTGCTCGTCGTCGAACAGGAAGATCACGTCGAGGTCCGACACGTAGCCGAGCTCCTTGCCGCCCAGCTTGCCGTAGGCGATCACGGCGAAGCGCGGCACCTCGCAGTGGCGCGTGGCGACCGTCTGCCAGGCCGCCTGCAGCGTGACGGCGACGATGGTGTCGGCCAGCGCCGACAGGTGGTCGGCCAGCCGCTCGACGGTCAGGTCGCCGGCCAGGTCCTGCGCGAGCAGGCGGAACAGCTGGGCGTGGTGGGCCTCGCGCAGCAGGTCCATCTGGCGCTCGGTGTCGCCGCGCGCGCCGGCCAGTTGCTCCTCGAGTTCGAGCCGCAGCGCGTCGAGCTCGGGCGCGCCGTGGCGCATGCGCTCGTCGAGCAGCTCGTCGAGCAGGATCGGGTGCTGGGTCAGGAAGGTCGCGGCCCAGCCCGAGGCCTGCATCATGCGCACCACGCGCGCCAGCGTGTGCGGGTATTCGGTCAGCAAAGACAGGTAGGCCGAGCGGCGCGCGATGGCCTCGAAAAAATGCAGCAGGCGCCCCAGCGTGACGCCGCGGCTGCCCGCCGCCGCGCCCGCGCCGTCGGCGCCGGCGCCGCTCGCGGCCACCAGCGGCAGCGCCGCGTTGACCAGCGCGAGCAGGCGGTTGCGGCTGGCCTCGGGCATCGACTGCAGGCGCGGCGAGGCCCACGTCGCGACCAGCCGTTCGGCCGCGCCGGGCACGTCGTCGTAGCCGAGCGCGGCCAGCCGGACCTCGATCGCCTCGCGGTTGTCGAGGTCGGCCGCGTCGGCGCGCGCGTCGCGCCGCGCGCCGGCCTTGCCGTCAGCGTCGCCGTCGGCGTCGCCATCTCCGTCCGCGCCCCCGGCTGCCTCGCGCTTGTCGCTGAAGATCGCGTCGAACTGGCCGGCCACGTAGGCGCGCTCGTGCTCGATGCGCGCTAGCAGCGTCGGCACGTCGGCCAGCCCCATCATCTGCGCCACCGCGAGCTGGTCGGCCGCGGACGCGGGCAGGGTGTGGGTCTGGGCGTCGTCGAGGTACTGCAGGCGGTGCTCGAGGTTGCGCAAAAAGCCGTAACAGGCCAGCAGGCGCTCGACCGTGGGCGCCGGCAGCAGGCCTTTTTCGGCCAGCACGCGCAAGGTGGCGCGGGTCGAGCGCTCGCGCAGCGCCGTCTCGCGACCGCCGCGGATCAGCTGGAACACCTGGGCCAGGAATTCGATCTCGCGGATCCCGCCGCGCCCGAGCTTGACGTTGTTGCTGCGCTCGGGGTGGAGCCGCTCCTGGCGCCCGACCTCGGCGCGGATCTGGGCGTGCATGTTGCGGATCGCGTCGATCACGCCGAAGTCGAGGTAGCGCCGGTACACGAACGGGCGCACGATCGCATCGAGCGCGGCGATGTCGGCCTCGGCGCCGGTCACCGCGCGCGCCTTGACCCAGGCGTAGCGCTCCCATTCGCGCCCCTGCACGATCAGGTACTCCTCGACCATGTTCAGGCTCGCCACGAGCGGGCCCGAGGCGCCGTTCGGGCGCAGCGCCATGTCGACCCGGAACGTGAAGCCGTCCTCGATGATCTCGGACAGCGCGGCGATCAGTTTTTTGCCCAGCCGCGTGAAAAACTCGTGGTTCGACAACTGGCGCTGGCCCGGCGCGGCCGCCGTCTCGCCGTCCTCGGGGTAGACGAAGATCAAGTCGATGTCCGACGAGACGTTCAGCTCGGCGCCGCCCTGCTTGCCCATGGCCAACACCAGCATCTGCTGGGGCAGGCTTGATTCGGCGCCGACCGGTTCGCCGTGCGCGGCCACGGCCTCGGCCATGAGGGCGGCGAGCTGGGTCTGGATCGCGAAGTCGGCGAAGCGCGTCATCGTCGTGACCACCTCGTCGAGGTCGGCCAGGCCGGCCAGGTCGCGCTCGACCAGCGCCGCCACCAGCAGGTTGCGCAGGCGCCGCATCGCGCGCGCCAGCGGCAGCGCGGGCGCGGCCCCGGCGCCGCCCGGGCCGGCCTGCAGCGCGAGCGCGGCGCCAAAATCGAGCCGCCCGAGCGGGGCCGCCGCGAGCGCGGCCAGCTGGTGCGCCCGGGCCGGGTCGGCGCCGAGCCAGCGCTGTTGGAAGCGCGACAGGGAAGTCAAGGAAGATTGCGTCATGGAAATGTTAAAAAGGGTAAAGTGCGGGGTCCCGAACGGCGCCCATGGGGTAGAATTGGGCCGCGACGCCGGGCCGCTAGGCCCGGTTGGCACGATGGTACGGCAGACGGCGCCACGCAGGCAAGCGCCGCGCGCGCGGCGGCGCCGGCCCCGGGCCGGCCACACACAGACAAACGAACGGTTTTAAACGGCGGGCATTTCCCATCAGCTCCTTGACTCCATGACAGACGTAGCGCAACACCAGGACGCGCCGGCCAGGCACAGTGTCGCCCGACGCTGGCACCGGGCGCGCGCGGCCTATCGCCTCGTCAATACGGCGACCCACCACGTGCTCGGCTTCACGGTCAAGCTGGCGCTCGCCGTGTATTTCCTTTTTGTCATCGTGTTCCTGTTCCTGCGCTACGCGGTCCTGCCCAACATCGACTATTACAAGCCCGACATCGAGCGCGCCGCCAGCCGCGCGCTCGGCAACGAGGTCTCGATCGCGCGCGTGTACGCCTCGTGGCAGGGGATGCGGCCCAACCTGTTCCTCGGCGACGTCGTGCTGCGCGACCGCCAGGGGCGCGAGCTGCTGGCGCTGCCGAGCATCTCGGCCACGCTGTCGTGGTGGAGCGTGGCCGCGCTCGAGCCGCGCTTCGCCTCGCTCGAGCTGATCCGGCCCAACCTCGCGGTGCGGCGCGACGCGCGCGGCAAGCTGTTCGTGGCCGGCATCGCGCTGGCCGACACCAAGGGCAAGGGCGGCGGCGCCAACTGGCTGCTGAGCCAGCGCGAGGTCGTGGTGCGCCAGGGCCGGCTGCGCTGGACCGACGAGCTGCGCGGCGTGCCGCCGCTCGCGCTCGAGGACCTGAACCTGGCGCTGTACAACAACTGGACCCACCACCGCTTCGCGCTCACGGCCGCCGCGCCCGCCGCGCTGGCCCAGCCGCTCGACGTCAGGGCCGACTTCACGCACCGTTTCGGCGCCGACAGCGCCGACGCCTCGCGCTGGAAGGGCGAACTGTTCGTCGACCTGCGCGGCGCCGACTTCGCCGTGCTCGGGCAGTACGCCGACGCCCCGCTCGCCGTCAGCGCCGGGCGCGGCTCGCTGCGCGCCTGGCTCACGCTCGACCAGGCCAAGCTGGCCGCCTTCACCGCCGACGTCGGCCTGTCCGGGGTCAAGGCGCGGCTCGGGCGCGATCTGCCGCCGCTCGACCTGGCGCGCGTGTCCGGGCGCGTCTCGGCGCGCGAGCATTTCCCGGCCGGCCAGGACGACGGCAAGCCGACCTTCGGCGCGCGCGGGCACGACATCAGCCTCGCCAATTTCGCGCTCGAGACGGCCGACGGCCTCACGCTGTCGGCGGCGGCGCTGTCGGAGCGCTTCACAGCCGCCGCCGGCGGCAAGCAGGACAGCTACATGCTCAGCGCGAGCGAACTCGACCTTAAAACGCTCGCGCGGCTGGCCGCGCAGCTGCCCCTGAGCGCCTCGCAGCGGCGCGCGCTGGCCGATTTCGCGCCGCGCGGGCGCCTGCTCGGGCTCGACGCGCGCTGGGAGGGCAAGTACCCGGCGCTGGCCAACTACCGGGTGCGCGCGCGCGTCGACGGGCTCGGCATCGAGGCCCAGCCGGCGCGGCTGGCGCGCCCTAACGTGGCGCCGCTGCCGGCGCTGCCCGGCTTCGACAACCTGTCGGGCAGCATCGACGTCAGCGACAAGGGCGGCAGCGTGCAGCTCGACTCGCGCAAGCTGGTGCTGCAGCTGCCGGGCTGGTTCGCCGACCCGGCGATGCCGTTCGACCAGCTGGCCTTGCGCGCGCGCTGGAGCTTTTTGCCGCGCGACGAGCTGCTGGTGCAGGTCGATTCGATGGAGTTCGCCCAGGGCGAGCTGCGCGGCAAGCTGTCGGGCAAGCACCAGATGCCGCTCCAGCGCGTGCGCGGCGGGCCGCTCGGTGTGATCGACCTCGACGCCAGCGTCGACGGCTTCGCGATCGCCAGCATCGGGCGCTTCCTGCCGCTGCAGACGCCGCCGCGGCTGCGCGCCTGGCTGACCGGCGCGCTGGTCGGCGGCACCGGGCGCGACGTCACGCTCAAGCTGCGCGGCGAACTGTCGCAGTTCCCGTTCCGCGCGCCCGAGCGCGCCGCGGGCAACCGCGCGGCGGGCGTTCGTGCCCCGGGCGTTCGTGCCGCGGGCGTTCGTGCCGCGGGCGAGTTCAAGGTCGCCGGCCGCATCGAGAACGGCGCCCTCAACTACACCCCGCTGCACCACGCCGACGACGGCAAGTCGCCCCTGTGGCCGCTGGCCGAGGCGATCAACGGCACCATCGTGTTCGACCGCACGCGCATGGAGATCAAGGCCGACAGTGCGCGTACCCACGGCGTCGCGTTGTCGGCGGTCAAGGCCGTGGTTCCCGACCTGATGTCGCACGACATGCAGCTCGAGATCGACGGCAGCGCCGCCGGCCCCTTGCAGGACTTTTTGCACTACGTCGCGGCCAGCCCGGTTTTGGGCTGGATCGGGCGCTTCACCGAGCACACCAAGGCCACCGGCAACGCGCGCCTCGCGCTCAAACTGCGCCTGCCGCTGGTGCGCCTGGCCGAGTCGACCGTGCAGGGCGCGCTGCAGCTGGCCAACAACGACGTGGTGCTGATCAAGGACATGCCGCCGCTGCAGGCGACCCTGGGCAAGATCGAATTCACCGAGCACGGCGTGAACCTGAACGGGGTCGGCGCGAGCTTCCTGGGCGGGCCGCTGGCGCTGACCGGCGGCAGCCTGCGCGACCGCAGCATCGCCATCAAGCTCGGCGGCACGGTCTCGGGCGACGGCCTGCGCGCCTCGTTCAAGGCGCCCGCGGTGCAGCGCCTGCTCACGCGCTTCTCGGGCGCGACCCGCTACGCCGGGCTGGTCACGGTCAAGGACCACCAGCTGCAGGTCACGGTCGACTCGAGCCTGGCCGGGCTCGGGCTCGACTTCCCGGCGCCGCTCAAGAAGGCCGCGCCCGAGGCGCTGCCGGTGCACTTCACGCTCGCCTCGCTGCCGTCCGAGACGGGCGTCTCGCGCGACGAGGTCCGGCTCACGCTGGGCTCCTCGATCAGCGCGCGCTACCTGCGCCAGAAGGCCGGCGACGGCCCGTGGAGGGTGGTGCGCGGCGGCATCGGCGTCAACATGCCGCCGCCCGAGCCCGACAGCGGGCTGATCTTCAACGTCAACATGAAGTCGCTCAACGTCGACCAGTGGAGCGCGCTGGCCGGCTCGCTCGCGGCCGGGCCGGCCGAGGCCGCGGCGAGCGCGGGCGCCGACGGCGGGCTCGACCTGGGCCAGTACATCATGCCCGACATGCTGGCCGCGCGCGCGGCCGAGCTGATCGTCGGCGACCGCAAGCTCGACAACGTGGTGGTCGGCGCCTCGCGCCAGAAGGACAGCTGGCAGGCCAGCATCGACGCGCGCCAGGTCGCCGGCCACGTGGCCTGGAGCGAGACCCCCAACGGCCTCGGCAAGGTCACCGCGCGCCTGGCCACGCTCCTGATCCCGGAGTCGGCCAAGGCCGACGTCAAGGACCTGCTCGAGGGCGGCAAGAGCCCGGCGGCGTCCATCCCCGCGCTCGACATCGTGGCCGAGCGCTTCGAGTTGTTCAACAAGCAACTCGGCCGGCTCGAGCTGCAGGCCTCGAACGTGCCGGCGCTGGCCGGGCGCGAATGGCGCATCAACAAGCTGTCCCTGATCACGCCCGACGGCGAGCTCAAGGCGGCCGGCAAGTGGCTCACCAAGGACGGCAGGAGCAGCACCAGCCTCAATTTCGTGCTCGACATCGCCGACGCCGGGCGCCTGCTCGACCGCTTCGGCTTCCCCGACACGCTCAAGCACGGCAAGGGCAAGCTCAACGGCGACATCGCCTGGAACGGCGTGCCGTACACGCTCGACGCGCCGAGCCTGTCGGGCCAGATCGAGCTCGACCTGGCGGCCGGCCAGTTCCTCAAGCAGGACCCGGGCGCGGCCAAGCTGCTCGGCGTGCTGAGCCTGCAGGCGCTGCCGCGCCTGCTCAAGCTCGACTTCCACGACGTGTTCTCGCAGGGCCTCGCGTTCGACGGCATCAGCGCCGACGCCGTCATCGCCAAGGGCGTGATCCGCACCAACAACCTCAAGATGCACGGACTCGCCGCGACCGTGCTGATGGAGGGCACGGCCGACATCGCCAACGAGACGACCAACCTGCACGTGATCGTGATCCCCGAATTCAACCTCGGCACCGGGCCGCTCGTGTACGCGCTGGCGATCAACCCGGTCGTCGGCCTCGGCGGCTTCCTCGCGCAGCTTTTTTTGCGCGCGCCGATGATGAAGGCGCTGACCTACCATATGCAGGTCACGGGGCCGTGGAAGGCGCCCGTGATCACCAAGCTCGACAAGAGCGGCAAGCCGCGCGAACCAACGCCGGCCGCCGCGCCTTAAGCCCGCGCCAACCGAACATCCAGACAAAGGACCATCCCATGACGACCGTGGCCGCAATCCAGATGGTTTCCACGCCCGATCCGGGCAGCAACATCGCGAGTGCGCGCCGCCTCGTGGCCGAAGCCGCCGCCGCGGGCGCCACGCTGGTCGCGCTGCCCGAGTACTGGCCCGTGATGGGCATGAACGAGCACGACAAGGTGGCGCTGGCCGAGGCGCCCGGCGACGGCCCGCTGCAGGATTTCATGGCGGGCGCGGCGCGCGAGCACGGCATCTGGCTCGTCGGCGGCACGCTGCCGCTGCGCTCGAGCGAGCCGGGCAGGGTCATGAACACGACGCTCGTGTACGGCCCCGACGGGGTGCTGGCCTCGCGCTACGACAAGATCCACCTGTTCGGCTTCAACAAGGGCGACGAGAACTACGACGAGGCACGCACCATCGTGCCGGGCGAGGCGGTGGGCGGCTTCGAGGCGCCGTTCGGCCGGGTCGGGCTGTCGGTCTGCTACGACCTGCGCTTTCCCGAGCTGTACCGGGCGATGGGCGAGTGCGCGCTGATCGTGGTGCCGGCCGCGTTCACCCACACCACGGGGCAGGCGCACTGGGAGGTGCTGCTGCGCGCGCGCGCGATCGAAAACCAGTGCTACGTGCTGGCCGCGGCGCAGGGCGGGCGCCACCCGAACGGGCGGCGCACCTGGGGCCAGAGCATGCTGGTCGATCCGTGGGGCACGGTCGTAGACCAGTTGACCGAGGGCGAGGGCGTGGTCAAGGGCGCGATCGATGCCGAACTGCTGGCGTCGGTGCGTGCGAGCCTGCCGGCGCTGCGGCACCGCAAGCTGTAGGGTCTTCGGGCCTTGCAAGGGGCAGCCGTTGTGCGGGGGCGCGCATTGGCGTTCGGCTAATTGGAGTGCCGTAAGGGGCAGGGCGGTTCGTTTTCGGACAGCACGCGCTGCGCGCGAGACAGGTGACGGGCGATGTACTAGACTTATAGCGTTCACACCGTGGAGATTCGTTATGGCCATCCTGAGGGAAACACGCGGCGATCGCCCGATTCTTGATGTTGCCGTCAAGCCTGCATCAGTTGAAAAAGACACGATCGAAGCACGCCGGGCACGCCGTATGGCGGCGCTAAAAAAGGTTGCGGGGATTTGGTCGCAACGTTCGGACATCCCGGCCGACGGCTTGGAGTACCAAAGGGCGCTGAGGTCCGAATGGGGGGATTAGTTCTTTTTGATACAAATATTTTGATCGACTGGAGCAAGGGTTACGCGGAAGCGCTTACCGAACTTGCGCATTGGGACAATCCAGCGATCAGCGTGATCAGTTGGATCGAATTGTATGCTGGCGCGAATAGCGCAGACGTGCTGCGTTTCGACGAGTTCATGGTGGACTTCGGCTTTGAGATTATCGAGATTGACGAGATGATCAGGAAAGAGGCCGCAGTCCTGATGTCCGAACGCCGGCGTGCAGGTTCGAAAATCGCGTTGCCAGACGCGATCATCCAGGCAACAGCTGATGTCAAAAAACGCACCATCATCACGCGGAATACGAAAGACTTCAGGGGCCGTAAAGTTCGTGTTCCCTATGAGCTTAAGACTACCACGAGTGTCAGCGTGGTTAACGTTAACCCTCCCGGTGACACGCCTACCGCGTCACGAGCGGGTCGATCTACCCTTAAACGCAGCAAATGAACCGTAGCGCATGCAATTTTTCGGCCGAGCCTCTGTGCGGGGCAGAAGGACGATGTGTTTCGCGCGATGCGGATCGGCTGCTTTTGCGGAGAGCCGCCGTGCCCTATGGAACCGCACAACTGCGCAAGCTGACGCAATGAGTGGCACAATGACGCATCCACCAATGAAAGAAGCTCCCCATGATCGCCTTTGAACCGAATCTCTCCACCCTCGCCGTCGCGCGCGACGTGCTGCTCACGCCGTTCGGCCTCGACGAAGGCAAGCTGCTCAAGACGCTCGGGACCATGTTCACGCACAAGGTCGACTATGCCGACCTGTATTTCCAGTTCACCAAGAGCGAAGGCTGGAGCCTCGAGGAAGGCATCGTCAAGACCGGCAGCTTCTCGATCGACCAGGGGGTCGGCGTGCGCGCGGTCTCAGGCGACAAGACGGCCTTCTCGTACTCCGACGAAATCTCCGAAGCGGCACTGCTCGAAGCGGCCGCGGCCACGCGCACGATCGCGCGCGCCGGCGCCGGCAAGGTCAAGGTCGCCTCGGGCATGACGCAGCAGGGCGGGCGCTCGCTGTACCTGCCCAACGATCCGCTCGCCTCGCTCGACGCCACGGCCAAGGTCAAACTGCTCGAGCGCGTCGAAAAAATGGCGCGCGCCAAAGACCCGCGCGTGGTGCAGGTCATGGCCGGGCTCGCCGGCGAATACGACGTCGTGCTCGTGGTGCGCTCCGACGGCGTGCTCGCGGCCGACATCCGCCCGCTGGTGCGCGTGTCGGTGACCGTCATCGTCGAACAAAACGGGCGCCGCGAGTCCGGCTCGGCCGGCGGCGGCGGGCGCTTCAACTACAACTACTTCGACGACGCCATGCTCGACAAGTACGCGACCGAGGCCGTCAAGGCGGCCGTGGTCAACCTCGACGCGCGCCCGGCGCCGGCCGGCCCGATGACCATCGTGCTCGGACCGGGCTGGCCCGGCGTGCTGCTGCACGAGGCGATCGGGCACGGCCTCGAGGGCGACTTCAACCGCAAGGGCTCGTCCGCGTTCTCGGGCCGCATCGGCGAGCGCGTCGCCGCCAAGGGCGTCACCGTGGTCGACGACGGCACCCTGGCCGAACGGCGCGGTTCGCTCAACATCGACGACGAGGGCAATCCGACCCAGTGCACCACGCTGATCGAGGACGGCATCCTCAAGGGCTACATCCAGGACACGATGAACGCGCGCCTGATGAAAATGCCCGTGACCGGCAACGCGCGGCGCGAGTCGTTCGCGCACCTGCCGATGCCGCGCATGACCAACACCTATATGCTCGGCGGCGACAAGGACCCGGCCGAGATCATCGCCTCGGTCAAGAACGGCCTGTACGCGGTCAATTTCGGCGGCGGCCAGGTCGACATCACGAACGGCAAGTTCGTGTTCTCGGCCAGCGAGGCCTATATGATCGAAAACGGCAAGGTGACCTACCCGGTCAAGGGCGCGACCCTGATCGGCAACGGTCCCGACGTGCTCAACCGGGTGTCGATGATCGGCAACGACATGCGCCTCGATTCTGGCGTGGGCGTGTGCGGCAAAGAGGGCCAGAGCGTGCCGGTCGGGGTCGGCCAGCCCACGCTGCGGATCGAGGACGTGATCGTCGGCGGCACCGGATCCTGATTTCGCCCGGTTGTCTGTACAGATAAAGGCCTTGCCAATTGGCAGGCCTTGTTGTTATAGTCGTTGCGAACCTAAAACGGATACGCACATGAACATCGTTGTTTTCTTTACCTGCCATTTTTATTTTAGCAATTCCAACCCAAAGGCGGTGGAGTAGCGGCAGGTTCACGGTTCATAAAACCAACAACGAATCTAGCAAGTCCAGAAAAACCGCCTACGAGGCGGTTTTTTTTTGCTGGCGATTTCCAACATCAGCCGTACCGAATTGCGCGATACCCCATTTACCTTAACCGAATATTTGAAATTTTTACCGGAGAACAGCATGCCCCGTACCGATGATTTGCGCATCCGCGAAATGAAGGAATTGACGCCGCCCTCGCACCTGATCCGCGAGTTCGCCTGCGGCGAAGCGGCCGAGCAAACCGCGGCCGCCTCGCGCGTGGCGCTGCACCGCATCCTGCACGGCCAGGACGACCGCCTCATGGTCGTGATCGGCCCGTGCTCGATCCACGACACCAAGGCCGCGATGCAGTACGCGGCCCTGCTGGCCAAGGAGCGCGTGCGCTTCGCCGGCGAACTCGAGATCGTCATGCGCGTGTACTTCGAGAAGCCGCGCACGACGGTCGGCTGGAAGGGCCTGATCAACGACCCGTACATGGACAACAGCTTCCGCATCAACGACGGCCTGCGCATGGCGCGCGAGCTGCTGCGCGACATCAACGAGCTGGGCCTGCCGGCCGGCACCGAGTTCCTCGACGTGATTAGCCCCCAGTACATCGCCGACCTCGTCAGCTGGGGCGCGATCGGGGCCCGCACCACCGAGTCGCAGGTGCACCGCGAGCTGGCCTCCGGCCTGTCCTGTCCGGTCGGCTTCAAGAACGGCACCGACGGCAACATCAAGATCGCGGTCGAGGCGATCAAGGCCGCGTCGCAGCCGCACCACTTCCTGTCGGTGACCAAGGGCGGGCACTCGGCGATCGTGTCGACCAACGGCAACGAGGACTGCCACATCATCCTGCGCGGCGGAAAAACGCCGAACTACGACGCCGCCAGCGTCGAATTGGCCTGCCAGCAGATCGCCGCCCAGGGCCTGGCCGCGCGCCTGATGATCGACGCCTCGCACGCCAACAGTTCCAAAAAGCCGGAGAACCAGATCCCCGTGTGCGCCGACATTGCCGCCCAGGTCGCGGGCGGGGACGACCGCATCGTCGGCGTCATGGTCGAGTCGCACCTGGTCGCGGGGCGCCAGGACCTGGTGCCGGGCAAGGAGTTGGTCTACGGCCAATCCGTCACCGACGGCTGCATCGACTGGGACTCGAGCGTGCAGGTGCTCGAGGGCCTGGCCGCGGCCGTGCGCCAGCGCCGCCTGCGCGAAGACCAGTAAGCGCGGCGGCGTTCGCCGCGGCTTGGCCAAGGGTTTGCAGCGGGTTTGCAAAGGGTTTGCAAACTCAACGAAAAAAGGGGCGATGATTTCTCATCGCCCCTTTTCAATTGTGTTCTAAGGAATTAGAACTGGTAACGGCCGCCGATCTTGAAGTAGCGGCCGGTGGCGCCGCTGGCGTCCATCGGGTTGAAGCTCAAGCCGCCGTAGGTCAGCGGATCAAGCGGTGCGACCTTGTCGAACAGGTTCGTCACCGAGGCGAACAGTTGCACCTGCTTGTTCACGTTGTAGCGCAGCGACAGGTCGGTGGTCGTGAACGAGCCGAGACGGCACCCGGTCGGCGCGGCGGCGCCGCTGGCGAACGAGGATGCGCACAAGTCGCCCTCGAAGAAGCGGTTGTCCATGGCCGAACGGTAGTTGGTCGAGGTCGTGAAGTTCCACGCGTTGATGTCCCACGATGCGACCAGGCTCACTTTGTCCTTCGGGGTGCCGGCGCAGTTCGACGTGTCGCAGTTGCCGTGGGTGCCGGCGAACTGGTACTGGACCGTGGCCGACTCGGCGCGGATCCACGAATCGATGTGGGTCCAGGTCATGCCGAGCACGACGCGGCCCATCGAACCGAGCTTGATGCGCTGCTTGACGTCGAGGTCGATGCCCTTGATCTCGGTGAAGCTCGAATTGCGGTAAGGCGCCTTCGAAATCAGGATGGTGCCCGTGTTGGGCACGACCACGCCGTTGACGACCAGGTTGTTGTCGGCGCGCACTGCGGTCGGCAGCGCTGCCGCCTCGTTGTACGGCAGCGGGTTGATCTCGTTGCTGCGCTTGATCTGCCAGGCGTCGAGCGCGATGCTGGTGTTCGCCAGCGGATCCCATACCATGCCCAGCGTCATGCCCTTCGAGGTCTCCGGCGCCAGGCCGGGGTTGCCGACCTTGACGGCGGCCAGCGCGATCGAGCAGTCGGTCGAGGTGGCGCCGCCGGGCGCGGGGGTGCCGCCAGGGCAGCGTACCGGGTCGCGCACGGTGGCGGTGCCGGTCGATTGCGATTGCACGCCCGATTCGGCCGGGCCCGGCGCGCGGAAGCCTTCCGAGTAGGTGCCGCGCAGCGCGAACGACTTGACCGGGGTGAACTTGACACCCAGTTTAGGCGTGGTGGCCGAGAAATTGGTGTACTTGTCGTAACGCACGGCGCCCGTCAATTCGACCGACTTCATGACCGGCGCGTTCACTTCCAAAAACACGGCCGACACCTTTTCGTCGCCCTTGGCGGCCACGTAGGAGGCGTTGATCTCGCCCAGTTGGGTGCCCGACAGCGAAGGGTTGTCGAGCGATTCGCGGCGGTGTTCGGCGCCGATGGCCAAGCCCATGGCGCCGCCCGGCAGCTGCATGAGTTCACGCGAGGCCTTGACGTCGATCATGTCGAGCTTGGTTTTGGAATGCGAGGTCGCGGTGCGCGTCATCGCCTTGTACAGCGAGGTCGGGTTCTTGTTCGCCTGCGCGCCGATGTAGTACGGGAAGTGCGGGCTGGCCGGGTTGCCCAGCGCATCCTTGACCACGGCCATGTTGAGCATATTGGTGTAGGCCAGGTCCAGCGTGGACTCGGAATGCACATACGCGGTGTCGAAATCCCAGCCCATCATCTCGCCCTTGAGGCCGACCACGAAGCGGTTGAAATCGTTGTTGACGTTACGCGTGCTCGGGCCGACGTCGAACGCCGAATAGCGTACGCGCACCGGCACGCCGTACGGGTTTTGCGGGTGGCTCGGGGCCAGCACGATGGTGGTGCCGGCGCCTGAACCGTAGTTGATCACGCCGGTCGGGTTGCCCGCGCTCGGCGGAAAGGCGACGGTAGGGGTGATCGAGGGCGGGGTCAAGGTGAAGGCGGTGTCGCGGCTCGAGAAGCCTGCTTCGGCGTACATCTGCATGCCGCCCGACAGGTTCTTGGTGAATTTCGAGTACAGGTTGATGCCGTCGATTTTAGGCTGCATCGAGCGGAACTGGTCCTGGTACCACAGGCAGCCGCCGTTGACGTCCTGCTGGACCGTCTGTGACAGCGCCGAGCAGCCGGGCAGGCTGACGTACTGCAACGTGGTCGGGTTGCGGATCGCGCCGGTCGGGGTGGCGCCGGAGGCGCCGGCGGTGATGGCGCCGCCTGCGTACTGGGTGTTCTGGGCGTAACCCCACGGGCGGATGTCGCCGTGGCCGATCCAGGCGCGGTCCTTGCGGTCCCGGTTCTCGAGTTGCTGGTTCGAATACATTTCGGCGTTGATCAGCAGGTTGTAGCCGTCCAGCTCGAGGTTGCCCTTGCCGTAGGTCAGCGAAGCCTTGCCCATGTCGGCGTCGTTGTACTTCGAGGTGCCGACCGTGACTTTGCCGATCACGCCCTGGAAGTCCTTGCGCAGGATGATGTTGACCACGCCGGCGATCGCGTCGGCGCCGTAGGTCGACGAAGCGCCGTCCTTGAGCACTTCGATGCGTTCGACCGCTTCCATCGGGATCGTCGACAGGTCGGTGAAGCTCTTCTGGCCGTCGTCGGCGCGCGCGAACGGCGCCATGCGGCGCCCGTTGAGCAGGACCAGGGTCGAGGTGGCGCCGAGGCCGCGCAGCGAGATCGCGGTCGAGCCGGCGGCGAAACCGTTGCCGAAGCCGGTAGGCAGGGAGCCGGCGCCGTCGGCGGTCAGGGTCTGCAGGTATTCCGCGACCGTGCCCTTGCCGGACTTGGCGAGGTCTTCGCGCGAGATCACCTGGACCGGCGAGGCGGTCTCGGCGCTTGCGCGCTTGAGCATGGTGCCGGTCACTTCGACGCGGGTCATCGGTGCGGCGCCTTGTGCCATGGCGGTCTGGAATGCGCCCAGGGCCGCGGTTGCGAATGCGACCGAGAGAGCTTGCGCAATTACTGTTTTACGAAACATATTCACTCCAATGAAAACGTAGGAAAAAAACTTGTATGCATTTATATACATACACATGCATATAAATACCTATGCCGTCTTTGCGGCTGTATTGAGCATAAATTGCCCCCCAGTACAGAAAAAACGACATGCTCTTGTTGATGTTGAAAAAATGTTGGTCTGAACATTTTCCAAGCGTCCACATCTGAACACTGGTGTGTTTTACTGTCAATGTCGATTCGACCAGCTTTTGTTGGCTTACAACACTATTCGCTCGCGCGAGGAAAAAATACCGGCGCGCGCGACGCGCAGCGCGGCATTTGGATCGGCGACGCGATCTGGCATTGCCCCTATAGCTTGAGGTGGGGCGCGGGCGATTTCCAGGCGTGCATACGGGCGCGGCCAGGGCGCCAAGAGCATCGTTCGGATCAGTTGTCGTAAAATTGTCGCCGCGCTGTCTTCGCCAAAAACGATTGGCGGCGCGTCCCGTTTTTGCGCTATTGTTGCGCGCACGTGTGCGCGTGTTGTTTTCGCGCGAGGCAAAACGCCGGCGCCGACGTTTGCCGCCGCGGCGCCGGCGCCGGAGATCCCTCGGCCGATGGCGAAGGCGCTTATCAGATAGAATGCCCCATGCCCAACCTTGTCGAACTTCTGCTGACTTACGGTGTTTTCATCGTCTTCGTGCTCGTCCTGGTCGAGCAGATGGGGCTGCCCATTCCCGCGTTCCCGATCCTGCTCGTGGCCGGCGCGCTCGCCGTCGGCGGCGGCATCAGCTGGCCGGCGTGTTTCGGCGTGGCGGTGCTGGCCTGCCTGATCAGCGACCTGTTCTGGTTTCGCGCCGGGCGCTTCTACGGCAAGCGTGTGTTGCGCCTGCTCTGCAAAATCTCCCTTTCGCCCGACTACTGCGTCAGCCAGACCGAAGACAAGTTCAAGCGCTTCGGCGCCAAATCGCTGCTCGTGTCGAAGTTTGTGCCCGGCTTTAATATCGTGGCCTCGCCCTTGGCCGGCGCGATGGGCACGGGCACCGGGCGGTTTCTCGCGTTCAGCATCGGCGGCAGCATGTTGTGGAGCGCCACCGCGCTGGCGACGGGCGCCGTGTTCCACCGCAGCGTGGACGCGGCGCTGGCGTTTCTGTCGACCATGGGCACGACCGCGCTGGTCGTCGTGTTCGGCCTGCTGGGCGTGTTCGTGCTGTACAAATACATCGAGCGGCGCCGTTTTCTGAAGGGTGTCGAGGTCGAACGGATCGGCGTGCTCGAGCTGCTCGAACTGATCGGCGCCGGCAACGAGCCCGTGCTGGTCGACGCGCGCAGCGTCACCGCGCGCGAATTCGAAGCCGCGATCCCGGGCGCGCTGATCTATGGCGACAGCGGGCCGGCGATCCTGATGGCGACGCTCGACAAGGAGCGCCACATCGTCGTCTATTGCAGCTGCCCCAACGATGTCACCGCCGCCCAGGTCGCCAAGCAATTCATCGCGGACGGGTTTCACCGCGCGCGCCCGCTGCGGGGCGGGCTCGACGCGTGGAACGCGCATCACGGCGCCGGGCAGGCCGCCGATTTCAAGCCGGCCGAGTCGGCCCCGGCTTAGTTGAACCACAGCCGCGCGCCAGCGCGGGTGTACCCAGGCACGAGGAATGCACATGACCCAAGCCGGCACCAGAGCGCGCTTCAAGGCCAAACTACGCGTCCCGGCCGCGCCCGGCGGCGATGCGTCTTGGACATTCGTGGTTCTGCCCCGCGACGCGAGTGAAAAGCTGCCGCGGCGCGGCAGGACCACGGTCGACGGCACCATCAATGGCCACCGCTTCCAGGCCACGCTCGAGCCGGACGGGCAATTGAGCCATTGGCTGCGGGTCAGCACGCAGTTGCGCGAAGCCGCCGGCGCAAAAGTCGGCGATGAGGTCGCGCTGGAGCTGTCGCCTGTGGAGCGCGAACCCGAGCCGGACATCCCGCCGGACTTTCTGGCGGCCCTCGCGGCCAATCCCGGGGCGCACGCCGGCTGGACCGCGACGACCACGATCGCACGGCTCGACTGGATACATTGGATTACTTCTGCGAAGCAATCCAAAACCCGTGCGCAACGTATCGTCAATGCCTGTGACATGCTCGGTTCGGGGAAGCGGCGCGTCTGTTGTTTCGATCCATCGGGCTATTACAGCAAAGCCTTCAGTGCGCCCAAGGCGGCGGACTAGCTCGGTGCCCCCTGTCGCCGTGCGCCAAGGTCCGCCCCAAATCCCCTTCTGCAGCGTCCGCCTGCCGCCGCGCGCCGGCAGGTAGCTGTACTACTGCAATGTTTTTTGGTAGCCATATGTATAAAACCGCTCATTTTTTATAAGAATGTACCTAAACTACAAAGAATACTTGCATTGAGAGCAGTAAATCCAGTAAGCTAAGCGATCCCTTACTTGGTTGCCGCCATGACCGCATCGCTTCTATCCGTCCCTCCGCAGAACGCCGCATCCGCCTTTGCAGACGGCCCGCGCCTGCTTGCCGACGTTGGCGGCACCAACGCGCGTTTCGCGCTCGAAGTGGCGCCGGGGCAGTTCGAGCGCATCGACGTGTTGTCGTGCGACGCTTTCCCGACGCTGGCCGACGCCATGCGCGCCTACCTGGCCTCGCCGGCGGTCGCCGCGGCCGCGCCCGCGATCCGCCATGCGGCCATCGCGATCGCCAATCCGATCGACGGCGACATGGTCCGGATGACCAACCACCACTGGGAGTTTTCGATCGAGGCGATGCGCGTCGATTGCGGATTCGACACGATGCTCGTGGTGAACGACTTCAGCGCGCTCGCGCGCTCGCTGCCGCATCTCGACAACGGCCATAAAGTGCAGATCGGCGGCGGCGCCGCCCGCGCGCACAGTCCGCTCGGCCTGCTCGGCGCCGGCACCGGCCTCGGCGTGTCTGGCCTGATCCCGGCCGGCGAGGGCTGGACCGCGCTGCGCAGCGAGGGCGGCCACGTCAGTTTTTCGCCCGCCGACGAGGTCGAGGTGGCGGTGCTGCAGTACGCCTGGCGCGAATTGCCGCATGTCTCGGCCGAACGTTTCCTGTCGGGCGACGGACTCGAGCTGCTCTACCGCGCGCTGGCCGACCAGGCCGGGCGCACCGAAGCGCCCCTGAGCGCGCCCGAAATCTCGCGCCGCGCCTGCGCCGGCGAGTGCGCGCTGTGCGACCAGGCGGTCGAGGTGTTTTGCGGCATGCTCGGCACCGTCGCCGGCAACCTCGCGATCACGCTCGGCGCGCAAGGCGGCATCTACATAGGCGGCGGCATCGTTCCCAAGCTCGGCGCGCGCTTCGGCCAGTCGGCATTCCGCCGCCGCTTCGAGCAAAAGGGCCGCTTCAGCGGCTATCTGGCGCAGGTTCCGACCTATGTCATCACGGCCGAATATCCGGCCTTCCTGGGCGTTTCGGCGATCCTGGCCGAAAAACTGAGCGCCTGAGGCGGCGCGGGCCACGCGCCGCGTGATCGTCCCGACTGTCCTTTCTGCCGTTTTATCAGGTACAATGGGCCCAGTTGAAGGAGATATGGTCGATCGTTCGTGTGGTGCGCGCCCGGAGCTTTGCCTCCATGTCGCTGCGAACAACCCGCGTTTCCCTTAAAAATCAATGGCTTATGGCCCACTCGTTAGCGGGGGGTCGCGTGGACGGGTCCAGACCCTCCACCGGTAATAAATCCCGCCCGCGCAACGCCCGGGCGACGGAACGCCAGTTTCAACGAATTTATTTTTTCGCAGCGTGATCCGATGTGGTCGCTGACATTACGTTGATTAACACCTTATTTGCCTTAACTTTGCACGCTCCGCACACGATTCGCTATGAATACTGATGAGGCCAAACGGGTCCTCGAAACAGCCTTGCTCTGCGCGCGCGAGCCGCTCTCGATCCACAGCCTGAAAAAACTGTTTGTCGATGTCGATGACAAAGGCCGGCCGATGGGCGAGGGCGTCAGTTCCGACGCGGTCAAGCTCATGCTCGAAGAATTGCGCCAGGACTGGGAGCAGCGCGGCGTCGAAGTGGTGAACCTGGCCACCGGCTGGCGTTTCCAGAGCCGCCCCGAGATGAAGCAGTACCTCGAGCGCCTGAACCCCGAAAAGCCCACCAAGTATTCGCGGGCGACGCTCGAGACGCTCGCGATCATCGCGTACCGGCAGCCGGTCACGCGCGGCGACATCGAAGAAATCCGGGGCGTGGCCGTCAATTCGCAGACGATCAAGATGCTCGAAGACCGCGGCTGGGTCGACGTGCTCGGCCACCGCGAAGTCATCGGGCGTCCGGCGTTGCTGGGCACGACCAAGCAGTTCCTCGACGACCTCGGGCTGTCCTCGCTGTCCGGACTGCCGCCCTTGCAGCAGTTGAGCGAGCGCCAGAGCGGCCTCGAGATGGAGGCCCTCGAAGCGGCGTTGCAAGAAAATTTTGACAAGGCAGCGGCTGTATCCGCTGTGCACGACGATGGTGCGGGCAGCAGTGATGCGCCGGAAGCAGTTCCGGCAGTCGACGCGGCGGCCGGCTCCGAACATTCACCACCCGAAGTCCCGATTCACGACCCTGCGCCAGAAATTACGGTTGACGCTGCGCCAGGTCAGCACAACCAAGAAACCAATAATGAACCCAACTGACACCACCGAGATCAACACCACCGCGGCAGTGGCGGGCGACATCGCCGCCAAGCCGAAGCGCCGCACCAAAGCCCAGATCGAGGCCGATGCGGCCGCGGGCGTGGTAGCGCCGAAGGCCAAGCGCGCGCCCAAGAAGGCGGCCGCGTTGGATGCGGCGCCGGGCGCCGATGGCGTTGCTGCCGGTGGAGCGCCGGCAGCCGAGGCGGGCGCGGCAGCGCCGGCGCCACGCAAGCCGCGCGCGCCGAAAGTGGCCAGCGCGCCGCTTGCCGCTGCCGGGCAAGCGTCGGAGCAAGCGTCCGGCCAGGAGTCGGGTCAGGTGTCGGAGCAGGCCCCGCAGCAGCCGGCCGCCCCCGAGCGTCCGCGCGGTCCGCGCCAGATGCGCGCCATCCGCGGCGAGCGCGAAGCGCGCCAGCAAAAAGAAAAACCCCCAGCGGTCGCGGCCGAGGCGGCCGACGGCGCAGTGCCGGCGGCGGCGGGCGAAGCGGGCGAGGCGCAGCCGGGCCAGCAGCGCCCCGCGCGCGGTCCGCGCCCCGAGCGCAATGCCGACGGCAAGCCGCCGCGGCCAAAAACCAATAAAAAAGGCAATCCCGGCCTGCAGCACCACGGCAAGCGCCGTCCCGCCGACGATGCCGATTCGGTGTTCTCGTACGTCACCTCCGACGCCTTCGACGCCAACGAGGGCGGCCGCAGCCAGGCGGCCAAGCCGGTGCGGCGCGACCTGACCTCGGACGACGACGCGCCGAAGCTGCACAAGGTGCTGGCCGAGGCCGGCATGGGTTCGCGCCGCGACATGGAAGACCTGATCGTCGCCGGCCGCGTGTCGGTCAACGGCGAGCCGGCCCACATCGGCCAGCGCATCCTGCCGCAGGACGCCGTGCGCATCAACGGCAAGCTGGTGCACCGCAAGGTCAGCAGCAAGCCGCCGCGCGTGCTGGTCTACCACAAGCCGGCCGGCGAGATCGTCAGCCACGACGACCCGGAAGGCCGTCCGTCGGTGTTCGACCGCCTGCCGACCATGAAGGCGGGCAAGTGGCTCGCCGTCGGCCGCCTCGACTTCAACACCGAAGGCTTGCTGCTGTTTACGACCTCGGGTGACCTCGCCAACCGCCTGATGCACCCGCGCTACAACATCGACCGCGAATACGCGGTGCGCACCCTCGGCGAGCTCGAAGAAGGCATGCGCCAGAAATTGCTGGCCGGCGTGGAGCTCGACGACGGCACGGCCGCTTTCACCAAAATCGCCGACGGCGGCGGCGAGGGCATCAACAAATGGTACCGCGTGGTCATCGGCGAAGGCCGCAACCGCGAGGTGCGCCGCATGTTCGAGGCGATCGGCCTGACCGTGTCGCGCCTGATCCGCACCCGCTACGGCGCGATGACCCTGCCAAGCGGCCTCAAGCGTGGCCGTTGGGAGGAGATGGAAGAAAACACCGTGCGCGACTTGTTGGCCGCGTTCGGCGTCGAGAAAAAGGGCGTCGGTTCCGACCGCGGCCCGCAAGCCAAGGGCCGCAGCGGCGAGCCGCGCGCCGCCAAGGGCGTCAGCGACGAAGACAAGCGCGCCGACGGCAACCGCATCGACCGCGAAGACGCGAACCGCAACGCCGACCCGTTCGGTCCGCCGAACGGCCGCGCACGCGGTCCGGGCGGCCGTCCGCAAGGCCTCGGCATGCCGGGCGGCATGCCCGGCCTGCCAGGCATGGGTGGCCCCGCGCGCGAAGGCAATGGCCGTCCGCAAGGCCAGGGTCGTCCGCAAGGGCAGGGCCAGGGCGGCCAGGGCCGTCCGCAAGGTCAGGGTGCCGGGCCGCAGGGCCAGGGGCGCGGCCGTCCGCAAGGTGATGCGCAGGGGCAGGGGCGTGGTCGTCCGGGCCCCGGCGGCCCGGCCGGGCAAGGCGGCCAGGGCGGCCGTCCGCGCCAGCCCGATCCGCTGCAGACGACCTTCGGTTTCGGCAATGCCGGCGCCGGACGCCGTCCGCAAAGCGGCCAGCAGGCACCGCGCGGCGCCGACAGCGGCATGCCGCGCCGTCCGCGCGGCCGCGGTTAAGGCGGTCGCGATTAGAGTACGCGGCGGCGCGTCCGCCGCCACTACATCGTCCTCGCGAAGGCGGGGACCCATAGAACGCTGGCGCTGAGCAACTGTTCTATGGGTCCCCGCCTTCGCGAGGACGATGTTGGTTTATTTTAGAGGGGAGCGACGTCTGTGGTTTCTGCGACCTTGCATGCCGGTTTCGCTTGGAAGCTGCGTCAAGCGAACCTTCCGGACCGCAGATTGCGGCCGATTTGGTGTTGTTTGGACGCTGTTTGCAGCCTGAACCGCCATCCGCCGATTGCAGCGAAGCCCGGAACAGGTTATAATCTCCAGCCTAATAAAAGTTCTGCGTACCTTTAACGGGGTTCGGACACTTTCATCTGGTCGGAATATGTAAGATGGGCAGATGCCCATTTTTTTTTTGGTAAAACGTTTTTAGCGTCCTGCTGTGCAGGTATCGTGATCTGGAGAAATGGTTTGCAGCAGTTTGATTTAATCGCCAAGACAGTCAATGGCCTGGGCTACGACCTCGTCGATGTTGAGCGGGGCGAGCGCGGGATCCTGCGCGTATACATCGATTTCACTGCCGCCGACGCCGAAGAAAAAGGCCCGATCACGGTCGAGGATTGCGCCACGGTGAGCCACCAGTTGTCGCACGTGCTCACGGTTGAAAACGTCGCTTACGAGCGGCTCGAGATTTCGTCGCCGGGGCTCGACCGCCCGGTGCGCACGATGGCCGACTTCGAACGTTTTACGGGCTGCGAATGCAGCGTCAAGCTCAAGCTGGCGATGCCGAACAGCCAGAACCGTAAAACCTTCACGGGCATTTTGCAGGCGCCGCAAGGCGACAAAGTAGGTTTGGAATTTGAAAGCAAGGATGGACCGGCGCTGCTCGAGTTTACGCTCGCCGATCTGGATAAGGCACGTCTGGTGCCGCAGGTGGATTTTAAGGGACGCAAAGCATGAGTCGCGAAGTGTTGTTATTGGTTGATGCGCTGGCGCGCGAAAAAAATGTCGATAAAGATGTCGTCTTCGGTGCGCTCGAATTCGCGCTGGCGCAAGCCACGAAGAAACGTTACGAGGGCGAAGTCGACATTCGCGTATCCATCGACCGCGAGTCGGGCGTGTTTGAGTCGTTCCGCCGCTGGCACGTCGTTCCCGACGAGGCAGGCCTGCAGCTGCCCGACCAGGAGATCCTCCACTTCGAAGCCAAGGAAACCATTCCCGACATCGAAGTCGACGAATACATCGAAGAGCCGATCGAATCGCTCGAGTTCGGCCGCCGTTTCGCCCAAGACACCAAGCAGGTCGTCTTGCAGCGCGTGCGTGACGCCGAGCGCGAACAGATCCTGGTCGACTTCCTCGAGCGCGGCGACTCGCTCGTGACCGGCACCATCAAGCGCATGGAGCGCGGCGACGCGATCGTCGAGTCCGGCAAGATCGAAGCGCGCCTGCCACGCGACCAGATGATCCCTAAAGAGAACCTGCGTATCGGCGACCGCGTGCGCGCATTCATCCTGCGCATCGACCGCAATATGCGCGGCCCGCAAGTGATCCTCTCGCGCACCGCCCCCGACTTCATCATGAAACTGTTCGAACTCGAAGTACCCGAGATCGAGCAAGGCCTGCTGGAAATCAAATCGGCCGCCCGCGACGCCGGCGTGCGCGCGAAAATCGCTGTCTATACCGCCGACAAGCGCATCGACCCGATCGGCACCTGCGTCGGCATGCGCGGTTCGCGCGTGCAAGCGGTCACCGGCGAACTCGGCGGCGAGCGCGTCGACATCGTGCTCTGGTCCGACGATCCTGCGCAATTCGTGATCGGCGCGCTGGCCCCGGCCAATGTGTCCTCGATCATGGTCGACGAAGAAAAACACGCGATGGACGTCGTGGTCGACGAAGAAAACCTGGCGATCGCGATCGGCCGTTCGGGCCAGAACGTGCGCCTCGCCGCCGAACTGACGGGCTGGAAGATCAACATCATGACGGCGGCCGAATCGGCCGACAAGTCGGCTGTCGAAACCGCCGCAGTGCGCGCCCTGTTCATGGAAAAACTCGACGTCGACCAGGAAGTGGCCGACATCCTGGTCGAAGAAGGATTCGCCAGCCTCGAAGAAATCGCCTACGTGCCGATCTCCGAGATGCTCGATATCGAATCGTTCGACGAAGACACCGTCAACGAGCTGCGCACCCGTGCCCGCGACGCGCTGGTGACCGAGGCGATCGCTTCCGAAGAAGGCCTCGAAGGCATGGAGGACGCGCTGGTCAACCTCGAAGGCATGGACCGCAACGTGGCCGGCAAGCTTGGCCTGGCCGGCATCAAAACGGTGGAAGCTTTCACCGCGCTTGCATACGACGAATTCGGCGCCATTCTGGCCCTCAATTCCGACCGCGCACGCGAACTGATCAAGAACGAATTTAATGATGTGACCGACGACGAGATGAAGCTGGTCGACTCAAAATACGACGACCGTGCCAAGGCGCTGCAAGCCAGGGCATGGAGCCTGGCCGAAACGGCCAAGGCGTAATTTGAGTATCTTTATCATCTCCGCGACACATAGAAAAGAGGACTGAATGGCGAGTAACAACGTAGCCCAATTTGCCACCGAACTGAAGATGCCTGCAGATTTGCTGCTGACGCAGCTGCGTTCTGCCGGCGTCGAAAAAAGTTCGACGTCAGATCCATTGTCGAAAGATGATAAGGATAAGTTGCTCGATCACCTGCGCCGTACCCACGGCACGGTGAACGACACCGAGAAAAAGAAGATCACGCTGACGCGCAAAGAAACAACCGAGATCAAGCAGGCCGACGCCACTGGCAAGTCGCGCACGATCCAGGTTGAGGTGCGTAAGAAGCGTACCTTCGTGCAGCGCGACGACCCGTTGCCGACGCCGCCCGCACCGGTCGCGCCTGTTGCTCCCGTGATCGATGCGGCCGAAGTGGCCCGCCGCGAAGACGAAGCGCGCCGCCAGGTCGAACTGATGGCACGCCAAGAGGCCGACCTGCGCGAGAAGCAAGAGCGCCTGGCCAAGCTCGACGCCGAGAAGGACGCCCAGCAAAAGCAGGCCGAAGTCGACGCCAAGAAAGAAGCCGACGCCGAAGCCAAGCGCGCGACCGCCGCCGCCGCCGCCGCCGCCGCGAGCGCCGGTGAAGCCGCCGGCGAAGAAAGCCGCAAGGCCGCCGCCGAAGAAGCCAAGAAAAAGGCCGCCGCCACCGCCAAAGAGGCCGCCGACCGCGCCGAAGCAAACGACAAGGCGCGCAAGGCCGTCGCCGACGAAGTCGCCCAGATCAAGGCCATGATGAACGCGCCCCGCCGCGCCATCAAGGCGCCTGAGCCTGTCGCGCCGCCGGTCGCCGCGCTCAAGCCGAAAGCACCCGAAGGCACGCTGCACAAGCCGGCCGACAAAAAGCCTGGCGAGAAAGCCGCCGACAAAAAGCCTGTCACGGCCGACAAGAAGTCGATCAAATCGGCGAACGTCTCCTCGACCTGGTCCGACGACGCGAAAAAACGCGGCGCGCCCGGTTCGATCAAGCCACGCGGCAACACCGGTTCGCCGAGTGGCCGTGACGGCTGGCGCGGTGGCGCCAAGGGCGGACGTCGCCAGTCGCACCACGACGACCGCGAAACCAATTTCCAGGCGCCTACCGAGGCGGTCATCAAGGACGTCCACGTTCCCGAGACCATCACGGTCGCCGAACTGGCGCACAAGATGTCCGTCAAGGCCTCCGAAGTCATCAAGCAACTGATGAAACTGGGCCAGATGTGCACCATCAACCAGGTGCTGGACCAGGAAACGGCCATGATTCTGGTCGAAGAAATGGGCCACAAGGCGTTTGCGGCCGAGCAAGACGATCCGGAAGCGTTGCTGGCCGACCAGGGCGAACACGCCCACTTCGAGTCGGTTGCGCGCGCACCGGTGGTCACCGTCATGGGTCACGTCGACCATGGTAAGACCTCGCTGCTCGACTACATCCGCCGCGCCAAAGTCGCGTCGGGCGAAGCCGGTGGCATTACGCAGCATATCGGCGCTTATCACGTCAATACGCCACGCGGCATGATCACCTTCCTCGACACCCCGGGTCACGAAGCGTTTACCGCGATGCGTGCCCGTGGCGCCAAGGCGACCGACATCGTCATCCTGGTCGTTGCAGCCGACGACGGCGTGATGCCGCAAACGAAGGAGGCGATCGCCCACGCGAAAGCGGCCGGCGTGCCGCTGGTTGTCGCGATCAACAAGATCGACAAGCCGGGCGCCAACCTCGATCGCGTCACGCAGGAACTGGTGACCGAGCAGGTGCTGCCTGAAGAATACGGTGGCGAGTCGCCATTCGTGCCGGTATCGGCAAAAACCGGCGAGGGCATCGATGCGCTGCTCGAGCAGGTGCTGCTGCAGGCCGAAGTGCTTGAACTGAAGGCACCGATCGATGCGCCGGCCCGTGGCCTGGTCGTCGAAGGCCGTCTCGACAAGGGCAAGGGCCCGGTCGCGACCATCCTGGTGCAGTCCGGCACCCTGCGCCGCGGCGACGTCATCCTGGCCGGTTCCTCGTTCGGCCGCGTGCGCGCCATGCTCGACGAAAACGGCAAGCCGATCACCGAAGCGGGTCCATCGATTCCGGTCGAGATCCAGGGCCTGACCGAAGTGCCGGTCGCCGGCGAAGAAGTCATGGTCATGGCGGACGAGCGCAAAGCGCGCGAAATCGGCCTGTTCCGCCAAGGTAAGTTCCGCGACGTCAAACTGGCGCGCCAGCAGGCGGCCAAGCTCGAGAACATGTTCGAAAACATGGGCGAAGGCGAAGTCAAGAACCTGCCGGTCATCGTCAAGACCGACGTGCAAGGTTCGCAGGAGGCGCTGGTCGGTTCGCTCCAGAAGTTGTCGACCTCCGAAGTGCGCGTGCAGGTTGTGCATGCGGCGGTCGGTGGCATCACCGAGTCGGACGTCAACCTTGCGGTCGCATCGAAAGCGGTCATCATCGGCTTCAACGCCCGTGCCGACGCCCAGGCGCGCAAGCTGGCCGAGTCGAACGGCGTGGACATCCGCTACTACAACATCATTTACGATGCGATCGACGAGATCAAAGCGGCATTGTCGGGCATGTTGTCGCCGGAGAAGCGCGAAACGATCACCGGTGCGGTCGAGATCCGCCAGGTCATCCTGGTCTCGAAAGTCGGCGCGATTGCCGGTTGCCTGGTCACCGATGGTGTGGTCAAGCGTTCGTCGTCGGTTCGCCTGCTGCGCAACAACATCGTGGTGTGGACTGGCGAGATCGATTCGCTCAAGCGCTTCAAGGACGACGCGAAAGATGTACGCGCCGGTCTCGAGTGCGGTCTGTCGCTCAGGAACTACAACGATATCGAAGTCGGCGACGTCCTCGAAGTGTTCGAAGTTCAGGAAATCGCCCGGACCCTGTAATCAACAGGCGCTCCCCAAGCTGGGGTCAGAGTTTATTTCCGCGAACGGTTTGATCGCGAAAATGGCTCTGACCCCACTCTCGTTCTAGCTCAAGAATTAGCAGTCAGAAAGTAGCAATACCATGGCAAAACATAGCAAAAACATTCCAGCCCGCGGTTTGCGCGTGGCCGACCAGATCCAGCGCGACCTGTCCGAGATCGTCGCCTACGGCCTCAAGGATCCGCGCGTCGGCATGGTCACGATCACCGAAGTCCAGATCACGCCCGACTATGCGCACGCGAAGGTGTTCTTCACGCTGCTCAACGACAACAAGGACGTGATCAAGAACACGGTCGACGGCCTGGCCGCCGCAGCCGGTTTCATCCGCAACCAGTTGGGCAAGCGCCTGCACATCCACACGCTGCCGATGCTCCATTTCGTGCACGACACGTCGACCTCGCGCGGCATGGAATTGTCGCTGCTGATCGACCAGGCCAACTCGGTGCGCGCGGCCGATGCCGAACCCGATCCGGTGCCGGAATCAGACCTTGCTGACGACAGCGACGAGAGCAAGGATGACTGAAGTAGTCGTCAAGCCTGCTGGCAAGGTAAAGAAGCAGGCGCACGTCAAGCGCGTGCGCGACCTGGTTGATGGCGTGCTCTTGCTCGACAAGCCGGTTGGCCTGTCGAGCAACGATGCGCTGATCAAGGCCAAGCGCGTGCTCAACGCCAAAAAGGCGGGCCACACCGGCACGCTCGATCCGTTCGCGACCGGTTTGCTGCCGCTGTGTTTTGGCGAGGCGACCAAGTTCTCGCAAGATTTGCTCGAAGCGGACAAGACCTACGAGACCACGGTTCACCTGGGCATCAACACGAACACGGGCGACACCGAGGGCGAGGCGATCCTGACGCGCGAAGTGAATGTGACGCAGGAGCAGATCGAAGCCGTGCTGGTGCAGTTTCGCGGTCCGATCCTGCAGGTGCCGCCGATGTATTCGGCGCTCAAGCGCGACGGCAAGGCGTATTACGAATATGCGCGCGAAGGCATCGTGCTCGAGCGCGAGGCGCGTCCGGTGACGATTCACAAGCTCGAATTTGTTTCGTACGAGGCGCCGTTTTTGAAGTTGTCGGTCACTTGCAGCAAGGGCACGTATATCCGCGTGCTGGGCGAGGATATCGGCAATGCGCTCGGTTGCGGCGCGCACTTAAATGCGCTGCGGCGCACGCAGGTCGGGGCGCTCACGGTCGAGGGCATGGTCACGCTCGAAACGCTGCAGGCGAACGCCGCGCCGCTCGGGATGCTCGCGCCGGTCGATGCCTTGCTGTCGTCGTTCCCCGCGATTGAGTTGACGGAAGAATTGGCGAAGCGGTTTTTGCAGGGGCAGCGCCTGGCGCTGGGCAAGGAAGATGTGGTCGTTCCGGCTGAGCAGGGCAGGGCGCGCATTTACCACGCCGGCCAGTTGCTCGGCACTGGAATATTGCAGGAATATTCGATCCTCGCCCCCGAACGCCTGATCGCAGCCAAGCACTAAAAACAGCAACACATCGTCCTCGCGCATGCGGGGACCCATAGAACGGTTGCTTAGAGCTAACGTTCTATGGGTCCCCGCATGCGCGAGGACGATGTTGGTTTTTGCTATTGAACTTTCACGTGCGCGGCTCCTGTATATTCACCATCCCGGTGCAGCTTTGTGGCGCGCACGCAGCAAGTAGTTGAAATTGCAGGCCTTTATCCCGCCACCAGCCCCCATATCTCACGATCGATGCTGACGAAGTGCATCAACCGTGCTATACTAGTCGGTTCCAGAAATGAGCAGCACCGTACACCTTCGTACACATAGGTATATTCTCCGTTCACGATCATGTCAAACACAAAACGCGCAATTCGCAACATCGCTATCATCGCCCACGTTGACCACGGCAAAACAACGCTCGTGGACAAACTGCTGCGCCAATCCGGTACCTTCCGTGACAACCAGCAGGTCGAGGCCCGCGTGATGGATTCGAACGATCTTGAAAAAGAACGCGGGATCACGATTCTGTCGAAGAACTGCGCAGTTGAGTACAACGGCACCCACATCAACATCGTCGACACCCCAGGCCACGCCGACTTCGGCGGCGAAGTCGAGCGCGTGCTGTCGATGGTCGATTCGGTCCTGTTGCTGGTCGATGCACAAGAAGGCCCGATGCCACAGACCCGCTTCGTCACGCGTAAAGCGCTGGCGCTCGGCCTCAAGCCTATCGTCGTCATCAACAAGATCGACCGTCCGGGCGCGCGTCCCGACTGGGCGATCAACGCCACGTTCGAACTGTTCGACAAACTCGGCGCCACCGACGAGCAACTCGACTTCCCGGTCGTGTTCGCATCGGCCCTGAACGGCTACGCCAGCCTCGACTCCGATGTGCGCGAAGGCGACATGACCCCGCTTTTCGAAGCGATCCTGCAACACGTTCCAGTCCGTGACGACAATCCGGACGGCCCGCTGCAGATGCAAATCACCTCGCTCGACTACTCTTCGTACGTCGGCAAGATCGGCATTGGCCGCATCTCGCGCGGTCGCGTCAAGTCCGGCCAGGACGTGCTCGTCATGAACGGCCCAGGCTCGACCCCGATCAAGGGCCGTATCAACCAGGTGCTGAACTTCAAAGGCCTCGAGCGCGTCCTGGTCGACGAAGCCGTCGCCGGCGACATCGTGCTGATCAACGGTATCGACGAAATCGGCATCGGTTCGACCCTGTGCGCACTCGACACCCCCGACGCGCTCGAAATGCTGACCGTCGACGAGCCGACGCTGACCATGAACTTCATGGTCAACAACTCGCCACTGGCCGGCCGCGAAGGCAAGTTCGTCACCAGCCGCCAGCTGCGTGACCGCCTCGACCGCGAACTGAAAGCCAACGTCGCACTGCGCGTTGCGCCAACCGACGACGACACCATTTTTGAAGTGTCGGGCCGCGGCGAATTGCACCTGACGATTCTGATCGAAAACATGCGTCGCGAAGGCTTCGAGCTCGCCGTGTCGCGTCCACGCGTGGTGTTCAAAATGGTCGATGGCGTGCGCCACGAGCCGTTCGAGCAACTCTCGGTCGACGTTGAAGAAGCCAACCAGGGCGGCGTCATGGAAGAACTTGGCCGCCGCCGCGGCGACCTGCAAAACATGGAATCGGATTCCAAAGGCCGTGTGCGCCTCGAGTACCGCATTCCTGCGCGTGGCCTGATCGGTTTCCAGGGCGAATTCATGACCCTGACCCGCGGCACCGGCTTGATGAGCCATGTGTTCGACGAGTATGCTCCGGTCGACAACACCCGTGGCGAAATGGCCGGCCGTCGCAACGGCGTGCTGATCTCGCAAGACGACGGCCAAGCCGTTGCCTACGCGATCTGGAAACTGCAAGACCGCGGCCGCATGTTCGTGGTCCACAACGATCCAGTCTACGAAGGCATGATCATCGGCATCCACTCGCGCGACAACGACCTGGTCGTGAACCCGATCAAGGGCAAGCAGCTGACCAACGTCCGTTCGTCGGGTACCGACGAAGCCGTGCGCCTGGTGCCGCCGGTCCAGATGTCGCTCGAGTACGCCGTCGAATTCATCGCCGACGACGAGCTGGTCGAGATCACCCCGAAGAGCATCCGTCTGCGTAAGCGCTGGCTCAAGGAAAACGATCGCAAACGGAACTCGCGCGAAGCAGCGTAATTCGTTTTGCCGCGGGGTGCAGCGCACCCCGTCCGAGCCCGCTGTTGCCGCGTCCTGACGCGGCCAGCGGGTTTTTCGTTTGTATCGCCTGGAAACGTTGAACATGACCGCCCGCACACTTCCCTCGCGCCGCCTGTCGGTCGCCCCGATGATGGACTGGACCGACCGCCATTGCCGCGTGTTCCACCGCCAGATCACGCGCCACACCTGGCTCTACACCGAGATGGTCACCACCGGCGCGCTCGTGTACGGCGACGTCGAGCGCCACCTGCGTTTCAACGACGAGGAGCACCCGGTCGCGCTGCAACTGGGCGGCAGCGATCCGGCCGACCTCGCCAAGAGCGCCAAGCTCGGCGAGCAATACGGCTACGACGAAATCAACCTCAACTGCGGCTGCCCGTCCGAGCGCGTGCAGAAGGGCGCGTTCGGCGCCTGCCTCATGGCCGAGCCGCAACTGGTGGCCGATTGCGTCAAGGCGATGCGCGACGCGGTGTCGGTCGACGTCACCGTCAAGCACCGGATCGGCATCGACCGCAACGAGGAATACGGCTTCGTGCGCGACTTCGTCGGCACCATCGCCGACGCCGGTTGCAAGACCTTCATCGTGCACGCCCGCAATGCGGTGCTCAAGGGCTTGTCGCCGAAGGAAAACCGCGAGATCCCGCCGCTGCGCTACGAGGTCGCCTACCAGCTCAAGCGCGACTTCCCCGCGCTCGAGATCATCATCAACGGCGGCATCAAAACCAACGACGAGATCGCCCTGCACCTGGCCCACGTCGACGGCGTGATGATGGGGCGCGAGGCCTACCACAACCCGTTTTCCATGGCCGAGTACGATGCGCGCTTCTACGGCGACGGCAGCGCGCCAAAATCGCGCGACGAGGTGCTCGCGGCGATGGTGCCGTACATCGCGCAGCAGCTCGCGCTCTACGGAGAGCGCGGCTTGAAGCTCAATTCGATCACGCGCCACATGCTCGGCCTGATGGCGGGCCTGCCCGGCGCGCGCGGTTTTCGGCAGGCCATGTCGGACCCGAAACGGCTCGCCGCGGGCGACCCGCGCCTTCTGCTCGAGGCCGCCGCGGGGATGCAAAAGGCGGCTTAGAAATCCGCCAACATTTTATTTTCAGGCAATGTAATTACGCCGGAGCAACGGAAAAGCTTGCTTGGAGGCAAAATTTTGCACTATAATAGGGTGTCGATTTTGTGCCTCCGCGGATCTGGCAACCTTGTCCATCCGTTGTTCTAGCGAAACAACCAAAAGACCAGTCCAACAAATTGCATGCGTGCGCAATTTTTTGATTTATTCTGGCAGAAACACACGGAAAATCACCAGTCTGGGTCGGCCCGAAAAGCAGGCACGCATCCGCGCGAATTCGATCAATGGCTTTATTGAAAATGACTACGAAATGAATTTCTTACACAACATGAAAGTCGGAAACCGACTGCGCGCCGGTTTCATCGTAGTCCTGCTCGCGTTGGTGGCGGTAACCTTCGTCGGCATCGAAAACATGTCGCAGATCCAGCGCCGGCTCGACCGCGTGGTCGGCGTCAACAACGTCGTCACCGCGCTCGTGACCGACATGCGCCACAACGTGGCCGACCGTATCATCTCGCTCAAGATCCTGACCCTGATGACCGACGCCACCGACATGGAGCCGGAAATGAAGCGGATCGAGGAGCAGACCCGCAAGTACGGCCAGTCGCGCGACTTGTTGTCCAAAAAATTCGCGCAAGTGGGCACCGCCCAGGAGAAGGCGCTGCTGGTGACCATCAAGGAGCTCGAGGCCACCGCGATGCCGTCGATCGCCAAGGCGTCGGAGCTGTGGCTGGCCAACAATGCCGAAGAGGCGACCCGGATCCTGCGTAAAGAGATCCGCCCGGTCCAGACCAAATGGATGGCCGCGCTCGACCAGCTCGCCGCGCTCGAAGAACGCCTCAACAACCAGGTGCAGGCCGACGCGCAAGAGGCGTTCGTCTCGGCGCGCAACGCGATGATCATGCTCGGCGTGATCGCGGTCGCGTTCGGCATGGCGGCCGCCTTCGTGATCACGCGCGGCCTGCTCAAGCAGCTCGGCGGCGAACCCGATTACACGGCGCAGATCGCCGCGAGCATCGCCGACGGCGACCTCGCCGTGGCGATCGACACCAGCGCCTCGCACGAGGACAGCCTGCTCGTCGAAATGAAGGAGATGCGCGACAGCCTGGTCGGCATCGTCGGGCAGGTGCGGGTCGGCACCGAGACCATCGGCACGGCTTCGCGCGAAATCGCGGCCGGCAACCTCGACCTGTCCTCGCGCACAGAAATGCAGGCCAGCTCGCTCGAAAAAACCGCCTCGGCGATGGAGCAGCTGACCTCGACCGTGAAGCAGAACGCCGACAACGCGCGCGAAGCGAACCTGCTCGCCGCGACCGCCTCGGACGTCGCGCGCAAGGGCGGATCGGTGGTCTCGCAGGTGGTCGACACGATGGGCTCGATCAACGCCTCGGCCAATAAGATCGTCGACATCATCGGCGTGATCGACGGCATCGCCTTCCAGACCAACATCCTCGCGCTCAACGCGGCGGTCGAGGCGGCCCGTGCCGGCGAGCAGGGACGCGGCTTCGCCGTGGTCGCCGCCGAGGTGCGCAACCTGGCCCAGCGCAGCGCCGCCGCGGCCAAGGAGATCAAAACCCTGATCGGCGATTCGGTCGAGAAGGTCGAACGCGGCAGCAAGCTGGTCGGGCAGGCCGGCGTCACGATGGACGAGGTCGTCGCGAGCGTCAAGCGGGTCACCGACATCATGGGCGAGATCGCCAGCGCGAGCCAGGAGCAAAGCGCCGGCATCGCGCAGGTCAACGCCTCGATCATCGAGATGGACGCGATGACCCAGCAAAACGCCGCCCTCGTCGAAGAGGCCGCCGCGGCCGCCCAAAGCCTGCAAGACCAGGCCGGCGAACTGGCGCACGTGGTCAGCATTTTCAGGCTGACCGAAGGCGAGCAGGCCTACAACCACGAAGCATTCGAACAGCGCGCCGCGGCGCCGGTGCGCGTGGCGCGCGCGGCGCCGGCGGCGCGTCCGCTGGCCGCGCGCGTGGCCCGCGCCGCGCTCAAGACACCGGCGCCCGCGCCCGCCCCGCAGGACGAGTCCGCCTCCACGCGCCCGCGCAAGATCTCCGCATCGAACGCCGCCGGCAGCGAGGAATGGGAAGAATTTTGAGCCCCCGGGGCTCTTTGCAAGTTTGTGTAAGTTAATTGGAATCTGGAAATGAAAAAGCATAGTCTGAATATCACGGCGGCACTGTTGATGTGTTGCAGCGGGGCGGCCCTGGCGAACGAAGTTGCGGCCACCTACGACGCGAAGAATTGCAAGGCGGAGTATCCGAAGGCGTCCTTGATGAACGAAGAGGAAGGCGCGGTCGGGATGGCGTTCCTGGTCTCGGCCGACGGCTCGGTGCTCGACTCGAAGATCGAAAAAACGAGCGGCCACAAGAATCTGGACAAGGCCGCGGTGAAGGCGATCAGCGCTTGCAAGTTCAAGCCTGGCACGAAAAATGGTAATCAAACCCAGACCTGGACCAAAGTGAACTACGTCTGGAGTCTGTAAGTGTAGGTCTGTGAGTAATTGGGAGGATCGTATGTTGAAGTTGCGCGTGTTAAGTTTGCTCCCGGCCATCGTGCTGTTCGTCGCCGCCGGCGCCGTCACGGCGGCCGAGGTGCCGGCGTCGTTCGATCCCAAGACTTGCAAGGCAGAATATCCGAAAGCGTCGCTGATGAACGAGGAGCAGGGCATCGTCTCGATGTCGTTCCTGGTCGCGGCCGACGGTTCGGTGGTCGAGTCGAAACTCGAGAAAACGAGCGGATTCAAAAACCTCGACAAGGCCGCGATCAAGTCGATCAGCGCCTGCAAGTTCAAACCCGGCACCAAGGACGGCGCCGCGGCCCAGACCTGGACCAAGGTCGACTACGCCTGGCGGCTCGACTAGGCAGCGCGCCCGCGCGCGCCGCGGGTACGCCGGCCGCGCACCGGCGTCGCCGACAAAACCCCTCCCATTCGCGCGCGCCCTGTCGCGTAACATCTGTTACCCTCCCATAGTTGACGAACCCTCACTGCTGGACAGGAACATTTATGCGTCTCACCCTACCGTTTTTTGCCTCCGCCTCCGCATTGCTGTTTGCCGGATGCACCTTATTGCAAAGTAAGGATGACCCCGCTCGCAACAATCAAACGGTGTCGTTGGTGAACAGCCTGGCGTGGACCAATCCGCTCAGCGGCAAGCCCGACGGCGCGCGCACGGCCTGGCCTGTGGGCGTGCTGGGCAAACACACCGAATACTTCCCGCTGGCCCAGGTCAAGCAGTGCGACGCCGGCGGCGCCATTTGCCGCTGGGGCGTGCTGAGCGCTCACCGCAACATCCAGAAGCTGCGCTTCGTTCCGGGCGGTGTCGCGCTCGACGTGCGCGTCGTCGTCGATGTCGACCGGCACCAGGAAATGCGGCGCGACGGCGCCAGCACCGCGATGACGCTGCCGCCCGATGTTTCGGCGCTGCGTTCGACCAAGACGCTGACCCAGTCGGTGGTGCTCCAGTACGGCAAGGTGCACAGCATCGACTTCGATTTCGGCATCCGCTACCAGGTCTGTGTGCAACGGCTCGACGCCGCACGCAACAATGTCGAGCAGTGCCCGATCGCGCATATCTAAGACGCGCCCGGCCCGCTATACATTAACGTTTAATGGCGGCAATAAGTAAACGTATTTGTATACTTATTGTTGGGTGCTGCGTATAGTCGCAGGCATCCCATCCGTTCCGACCGCCATGCACAACCGCCTCCTGATCGCCGCAGCCTGCCTGCTCGCCCTGCTCTCGACGATAGGCGCCTCGCTGCCGTTTCCGATCCTGGCCCCCTTGTTCGCGGGGACGGCGAGCAACGAATTCAACCATTTCATGGGCTTGCCCCCGAAGCTGCTGCTCGGTTTGGCGCTGGCGCTCAACCCGCTCGGACTGCTGATCGGCTCCGCGCTGATGGGGCCGTTGTCGGACCGCTACGGCCGCCGCCCGGTGCTCATGTTCACGACTTGCGGCGCGGCGACGGGGCACGCGCTGTCGGCGCTGGCCTTGCTGGCCGGCTCGTACCCGCTGTTCATCCTCGCGCGCTTCACCACGGGCCTTCTAGCCGGTAACAATGCGGTGGCGCGCGCGATGATCGCCGACCGCCTCAGCGGCCCGCTAAGGCTGCGCGCGTTGTCCTGGGTCAACGGCGCGGTCTACCTCGGCTGGTTCGCCGGACCGCTGCTGTCGGGCTTTACGCTCGACTGGGGCGTCAGCGTGCCGTTCTGGATCGCGGTCGGGGCCTTGCTGCTGTGCGCGTTGATGGTGGCGGCGGTGTTGCCGCGCGAGGCGCCGACGGGAGAGACCAGCTCGTGGTGGCAGGTGGCGCGCGAGCGCCATGCGCTGAACCTGCTGCGCCACGCCGAACCGCGCAGGCTGTTCGTGGTGCAACTGGCCTACACCTGCGGCGTGACCTCGTTCTACGAATTCTTTCCCTTGTGGCTAGTCGAGGTGCCCGGCTACGGCTCGCGCGGCATCGCCTGGGTCAACTCGGCGCTGTGCTTCCTGATGACGCTGACGGCCGTGTTCGCGGGCGGCCCGAGCAGGTTCGCGCCGCTGCGGCGCGTGGTCTGGTTTGCGTCGCTGGCGGCGCTCGCGATCGCGACGGTGGCGGTCGGAAACGTGTGGCTCGGGATCGCCGCGATCGTCCTGTTCGGCATCCCCAACGCCTTCTACAATTCCGTCATGCAAGGCTGGTGCGTGGAACGCTTCAGCGCGCACGGGCAGGGTGCGGTGATGGGATTGCTGGCGACCACCTTCTGCCTGGCCAACATCATCATGGGGCTGGCCGGCGCGCTGCTGACCCAGATCAGCACCAGCCTGATCCTGGTATTGGGCGCGAGTTTGTCGGCGTGGGCCGCGTGGCGGCTGCAGGGCTGGCGCGAACAGATGGCGAGCCCGGCGGTGGCGATGGAGGCAAGCAAATGAATACCGCGGACCAGATTTTGTTTTTGTTGAAGACGCACGGCCCGAAGAGCGCGCAGCAACTGGCCGCGCTGCTCGAGCTGACCTCGATGGGCGCGCGGCGCCAGCTCGACGGCGCGCTGGAGAAGGGCCTGGTCGCGTTCGAGGACAGCGCCGACAAGGTGGGCCGGCCCACGCGCCGCTGGCACTTGACGGGGGCGGGGCATGCGCGCTTTCCCGACCGCCACTCGGACCTGACCTTGCAACTGATCGAGCAAACCCGGGCCGTGTTCGGCGCCGACGGGCTCGAGCGCTTGATCGGTGCGCGCGAGAAGGCGATCGAGGCGAATTACCGGATGCAGGTAGAGGATGCGGAAGGGCTGCCTGCGCGCGCGGCGGCGCTGGCGCGCGCGCGTGATGCCGAAGGGTATATGGCCGAGGTGCAGGCGCAGGAGGACGGCAGTGTGCTGCTGATTGAAAACCACTGCCCGATTTGCGCCGCGGCGCGTGAATGCCAGAGTTTTTGCCGCTCGGAGCTCGACATCTTCCAGCGGGTGATGGGCGAGGGGTGCAGCGTTGAGCGCAGCGAACATCTGCTGGGCGGGGCGCGGCGCTGCGTGTATATCATGCGTACGATATAGCTGGAGCAAGCAGACCCCAACATCGTCCTCGCGGAGGCGGGGACCCATAGAGCGTTAGCACTGAGCAACTGTTCTATGGGTCCCCGCCTTCGCGAGGACGATGTTGGTTTGGTTTTTGTTGGTTTGAACGCCGCGATTTCAATCGCTTCTCCAGCCGCGCCCAACTAGTCCGAATGCGCAATATACAAACCGCCCTTGCCATCAGGCAGCCACGTTTCGGCAAGGTCCGAGCTGGCGTCGAAGAAACCCAGCTTGTGCTCGCCCGCAAGCCGGAACACGGCCGCGTGCGCCTCGTCGACCTTGTCCCACGCGAACGAAATGTAGATCAGCGACTTGCCGATCGTGTAATCGGTGCCCTCGTCCGCGTCGTCCTTGAGCGGCGGAAAATCGACCGCGAGCGCGGTGTAAAAATCGCGCAACGCGGGCGCGCAGAGCGCCGGGTCGTCATAGGAATGGCCTTCGGCCCATTCAGTCTGGGCGTCGTACCAGTCAAGGAAAGGTTCGCGCTTTTTCGCCGCGCACGCTTCGGGGGCGAATACCATCAGGTCGTAACTCATATTGACTCCAAATAATTAAAATTCGTGCAGGGCGACGCCCGCAAACCCCGGCCAGGCGCTCCACAGCGACTCGAGTTCGGGCAATAGTTGCACGAGTGCGGGGCGCTGTTTGGCGAAACCGACCCTGCCGCCGTCGGACATCGTTTGGTGCGAAAAGTCGAAACTGCTGCCCCCGGGCAGCGCGAGCGCGCCGTCGAATTCGACCAGCACCGCCTGCTCGCCGAGCGTGACGATGGCCAGCGTGCCGCGCTCGGCGGGGCGGTAGTGGCGCAGCGCCTCGTCGTCGATCGGGCCGGCCTCGAGCGCGATGCGCACGCCGCGCCTGTGGCGCAAACTCCACTCGAGGAAGGGCTGGGCGCTGCGTTTGATCTGGTCCGGATCGGTGCGGTAGTTCATGACGGTCAGGCTGTCGACCGAAGCGGCCAGGCGCGCGAGCAGGGGCCCGTCCGCGCTCGCCGCCTTGTTCCACCAAAATGGCACGGCGGCATCGATCTTCATCGTTGTTGCCTCGCGCAACAGCGCCATCGTCGCAAGGTAGGCTTCGTGCCAAGCCACCGGGTCGATCGCGTAACCGTGGTTGAGGTAGGGCTCGATGTCGAACTGCACGCCCGCCAGCCGCGCCGGCTCGGGCGCCGCCGCGTTGTAACGCTCGTAGGCGCGCGCCATCGCCACGAACTTGCCCCGCTCGCTCTCGATCACCGCGGCCGGATCGCCGACCACGGCCCAGACCCGGATCCCGCGCACGCCGGCCTCGGCGACAAAGCGCGCAAGCCTGCGCGGCTGGGCGACCAGGTCCTTGCCTTGCACGACGGGGACGGTGACGAACACGGTGTCGGCGCCGGAACTTTTTAGCTTATCGAGCAGGGCGGCGCCCTGCGTCATCCAGGCCGACGCCTGCCACGACCACAAGGCGCGCGGCGGCACCGAGGCGCCTGGCCCTGGCGGCGTGAAGCGCAGGCTGTCGACCACAAGCTCGGCCGCTTGTTCGGGGCAGCTCAGCGTGATCGATTGCAAACTCTGCTGCTCGAAGCCGGCCTGCGGCAGCGCGGCCGCCACGCCGTTGCGTTCCGGCGTGAGCGTCGCCAGCGGCAGCGGGTTCGCCTTGCGCCGCGCCTGGTCCGACGCTCCGAGCAAGAATGTGCCGGTGGCGCGGTAGCGCAGCGCGGCCGCCAGCGCTATGCCTGACGGCAATCCTCGTCCCGCCACGCGCAGCAGCACACCCGCCGGTTGCGTGCCCTTGCCGCAGCGCAGCGTCAGCGCGCCTTGCGCGGTGTCCATCGCGGCGCGTTCCTCGCGGCCGAAGGTGGTCGCCGACAAGGTCGCGCCGATGTCGACGCCGACCGTGACGGGCAGCGCGGGGTCGGGCGGCGCCTCGATCGGGACCAGCTCGGCGGCGGCCAGCACGGTCTTGCCCTCAGGCGCCTGCAGCGCGAAGCCGGCGGTCAGGGTGCGCGCTTGTTCGCGCGAAATGATGCGGGCTCCCACGATGCGCTCCGGCGCCAGCGACAGCTCGACCGCCGCGCAGCTCGCCATCGGCCGGTCGGCGACGAGCAGCGTGCGCCAGCGGCCGTCGGGCGTTTGCACGCTCTCGAGCGTGCGCACGGCGGCATCAAACGTCCGGTTCGGGCACAGCGCGAGCGAGGCGGCGCAGGCTTGGCTGCCGACGCACAGTAACAGCAGGGCCAAGGCGGGTTTGTGTGGTGTCATTAAATTTTGTCCGAGCGCTCGAGGCGCAGTTCCGTGCTGCCGGCGGGCAGCGTCAAGCTCGCCAGCCTGCCTTGCTGGACGGCGCCGAGCGCGGCGTCGGTGCCTGCGGCGAGGCGCACGCCAGGCGGCAGGCTCAAGGTGATTTTGGTGCCGGGCTGCACCGCCGCCAGCACGATCTTACGCTGTTCGCCGTCGCGCACGAGATCGACCGACACTTGCGCGCGCGCGCCCCAGAACCGGCCGAACTGGCGCACCGTGCCGAACCAGGCGCGCGGCTGCAAGGCCTCGACGAGGCGCTGTTCGAACGCGAGCTTGGGGCCGGCGACATTCGTGTGGATCAGCACCACGAACAGGCCGCCGTAGCGCGAGAGTTTGTCGGCCAGCGCGAGCGCCTGCGGCAGGCGCTCGGCCAGGGCCGGCTTGGCCTCGTCCTCTATGCTGACCGGAAACTCGTAGATGCCCGACTGGGCGCCGATGTTGCGGTCGTGGTTGAGACGGAACGGTAGATGGGTCAGCGAATTGTTGGCCGTCGTCGACGAGCTGTACAGATAGCCGGAAGCCTCCATCGCCTGCGGCGCCGAATACGGATTGCGCAGGTGGCCGGGCCGGAAGCTGACGACGTTCTCGCCGGGCGCGAAATGCTCGAGCAAAAAGCGGCTCACGCGCATTTCGCCGAGCACCGAGGCGCCGCTCGTGTTGTCGGCGTCGCGCACGAACGGCCGGTATTCGGGATAGCGCTCGAGCCCGGTCCCGAGCGCGAACCGGTTGAAGCGCAGGGAATGCGAGACCGAATGGCTCGCAATCTCCATGCCCAGCGCGCGCAACTGGCGCAGCGGGGCCGCGGCGGCCGCGTTGAAAAACGCCGCGTCGTTCCAGTCGCGCAAGTATTTTGTCTGGATGAAATAGGTCGCCGCGATCCCGGCCGCCGCCTCGTAGCGCGCGTAATCAATGGCATGGGTGAGCGCGCTGCCGACATCGATGTCGTGCGTGATCAGCACGCTGAGCGCCTTGCCGTCTGGCACCGTATGCAAGGTGACCGCGTCCGGTTCGCCGCCCGTGTAGAGCGCGCGCAGCAGGCGCAGCATGACGTCGAGCGCCGGCTCGAAGCCGTTGGCGTAGCTGCGGGCGATGCCTTCCTCTCGGTTGTTGTAGCCGGTAAGCAGCATGAAGCCGGGATCGACGCCGAACGCGAGCGCGCGTCCGCCGCCGATCTGGCGCGACGTGATCGCCGCGCTGCCGTCGTCGAAGCGCGCCAGCGGTGCCGCCGCGCCCGCGTAGCCGAGGCTGCCGGTGGGGTTGGCGCTGGCCGGGTTCGAGAACGGGATGGTGCGCTCGCGTTCGTCGTCGAGCGTCGCCGTGAACGGCTGACCGGCTTCGAACACGATCTTGCTGCGCGTGCGCGACGGCACGGCCTCGCTGAAGCCGAACACCTCGTTCAGGCCGCCGCCCTCGACATTGACGCCGATAAGCGTGCCGCCGCTCTCCGGAAAGCGTGCCAGCGCGCGCAAGGCCGGCGCCGTCAGCGCGCGCCCCGAAATCGTGGGATAGACCAACACCACGCGGTGCTTCAGGGCCTCTTGGACATCGCGCGTGATGCGAAACGGCACGCCGATGGTTTGCAGGCCGTGCACCAGTCCCAGCCAGGCGCTGTCGGGGTCGGTCAGCAGGATCGCCATGCGGCCCGGGCCGCCCTGGTCGAATTGCTCCCAGCGCGCCGCGGCCGGGTTTGGCACGATGCTCGGCGCCAGCGGACCCTCGACGCCGGCGAACAGGGGCGCCGGCGCCGCCGCGGCGGCCTCGGGCGCGTTGGCGCGCGCACCCGTGCCCGCCAACAGGAACATGCCGATCGTCAAGGCGAAATGGCGCCAATGGCGTGCGGCGCGAACGTGGGGGAGGCTGGGCATGAGGACGGTGTTCAGGTTGGACTTTCGGCGCGGCGCCGGGGCTGCCGCAGTGGGGCCTTGCGGAGCGAAATGGAAGTTTCTCAAGGGCTAATATGATAGCTTGAATTGTAAGAAGCCACCGAATCCCCGCCTCCGAAATTCGCTCGTCGCAACATTCCCGTCGCTCATCGCCAAAAACAATGACACAATCGCACCCGGCTTGTTTGCAGAAACGGCGCGCCCTACGATGCACGCTGTTATCCACCCTCGAAAGTCGACAATGAAAAACGCAATCAAACCTTCGTTCAATCAAGGCAAATTCGTGCTCGCCGCGATCGTCATCGCGGGCGCGATGAACCTGTCGTTTGCCGACAATATGCAGCCCGGCGTGCCGGCCGGATGGACCGCAAGCGGCGCCTATGGCGAACAGTTCGACATCGGCATCGACCCCGGTGAAAGCGCCGATGGCCAGCGCGCCCTGTACATCGCCAGCAAGGGCGCCGGGACGGACAAGTATGCCGCACTCTCGCAATCGATCGATGTGACGGCGTGGCAGGGCAAGACGGTGGTGTTTTCGATGATGGCGCGCGTGCACGACACCAGCAACTACGGCGAGCTGTGGATGCGCGGAACGACCGGCATGCAGAAAAACCATACCTCGACGATGACGACCAACATCAAGGGCACCGAGTGGAAGGAGCACAAGCTCACCATGCTTATCCCGCCCCAAATCACACAGTTGGAGTTCGGGATCGGCCTGCGCCAGCAAGGAAAAATGTGGGTCCGCAACTTGAAGCTTGAAGCGGTCGCCGTGGTGCCCAAGGCGCAGCAGACCAAGCACGACGCGATCGCCGACGAAGTGCCGATGCACGCCGCGGGCGCGGGCATGAGCAACCTCGACTTCGCGCAATGAGCGAAGCGGTGAGCAGGCTTGCAGCGAAGGCGTCCGGCCCCGCGCGGGCGGACGCCGTCTGGCCCTGGTGGCCGCTCGTGGCGGCCGCGGCGCTGGCGACGGCAAGCCTCGGCTTCGGCCTGCGCGGCAGCTGGGGCGCCGACCTGCTCGCCCTGCTGGTCGTCCTGGCGGGCATCGACGCTGCCTCGGCCGCCCTCGCACGCAGCCCCTTGCGCGACCATCCGCGCTGGCGTTGGTTGCTGCTCGGCTGCGTCGTGGCCGCGGCAAGCGCGCTCGCGACCGTGCTGCAAGCGCAGTGCTGGCCGATCGGGCTGGAGCGGCACCCTGCGTGGCTGGTGCCCGCCGTCGCGATCGCGTTTGCATTGATGCGCATGTTGCCGCAGGAACTGAACGCCGAAGCGGCGCGCCGTTCGCGCAAGGTGCTCGACGCCGAGCAGGCGCGCCATCGCAGCGAACGCCAGTTGCTCGAGTTGCGGCTGGCGGCGCTGCAGGGGCAGATCGAGCCGCACTTCCTGTACAACACGCTGGCCAACACGCGCGCGCTGATCCGGCAGGATGCGGCGGCCGCCGAAACCATGCTCAACCACCTGATCGGCTACCTGCGCGCGGCCGTGCCCGACTTGCGCGCCAACGCGACCAGCGTCGGACAAGAGCTCGACCGCGCCGCGGCCTATCTCGACATCATGAAGATCCGCCTCGGCCAGCGGCTCTCGTTCGGCATCGACGCCAGCGATGCCGCGCGCGCGTGCCTGATTCCGCCTTTGGCCTTGATGACCCTGATCGAGAACGCGATCGAACACGGTATCGAACCGCAGCTCGGCGGCGGACGGGTCGAGGTGCGCGCCGCCTGCGACGGCGCCGTGCTGACCTTGTCGGTGGCCGACGACGGCCCCGGTTTCCAGGCCACGATGGGCGACGGCATCGGCCTTGTGAACCTGGAGGAAAGACTGCACACCTTGTTCGGCCCCGGCGCCGAGTTGCGCATCGAGGCGGGCGGCGCCGGCGGCGTGCGGGCCGTCATCACGATGCCGGCGCAGACGGCGCATGCGGCGGACGCGGCATGACGCGCAGCATGCCGACCGCCTTGCTGGCCGAAGACGAGCCCCTGCTGCGCGCCGAACTGCGCGATGCCCTCGCGCGCCTGTGGCCGCAGTTGCAGATCGTGGGCGAGGCGGCCGACGGCATCGAGGCTGCCCGTTTGCTGGGCCTGGCCAAACCCGACATTTTGTTTCTCGACGTGCGCATGCCGGGCATGAGCGGCATCGACGTCGCGCGCCTGAGCGCCGACAGCGCCCACATCGTGTTCCTGACGGCATTCGAGAGCTATGCGGTCGACGCCTTCGACCAGGGCGCGGCCGACTACCTGCTCAAGCCGCTCGACCTCGCGCGGCTGGCGCTGTGCGTGCAGCGTTTGCAAGCCCGGCTGGCGCAGGCGCAGGCGCCGGCCGACCTGTCGGCGCTGCGCGAGGCCAAACCGGCGGGCCACATGCGCTGGATCCAGGCGTCCACGGGCAGCCAGCTGCGCTTCATTAACATCGACGACGTGCATTATTTTTGCGCCGACGCCAAATACACGCGGGTCGTCACGGCCGCGTTTTCGGCCCATATCCGGACCGCGATCAAGGACCTGGCCGGCAAGCTCGACGCCGATAAATTCTGGCAGATATCGCGCAGCGCGATCATCAACGTGGGCGCGATCGACGCCGTCCAGCGCGTCGACGGCGCGTTGGCGGTGCGCATGCGCGGCGAGGACGAGGCCTTGCCCGTGTCGCAGGTGTTCCAGCATCGCTTCCGGCAGATGTGAGCGGCCACTCCGCCACCTCTATTATTTCTTTGCAGCAATCAGCAACTGCGCGTAACATCGCTCCCCAATACATTTAGCGGAGCGATGCCATGAAAGTCCTGTCCACGTTTAAAGCACTACCCTTCGTGTTGTGCATGTTTGCAACGAGCGCGATTGGAGCCTCGCTGGACGACTTGTCGAACCGCGACGCCACGAGCGGACTCAAGGCGGCGCTTGAAAAAGGCTCGGCCGCGGCGGTCGCCAAACTGGGCGTCGAGAATGGTTTCCTGAACAACGCGCTGGTCAGGATCGAGCTGCCGCGGGTGCTGGAGCGGGCCCGGCCGCTGCTGCAATTGACGGGCAAGGCGCGCCAGCTCGACGACCTTGTGGTGTCGATGAACCGCGCCGCAGAATCGGCGGTGCCGATGGCCAAGCCATTGTTGCTCAACGCGGTCAGGTCGTTGACCGTCGAAGACGCGAAAAACATCCTGACCGGCGGCGACACCTCGGTCACCGACTTTTTCCGCGAACGGACCTCGGCCGAGCTCAGCGTCAAGTTCCTGCCGATCGTGCGCCGCGTGACCGACCGTTCCGACCTGTCGGCCAAGTTCAACGGCGTGATGGGAAAGGTATCCAGGATGGGCCTCGAGACGCGCCAGGCGAGGGTCGAAGAATATGTGACCGAGCGCGCGGTCGACGGCTTGTTTGTGATGATCGCCGAAGAGGAACGCAAGATCCGGCGCGACCCGATTGGCGCCGGCAGCAAAATCATCGGGAAGGTGTTCGGGTTTTTGCAGTGAAACGCGCGCTGACGATCGCCAGCCAGACGCCATCGACGGCCGCGCCTGCGGCCACGCCGATCGTGTAAGCGACCAGATCGAGTCGGTTGAAGGTTGATCCGAGCACCAGATGGCCGATGGTCGTGGCCCGGATCGCGTTGATGAATTCCGCCTGATAAAGCTGGCTGAATTCGACCGCAAACGAGGTGCCCAAAGCGAGCGCCGCCACCTTCCACGTCGCCGACTTCGGTAGCATGGTGCCGTATCCGGCGAAGAGCATCAACGCCCACAATGCATCGCCGGGATACTTTTCTAACGCCGACGGAAACAGCGCCGGATACTGGCGCGAGGCGAGTCCTAGTCCAACCACGGCGAAAGTGGCGAGGGCATAAGCTACACGGCTGCGGCGAACACTAAGGTTATTCATCGTTTCTGGCGCCGGCCGAAAGCACCCGTGCCATACGGAGGCTCGCTGATTGCCAAACTTGTTTCGTGCTTCATTGCGGTCGATCGGGATTCAGGGCGTGCGTGCCCAGTTACCGAACTGGTCAGTCCATTTGATCGCTGCCCAGTACCAATACGCGGCAAACAGCATCGCGACGCCGCTAATGAGGATCGCGCAAACGATTCCGACAGGGACCGTAGTAACAATCGCGATGAATATCGCGGCCACGACGAACGCGATCGCGCACGCGATACAAAACCACATATAGCCGAGTGCCGCCTTGCGTGAGGGGACCATCCAAAGTCCGAGCCGCACATGGAGCGGGGCGCGTGGCGCCGGTTTATTGTCGGTCATCGTCGTCACCTGTCCAAGAGTAGACGGACAGTTTGCCGTAGTTTTGGTGTCGAAGGCAAGTTGCAAAAGGACCTATTCAGAAGCAAAAATCGACATGGTATTATTTGAGTGATGCCGATGGGCGGGTGCCGGCGGCTTGACTTTTATAAGGCTATATAGTGACGATATCCGATAGCACCGAGACCTTTTTCAATAAAAAAGTCGTCACGTATGACGCCGCCACGGCGGTCGACCTGTCCAACAATGTCGTCTACCGGCTCGCCCTCGACAGCGACGAAGATGGCGAAATGCCCGAGCTGATCGAGCAATTCCTCGCGAAAGTGGACAAATCGCAGCTCGATTCGCTCATCATCGGCGCGTGGGGCGACCCCTACGAAACCGGCGCCGACGACATCATCGCCTGCCTGATCGCGCATGCGGCCGAGTTGCCGCAGTTGCGCGCGCTCTTTATCGGCGACATGACGTATGAAGAGTGCGAAATTTCATGGATCATCCAAGGCAACTACACACCGCTGCTGAACGCGTTCCCGCAGCTCGAAGAATTGCGCGTGCGCGGCTCGACCGACCTCGTAATCGAGCCGTTCACGCATCCGGCGCTGTGTGTTCTTACGATCGAATGCGGCGGCTTTCCGGCCGAGGTCGCCGAAGCGCTGGCGGCGTCGTCGATGCCGAACCTGACTCGCCTCGAGCTGTGGCTGGGTACCGACGACTACGGTTTCGAGGGCGATGCCGCGCTCTACCGTCGCCTGTTCGCGAAGCTGAACAATCCCGGCCTGAAGTATCTCGGCCTGCGCAATTCCGACATTGCCGACGAATTGGCGCAATGGCTCGCCGGCGAGGAAGCGATCGCCCAACTCGACACGCTCGACTTGTCGATGGGGACTATCGGCGACGTCGGTGCCGAGGCGCTTTGCAACAGCGCGCATGTCCCGAAATTAAGGTGCCTGAACCTGTCGCACCACTATATCTCGGCGGCCTGGCAACAAAAGTTGAAAGCCTTGCCGATCGAAGTGTTGCTCGACGACGAGCAGGACGGCGATGAGGGCGATGACGACGACCGTTACGTCGCCGTCGGCGAATAGCAAGCGGTTCGCGCATGGTGAGTGAAGCCCGCCGCGAACAATTGCCGTTCGTGATACTCGGCGCCGCCGGCGGCAAGCGGGTGCGGCATATGCAGGGCGCGCGCTTGCGCTTGGGACTGCCTGCGGCCACCGTGCTGGAATGGCATGCGTGGCTGGACCGCCCGGCCGCGCTCGCCGCACTGCTCGCAAGGCCGTGCGGATTCAAGATCGAAACCGCGGGCGACGATCCGGCAGTACATCACCGCATGCACAAACTCGGCTGCGCGCTGCTCGGACGGGCGGCGCCGGACGCCCCCGCTTTTGGAGAGCTCGCGGGTGCCGACGCCTGGTTCGCGGGCTTCTCGTCGAGCATGCACATGCTCGCCGAGCAATTGCGCGAGCTGCCCGATGCGCAAGTCGTCAACGCACCGCACGACATCCTGACCATGACGGACAAGCTCGCGTGCCAGCAACACTTGCGGGCCCACGAGGTGCCGATACCGCCACTGTTCGGGCAAATCGGCGGTTATGCACAGCTGCGCGGATTGCTCGACGAGCACGGGCTCGACCGGGTCTTTGTGAAGGCGCGCTACGGATCGAGCGCCTCGGGCGTGGTCGCGTACCGGCGCAACCGGCGCGGCGCGGAACAGGCGACCAGCTCGACGCACATGGTGCGCGGGGCGGGCCCGACACGCCTGTACAACGTCAAGCGCCTGCGCACCTATTGCGCCCACGACGAGATCGTGGAACTGATCGATCTGCTTGCAAGCCAGCACGCCTATGTCGAAGCATGGCTGCCCAAGCCGAGAGCCGGCAGCGGGCATTACGATGTGCGGGTGGTGACGCTGGCGGGCCGGCCGGCGCACCGCGTGGCGCGCATCGGCGCGCGCATGATGACCAATCTGCACCTCGACAACCAGCGTGCCGATGTCGATTTACTCATCGGCCAAGACGGGCGCAGCGCGCTCGACGGCGTGGCGCGGCGGGCCGCGGCCTCCTTTCCCGCCAGTCGCATCATCGGACTAGACCTCGTGGTGCACAAGGACAAGGCGCATGTGCTCGAAGCCAATGCGTTCGGCGACTTGCTGCCGGGCCTGCTTTGGCATGGACACGACACCTACGCCGCGCAACTGCAAGAATTCAATCGCCATGCAGCCTGAACAAAATCCGATACCGGACATGAATCGCGTTGTCGGCAGCCACGACATCGTCTTCATCACGCTCGACACCTTGCGTTACGACGTCGCCCAGCGCCTGTTCGAGGCAGGGGAGTTGCTCGTACTGGGCCCGCACCTGCCGGCCGCGGGGTGGGAGCGCCGACACAGTCCGGCCAGCTTCACCTATGCCGCTCACCACGCATTTTTTGCAGGATTCCTGCCGACGCCAGACAGCCAGGGCCCGCATCCGCGCCTGTTCGCGACCCAATTCGAAGGCAGCACGAGCACCTCCGGCCACACCTGCATGTTCGAACAGGCAAGCGTGCCGGCCGGGTTGGCGCAGCGCGGCTATCGCACCATCTGCATCGGCGGCGTCGGCTTCTTCAACAAGAAGACGGCGCTGGGCGGCGTTTTGCCCGGCATGTTCGAGGAAAGCCACTGGACGCCACACATGGGTGTGGACCACCGCCATTCGACCGAGCGTCAAGTGGCGCTGGCGCTGGCGCGCTTGCGGGCGGATGCGCGGCGGGTGTTCTTGTTTATAAATATCGCGGCGATCCACCTGCCGAACCGCGCCTACCTGCCGGGCTGCCGCGCCGACAATATCGACAGCCACGCGGCCGCCTTGCGTTACGTCGACGGCGCACTGGCGCCGTTGCTGGCGGCCTGCGGCGCGCGCGCGCCGACGTTTGCCATCGTCTGCTCCGACCATGGCTGCGCCTATGGCGAGGACGGCTACCGCGGGCACCGGCTGGCGCACGAGACCGTCTGGAACGTCCCGTACGCCCATTTCTTCCTCGACTCGACAGACCCCACACAAACCAGGCCATCGTGAAACCAACCGACTTAGCCGGCACGCTCGAACAAAGGATGCGCCATACGCCGTACCAGGCGTATTCCTATTCCTACCCGCACAAGGCGGCCTACCGGCCGCTGGCGCAGCCGGAGGGGCTGGCGCAGTTGTGGGCCGAGCAGGACCGGTCCGCCTTGTTTGCCTACATCCACATCCCCTTTTGCGAAATGCGCTGCGGCTTCTGCAATCTGTTTGCGATGGCCAAGCCCAAGCCGGATATGGTCGACCGCTATGTCGAGCAATTGATACGGCAGATGCGGGTGCTCGACCGCGTGCTTGGCGAGCGCCAATTCGCGCGCTTTGCGATCGGCGGGGGCACGCCGACCTACCTCTCTCCGAGCCAGCTCGAACGCCTGCTGGACGCCGCGCAAACCATACTCCACATCGATTTGCACGCGACCCCGGCCGGCATCGAAGCCTCGCCCGAAACCGTCACGCCCGCGAAGCTGGCGGTGTGCCGCGCGGCCGGCATCGACCGCGTCAGCCTCGGCATCCAGAGTTTTTCCGCCAACGAAATGCGCTCGCTCGCGCGGCCGCAACAAAACCATGTCGTGCACGAGGCGATAGGGCACATCCGCGACGCCGGCTTTCCCACCCTCAATCTTGACCTGATCTACGGCATCGCGGGGCAAACCGTGGAAAGCCTGTTGGCCTCGCTCGAAAGCGCGCTCGCGTTCGCGCCCGAGGAACTGTACTTGTACCCCTTGTATGTGCGCCAGCATACGGGGCTGGGCAAGGTGGCGGCGCGCAACGGCGCCGTGTCGTTCAATCCGATCGTGCTCGACCACGGTGGCGACAGCCGGCTGCAGCTGTACCAGGCGGCGCGCGACCATTTGCGGGCGCGCGGCTATGTGCAGGTGTCGATGCGGATGTTCCGCGCGCCGCACGCGCCCGAGCAAAACGGCCCGTCCTACTGTTGCCAGGACGACGGCATGGTCGGCATGGGGGCGGGCGCGCGCGCCTACACGCGGCGCCTGCATTACTCGAGCGATTACGCGGTTGAGCGTGCCGGCACGATCGACATCATCAACGATTTTCTGTCGCTCGACGAGGCGCGCTTCGCCCAGGCCGAACACGGGATCGCGCTCGGGCCGCACGAGCAGCGGCGCCGCTATGTGATCCAGTCTTTGCTGACCGACCCCGGCCTCGACACCGCCGCCTACGCCGCGCGGTTTGGCACGCATTGCCTGCACGACCTGCCGCAACTGCGCGAACTCGGCGCCCTCGACTTGCTCGACGAATGCGATGGCGTGCTGCGCTTGAACGACCGCGGTTATTCGTATGCCGACACGATCGGGCCTTGGCTGGTGTCGGACGAGGTGCGCACGCTGATGGCCGATGGGGGACAGGCATGCTGAGCGGGGTGCCGGCAGCCGCGCTCGAGCAGGCGACACCCCTGTTGTCGCTGCTGTACCGGGGCACGCTGTCGAGCTGCAACTACGACTGCCACTATTGCCCGTTCGCCAAACGGCGCGACAGCCGCGGCACGCTGGCACGCGACGCTGCCGAGGTTGCGCGGTTTGTCGCCTGGGTCGGCGCCCAAGCGCGCCCGATCAGCGTGTTGTTCACGCCCTGGGGCGAGGGTTTGGTGAGGCGCCACTACCGCGAGGCGATCCGGGCGCTGTCCACAATGCCGCACGTGCGGCAGGTGGCGATACAAACGAATCTATCGTGCCCCCTGTCGTGGCTCGAATCGACGAACAAGCAGAAAGTGGGGCTTTGGTGCACCTATCATCCGGGGCAAACGACCGAGCAGCGATTTCTTGAGCGGTGCGTACGGCTCGAAGCGATGGGAGTCAAATTCTCGGTGGGCATAGTCGCCATGCGCGAGCATTTCGATGCGATACGCGCGATGCGCGCCAAACTGCCGCAGCGGCACTACCTGTGGCTCAACGCGTATGACCGGCGCGGACCCGCATACTATTCAACAGAGGATCTGGCGTGGCTCGATCGGATCGACCCTTGGTTTAAATATAGCCGCGCACCGGTATCGTCGCGCGGAAAGGCTTGCCGCGCCGGGTCGCAGGCCTTGTCGGTCGATGGCGCTGGTGAACTGCAGCGCTGCCATTTTTTGCCCGAGCGGATCGGCAACTTGTACGAGGACGCTCTCGGCGCCGTGCTTAAGGAAGAAAACTGCAGCCGCCTCAGATGCGATTGCTTTATCGGCTACGCGCATAGGGTGGATTTGCCGTTCGATACCGATTTCGGCGACGGCGTGCTCGCGCGTATTCCGCTGGCGCTGGTCGGCTAGGCTGCATATTCTTCGCGGGGGCGCTGGTGAGGCTCAAACCTCGACAACAGGAATCACAATCCTGATGAATCGCCATGGAGTGAGCAGGGCTGGTGTGGGATAACGGGAAGGTCGTCCCACAAAAAAACAAAACGGGAAGAGGTGTGAAAAACGGGAAGCTCGTATTGTAGATGCTGATCGGACCAAATTCCAGATAACTTAATGCTGAGAGTGTGAAAAAGTTCAGCATTTACAGTAGGTTGCGACGCACTATTGCAGATAGCGTGAAGACGAACTCGGGATAATCTGCGATATTATTCCAGATGTTGAACCGGAATTCCACCATGCCTGTCTTTCGTCACCAAGACCTGACTCTGCTGAACCCAGCATTCGATTCGCCACTCGTAGACGTGGTGACCGAACTGGAGCATTTGCGTCGTCTGCAATTGGGCGGCACTACACCGGCACCAGTTTTCTTTCAACTCAAGCACATCTTCCACATGCTGGAAAGCTTGGGTTCGGCGCGCATTGAAGGGAACCACACCACGCTGGCCGACTACGTTGAAAGTCGCTTGGAGGCGCAACCTGCAACGCTCTCCGACCAGTTGCGCGAGATGGCCAATATCGAAGAGGCCATGGCCTACATAGAAGAGCATTTCGAGGCGGGTCAAGATGTTACAGAGCACCTTGTCCGAGAACTTCACGCAATTGCAGTGCACGAGCTAAAACGCGAAGGCGACGTTACGCCGGGTGCGTATCGGAAAGGGGCAGTGCAGATTTCGCAGTCGGAACACCAGCCTCCGGATGCGGTGCAGGTCCCCCAGTACATGCGCGAGTTGGTGGCGTTCATCAACCGTGCAGACCCGCCGAAATATGACCTCATCAAGGTTGCGCTGGCTCACCATCGCTTTGCGTGGACACACCCCTTTGGTAATGGGAATGGCCGGGTGGTGCGCTTGCTGACCTATACCCTGCTCATCAAGTATGGTTTCAACGTCAAGACTGGTGGTCGGGTACTGAACCCGACGGCGGTGTTTTGCAACGACCGCGACCGCTACTACGCCATGCTGGGGCCAGCTGATACTGGCGCAACTGAAGGGCGGGAGGCATGGTGCATCTACGTCCTGGATGGCATGCTCGACGAATTGCGTAAGGTGGACAGGCTGACGGATTCGCACTACCTCATCGAGCGCATCCTGGCCCCGGCGCTGAACTATGCGCGTCAACGCGAATTGTTGACTCAGATGGAAGAGCGGGTGCTCTTGGCTACGACCCGCGCTGGTGTCGCCAAGGCCAGTGATTTGAAGGGCGCCATGCCCGACATGACCGAAACCCAGCGCTCCTACCAAATTCGTAAACTGGTTGAGCGAGGAATGCTCGCGCCTATCCGAGAAGGGGCACGTCAGTACACAATCGGATTTAGCAACAATTTCCTGATTAGGGGCGTAATTCGAGCTCTTTCCGCAGAGGGATTTATTTCCGAGGCGCTGAATACGCCGAAATGAAGTCAGGCAATGGCGAAACAGCGTCCCCGAACGCTCAAGCGCCACACGTGAGGGTCGAACGCGGTCAGCCTGTGCTGACCAAAGCCAATTGTTGAGTCGCTATTCCGGGTCAAAATGTACTCATATTTGATGATTAGTAGTTGGTTTTCATCAAATATGATTATCTTATGTGCTAGCATGCAAATATTGATCATATTTGATTACTTGTTGCGGTATCACGTCAAATCAGAGTGCTTTATGCAAAAACAAGAAGCAAACTTTGCAACGCCGGCTACCTTGGCGGCGGCGCGTAAATTAGGCGATGCCGTACGGCAAGCACGGCTGGCACGCAACCGGACCCGGGAAGACTTCGCTCAGCGAGCACGCATCAGCGCGCCTACGCTGGACCGCCTGGAGCGTGGTGACGTGGCAGTGCGCATGGGAGCCTGGCTGGCGGCCCTGGAAACGTCCAACCTGCTGCACCTTCTCGACGTCGTATCTGATCCCGACTCGGATACCTTGGGAAAGGTCGAGCGTGCGCGCCAGGTCGAGCGCGGCGTTCGCAAGCGTGCATCGGGCGCGAAGGCGGTCGCTAAAGAGGGCGACGACTATGACTTCTAAGTCGTGGAGCACGACCGTCTTCATCTTTCTTGCTGGAGAGGCGGATGGCGTGCCTGCGGGACGGCTGGCGCTCGAGGAGGAGGGCAGCCGCGTGCTGTCCTCGACCTTTGGTTACGGCAAACGCTATCTGGAACGGCGCAATGCCGCGCCGGTCGATCCGGCCAGTTTGCCGCTGGAAAATGCCAAGCCCGGTTCCGAGCAGCTTTACCAGCCAGTCAACCGTCTGGATATGTTCGGCGCGGTGCGCGATGCAATGCCCGACGCCTGGGGGCGCCGCGTTATCGAAAACAAGCTCCGGGCCGAGCCAAATAGTCTGCAGGAGTCGGAGTACCTGATGCATGCGGGCGCCAACCGCTTTGGTGCCCTGGACTTTCGCCCGGATATTCATGCGAAGGCCGAGTTACGCCTTCTGCCGGCAGTCGCCGACCTTCCCTACCTGCTCGAGGCGGCGGACAAGGTGCAAAATCATGAACCGGTTCCTGCCCACTTGCGCCAGCTGTTCGACGCCGGCCCGAGCATGGGCGGCGCACGGCCGAAAGCTGTCGTCATGAGCGGCGCGCAAGCGTGGCTGGCCAAGTTCGAGGCCAAGGGCGACACCTTCAATGTCCCGACCATTGAACAGGCATGCCTTGAGCTGGCGCGGCGTTGCGGCCTGCGCGTGCCTGCCACTCAGCTGCTCAGCGTCGCGAACAGCAAGAAAATCATGCTGATCGAACGGTTCGACCGCCATGTTGACAGCTCGGGGGCCATGGTCCGCCATCATGTCGTCAGTGCATTGACCTTGATGGGGCTGCATGAAAGCGAGTCTCCCACGACCAGCTATGCTGCGATTGCGCGCAAGCTTTCCGAGCAGGGGGCGGCGAAGCAGGTACAGGCCGACCGCGAAGAGTTGTTCGGCCGGATGGTCTTCAATATCTTGGTCAGCAACGACGACGACCATTTGCGCAACCACGCATTTATGTGGGACGACAAGGCCCGGGGCTGGGCTCTGAGCCCGCTCTATGACGTCCTGCCCAAGCCGCAAGGCGGCAGCGAGCGCTTCCTTCATCTCGGCGTCGGTGCGCAGGGACGCCTCGCCACATTGGGGAACGCGCTGTCGCATGCCGGGCAGTTTGGCTTGACGTCGGGCGCGGCACGTCAGATTGTCGACCGGATCGCCGGGGAAGTGCGCGCGTGGCGAACGTTTTTTGAGCAAGACATGCAGGTACCAACTGAGGAGTGCGAAAGGGTGAAGTCGGCGTTCCGCAAACCGTCCGAGATAGGCGGATAGTACGACGGCAAATATGTCTTCATAACCCCAGGGTCCAGGCTGGCGCGCAGAAGAAATTATCTTCCAACAAAAACAAAAGGGTTACAAGCCGAAGCGTGTAACCCTTTGATTTTCCTGCTAATTCTGTGGGGTGGCTGATGGGGCTCGAACCCACGACAACAGGAATCACAATCCTGGACTCTACCAACTGAGCTACAGCCACCACTGAACTACGTTCTGACCCGAGGCTTCCGAGGCAGAGCGCGATTATACAAACATCTGGGCCAACTGGCAAATTTAAATGCTCGAAAACGCCCGCTCAGGGGCTGATCGAGGCCACGCGCACCTCGCGGACCTCCTGTGTGAGGCCCAACAGACGCAAAAACGCGGCCGACAGCGCCGGCGCGTTGGCGCTCGAAAACGCCTCGAGCTGGGCGCCGCTGCCGTCCCCCGGGTTGACCAGTCCGCCGGCCTCGAGCAGGCGCAACAGTTGCCGCGCGACCGCCTCACCCGTGTCGATCACGACCACATCGCGCTTGCTCGCGCCGTTGATGACCTTTTCGATCGCCGCCCGCACGAAGGGGTAATGGGTGCAGCCGAGAACGAGGGTGTCGATGTCCTGGTCGAGAAGCGGCACGATATAGCCCTCGAGCAGGGCCATCGTGGCCTCCGACTCGAGCTCGCCGAGTTCGATCTGTTCGACCAGCCCCGGGCAGCCGCGCAGCAGGAACTGGGCCTTGTTGGTCAGGTTGATCTGGTCGCGCAACTGCAGGAATTTCTCGCCAGACAGGGTGAGTTCGGTCGCCAGCACGCCGACCTTTCCGATGCGCGAGAGCAGCGAGGCCGGTTTAAGGCCGGGCTCGACGCCGACGATCGGCATCAGAGGGTATTGCGCGCGCAGGGCCTTGATGGCGGCCACGGTGGCGGTGTTGCACGCGACCACGAGCGCCTTCGCCCCTTGCGCGATCAAAAAGGCGGAGATCGCCAGCGCGCGCTCGACGACCACGCCCTCGGGTTTGCCGCCGTAGGGCGCAAAGCCGGTGTCGGCAAAATAAACCAAGCGCTCGTGCGGCAGCAGCGCGCGGATATGGCGCAGCACAGACAGGCCGCCCACGCCCGAGTCGAACACGCCGACCGGGGCTGCTAGGGGCACAAAAGAGCGTTGGCTCATGGAGGAGGTCCGGCTAGATTGGTGGGCAGGCCGCGGCCGGCACTGCCGGCGGCGGCCTTCGGGGCATCAGACGCTTACGACAGGAATCTTGCCCACGCTGCTCAGCGACTCGATTTTTGCCGCCCATTCCTTCGGCCCCGTGTTGTGCACCGAGGTGCCGGTCGAATCGACCGCGACCGTCACGGGCATGTCGGTGACGTCGAACTCGTAGATCGCCTCCATGCCGAGGTCGGCAAAGCCGACCACGGTGGCCGTCTTGATCGCCTTCGAGACCAGGTAGGCGGCGCCGCCGACGGCCATCAGGTAGGCCGACTTGTGCTGGCGGATTGATTCGATCGCGGCCGGTCCGCGCTCGGCCTTGCCGATCATCGAGATCAGGCCGGTTTTCTCGAGCATCATGTCGGTGAACTTGTCCATCCGGGTCGCCGTGGTCGGGCCGGCCGGGCCGACCGCCTCGTCGCGCACCGGGTCGACCGGACCGACGTAGTAGATCACGCGGTTGGTGAAGTCGACCGGCAAGGTTTCGCCCTTGGCCAGCATGTCCTGGATGCGCTTGTGCGCGGCATCGCGGCCGGTCAGCATCTTGCCGTTCAGGAGCAGGGTCTGGCCCGGCTTCCACGAGGCGACTTCCTCGCGCGTGAGGGTGTTGAGGTCGACGCGGCGCGATTTCTCGGTGTCCGGCGTCCAGTGCACGTCGGGCCAGCTCGACAGCGAAGGCGGCTCGATGTAGCTCGCGCCAGAGCCGTCGAGCACGAAGTGCGCGTGGCGCGTGGCGGCGCAGTTTGGAATCATCGCCACCGGCTTGGACGCGGCGTGCGTCGGGTACATCATGATCTTCACGTCGAGCACGGTCGTCAGGCCGCCCAGGCCCTGGGCGCCGATGCCGAGCGCGTTGATCTTGTCGCACAGTTCGATGCGCAGCTCTTCGGTCTTGTTTTGCGGGCCGCGCTGTTTGAGTTCGAACATGTCGATGTCGTCCATCAGCACTTCCTTGGCCATCAGCATGGCCTTCTCGGCGGTGCCGCCGATGCCGATGCCGAGCATGCCCGGCGGGCACCAGCCGGCGCCCATCAGGGGCACGGTCTTCATGACCCAGTCGACCAGCGAGTCCGACGGATTGAGCATGACGAACTTGGTCTTGTTCTCGGAGCCGCCGCCCTTGGCCGCGACCTTGACGTCGACGGTGTTGCCCTCGACCAGCTCCATATGGACCACGGCCGGCGTGTTGTCCTTGGTGTTCTTGCGCTCGAATTGCGGGTCGGCCACGATGGACGCACGCAACTTGTTGTCGTCGAAGTTATACGCGCGGCGCACGCCCTCGTTGACGGCGTCGGTCACGGTGCCCGAGAAACCTTCGAAGCGCACGCCCATGCCGATCTTGAGGAAGACATTGACGATGCCGGTGTCCTGGCAGATCGGGCGCTTGCCTTCGGCGCACATGCGCGAATTGGTCAGGATCTGCGCGATCGCGTCCTTGGCGGCCGGGCTTTGCTCGGACTCGTAGGCGCGCGCGAGGTGGGCGATGTAGTCGGCCGGATGGTAATAGCTGATGTACTGGAGCGCGGCGGCGACCGATTCGATCAGGTCTTCTTGCTTAATGACGGTCATGGTAATTCTCGCTGTTTTAATGGTGTGGCTTGGACAGGTTCTGGGTGCCGACCAGCAGGCGGTCGGTGTAGGCGATGGCCATGGCCGAGAGCAGGAAGACGACGTGGATCACGGTTTGCGCGGTCAGCTCGGTCGGCGTGTAGTTCTTGACGTTGATAAAGGTCTTGAGCAGATGGATCGAAGAGATGCCGATGATCGCCATCGCCAGTTTGGTTTTGAGCACCGAGGCGTTCACGTGCGAGAGCCATTCCGGCTGGTCGGGATGGCCGTCGAGGTGCATGCGCGAGACAAAGGTTTCGTAGCCGCCCACGATGACCATGATCAGCAGGTTCGAGATCATGACGACGTCGATCAGTCCGAGCACGACCAGCATGATGGTCGCTTCGGTGAGTTTGAGCGGGCCGGCCTGCGCCACGGCGGCGACGCCGTTTGTGGTCGTCGGCGGCACGCTCACGGCGGTAATAATGTGCTGCAAGGCCTCCGCGCTGCCCATCGCGGCGAGGACGAGGTCCTTGAGTTCGACCCAAAAGTGGAAAACATAAACGCATTGCGCCAGGATCAGGCCGAGGTAGAGCGGCAACTGCAGCCAGCGGCTCATGAAAATGAAGCTGTTTAGTGGGCTTAATTTTTGCGGCGAAATGGTTGGTGGCAGTTCAGACATGTAAAAGCTCTCCGGTAATTTAAAGCAAAATTTCGATGCGTCATTTTACACGGGCATGAAGGCATTGCCGACGGGCCGTGCCTCCTTAACTTCGTTTGATGTTGCGCAAACGTCGTGCATGTGCCGCGATGACCCCTGCCGCCTCGTTGGAGGCCCGCCTCCGGTCCGTCGAAAGATTGGTAAAATCACACAATTGAGCGCGCCGTCGTGGTGCGGGCGATGCTGTAATATCGAACCGATATGGTGCAAGTTTGGTCGCTGTAAGGGCTTAGTAAGCGACGGTGCGTATGTTGTTAACAAAATTATTACAACTCATGGAGAACAGCATGGCCGGAACAGAAAACACGCAGGAAAATCAGGGATTGCAGGAGCATCGGGTATTTGCGCCGCCGGCCGAGTTTGTCGACAAGGCCAAGATTTCCGGCATGGATGCCTATAACGCGCTGTGCGCCGAGGCGGCCACCGACTACGAGGGCTTCTGGGCCCGCCTGGCGCGCGAACACCTCGACTGGCACAAGCCGTTCACCCAGACCCTCGACGAGACGCAGGCGCCGTTCTACAAATGGTTCGCCGACGGCGAGCTCAACGTCTCGTACAACTGCCTCGACCGCAATGTACTCAACGGCAACGCCGAAAAAACCGCGATCATCTTCGAGGCCGACGACGGCCAGGTCACGCGCGCGACTTACCGCGAGCTGCTTGAGCGCACCAGCAAGTTTGCCAACGGCCTCAAAGCGCGCGGCATCAAAAAGGGCGACCGCGTCATCATCTACATGTCGATGTCGATCGAAGGCGTGGCCGCTATGCAAGCCTGCGCCCGCATCGGCGCGACCCATTCGGTCGTGTTCGGCGGCTTCTCGGCCAAGTCGCTGCAGGAACGCATCATCGACGCGGGCGCCGTTGCCGTCATCACGGCCGACGAGCAACTGCGCGGCGGCAAGCATCTGCCGCTCAAAAGCATCGTCGACGAAGCGTTGGCGCTGGGCGGCTGCGAGAGCGTGGCCAACGTCGTCGTCTACAAGCGCACAGGCGGCAACATCGCCTTCAACGAAGGGCGCGACGTCTGGCTGCACGAGCTGGTGGACGGGCAGAGCGCCGAATGCGAGCCGGAATGGGTCGATGCCGAGCATCCCCTGTTCATCCTCTACACGTCGGGCTCGACCGGCACGCCAAAGGGCGTGCAACACTCGAGCGGCGGCTTCTTGCTGTGGGCCGCGCTGACCATGAAGTGGACCTTCGACATCAAGCCGAGCGACGTTTTCTGGTGCACGGCCGACATCGGCTGGGTCACCGGCCACAGCTATATCGCCTACGGGCCGCTGGCGGTCGGCGCGACCGAACTCGTGTTCGAGGGCGTGCCGACCTACCCGAACGCGGGCCGGTTCTGGGACACCATCGCCAAGCACAAGGTCAATATTTTCTACACGGCGCCGACGGCGATCCGCTCGCTGATCAAGGCGGCCGACGTCGACCCTACCGTCCATCCGAAAAACTACGATTTGTCGAGCCTGCGCCTGCTGGGCACCGTGGGGGAGCCGATCAATCCGGAAGCCTGGATGTGGTATTACAACAATGTGGGCGGCGCGCGCTGCCCGGTGGTCGACACCTTCTGGCAGACGGAGACGGGCGGCCACATGATCACGCCGCTGCCCGGCGCGACGCCGATGGTGCCGGGCTCGTGCACTTTGCCGCTGCCGGGCATCATGACGGCGATCGTGGACGAGGCCGGCGCGGACGTGCCGAACGGGCAGGGCGGCATCCTCGTCGTCAAGCGCCCATGGCCGTCGATGATCCGCACCATCTGGAACAACCCCGAGCGCTTCAAGACGAGCTACTTCCCCGAGGAGCTCGGCGGGCGCATGTATCTCGCCGGCGACGGCGCGATCCGCAACAAGGAGACGGGTTACTTCACGATCACGGGCCGCATCGACGACGTGCTCAACGTGTCGGGACACCGCATGGGCACGATGGAAATCGAGTCCGCGCTGGTGGCGAACCCGCTCGTTGCCGAGGCCGCCGTGGTGGGGCGCCCCGACGAAACGACGGGCGAATCGATTTGCGCGTTCGTGGTGCTCAAGCAGGCGCGCCCGACAGGCGAGGACGCCAAGAAGATGGCGCTGGAGTTGCGCAACTGGGTCGCCAAGGAAATCGGCCCGATCGCAAAACCGAAGGAGATCCGCTTCGGCGACAACCTGCCGAAAACGCGTTCGGGCAAGATCATGCGGCGTTTGTTGCGCGTGCTGGCCAAGGGCGAGCTGATCACGCAGGATATCTCGACGCTGGAGAATCCGGCGATCCTCGAGCAGCTCAAGGACGCCAACTGAGTGCTAAGCGGGCACGCTTCGTCGTGCCCGATTTTTCTTCCCGCTAACGCGCGCAGCGGCTCATGTTTTACTTGTGGCCGCTCGCACATACGTAGCCACCGCCCCCACCCCGCGTCATTCCCGCGCAGGCGGGAATCCATACTGAGGTCGCCGCCATGCGAGCTCTTCAACCGAGCTGCGGCGCTTTTTTTTCGGTAACGGACGGAATCCTTGCTATAATACGCGGCTTCGTGAAAGCGAAGAACAGGAGAGATGGCTGAGTGGTTGAAGGCGCACGCCTGGAAAGCGTGTATAGGCTAATACCCTATCTGGGGTTCGAATCCCCATCTCTCCGCCAGGAATAGCAAACCCTTGAAATTCAAGGGTTTTTTTTCGCCTATCTCATCCGGAAAGCTCTTCCATATGGACGGTTTTCGGGTCTGTGGAATCGTTTTGGAATTGTAGTCTTGGAGTATCGTTGACTATTGCCATTTTAAGCCGGTTGACACGACTGATCCATTCAGCCTAGAACCAAGCTGGCATGGTGCATGAGAACGGATTGTTCGGCAACGTGCCCAACGAGCAAGATGCCGCTGCCGAAGATCCCACTCCTATCTGCCGACACATGGGATGCCTCGCTCTGGTACGACGACGGCAACTTGCGCCCAGGGGCGCTGCAGGGCGCGGCAAGCTTCTTCCTGCGGATTGCCCGCCTCGTTAAACAAACTACCCGGCCAACGGCCTCATCGACAGCACGAGCATGCCCTTAAATTCGTGATCGCCCACCTTCCGCGACTTAGCCGTTCATCGCCGTGAAACGCAAATTCGGCCGCGCTTTCCTGGTTAGCTCTTAACGGGGCCGACGGGCCCCCCGCTACTCGGGGGATCATGGCTACTTCGGCGCCCAGTACATGGTCATCTGCACGATCCGACATTGATGGCCGCCGGATCGCTTGCCTTTAACAACAACAACGGGCCGGGCCCGCCGTACCCCCAAAAAAAATGTGCGGCAAACCGGCGGAAACGTGCGCCTCATCCGTCATTCCAGATGAGGACCTGGCTGCCCGTCGCCAAAACATTATGCGAGAGCGAGGTGGGCTTGACGACTAGGGCGCGCGGAAGGCGCCGCGACATGCCAAACGGCGTAATTTTCTGATCAACATTGTCGATACATCGACGCCTGTCCGGGTTACGGCGATGCTCGGACAGGGGACGATTTATCCCGCGCACGTGCGGAAACGCTAATAGGACGATTTTTTGCCGACACAGCAGGGCCCTATTCTATGGTGTTGTGCATGTTTGCTTGCGAGGCCGCCGGCAGGCCTCGCGTCGTTCGGTTAGTCGAGAAGGGGCATTTGCTCCAAAAACAAATTAACGGGAGAGCAATTTGAGAAACGAAACAACGGCACAGCGTGCTATGGGCGTGAAACTGAAGGGAATGCAGCGCGAGATTGTATGCAAGTTCGGCGATCTTGTGCTGCTATGCGCCCTGAGCATCATCTCCCCCCAGCTGTTTGCAGCCGAACCAGCGATGGCATCTGCGCGCAAACCAGCGCCGGACTGGTCGCGCGGAATCGAAAACCAGCGCCAGTCCGACCTGAGGAATGGCAGTTACCTTAACCCGGTTCTGGCCGGCGACCATCCAGACCCATCTGTACTAAAGGATGGCTCCGACTACTACATGACACATTCCTCGTTTTTCAGTTACCCGGGACTTTTGATCTGGCATTCCCGGGACCTCGTTAATTGGCAACCGATCGGAACTGCCCTGAACAAGAATGTCGGGTCCGTATGGGCGCCAGACTTGATCAAGCATAGCAAGCGCTATTACATTTACTTCCCCGGCGTCAGGGGCGGGCGTATGCAGAACTACGTTGTGCATTCAGATAAAATTGGAGGACCCTGGAGCGAGCCGGTCGACTTGAAGATCCCCGGCAAGATCGACCCGGGCCATGTCGTCGGGCCCGATGGCAAACGTTTCCTGTTTGTGGATGGCGGGCAGATGGTCCAGTTGGCGGATGATGGCCTGTCGACCGTGGGCGCCTTGAAAAAGGTCTATGACGGCTGGAAGTATCCTGCCGATTGGGCGGTCGAGAGCTTTTCCCTCGAAGGGCCCAAGCTGATTAAGCGCGGCGCGTTTTACTATATGGTGAGCGCGCAGGGCGGGACGGCCGGACCGCCGACCAGCCACATGGTGGTGTCCGCACGCGCCAAGTCGCTGAGCGGGCCTTGGGAGAATTCGCCATACAACCCCATCGTGCACACCGCCAGCAAGGACGAAAAATGGTGGTCCCGGGGCCACGCGACCTTGGTCGAGGGGCCCGACAGCAAGTGGTACTTGATGTACCACGCATATGAGAACGGTTTCTACACGCTGGGCAGGCAAACCATTCTGGAGCCGGTCGAGTGGAACGCCGATGGCTGGTTCAAGTCTTCGTCAGTGGACGTGGCGCAGCCCATGCCCAAGCCGGGGAAGGAAACGGTGACCCATGGAATGGCGTTCTCTGACGATTTCAGCACAAACAAGATGGGCCTGCAATGGGCTTTCCATGAAGGTACCGATGAGGACATGGCACGCGTCCGTTACGAAAACGGGACATTGATCGTGCAAGCCAAAGGCGTTTCGCCGAACAATGCGTCGCCACTTGCTTTTACAGCGGGCGACCAAGCCTACCAGATTGAGATCGAAGCCGAGATCAGTGATGGCGCCAAGGCCGGGTTGCTTGTCTTCTACAACGAGAAGCTTTACGCGGGTCTGGGTTTTCAACGCGATGGGCTCATCCGGCATCGTTATGGAATGGACAACGAGCAACGGCAGGCTGCCCCGTTGCGCAAGCTGCACTTGCGGTTGGTGAACGATCGCCATGTGGTGTCGCTCTTTACGAGTACCGATGGTCAGAAGTGGTCGCGGTATCGCTCGACGATGGAAGTGTCCGGCTATCACCATAACGTGGCGGGAGGCTTCATCAGCCTGCGCCCGGCGATCTACGCCGCCGGCCAAGGAGAAGTGCGATTCCGTAACTTCCGATACAAGGCATTGCCATAGAACAGCGGGCTCCGGTCGCCCCCTTGATGCGCATGGCGGTCACGCCACTGGCGTCGCGTAGTACCTCGTCAGCGTGCAATTCCATTTGATGGGTGATCTTGCCTGCCAACTAAACCCTTGAGATTCAGGGGCTTTTCTGTCTCATCCGGAAAGCCCGTCCGTATCGTCCGTTTTGGGATCTGTTGCATCAGTTTGGAATTGTTGTCGAAGGGCATCGTTGACTTTTGCCATTTCAAGTCGGTCGTCTCGGCTGCTGATCCATTTTGTGTAGACATCGAAGAACATTCGTACGCTGTGACCTAACTGGGCGGCCAGGAAGGCGGGCTTGGCGCCGCTCATCAGGCCCACGGTCGCGTAGGTGTGGCGCATGTTGTATGGGCGCCTATAGCGGATGCCTACACGCTTGAGGGTGATTTGCCAAAACCCGCGCACGTCGGTAATGGTCCTATATTTCCACGGTTCTCCGGTCTTCGGGTCGTGGAATACATGGCCCTCCTCGAGCAGGTACGTGTGCGCTTTTTGGCGCTGTAATGCTTCGAGTGCGACGTCGTTCAATAGCACAATCCGTTCTTTCGACGTCTTCGTGGTATCGGTCTCCTCGTCATAGACGTTTCCTCCAGCAATGTGCATTTCCTTCGACCTTAAGTCGATATCGCGCCAATGCAAACCCAGCCCCTCCGAAGTGCGCAAGCCCGTGAAGAACATCAACTGAACGAAATTGAAAATCTGTTCGGGCCGATGGCTCTTCAGATGGCTGAGAATCACCCGCGCTTCATTCAAGGTGAAGGGATCAGGAGTTCTCCTGGGAACCTCCTTGGCCTTAACCTCGTCGCATGGATTTTCTTTGATGTGCTTGTCCAGCCTGGCCAGTTCGAACGGTCCACGTATCATGCACAGCTCGTTGTTTCGGCTCTTCGCACTCTTCCAAGTGCCCGCGGCCAGCGCCTCTAAAATATCGGAATAGCGAACCTGATCGACTGGGACATTCTTTAAATGGACCTTCCAAAACGAGTTCATCCTAGTCTTGTATTGCGACCGCGTTGACGACTTCAGTTCATGAACGCGAAGCCACTGATCCATAACGTCGAACAACAACGGCGCATTTGCGGGCGCCTGTTCGACCGGCACATGCGGCGAGTCGGGGAAATAATCGGCATAGTTAAATGTGCCAAGCCGAATCTTGTTGCGTATCTCGGCTGCGATTCGAACCGCATACTTGATATTGGCGGGTGTAGGAGCGAGGGATGAATTGTCGAGGCGCAACCGCTCAAGTCGTTGTTTGCCTTGATAGCGAAACACGATGCGGATGCTGTTTTCCCTGATGTTCACGCCAGGCGTTTTGCTCATCGATGAAGTCACCTAAAGGTCAAACTATTGACCCGATCATGCCTTTATCTTGAGGTTGATGCCGTTTTCCGAAAAACGTGGACATGCATCTACGTGCCTCGGGCGGCGCGTCGCCGCTCAGCACTTCGTAAGCGACGTTCTTGCGCCGGAACGCGTGCCCCGCTGCCATCTACCCACCGGTAATACTCTTGAAGATTAATAGTGATGTGACCGTCAGGCGCGCGTTTGTACATGCGCCCCTCCAGCCATTTTCCGTCTTCGATCTTACGCTGAACCGCTTTCGAGGTGTATCCAGTACACCCGCAGAACAACGGTAGAAGCATCCATTCGAGTTGTACGGCAACCTTGTCAATGCTCATCGTCTGGATCCTCATAGCCAAGCTTTGGAAACAATCGCACCACGGTAGCAGCCATTCGGATCTCAGAAAATGCGAAACGTCAATCGGTCCTATGGTTGGCGCACGCTGAGTTGCGACGGGCAGGCGGGCTGTTTTACCGGCCGCAGCTGCCATCTGGATATGGCCGTCGCCCACTTTCTGTAAGGCTAAGTCGCGCTCGTAAAACGTCGGACAAATGCCTCCGTCCCGTCGCGTCGAACGCGACCGGACCGTGCCAGAAATCGCGTAGAATCTGCTGCGGGAATTACTCGGAATGACCGTTAAGATATTCCCATGAGGCGAGGAAATACGGGTCAAACGAGTTTGCAGCGAAATCCGATCATGGAAACATCGCTGCGCTCGGTTACCGCCGACCCGAACGCCCTTGTGGATCGTGCGCATCCGACATAAGCGCGGCAAGTTGGATATCTGAAACTAAGGAACTTTAAGCAAATGGGTAAGCCGACATTTCTTCCTCCCTCTGGAGGTGAATCAGATATTTCAACCCTGCTTGTTGATCTGGGCGCGCTTATCAACCAGGCGCGACAGCGAGCACTGCGCGCCGTCGATGCTATCCAGGTTCAGACGTGCTGGGAAGTGGGGCGGCACATCGTCGAGTTCGAACAGGGCGGGACGAAGCGCGCGGCTTATGGCCGGCGCCTGTTGCCAGAGTTGGCCAAGGCGCTGACGGCGGAATTCGGAAAGGGTTTCGACGAGCGCAATTTGCGCCACATGCGCGGCTTCTACCTCGCATTTCCAATTCGGGACGCAGTGCGTACCGAATTGAGCTGGACCCACTACCGCACGCTGTTGCGGGTCGACGGCGACGCGGCCAGGGCCTGGTATATGAACGAGGCAGCCGCGCAACAATGGAGTTCGCGCGCGCTCGAGCGCCAGATTGGCACCCTGTATTACGAACGCTTGCTGGCAAGCCAGGATCGCGCCGCCGTTGAGCGGGAAGCCGGCGCGCGACTGATCGCACTTGGAACCGAGACAAGCCCACGCGAGTTCGTGCGCGATCCCGTGCTGCTAGAATTTCTGGGCCTGCCCGGCGCCGGCACCTTGCTCGAAAGCGAGCTCGAACAGGCACTGATGGCGCAGTTGCAGGCCTTTCTGCTCGAACTGGGCAAGGGCTTCGCCTTTGTCGCCCGCCAGCAGCGGATCAGCACTGAGAGCCGTGACTTTTTTGTCGACCTGGTGTTTTACAACTACCTGCTCAAGTGCTTCGTGATTTTTGACCTGAAGCGGGGCGAGCTGAGCCATTAGGACATCGGCCAAATGGACATGTATGTGCGAATGTACGACGAGATCAAGCGCGGGCCCGATGACAACCCGACCGTCGGCATCATCCTCTGCACCCACAAGGACGCCTCAGTGGTGCGTTACTCGGTCTTGCATGGCAACGAGCAGCTGTTCGCCAGCAAATACAAGCTGGTTCTTCCCAGTGAGGACGAGCTGCGCGCTGAGCTCGACCGTGAGCGCGCCCAGCTGAAGCAAGCTCAACAAACCAATGAAAGCTCAGATTAACGTTCCAAGCTTTACTTGTGACCGGAACCACTGCGATGCCCGCTAGTTAACTTGGCCTCGAAAAATGTGATGCAATGTTTTTGACCCCATCACCTGCGATAGAATAATAAAACTCGGAAGAGAAACATCCCCGGTGGGGTGCCCGGACTTCAAACCCGGGGGAAGGCGCTACGCGTCTTCGGTGTGTTCGACTCTCACCTCTTCCGCCATTCCCCCTGGCCACATTCCCCTCGATTTCGCCGCCTGTTTGCGTTCCCTCCTGCGCGAATTCGGCACGCCATTGTAAAGCCGCGTCGTCCAATAAAAAAGGCGCCGCGCACGGAGCCTGAACCACGAACTGTGGGGAGACGTGCGAAACTCAGTGCTGCTGCGCCAGTGCCGCTGCGACCAGTCCGGCGTCGGCGGCAGCGTCGGTGAGCATGCCGCCGTAACCGCTGCGAACCGCACCGATGGCCCACAAGCCAGGCATGGCGGTTGCACAGTTGGCGGAAGTGATCAATGCGCCCGCGTCGTCGCGCGCAACGTTGGAGGGGACGAAGGAAGTATTTGGGGTGAGTCCGATAAAGACGAATACGCCGGCGCATGGGAATTCATGTTCGGCGCCGTCGGTGTCGAGACGCACACTCACCACGCCCTTGCCCGGCGCGCCGTTGATGCTCAGCACGCGACTGTTGGCCAAGATGGCAATCTTCGGATTAGAGGCCACGCGTTCGCGCCATTCTGCACGGGCGCGCGGTTCGGCGCCGCGCATGATGATGGTCACCTTGCTCGCAAATGCCGCAAGCGCAACGGCCTCTTGGAACGCCGAGTCGCCGCCCCCGACCACCACCGCCTCCATGCCGACATACATGGGGCCGTCGCAGTCGGCGCACTCGGACACCCCCCGACCCCGATACTCGACCTCCCCAGGGACACCAAGTTTGCGCAATTGCGCGCCACTGGCGATGACCACGTTGCGCGCGCTGTACTTTTCCTTACCGGCCGCAAGCGTCCACAAACCGGCGTCGTCGCACGCTAGCGTCTCCGCCGCTTCGAAAACGCCAACAACGCCTTGCTCCATATTGCCCATCGCAAGGATGCTCGACAATTCCGAACCACTGTGGACATCGCCTTCAGGGACTGGATCGAGTTCGTTGAGATTGAGGACGAGGCCGCCGAAACACATCTCTTCGAAGTTGGCGGTGCGTAAGCCGCGCTCGGCCGCAAGTTTGGCTGCGGTCAGGCCCGCATACCCTTGTCCAATTACGATAACGTCAAAATTTTGCATACTGGGTGTCTCCGTAAGGTAGATTTTTAATCGAACCAACCGAGTCTAATTCTCCGCGGCTTGCCAAGCGGTGACTGTTCGTGAGGCTGGCATTGAATTTTGTGATGCCCGAAAACACAACGCCCCGATCGGGTTGCCGTCGGGGCGCCGCGCTTGTTGCGTTTGCAATGTGTCAGGGCTTTTGTCCCAGACCGCCAAGTTGTGCCAAAAAGCCTGCCTCGTCCTCTAGGCAGCGCAGGTCCAGCAGCAGTCGGTTCTCGGAGATGCGTCCGATCACCGGGATGGGCAGCGTGCACAGCGCGTCAGCGAGTTTGTTCAGTGCCGAACCCGACTTGGCACTCGGGGACCACAGCGCCAGAGCCATGCTTGGAATGACCTCGACCGGCAGCGAGCCGCTGCCGACTTGGCTTGAGACCGGAACGACGGCCACTTCCCATTGCGCGCCAAGGGCCTCTGCAACCGGCGCTTGGAGCCGCGTTGCCAGCGCCGCTATTTCCGCCACAGGACGGGTCAGCAGGCGCAGGGTTGGAATATCCTGTATCAATTTCTCAGGATTGCGATATGACAGCAACGTCGCCTCGAGTGCAGCCAGTGTCATTTTCGACACCCGGAGGGCGCGTTTCAAGGGGTGGCGCTTGATACGGTCGATCAGCGATTTCTTCCCCACGATCAAGCCGGCTTGGGGGCCGCCCAACAATTTGTCGGCACTGAAGGTGACCACATCAGCACCGGTCTGGATGACCTCGCGCACGATCGGTTCGCGCGGCAGGCCATGGACGGACAGGTCGATCAGACTGCCGGCGCCGAGGTCGACGATCAAGGGCAGGTCGTTTTCATGCGCGATCGCGGCCATGTCGGCCTCGGTCACCTCGGCTACGAAACCGGTGATTACATAATTGCTTGTGTGAACCTTCATCAATGCCGCCGTCGCCGGTCCGATGGCGTTTTTGTAGTCCGCCTTGTGGGTGCGGTTGGTGGTGCCCACCTCCACCAGCCGTGCATTGGCGCTGCGCATGACATCGGGTATGCGGAAGGACCCTCCAATCTCGATCAGCTCGCCGCGCGACAGAATGACTTCGCGTTCATGTGCAAGCGCCGCGAGGACCAGCAGCACGGCTGCGGCATTGTTGTTGACGACGGTGGCCGCTTCCGCGCCGGTCAGTTCTGTCAAAACCTGCTCGATCAGGCTGTCGCGTTCGCCCCGCCCCCCGGTGTCGAGATTAAATTCGAGGTTGCATGCCTCGCGCATGGCCATGCTTGCATGCGCAATGGCAGACGCCGACAGCAAGGCGCGCCCCAAATTGGTGTGCAGCACCGTTCCCGTCAGGTTGAACATGCGGCGCAGTGCGGGCCGACTGCGTTGCCGTAACCGCTGTTCGACCTCGATGCCTATTTGCGTTCCGTCGAGTTCTTGCGGACTGCCGCCGCTCTTGCGTTGCCTGTGATCTTCAAGGACGGCGCGGATCGCGTCGATCACGGCGCTTCGGCCATACGGCTCGACCAGCGCCTCGACATGGGGCAGGCGGGCCACGCGGTCGACCGATGGGAAGGGACTGGCAGGTTTTGTGCTTGACATGGCTTGGGGAGGCGTGGGATGCGGACACTGGAATTTAACAGCAATGACCGCACCCGAGGGGTGGGTATCACTTAATTCGACGCCAACCTAACGAAACGATATCACCTGCTTCGCCCAATGAAAATATAGTCTTTTGTGTAGCGTCGGTCACTTCATGTCCGCGCCCCGGCAGCAACACCACCAGCGAAAGACTACTCTATGGCAACCATCATCGGCGGGATCGCCGTTTCACATACACCCACAATTGGATTTGCGTACGATACAAACAAACAGAACGATCCTGCTTGGGCTCCCATTTTCGAAAGCTTCGGCCCGATCCGCGATTGGCTCAAGGAGAAGCGCCCGGACGCGCTGGTCTACATATTCAACGACCATGTGACATCGTTTTTTTTCGACCACTACTCCGCTTTCGCACTCGGGATCGACAAGGAATATGCGGTCGCCGACGAGGGCGGCGGCGCGCGCAATCTGCCGCCGGCGCCGGGGAATCCCAAATTGGCGCAGCACATCGGGGCCAGTCTCATGATGGAAGAGTTCGACATGTCTTTCTTCCAGAATAAGCCGCTTGACCACGGTTTTTTCTCGCCCATGTCGGTGCTGCTCGATCGAACCGAAAATCGCTGGCCGACAACCATTGTTCCACTTCAAGTCGGTGTGCTCCAGTTCCCCATTCCCACTGCGGCGCGTTGCTACAAGCTGGGCCAGGCCCTGCGGAGAGCGATCGAAAGTTTTCCGGAGGACATGACGGTCGCCGTCGTGGCGACGGGCGGATTGTCCCATCAGGTCCACGGTGAGCGCGCGGGATTCAACAACCCCGAGTGGGACCAGGATTTCCTCGAGACGATCACGCGCGATCCTGCCAGCCTGGCCGAGATGACGCACGCGGAGTACGCAACGCTTGGCGGCATGGAGGGGTCTGAAATAATCATGTGGCTCATCATGCGCGGCGCATTGTCGGCAAACGTGCGCAAGGTGCACAGCTCCTATTATTTGCCTTCCATGACCGGCATCGGTACCCTGGTGCTGGAAAACGACAGCGTTGCGGTGCCGGGCCAGGCCAATGAGCGCCACCGCCAAAGGATGGGGGTACAGCTCGACGGTATCGCAGCCTTGAACGGCAGTTACCCCTTTACGCTGGAGACGAGCCTGCATGCGTTCAGGCTTAACAAATTCCTACATGGAATGATCGATCCCGTCAGGCGCGCGCAGTTCCTAAGCGATGAGGAAGCGTGCTATTCCGAAGCCGGGCTTACCGAGCAGGAGCAGGATCTGGTGCGGCGCCGCGATTGGCGCGGCCTGATTCACTACGGTGTGATTTTTTTCATGCTTGAGAAACTGGGCGCGACGGTGGGTACCTCGAACCTGCATCTGTACGCGGCAATGCGCGGCGAGTCCCTTGAAGATTTTCTCGCCACCAGAAACAGCAAAGTCTTGTATTCGGTAGCCGGCAATGCAGGCAACAGCGCCGCCTGGGATAAAAAGCCTACCTGAGTTCGATGCCAGCGTCCGGGAGCTTCTCCCCGGACGCGCGCCCTGATTGATGCGGCGTCGACAACAGGCGATGAGGTCCGGGCCTGAATGCGGAGCGGCGCCCGGGGTGCCGCATATCCTTGCGGGGTCTGCGCGTCAGCGCCAGCTAAGGCTTCCCACCGGCCGCCGCCGCCGCGCCAAAGGCCATCATGGCCGGGGGCAAGACGGGGCGCACGCGAGGCACGCGTCTGTCAGCAAAGGTCGTCAAGATATCGCTCCGCGTCGAGCGCGGCCTGGCAACCGGTAGCGGCACTCGTGATGGCCTGCCGATAAATGTGATCCTGTACGTCGCCTGCGGCGAATACGCCAGGGATGCTGGTCTGGGTCGCATTGCCATTGCGGCCGCACTGTGTCACCAGATAGCCGTTTTCCATTTCGAGTTGTCCGGTGAACAGGTCGGTGTTGGGTTTGTGGCCGATGGCGATGAACACGCCCATCAGTGAAAGGTCCTCGGTGTCGCCGCTGCCCACGCTCTTGATGCGCATGCCGGTGACGCCCGTGGCGTCTCCCAAGACTTCGTCGAGCGTGGAGTTCCACTTGATGGTGACTTTGCCGGCCTGTTCCTTCGCGAACAGCTTGTCCTGAAGGATCTTTTCGCCGCGAAATTTGTCGCGGCGGTGGACCACGGTCACGTGGCTGGCGATATTGGATAAGTACAGGGCCTCTTCGACGGCCGTGTTGCCGCCTCCGATCACGGCGACCGGCTTGTTTCTGTAAAAAAAGCCGTCGCAGGTCGCGCAGGCGGAGACGCCTTTGCCGGAATACCTTTGCTCCGACGGAAGGCCGAGGTACTGGGCCGAGGCGCCGGTGGCGATGATCAGCGCGTCACAGGTGTAAGTGGCGTCGTCGCCGATCAGCGTGAACGGACGTTTGTCCAACTGCGCCGTGTGTATGCTGTCGAGGATTATTTCGGTCTCGAAGCGCTCGGTGTGGCGCTGGAAGCGTTCCATCAGATCCGGGCCCTGCACCCCTTCGGCATCGGCCGGCCAGTTGTCGACATCCGTGGTGGTGGTCAGTTGGCCGCCAGGTGCAAGGCCGGTGATCAACACCGGCTTCAGGTTGGCGCGGGCCGCATAAACGGCGGCGGTGTAGCCGGCCGGGCCGGAGCCCAGGATCAGCAGGGGGACGTGTCGAACGGGCATCGGGTGACTTTCTACTAGACGATTGGAGGGGGAGCGAATTGCTCGCGCTATCGAAGAGTAGTTTAGCTATCGCGTGGGAATCGAGAGATGCCCGTTCGTGAGCTAAGCATCGAATTATGTGATGCCCCGTTACTTGTTCCTGCATGCAGCGTGCCACGGCGGCGCGGCTTTGGAAGCCCTATCCTTCCGAGCCGGCGAGCGGCTAATGCGCGCTCGGCAGACTCGTTTCGCAAGGGAAGGAAAGCCTAGTTCGACTCCGACACTGGCGCGATGTCGAAGCCCTCCTTGTGATGTTCGCGCACCTGGTTGCGCACGGCGTCAAGAACGGCCGTGATGGCGGGCGATTGCATCGCGCCTTCGCGCAGGATCAGGCCGATCTCGCGGGTGGTCGTTCCTAGTGGTACGGGTAGCTCGGTCAGCATGCCTGAGCGCACCTCGAACATCAGCTGGTGCGGCGAGGTTACGGCCAGCATGTCGCTTGCGTTGAGCAACTGCCTGAGGATGGCGAGGTCGGCCGTTTCAACCGATGCCACGGGCGGGTGCAGCCCAAGCGCTTCAAACGATACGTTGACCAGCGGCCTGCCGGGGGCGTTGGACTTGGGCAGGATCCATTTTTCATTGAGCAGCTCGGCCATGTGCAGGGGCGCGCGCTTCGCCAGCGGGTGTCCCGACCTGACCAGCACGCCCAGGCGGTCGGTGAACAGCAGTTCGGTGGTCAAGCCCTGGTAGCGGTCGACCGGCCGCAATGCGCCGAACACGACATCGATATCGCCATTGCGCAGCCCGATGATGAGCTGTTCGTACGGACTCTCGATCGTCGTCACGCGCAGGCCGGGAAAATCGGAGATCGCCTTTGCCATGGCGGTAGGGAAGACATAGGTGCGACCGAGCGGGAGCGTGCCGATGACCACCGATCCCGTGATCTTTCCGCAAATCGCCGCGATGTCCGAGCTCATGTGGCGCAACTCGGCGAAGATGCGTTTTGCGCGCATCACCAACTGGTCTGCGACATCGGTTGCGACCATGCCCTGCATCATGCGCTGGAACAGCGTGAAACCGATCGCCGCCTCGATGCGCGACAGCGCCATGCTCGCGCCGGCCTGTGTCAAATTCATTTGTGCCGCCGCCGTGGAAATGTTGCGCGAGTCGGTCAGGTGAATGAGCAACTGCAGTTTGCGTCCGTCGAACAAGAGGTTGGTGGCGGCTGTCGCCGAGGATCGAAACGTGCTTGCCGTCGCGCGCTGGAACTCGTCGCAGGCCAGTTCAATCTCGTCGTGGATGCGCCGCGCGCGTACCAGCACCGCCGCGCCGTAGGCGTTGAGCAGCATGCCGCGCGGCTTTCTTTCGAACAAGGGCATCCCGACGCAGCGTTCAAATTCGATGATGGAGCGGGTGATGGCGGAAGGCGCTTTGTACAGCAACTCGGCGGCGCGCGCGATACTTTCGGTATCTGCGACGGTGACAAAGATGCGTAGGTTTTTGAGTTGTCCCGCCTCCAGGGGCGAGGTATAGTTTTCCAGCGTCATCGCGACATTCTTGGGTCTGCCTTCACATGCACAGGGTTGGTAACTGCCGCACCGGTGTTGATACCGTCATTGGCAGTATATATCAGGGACATGCGTCGCCGCGCCCGCCTGACAGCGCGAGCACGGGTCTAACCGTCGATGACCGCGTGGTGGGCTGCGGCCCCGAGTTTCCAATACGACGATATGCGCATCGCCTCAGGTCTGAGTTGTTTTTCCTCCAGCATGAATTTGCGCATTTTGACCATCACCGACGCTTCCCCGGCACACCATACATAGCCGTCGCCAACTGGCAACTGCAGCGCCCTGGCGGCGCCAAGAAACTGTTCTGCGTCGGGCACCCAATGCACGCTCAGTTCTGCCGCAGTGTGCAGCGCGCGCCTGTCGGCGGGGTCGCTGGCCTGCATCAGCACGATGGCGCGCGTAGTCGGCGGCAATTCCTCGAGTCGCCGAGCGATCGCGGGGAGGGCGGTTTCGTCGCCGGCTAGAAAGTGCCAGTCGTAATCGAGCGGCACGATGAATGAACTCTTCGGTCCGCCAATCCGCGCGCTCTGGCCGGGCAGGACCCGGGACGCCCATTGCGCTGCGCGGCCCTCCGCGTGCAGGGCGAATTCGATGGTCAGTTCACGTGCTTCCCGATCAAAAATGCGCGGCGTGTAATCACGCTTGACGACTTCGCCGTCATCGCCGCCGAAGATGAATTTGATGTGGTCGTCGAACGAGGCGCTGTCGAAGTCGGCCAGCGCGTCGCCCGCGAAGGTGATGCTGCGGAAGTGCGGCGTGACGTCGTTAACACGCACGACGCGCACCTCGCGCAACTTGGTTTCATGGCGCACGCGCTGGACGCGGCTAGCTGGGGGAGTACCGGTCATCGGTGAAATCCATTTTGAACGATCGCGGCGGCGGCCAGGCCGCCGGCGGCAGGAACAAGGCCGCCGGCGCGGCAATTGCTTATTGCGAGCGGAAGCTGTCGTGACAGCTCATGCAGGCTTTCTGGGTACTGCCGAAGTAGAGTTTGATTGCGTCGAGGTCTTTCGACTTCGCGGCCGCAACGAGCTTGGTGGCTTCGGTTTGCATTTTCTTGGCGGACTCGTCGAACTTTGCCCGCTCGCTCCAGATGGTCGCCTTCGCGGTACCCTTGTCGCCATTCCCGACCGTGCCCTCGACGAAGCCCTGATAGGGCATGTAGGACATCATTGCCACGATCTCGGCATTATTGAGCAGCACGGCGGGGTCGTAGGGCGCAGTGCCCTTGACCACCGCCCCGATGCGGTTGAAGTGGGCGCTCATGATCACGAAGGAGGCCTTGCGGAACTTGACAGCGTCCTCGGGCTTTTGAAACTGGGCCGCGGCGGACAGGGTGGTGGCAAGGCCGATAAGGGCGGCGCCGGCGAGAAGCAGTCGTTTCATTTTGATGTCTCCAGGTGACGGGTGATACGGCAAGATAGCTTGCCATGTTCAACAGCATGATAGTTTTCGCCCGTGTCGCGCGCGATGCCGGTTCGTGAAGAAGGGGTCGAATTATGTGATACCGGGCATCACGTGCGGCAAGTCGCGCTATGCTTGTTTCTCCGAGATATTCCGCTACCGACCGCCATGCCAGAGACATCACAACAAGCTGTTCGCGTGTGGGATTTGCCCACGCGCCTTTTCCATTGGACGCTGGCGCTGGCCTTCATCGGCTCCATCGTCAGCGCTAAAATCGGCGGCAATGCCATGGTGTGGCATTTCCGCCTTGGCTATGTCATGTTGGCCTTGCTGACGTTCCGGCTGGTATGGGGGCTGGTCGGCGGGCGCTGGTCCCGTTTCACAAGCTTCATCTACGCGCCATCCACGCTGGTGCGCTACCTGCGCGGACGAAGCCGCGCCGAGGAGCATGTGGACGTCGGACACAACCCAGTGGGTAGTTTTTCTGTGTTTGCCATGTTCGCATTTCTTTTGCTGCAAGTCGGGACAGGCCTTGTCAGTGACGACGAGATTTCGAATATCGGTCCCCTTAACAGATTTGTCAGCTCCGATCTGGCGAGCTGGGCGACCGGATGGCACAAGGACTTCGGCCAGTGGGTGCTGATCGGGTTGGTCGTTCTGCACGTGTTGGCGATCATCTACTATCTGGTTCGCAAGTCCGCAAATCTCGCGCGCGCGATGGTCACCGGCGACAAAGTGCTTCCCGCGACGACCCCGGCCAGCGCGGACGGAGCGCGCCACCGCGTATGGGCAGCCGTGATCCTGGCGTGCTGCGCCGCCCTCGCGACCTGGGTGGCAAAACTGGGCGGATAAACTAATCAGGGCGCCCTCCCATCACGTAATTCGACACCAAGCTCACCATTTGGCACCCCGTGGTGGGCGGGCGGCAAATATAGTGAATGCATAGAGCGCGCCGACGGTTTGGCCGTCTGCGCTTTCCTCGCCATGCAGCTGCCGCCCCCGGAATCGAATGTCAACACAGAGCAAAATTGTCCCACTGATTGTCGCCAGTCCGCTGTTCTTGCAGAACATCGATACGTCGGCAATGGTGATCGCCTTGCCGAGTATCGCCAGGTCGCTGCATGTGCCGCTGCTGCATCTGAACCTCGTCATCACGGCATACATGGTCAGTCTGGCGGTGTTTTTGCCCTTGAGCGCATGGCTGGCCGACCGCTTCGGCGCCAAGAAAATCTTCTGCGTCGCGGTAGCGCTGTTTTCCGTCGCATCCGCACTGTGCGGGATGGCGGGCTCGATGCAAACGCTGGTGTTGTGCCGGGTCCTGCAAGGGCTCGGCGGGGCGATGATGGTGCCGGTCGGCCGCCTGATCCTGTTGCGCGCCGTGGCGCCTTCCGAAATGATCGCGGCCATGGTCTGGTACACGGTGCCGCCGCTGATAGGCCGCCTGTCCGGCCCGCTGATCGGCGGCGCCATCGTCAGCGTCACCTCGTGGCACTGGATTTTCTTCGTAAATATTCCGTTTGGCGTCGCCGCGGTACTGCTGGCCTTGATTTATGTCGAGGACGCCAAGGACGTCGCGCCCGCGCCGCCGTTCGATTTCAAGGGCTTCCTGCTGCTCGCCGTGGGCCTGGCGGCGATGCTGGGCGCGCTGCAGACAGTGGGCAAGGGGCTGGTGCCGGGATGGGTGTCACTCGCCTCGGCCTGTGGCGGCGCGATCTCGCTCGGCCTGTACGTCGTTCTCAGCAGGAGGCGGGCAGAACCGATCATCGACCTGGGTATCTTGCGCTTTCGCACCTTCAAGACGAATATCATCGGGGCCGCCCCCCTGCGCCTGGCGCTGTCGGCCATTCCCTTCCTGCTCCCGCTCATGATGCAGCTCGGCTTCGGCTTCTCGCCGCTCGAGACGGGCGTGATCGCAGCGGCGTCCGCGTTCGGGGCTTTGTGCACGCGCTTCGTCATGCGGCGGATCATCGGCCACTTTGGCTTCCGCCGGCTGTTGCTCGCTTGCACCGCAATTCTCGCCATCAGCTACATGAGCCACTCGCTGTTCAGCGCGCTAACCCCGCACCCGCTGATGTTCATGGCCATATTTACCAGCGGGCTTTTCAGTTCACTCTGCATGGTCATGCTCAACACGCTCGGTTTTGTTGAAATACCCAAGGAGCGGACCAGTCACGCAGCCGCGCTGACGAGCATGGCGCAGCAGCTCATGTCGGGCATCGGCGTGGTGGCGGCCGCACTGTTGCTTGGCTTTTTTTCGTGGTGGCGTGGCGGTGACGGGACACACCTGCTGGTGGCCGATTTTTCCGCCGCCATCCTGGTCGTCGGCGCGATCGTGTTGTTCTCGCTGCTTGCGTTCATGAAGCTCGCCAAAAACGAAGGCGAGAAATACGCGAGTCCATGAAGCGGCCCGCCGGCGGCATGCCAACAGAATTCGATGCCAAGCTCACGAACTAGCACAGCGCGATAGACATGCGCTCACTACACTGGCGGCCAGTCTGAACCACGACCAACACACAGCAGGGTAGAGATGCGCAAAGATCACACACACAACCCGGTCCGGGTAGAGTACGAACAGGATGTCGCCGTCATCATGATAGACAATCCCCCAATCAATGCCGCTTCACTCGCCGTGCGCAGCGGTTTGCTCGCAGCGATCGCCGACGCGGGCAGCCGGCCCGAGGTCGTCGCCATCGTCCTCATCGGAGCGGGCGACACCTTCATCGCGGGATCCGACCTGCGCGAGTTCGGCCAGCCGCTGCACCGGCCACAACTGCCTGCGGTGATCGAAGCGATCGAGGCGTGTGCCAAGCCGGTTGTCGCCGCACTCCACGGGGCCGCGCTTGGTGGCGGCTTCGAAGTCGCGCTAGGCTGCGACGCGCGCATCGCGATCGAGCGCACGGTACTCGGCCTGCCGGAGGTCACCCTCGGCATCATTCCCGGGGCCGGCGGCACCCAGCGCCTGCCGCGCCTGGTCGGCCTGCCAAAGGCGATCGACATGGTGTGCAGCGGGGCGCGGGTCGCCGCCGCCGAGGCGCTCGCCCTGGGGATGCTGGACCGGACGGTGGCAGCCGATCTGCGCGGCGCGGCCGTCGCCCTGGGACGTGGCATGCAAGGCCGCAAGGCCAGGGTGCGCGACCTCCCGGTGCCCGGTTGCGACGGGGCGCTGGTCGAGGCCGCCGCGGCGAAGGCTATGCGCAGCGGCAAGGGAAGGCCCGCTGTCCGGGCCGCGATCGCCGCCGTCACGTCGGCGTCGACGCTCGCGATCGACGATGCCCTCACGCTGGAGCGCGGGGCCTTCCAGGACTTGCGCCTGTCGACCGAGGCGCACGCCCTGCGCCATTTGTTTTTTGCCGAGCGAGAGGCGGGCAAGCATCCGGCCACGGGAGCGGCGACCGCGCGCGCCGTGCGCAAGATCGCAGTCATCGGGGCGGGCACCATGGGCGCGGGGATCGCCATCGCGGCGCTCGACGCCGGCTTCGAGGTCTCTTTGATCGAACGAAACGACGCTCCCTTGCGCATTGGGGTCGAACGCATCGAGCGCTACTATGCGGGCCGCGTCAAGGCGGGCCGGATCAGCGCCGCCGAGGCCAGCGCACGCAAGGACCGTCTTGTTGCGGGGATCGACTGGTGGGCGGTTTCGGAAGCGGACCTGATCATCGAAGCCGTGTTCGAAGACCTCGAGGCCAAGAAGGAGGTCTTCCGCCTGCTCGACCAAGTGGCGCGTCCCGGCGCCATCCTGGCCTCGAACACGTCGTATACCGACCTCGATGCGATCGCGGCGGTCACAGAACGGGCGCAAGATGTTGTGGGCCTGCATTTCTTCAGTCCCGCCAATGTGATGCGCCTGCTCGAAATTGTGCGCGGGGCCCACACCGCGCCCGACGTGCTGGCGACCAGCCTGCAACTGGCAAAACGCCTCGGCAAGCTACCGGTCGTATCGGCCAACGCTTTCGGCTTCATCGGCAACCGGATGTACGCCGCGTACCGGCGGCAGTGCGAGTTCATGCTGGAGGAGGGCGCGTCGCCGCAACAGGTCGATGCCGCACTTGAAGCGTTCGGTTTTGCGATGGGCCCGTTTGCCGTGGGTGACATGTCCGGACTCGACATCGCCTGGCGCATGCGGCAAAGCCTGGCCGCCACGCGCGACCCCGAAGCGCGCTACGTCCATATCCCCGACCTTTTGTGCCAGGCCGGGCGCTTCGGGCAGAAAACCGGGGCCGGCTACTATGCCTATCCGCAGCCGGGCGGACCACGCACGCCGGACCCGGCGGCCGAATTGATCATCGAGCAGGCCCGCTCCGAAAAAGGATTGGCGCAGCGCGTGCTGGACGACCAGGAGATCGTGCTGCGCGCGCTGCTGGCCTTGCTCAACGAAGCGGCCCTGCTGCTCGCCGAGGGCGTGGCGCAACGCGCCGGCGATATCGATGTCGCTATGGTCCACGGGTATGGCTTTCCAAAGTGGGAAGGCGGGCCGGTCTTTTGGGCGCGCGAACGCGGCGCCGACAAGCTGGACGTGGACCTTTTGTGGCTTGCCGGACTCAGCGGTCCAGGCTTCGTCAGGGCCGACCTGCGCCATCTTTTCCCATCAACTTGAGACCCTAGCTATGACTACCGACGCCTATATTTGTGACGCCATCCGCACACCCTTCGGCCGCTACGGCGGCGCGCTGTCGTCGATCAGGACCGACGACCTGGCGGCGCTGCCGCTGCGCGCGCTGATGGCGCGTAACCCCGGGGTCGACTGGGAAGCGGTATCCGATGTCATACTCGGCTGCGCCAACCAGGCGGGCGAGGACAACCGCAATGTGGCGCGCATGGCGGCGCTGCTGGCCGGACTGCCCGCCACCCTGGGCGGTTCGACGACCAACCGACTGTGCGGGTCCGGTCTCGATGCGGTCGGAAGCGCGGCGCGCGCCATCCGCAGCGGCGAAGCGAGCCTGATGATTGCAGGCGGCGTCGAAAGCATGAGCCGGGCGCCCTTCGTGATGCCGAAGGCGGAAACCGCCTTTTCGCGCAACAATGAAATCTACGACACCACCATCGGCTGGCGCTTCGTCAACCGCCTGATGAAGGCGCAGTACGGCGTCGATTCGATGCCGGAGACGGCCGAGAATGTCGCGAGCGACTATAGTATTTCGCGCGAGGCGCAGGACCGGATGGCATTCGCCTCGCAGCGCAAGGCTGCCGCGGCCCAGCTGTCCGGTTTCTTCGACGCCGAGATCGTGCCGGTCAGTATCGCGCAAAAGAAGGGCGACGCGCTGGTGCTCGCCCGCGACGAACCGCCCCGCGAGACTTCGCTCGAGGCGCTCGCGCGCCTCAAGGGCATCGTGTACACCGACGGGACCGTCACGGCCGGCAATGCTTCGCCGGTCAACGATGGTGCCTGCGCTTTGCTGCTCGCCAACGAAGCGGGGGCCGCGCGCTTCGGCCTCACCCCGCGCGCGCGCGTGCTTGGCATGGCCACGGCCGGCGTCGCGCCGCGCATCATGGGTATCGGCCCGTCGCCTGCGACGCGCAAGGTGCTGGCCCTGACCGGCCTGTCGCTGGGACAGTTGGACGTGATCGAGCTCAACGAGGCGTTCGCGGCGCAAGGACTGGCCGTCCTGCGCGACCTTGGCATCGACGATGACGACCCCCGGGTCAACCCGAATGGCGGCGCGATCGCGCTCGGCCACCCCTTGGGCGCGTCGGGTGCGCGCCTGCTGACCACCGCCGTCAACCAGCTGCATCGAACGGGGGGGCGCTACGCCCTTTGCACCATGTGCGTCGGCGTGGGGCAGGGCATCGCCGTCATTATCGAGCGGGTTTGATTTGAACCCGGGGGCCGCAGTGAGCGACAAGAATGCGCAACACCCTGGCGCGGCGCAGTGCGTGCTCGCCATCGCCCTGCTGGCGAGCGTCGGAAGCGCCATGGCGCAGTCGTCATCGACAGGATTCGTCGCGCCGCCCTACAACCGCGACCGCGAATCGGAAACGCGGCTGAAGATTTCGGCGCCCTTCACCGTCGCGGCCGCCGGCGACATCATCATGCCGCAGCCGTTGATGCGCCACGATGCGGCGTTTCTCAAGCTGATCGAGCGGATCCGGTCTGCCGATGTCGGTTTTGGCAACATGGAGTCCTCGCTGATCGATTTCCGCGGCTTCAAGGGCGTGGTGCACGGCACGCTGGCGCCGTTCAGCATGGGGGAGTCGATCAAGGCAATGGGCTTCAATTTGATGAACCGTGCCAACAATCACGCCTTTGATGGCGGCGTGACGGGAATGTCCTCCACCGACGAGGCACTCGACAAGCTCGGGATCGTGCATGCGGGCTCGGGCAGCAACCTGCAGGACGCGCGCGGGGCACGTTTCATGGAGACACCGAAGGGCCGGGTCGGCCTGGTGGGTATGTTTTCGGTCGACAATGCGAGCAACTACGGTCCCAGTTATACCCGGACCCTGGCCACTTCGCGCCACGGCAATTTGGGCGGGGGACCGGGCGTCAACCCGCTGCACCTCACCAGGTACCACATCGTCAGCGCCGCGCAGCTCGAATCGATGCAACAGACCGCGTCGGCCGCGTATGGCCGGGGGGTCGCGCTGCCCGCGAAGGACGGTGCACCTGCACGCTTGAAGTTTTTCGATGAATGGTTCCAGGCCGGCAGCGATCCCGGTTCGGTGCACTACGAGATCGACCCGGCCGACCTCAAGGACATCCTCGAGAGCGTCCGCAACGGCAAGGTGTATGCAGATTTTTTGATTGTAAATATCCATGCGCACCAGACGGTCAAATACACGCCGCAGGGTTTGCCGGTCGCCGCCGACGCGATACCGCCCATCAAGGAAGGCCTCGAACCGGATACCCCTGCCTTCCTGGTCAAGCTCGCGCACGAAAGCATCGACAACGGGGCCGACATGTTCATCGCCCATGGTCCCCACACCCTGCGCGGCGTCGAGATATACAAGGGGAAACCGATCTTTTACGGGCTGTCGAATTTCGTGTTCCAGTTCGGACTGCAGTTGGGGAGCACATACAACGTCATGGCCAACGAGCGCAAGATGGCGGCGCTCGAGAACGAGGCGAGCCAGGAGGCGGTGCTGGCGACCAGCCACTTTGAAAATGGCAAACTGGCGGAAGTGCGGCTTTATCCTGCCGACCTCGGGGGCGCGCGCCGGCCGATCTCGCAGATGGGCATCCCGTTGACGCCGGAGCCCGGCATCGCGCAGCGCATCCTGAAAGGTTTGCAGGCGTCGTCCAGGGAATTTGGCACGACGATTTCGATAGAAAACAATGTCGGGGTGATCCGCACCGGCGACGGTTCCAGCAGTAAAAAATCGCAGTAAATCGGCAGTGGAATGTTGCGCTGCGATAGAGGCGATATCACAAGTTTCGACGCCAGCGTCACAAACTCGGTGCACGCGTCCGAGTCGCTGTCGGTATATTGTCCCAAGCGGTCGAATGGGCAATCGGGGCTACCCGGGCCCGGATCGACGAAAGGCGGCGAAAACACCGCCGCAGCCAACGAATATGATTACTGAAGGAGACTGTCAATGAGCGATTCGGATATGAACAAGGTGGTTTGGCCGCGTGCGCGCTGGGCGCGCACCGGCGCCCGGCTGGCCAAGCGGCTCGAGAGCCTCGAGGGCAAAGTCGTCGCCCAGCTGTGGGACCTTGTCTTCAAGGGCGACAAGATGTACGCGGTCTGGGAGGAGGAGCTGGCCAAGCGCTTCCCCGGCATCACATTCATCAGCTGGCGCGAGTTCGGCGAGATCCACGGCGCCAACGAGCATGAAATCCTGGCGCAACTTCCCGAGAAGCTCAAACAATTCAAAGTCGACGCCGTCATCTGCGGCGTAGGTTGTTGAGGATCCTGTACGGCCGCCGTGACGCGGACGAGTGTATTGGTTGAAAATCTGGGGATTCCCACGGTCACCGTTGTGTGCACCGGTTTCCTCATGCAAGGCAGATTTACGGCGAAGGGTTTGGAGATGCCAAACCTTCCCTACACGGCGCATCCCGGCCATGTGAATCTTGTGACCGACGAGCAGTTGGCGGCGACCTGCCGCGGGCCCATGCTCGAGCAATTGATCCAGGGCTTGACCGTGCAGCCGGCGGACGACGTGTTCACGGGCGAGCCGGGAATGCGTGACATCATCTTCGAAGGTTCGTTCGACGAGGTGCAGGAGCACTTCATGCGCAACGAATGGTCGGAAGGACTGCCGGTCGTGCCACCGACCCTGGAGCGGGTCGAGCGCTTCCTGAAGTACACCGAGCGCAAGCCCGACGATATCCTCGGCGTGCTGCTGCCAGACCGCCGCGAGGCGACCGTCTGGAGCGTCGCGGTCAACGGCGCCATGGCGGGCTGCCGCCCGGAATACATGCCGGTGTTGATCGCGATCGTCGAGGCGATGGCCGATCCGATCTTTGGCGTGGAACATCTGGGCCATACGCCCGGCACCGAGACGCTGATTGTCGTGAACGGTCCGATCATCAAGGATCTCGGGTTCAACTACACGCAGGCTGCATTGCGGCCGGGCTTCCAGGCGAATACGAGTATCGGCCGGTTCTGGCGCATGTTCTTGCGCAACGTGGCGGGGCTGTTGCCGCACAAGACCGACAAGGGTTGCTTCGGCGGCAATTTCCGCATCGTGCTCGCGGAAAATGAAGATGCTGCGGCCGAGAACGGCTGGGAGCCGATGAGCGTCGACCTCGGCTTCGCGCCCGGCCAAAACGTGGTGACGATTTCGTCGTGCACGGAAGCGACCCAGGCCATCGAAGTCGGTGCGCCCACGGCCGAGGAGATACTGAAAAACATCGAAGCGCGGATGGCGGACAACCATCTCTTCGTGCAGTTTTTCTTCCGTGGCATGCGCACCAGGCCCACGATCATCCTGACCCCTGCGGTGGTCAAGGTGCTCGCCGACGCCGGATTCACCAAAGCCAAGGTCAAGCAGCACTTCTTCGAAAACGCCAAGTTGTGGGTAGATAACCTCAGCGGCATGATCGTGCAGCGATTCTACAAAGGGATCGCGGCCGGGAACTGGCCGGAGCAACTTGGCACCTCGACCGATCTGGAGCGCTACATCCAGATGGTGTCTTGTCCGGACGACTTCATGGTCGTGGTCAGCGGCGATCCCGATCGGGACCACGTCATGATCTGTTCGCAAAACGGATGGATCGGCTACCCGGTCAGCAAGGCAATCACGCTGCCGTCGAACTGGGAAGCGTTACGCAGGCCAGGTTGAGCCAGCACGCGCGGCGGCCGCAATGGCCGCTGCGCATTCGACCCGCAGCCTGCAAAGGCTGGCACTAACTACGTAATCCGATATTTTCACGAAGCCTTCCTGGCCAAGCCTGCCGTGCGCAGCGCCCCCAGGATGCCGTGTACGCCTCGAAAAGCGCCCGCGAGGGCTTTATCCAATCTGAGCATGGAGGTAAGACCACGTCGATACGGGCCGCAACGGCCGTTTTTGCGCGGATCCGACGTATCACCAAACTCGATGCCATTTACACGAAATCGCATCGCTGCCGTCGAATACCGCTCGTAAAGTTAAGTCAGGTACGCCGATCACCCCGCGTTCGTGCGGGGTGAATCACCAGGACGCCAACAAGAGCGTCCACGCCACTTGCTATTGAAATGCATCGCCCATAGAGGAGACAAGAATGAAGGTTCGTAACAGAAGAAATAGCTGGGTCGTCGTGACCGGCACCATGGTGTTTTCGGTTGCCAACGCCCAGACCGCTCCCGCCCCGAAGCCGGAACCCGTCGAAGAAATGATGACCGTTTCCGTAACCGGCACGCGCCTGGTCTTGAACGGCAATAGAAGCAAGGTGCCACTGACCGTGATCGATACGGAGACGATCGGCAAACTGCAGCCAAGCACGCTCACCGAACAGATCAGCCTGATGCCGGCATTGCAGGGATCGCAGAACGTGACCAGCAATCCTGGGGGCGGCCAGCGCAACGGTGCGGCTGCGTACTTCAATCTGCGCAACATGGGCGACCTGCGCACGCTGGTGATGGTCGACGGCTTCCGCCTGGTGCCGACGATTAACCAGAACCAGGCCAACGTCGATGCGTCCGTCATTCCTCAAATGTTGCTTAAGCGAGTCGATGTCGTCACCGGCGGTGTGTCGGCCGTGTATGGCTCAGATGCGATCAGCGGCGTGATCAACTTCATTACGGACACCAATTTCAACGGCGTCAAGGTTCAGGCCTCGACGAGCCGCACCGGATACCACGACGGCGGCACGGTCGACTTCGGTGTCGCCGCGGGCACCAAGATTTTGAAGGGCAAGGGCCACGTCGAGTTCAGCTACCAACACCATGACGATCCTGGCATCTTCGATAAATCCTCGCGTCCGTTTTTCCAGGCCAGGACCGGCGGCGCGGGCACCGGCACCGCGGCCAATCCATATCGGAATATTCTCGACCAACGCATCAGCAATACTGCCTTCGGCGGTTTGATTCCCAACGTCGCGGCCAACGGCACGCTCAAGGACATGATGTTCACGCCGTCCGGCGCGCTCACGCCGTTCGTCCACGGCGTTTCGGCCGGCGTCGCCAACGTCGAAAGCGGCGGCAGCGGTGGCTACTTCAACACCTCGTCGCTGAAGTCATCCATCAAGTTCGACCAGGTCTTCGGCCGCGCCGACTTCGACCTGCCCAATGGCATGCACGCATTCGCCCAGGGCTCGTACAGTGATATCCGCACCGCCAACAACTTCCAGAGCCCGAACTTCAGCAATTTGCGGATCAGCAACGCAAACCCCTTCCTGTCGGGTGTGCAGGCGCCGTACAACGCGGCCCTGGCCGCCAACCCGGCCGGCACCTTCACGTTCAGCCGGCTCTTCGAAAACGAGCCAAGGGCGGAGCAGATCACCAAGTCGTACTCGATCGTCACCGGCTTGAACGGTACCCTGTTTGACAGTTACAAGTGGAACGTCGGCTTGCAGTTGGCCGAATCGAAAATGCAGGCAAGTAATTTGTTTAACATTGATAACGGCCGCCTGTTTGCGTCCGTCGATGCGGTCAGGAACGCGAGCGGCCAGATCGTCTGCCGTGCCTCGCTGACCAACGCCAACTATGCCGGCTGCGTTCCCCTGAACCTGTTCGGCGTCGGTGCCGCAAGCGCCAACGCGCTCGATTACATCTACAAGCGGACCGATAACATCAACCGCACGCAGATGGAGAATTTCAGCGGCAGTATCACCGGCGCGCCGTTCAGCACGTGGGCCGGGCCGATCAAGATGGCCGTGTCGACCGAATTGCGCCGTCTGCGCTGGGACGTGCGCAGCAATGCGGGACCGAACGACCTGGCCGATTGCCTGGGCATTGCCTACAATTGCACGACCGGCGGCACCCAGGCGACGCGCAACTGGTTCGCCAACACGCAAGGCAGCCTCGACACCGTGACTCAGCGGGTTGCCGAGGGGGCCATTGAAGCGAACATCCCCCTGGTTCGGGACGTGCCGTTCATCCAGAGTTTTGACGTGAGTGCGGCCGCCCGCTACACCCACTACAACCTCAGCGGCGGTGTCTCCACCAACAAGCTCGGCGCCAACTGGGACGTCAACGACCACGTCTCCTTACGCGCCACACGCTCGCGCGACATCCGGGCGCCGAACCTGTTCGAGCTGTATGCGCCGGTGCAGATCAATCCGGGCACGACCCTGACCGACATCCACACCGGCACCCAGGGCGTGGTGCCGAACCGCCAGACGTCGAATCCGGCATTGACCCCCGAAAAAGCCGATACCACGACCCTCGGCGTTGTGTTCACGCCGAAATTCATTCCCGGCTTTTCGATGTCGGTCGACTATTTCAACATCAAGGTCAAGGACGTGATCTTCCTGCTCGCGGGGCGCTCGGACCAGGCGCAGGCACAATGCGAAGCGAGCGGTGGCACGTCGCCCATTTGCGACCTGATCGTTCGCCCGTTGCCGTTTAGTAACCGCACGTCAGCCAACTTCCCGACCTCGACCAGCTCCACCTTCCTCAATATCGCCGAGCTCGACACATGGGGCACGGACGTGGAGGCGAACTACAAGACCAAGCTGTTCAAACGTGTGCTGACCTTGCGCACGCTGTTCTCGTACCAGCCCAAGCTGCGCTACGACCAGGGGCCGTTGGGGACGATCGACCTCGGCAATGCATTCACCGGGGTTAACCTGTTCCCGGCCGCGCCGTCCAAGAAGGTCACCGCGATCGTTTCCTACGATGTGGTCCCGGATGTCAATCTCACCGTGATGCACCGTTGGCGCGGCAAGATGAAAGTGACGGCGTTGGAGGGACCTGTACTCGAGAACCCGATCCTGCCGTCGCTTGGCTACACGACCATCAACCTGTCGTGGAAAGTGCCATCGAACAAGGGCGAGATCGAAGCGTTCTTTAACATCGCCAATGCTTTCAACAAGTTCCCGACGATCTACTACCCAGGACCGGTCAACAATCCGGGCGCTGGCCTCGGCCTGCCGGCCGGGGATGATCCGATCGGACGCAACTTCACGCTAGGTGTAAGGATGAAATTCTAAGCCGCCGGCCCCTCCCTCAACAGGAGGGGCTTTTTTCATTCCGCCGCTACGGCTGAAAGACACAGTATGAAATTACCCACCCGGGACTGGATGCGCCGCCACCTTGTCGCCCAGTCCTTGTTCCTGTGCGCCGTTGCCGCGGCCGGCGCATCCGATGCCGCGCCTCAGCGTCCAGTCGGCACTCTGCTCGTCCGCACCCAGGAAGGCCCGGTCCAGGGGACCCTGAAGGACGGCGTGCGCGTCTTTACCGGCATCCCGTTCGCTGCGCCGCCCGTCGGGCCTCTACGTTTCCGGCCTCCGCAGCGGGTCACTCCCTGGTTCGAGCCGCTACTCGCAAACAAGCCGATCCCCAACTGCATTCAATTCGGTGGCAACAATCCTTTGCCCCAGAGCGAAGATTGCCTATACCTGAGCGTTTGGGCGCCATCGGGCGCGGCGCGCGCGAAGCCGTTGCCGGTCATGGTCTGGATTTTCGGCAGTGGCCTGTACACCAATGGTCCCCAGGATTACGACGGCGCCATGTTGGCGCAGCATGGCGTCGTGCTGGTGACAATCAATCACCGGCTCGGTCTTCTCGGCCTGATGGTCGATGCGAGCCTCGATGAAGCCGAGGCCCTATCCGGCAACAACACGCTCAGGGACGTTCAGGCTTCCTTGCGTTGGGTTCAACGCAACATCGCCGCCTTTGGCGGCGACCCGGGCAATGTCACGCTGTTCGGTGACTCGGCCGGGGCGCGCTTGGCAATGGCGCAACTCATTTCACCCCCTGCCAAGGGGCTGTTCGCCAAAGTCATCGGTCAGAGCGTGGGCGGCATGGACCGGGCGGGGTGGCGCGGCAACCAGGTGGTGGAACAGCGGGAGGCAATCCAGGCCGGGCCGGCCAAGGCGGTGATCAAGGCACTTGCTTGCGCCGGCGTCGATGATGTCGCGTCCTGTCTGCGCGCGGCCCCCGTTTCCGCCCTGGTTGGCACCGGCCTCGGCCCTACCATCATACCGCTGGTGGGCGATAAGGAGCTGCTGCCGATCGCACCGCAAGAGGCCTTTGCAAGCGGCCGGTTCGCTCGCGTGCCGGTCATGTTGGGCACCGCGCTGAACGAAGGGGCGTTCCAGGTTGTTCCAGAAGAGACCGCACTGGGTAGGCCGCTGCTTGAAAGCGACCTGCCCCGGCTATACAAGAAATATTTCGGCGTCCACGCCGAGCGCGTGCCTTACGGCTATCCGATTGGCAAGTACGGCACGCCCGGCCTGGCCATGATGAGCGCGCGCACGGACATATGGCAAGCGTGCCCCACCGATTTCCTGCAGCGTGCCATTGCAGCGCACGCCCCGGTGTTCGGCTTCGAAGTGACCGCGCCCGATCTTGCCCAAGCTTGGCCGGACAAGCAGGTCAGCAGTATTCCGAATTCGCCAAGCCACGGGTCGGAGGTACGCTACGTTTTCGGCGGCGAGCACGGGGTGGCGTTGACTGGACGTCACGCGAGGCTGTCCGCCATGTTCAGGACCTACTGGACGAATTTTGCGAAGTTCGGCACCCCGGATCCAGGAGGGCGGCAGTGGCCGCGCCTCAGCCCGGACCGTCCCGTGATCCTGCAACTCGGGGATGTTCCCGCCGTGTCGGACAACTACGCCGAACGCCACAATTGCTCCTTCATGCGCAGCGAGGGAATGGTGCGCTATTGACCGCGATCCAGTGTTAAAGAAAAGGACCGACCGCATGCCTCTGCAGATCGCCATCATCGACGACTACCAGCGCATCGCAGCCTCGTGCGCCCAATGGAGCCGGCTGCCGGCGCGGACGCAACTGCGCACCTTCGAGCATGCATTCATGGAAGAGGATGAGGCCGCAGCCGCCTTGGCGCCGTTCGATGTGATCGTCGCCATGCGCGAGCGCACCGCGTTTCCCGACACGCTGTTGGCGCGTCTGCCCAAGCTCAGCTTGCTCGTCGCCACGGGCGGGCGCAACGGCGCGATCGACAGGGACGCCTGCCTCAGGCGCGGCATCATCGCCACAGGCACGCGCAGCGACTCGAGCGGGCTGAGCGGGACGGCGGAGATGACTTGGGCGCTGATACTTGCCGTCGTCAAGCGTCTGCCCCAGGAGAGCGCTGCCTTGCGCGCCGGCCGCTGGCAGACCGGCGTGACCGACGTGGTCGACGGAAAGACGCTGGGCATCGCGGGACTGGGCCGCATCGGCGAGCGGGTCGCACGCGCCGGGCACGCGTTCGGGATGCGGGTTATCGCGTGGAGCCCGAATCTGACGGCCGAGCGTGCCGCGGCCGCGGGGACCGAGCTGGTCACCAAGCAGGCGCTGTTCGAGCGCGCCGACGTCGTGAGCCTGCACTTGGCATTGGGGAGGGACACCCGGGCCGTGGTCGCGCGCGAGGAGTTATTCGCAATGAAGCGCAGCGCGGTCCTCGTCAACACCGCACGCGCCGGGCTGTTGGCGCCGGGCGCGCTCGTGGAGGCGCTGGAAAACGCGTGGATCGCCGGGGCCGGCCTGGACGTGTACGACACCGAGCCGCTGCCGCTTGACGACCCGCTGCGAAGCTTCGGCAATCTGGTGCTCACACCCCATCTCGGTTATGTCACGCGCGATAACTACCGCGCGTTCTATTCGGATGCGTTGGAAAAAATCCTTGCATGGGTCGCGGGCTTGCCGCCGGATGGCGCCGGCGGCTGAACGGTCTATTTAATCGTAATCATCGCGGCGTTGGTCAGCGTCACTTGGCGTGAAACTTGTCCGACGGTGTTCTTCAGGTGCCAGACCGTGTACAGTTCGGAAAACGGGTCGATCGAGGAAATCGCGTCGACGGGCACGATAACCTTCAAATTGTTCAAGGCGGCGTGGCTGCTTGTGTAGAGCACCGTGCCGTCGGCCGAGGTGCCGACGATGATGACAGTCTTGATGCCCCCGGCGGCCAGGATCTTGGCGAGATCGGTGTCCATGAACTTGTCGACGACGCCGCGCACCGTTTGTTCGCCTTCGATCGGCGTTAGCGGCTCCACCGGAGTGCTGGGTGCGGTCGAGGCGGGTGGACTGCCGCTGTAAACCACCAACATTTTTTTGGCGCGCGCCTCGGTCAGCAGGCGCTTGACCCGCGCGATGGTGGGCACGCAGCGCGGACGTTCCGATGTGATGCAGGTGCGCGCGTACATGTCGAGGATCAGCAATGCCGTCTGCCCGCTTTCAACCGTGACCGGCAGCAGTTGCGGCGCAGGGGGGACGGCGACGGCCGTCCAGCCGTCGACGATCGACTGGGCATGCGCCGCGGGCAGGCAGAACGGCAAGATCAGCGCCGCCGTGCAGACAGCACGTGACAGGTGGCGCACTAGGCAGGATTGCATCATGTTGGGTCTCCGGATGGGAAATGAATCGTTCTTATCGAGTATTTGTGGCCTGCCATTGCAAGTCACCCATGCACTGTAAATGCCGCGCCGGCTGGACGCGGTGCCAGTTGCTGATCCTGGCGTTGAATCAAGTGATAACGAAGATCGCACCGCCGTCTATCGGCGCGCGCGTTGGGACGCAGCTGTCCGCGGAGCCTGCCCGTCGTTTGCGGTGGCCGCGTGCGCGCTGCGCAGTGGGGCTGTTCCGGCGCCCAGAATGGCGACGAAATCCTTGTTCATCATGCGCGTGTTGCCGAAGCGCCGCGTGATGCCGAGCACGTCGAAAAATTCCAGCACTTCGATCACGTGGTTGCGTCCGATCCCCGAGGCATCCCTGAAATGTGCGGCGGTGAACCTATGATCGGGCTGCGCCAGTGCGGTCGCCTTTGCCGCGGCCGCCAGGTCCGCAAGGCGGGAACGCAGGAAATAGCGGTCCGGCGTTACCTTCATGACGTCGCCGCTGCGCGCCTTACGATGCAGGAAATCCTTAATCACGGCCTCCCGCACATGCAGGCGCTCGGCGAGCTGGGGCACGGAAGGGGCGAGGTAGCCCCCGGTTTCGATGGCGGGCAGCACGCGTTGCCAAAGCTGGTCGTCGGCGTCGTTCGCGGTGGCGACATGGCCCGGCATGCGCACGATCGCAGCTGAATGTTCGACTTTGCGCTCGTCGGCGAGGCTGCCCAGGATGGTCGCAAAGGCGTTCGCCTCAAGGTCGGGCGCGAGCAACTGGCGCAGCTTGTCGACTTCCTGGCCTGGCGCCTGCGGCTGGCGCTTGTGGAAAGCGGCGAGTGCCCCCAATAGATTGGCGCGCAGGGCGTAGTAGCGGGCCAGGGTGACCGCCGTGCGGGTATCCCGTCCCAGTGTGACGAGTTGCGCGGCCTCGCACAGTCGGCCGGCACGCGAACGGGTCAGGTTGTACGCGACTTCGAAATGTTCAAGGTCGATCGATTTGGCGTTGGCCGACATAGCGGCCAGCGCCGCTCCGGCTTCCTCATGTTCAAGGGCGGCAAGCTGCGACAGGCGGGCCGGCACGGCCCGGCGCGTTGCCGGAGCGAACGGATCGAGCACGATGGCGCCGCCCACGGTGCGCGACGCGGACTGGTCGCGGACGATCAGGCGGTCCCCGCGCAGCGCGCCGATCGGATTGTCGAGTACCAGTTGCACGATGGCGCTTTCGCCAGGCGCAACCGAGGCGCCGCGGCGGATCGCAACGCGCGCCGTGACATCGCAGGTCGCAAGATGCACGTGAACCGGCGTCCAGTGCCGCACCGGCTGCGCCTCGCTGGCATCGACCCGCAGGCGCACGTCGATGCGCGTTGTGGGGCGGTGCAGTTCGGGCGCGACGACCCAGTCGCCGCGCCGGACCGATTGCAGCCTGGTGCGCGCCAGGTTCAGCGCACAACGCTCGCCGGCGGCCACGCGGCCGGCGACCTTGCCGTGGATCTGGATGCCACGCACCCGCGCCTGCTCGCCCGACGGCGAGATGACGATCTGGTCGCCCGTGTTGACGGCGCCGCTAAACACCGTCCCGGTCAGCACGGTGCCGCTGCCGGAAATGGAAAACGCGCGGTCGACGGCAAACCGGAAGTACTGGCCTTCGGTCAGGCGCGCGGCCAGGCTGCGCGACTGCTCGACCAGCAAATCGCGCAGGCCGTCGATGCCGTCTCCCGTCACGGCCGACACCTCGATCACCGGCGCCCCCACCAGCGAGGAGCCTTCCAGCAAGTCTTCAACGGCGCAGCGGACCTCGAGCAAACGGTCGGCGTCGACGCGGTCGGACTTGGTGATGACCGCGGCGCCCAATTTGAGCTGCAGCAGGTCGAGAATTTGCAGGTGCTCGCGCGTTTGCGGCATCACGCCGTCGTCGGCGGCAACGACCAGTAGCGCGAAGTCGATGCCGCCGACGCCGGCCAGCATATTGCTGATGAATTTTTCGTGCCCGGGGACGTCGACAAAGCCGATCAGTCCCCCTTCGGCCATGGGCAGGTAGGCGAAGCCGAGATCGATGGAAATGCCGCGCGCCTTCTCCTCGGGCAGCCTGTCCGTGTCGACGCCGGTCAAACGCTTGACCAGCGAAGTCTTGCCGTGGTCGATATGGCCGGCGGTGGCGACAATCATGGAAACACCTTAAGGAAACTGACGGACATAGCTTCGCGCGGCGCGCGTCATTCCTGAACAAAAAATGTGATATTCCCCGGATACGGCTGGGGCGCACTTTGCCCGGTGGGCGAAATCCGGCCATCGTCGCCGATCGACCAGACCATCACTTCTTTGCTGACCAGGGCGGCGACGAGCAGGAAGCGCCCGTCCGGCGAGACGGTGCAGCCGCGCGGGCCGTCGCCGCCGAGCAGCGCCGACTGGACCAGCTTGATCTCGCCGCTGGCCTGGTCCACTTCCAACACCTTGACCTCGTTGATGCCGCGCACCAGGTTGTACAGGTACCTGCCCGACGGATGGATCCGGATGTCCGACTGCATGCTCTTGGGGCCGCCGCCGGGCGCGACCGGGGTGAGGTCCAACTGCTGGATCGGGACCAGCGTGCCATCCTCGGCGTAGCGGAAGGCCGAGATCAGCGGTGCCGACTCGTGGTTGACATACAGGTAGGGCAAGGTCGGGTGGAACGCGCTGTAGCGTGGCGAGCTGCCTGGCTGCGCTGTGTGCGGCGATCCCTCGCACTGGATCAGGCGCGCGTTCTCGCGGTCGATCCTGAACACGCTGATCTCGTCGCTGCCTTTGTCGCAGACCACGAAGACATCGCCCGAAGGCGAACGTTCGATCGAGTGCAATTGCGAATGGGTTTGCAGCGGAAGGGGGCCGCCTTTGCCCTCGTGTTTGAAGACGTCGCACGCATCGCCGATCGACCCGTCCTCGTTGAGGCGGTACATGACGGTGGTCGCGTCGTCATACTCGAGCGCCACGCGGTAGGTGCCGGCGGCGTCGCGCACCGAGCGCGTGATCGGCGTGTGGCCGGTATGGTTGGCCGCGAGCAGGTACTTGCCGCTCGCATCGACCACCACGTAACTGGGCAGGCTGCCATGGCTCGGCTGGCGGTTGAGCGGCACAAGGTCGCCGCTTTCCTGGTCGATCGCGAAGGCGCATATTTGTCCGCCGCCCCCCTTGTTGTAACCCGGCAGCGTCATGCTTTCGTGGACACAGTAGAAAACGTTCTTGCGCACGTCGACATAGGCAGCCCCGACACTGATGTCCTGGAAAACCGTCTTGACATAGTCAAGGCGTGCATCGGAACTGTTGTAGCGGAAGATCGCCAAACCCAGATCCGGCGGCACCGGCGTGTCCCACGACGACGGCCGCGGCCGTCGGTTTCCAACATACACAAACGTCATGTCGAGCGCCCCGATGGTTGTCGCATTAGTAGATTACCCGTTCCTCGGTCAGCGTGGCGATCTCGCGCGCGGACAGTCCGAGGAGCTCTTTGAACACATAGTCATTATGCTCGCCGATCAGGGGCGCCGTGTGGTGGATCGTGGGCGGCGTGGCCGACATTTTCCATGGCGGCGTGATCGTCTTGCGCACGCCAAGCACCGGGTGCTCGACCTCCATGACGGCTTCGCGCGCGACCGTGTGCGGATCGGTGAACAACTGCTCCGCCTTCATCGACGGCATCGCCGCGACGCCCGCGGCCTGCAGCCGGTGCATCAGGTCGTATGCATCGTGGGAGACGGTCCAGGCCTCGATCAGCACATCGAGCCGTTTCTGGTTATGCCAACGCGACAGCGCGCTCGAGAACGCCTCTTCCCGGGTCCACTCGGGGTTGCCGAGGACGGCGCACAAGGCTTGCCATTCGGTTTCGTTGGCCACCGCAATGCTGATCCAGGCGTCGTTGCCCTCGCACCGGTAGCAGTTATGCGGCGCCATGACCGCGTCGTGGTTGCCGGTACGCTTCGGCGATCGCTGGTTCATCGCGTAATCCATCATCTGGTCGCCGATCATCGAGTTGATGACCTCGCACGAGGATTGATCGATGTATTGCCCCTGGCCGGTGCGCTGGCGCATGTTGAGCGCCATCAGGACCGAAAACACGCCGGAATTGCCGGCGCGCGCGTCGCCGCCGCTGTTGTTCATGGTGTTCGGCTTCTTTTCGCCGTAGCCGGTCAGGTGCGCCAGCCCGCCGTAGCTGGTGAAGCAGGGGTTGTAGGCCGAATAGGCGCGCAGCGGACCGGTCTGCCCGAATCCCGACAGCGACAACATGATGATGTCGGGCTTGATCTTGACCAGGTCCTTGTAGCCGAGTCCGAGCTTGTCCATCACGCCCGGGCGCATGTTCTCGACCACGACGTCGCTGGTGGCGACGATTTGGCGCGCCAGCGCCTTTCCCTTTTCGGTCGTCAGGTTGATGGTCACGCTCATCTTGTTGAGGTTGACCTCGAAGAAGTTCGAGTTCGATTCGAGGTCCGCGACATCGCCGCCGCCGTGCTGGGCGCGTTGTTCATCGGGCCGGGTGCGCGTCTCGATCTTGATGACCTCGGCGCCCAGCGTGCTCAGCAACATGGAGCAATAGGGGCCGGCCATGACGTGGCCGAAATCGGCGACCCGTACGCCCTTCAATGCGGAATTGTTCATATCTTCTTCGCTCCTCAAATCGCGCCGGCTTGCGCCAGCTTCACCAGATCGGCCTTGGCGTAGCCCAAGCGGTCGCAGTAAATCGTTTCGTTATGCTGGCCCAGCAGCGGCGCGCCGCTCCGTTGGCGCGGTGTCATGTTCGACATATGGAAAGGGTTGCCGGGATACTCGAGCTTGCCGACCACGGGATGGTCGACAGTCTGGAAATAGTCGCGCTCGCGGAACTGGGTGGAGGCGAAGATCTGCTCGGCGGTCTGGATCGGCGCGCACGCGCTGCGCGTGGCCTGCACCTTGTGGAAGACTTCGTCGGCCGTCAGCTGTTTGGCCCAGTCCGCAAGATGGACCCGCAGTTCCGCGTAATGTTCGGAGCGCCCTTTCTGGGTGTCGAACGGCGCCTTCGATCCCCACTCGGGACGGCCCATCGCCTCGAACAGGCCTTCCCACTGGCTCTGCGAGGACAGGATCACCACCGCGAAGCCGTCCTTGCATTCAACCAGCGACTCGAGCAGGCGGCCTTTGCCGGTCCGGTTCGGACTGACCCCGGCATCGACGAAACGGCGCAGCTGCGAGCGCTCGAGCTGGAACATCGCATGCTGCTTCGAGATATCGATGTATTGGCCGGTGCCGCCATTGTCGCGCCAGAACAGGGCGGCCAGGGTGGCGCTGGCACCGGCGATGCCGCCGTCGTATTCGCCCAGGAATCCCGGGCCGCGCACGGGCGCGGTGTCCAGGTTCGGGGCCCACATCGGCAGCAGATAGCCTTGCCCGCTGGAGTGGTAGAGGTTGAGGTGGTAGGCCTTGAAATCGCGGTATGGACCGACCTGGCCGAAAGGCGTGATCGAGGTCATGATCAGACCCGGATTGATGGCTTTGAGCGACGCGTAGTCGAGCCCGAGACGCAGCATGTCGCCCGGCGGCCGGTCTTCGATGAGCACGTCGGCATCGGCGATCAGGCGCTTGAAGACCTCGCGCCCGTCCGGCGTCTCAAGGTCCAGTGTCACGCTCAGTTTGTCCGTGTTGAGGTACAAAAAGGTGCCGGAGGATTCGAGGTCCGGTTCGTCGTTCGGGAAGGGGCCGCGCTTCCTGGCGTCGTCGCCGGTGCCGGGCTGTTCGACCTTGATCACCTCGGCGCCGAAGTCGGCCAGCAGGCGGCTGCAGTACGGGCCCGCGATGAAGTTGCACAACTCTACAACCTTGATGTCCAACGGACCTTTTGTCATGATTTCCTCTGTCTGGTGCTGTCCGGCACGGTGGGGGCCTTGATGTGCCCGCCGTTGTCGGCGCTAATGGATTTATTGTTCTCGTCGTCCCGGACGGCGCCATCGCGTGGCGCCGTCCGGGACTGGGCCTACTCGGCGCGCGCTATCAGCTTGACGGTCGCGGTGGTGCGGGTATGCAAAACACCGTCCTGGTTTTCGCCCCAGACGTCGAGGTCGACCAGATGCTCGCCGTCGAGCACATACTTGCGCGCGACCTTGCCCTTGACCCAGGTCAGGTCGCCGAGGAAGTTCATCCGGCGCGCTTGCGAGTCCATCGCGCGGACAAACGCGTCGTCGCCCATCCAGTCGGTGATTGTGTGGACCAGCATCATTTCGTTGTGGATGCCGGGCACGTTCGCATAGGGCACGCCGAACATGCGCGCCGCATGGTCTTCGTAATGCCAGTCGCGGCGGAAGCGGTGTTCGCCGGTCTCCGGATCGACCGGGTGGTGCTGCAAGTGGTTGCGCATGGCGGCCCACTTGATGGCGAACGAATACACGTAGCAGCTGACGGTGGTCCGGGCGCCGGCGTCGCAGACGTCGTACGGGCCCTTGGCCAGGGTCGGCAGTTCATCGCCCTCGTTCACGTCCTCCCAGTAACGCACCTCGGCGCCGCGGCGGAATTTTCCGGCCAGCTGGTCCTCGTAATTCTGGTGCACGACCGCCAGCTCCTCCTGGCTGAAGAAGTGGCGCTTCTTGTCGGCGTACAGCGAAGGCTTGTCGCCCTTGTCTTTGCGCTTGCTTGGCGGCGTCGCCATGTAGATGTTGCGGCCGGTCGCGATGGCGACCACTTCGTCGCGCTGGTTGACGAAATAGCGCGGCACTTCCTCGATGAACATGCGATAGGCTTTGCCCGGCGCTTCCTTCTCCACGAAACCCATGTATTTGTCGTACACGGAAAAGGTGTCGCCGGGGCGGATCGGCTTGAGGTATTCATGCCGGTTGCCCGCCGCCAGGCGTGCGACGCCCGGCACGCGCAGGCGGCCGCCGAACGAAGAGCCGAACGAAATGCACGACTCGAATGTCGGCGGCGCGATGATGCCGCCCCAACGGGTGCCTTGCGCATAGGAAGGATCGCGCCAGATCGGGTTGCAGTCGCCGATCGCGTCGGCGTAATGGCGCATCAGGTCTTCCGTGGCCAGTTTGTTCAGGATGCCGCGTTCGTACTCGTTATCCATGAGCAAGTGCGCCGGTGGCGGCACCTTAACTTCGCCCTTGCCGGCGTTAAATTGGGCGATGCGCTCGTCCAGCTTTGTATTCCACTCTGCATCATTCAGGCCGTCCCAGTTGTCGACAGAATCTTCCATATCCGTATCCTCTTTGCTTGGTTGTTCGATAAATTGTTATTGGCGCGGAACCTTCAGCGGTCATGCGCGGTGTCGTTTTTGGCGCTCTTGCGGGCACTTGCCTGCGCGAGGAAATCCTCGACCAGGGTGCGATGCTCGGTGCTCGTGTAGCAGATTCCCTGCGCCTGGCTTCCCTGTGCAAAAACCTGTTCCGCCGGCAGTTCGAAGGTCTGGTTCAAGATCCCTTTGGTCAGGGCGATCGCCACTGCCGAACCCTCGCTCATTTCACGGGCCCACGCGATCGCATCGGCGAGCAGTGTGTCGGCGCTTGCCTGGCGATCGGCGATGCCCAGCGACAGCGCCTCCTGCAGCGCCAGCGTGCGGCCAGAAAAGATCAGTTGCTTGGCCATCGACAGCCCCACGCGGCGCGGCAGGAAATACAGGCCGCCGCCATCGGCGATGATGCCGCGCTTGATGTACGACCAGGCAAAGCTCGCCTGTTCGCTCGCGATGACGAAGTCGCAGGCGAGGGCGGTGTCGGCGCCCAGGCCCGAGGCTGGACCGTTGACGGCGGCGATGACCGGCTTGGGCATCGTGTGGATCAACATTTGCGTCTTGTGCACGAGTTGCTGGCGCGCCCAGCCGTTGAAGGCAATTTCGCCCGCCGGGGCGCTCATGCGCTTTTCCATCCCCGCGATATCGCCGCCGGCGCAAAAGGCCTTGCCCGAGCCCGTCAATACAACGGCGCGGACGGCCCGGTCGGCCGCCACGACCTCCAGTGCCGCGATCAGGTCGGTGCGCATGGCGTCGGTGAACGCATTGCGCTTTTCGGGGCGGTTAAGGGTCAGGACGGCGATTCCGTCTTGCACGCTGCTTAGTATCAGTGAATTGGACATCAAGGTTTTCTCTTCGTGGTCGTGGCTGTAATGCCGGTACTTTTAAAAACTACTTGCGCGGTTCGTCGCTCGGCTGCCGCTTTGGACAGCCGGTCAGAGAGCCGAGGGACGCTGTTTTTTGCCTAGGGTGTGCCCGTCGCGGTAGCCGAAGCGGACGCCAGTTTCGCGGACCGTCGTTGGCGGATTTCGCGGACGAAGGAGTAAGCCTGCCACACGAGGAAGACGGTGATCAAAGTCATCAGCACGGCACTGATAGGGCGCGTCGCGAAAATCGTGAAGCTGCCCCGGCTGATTACCATCGCGCGCCGGAAATTTTCTTCCAACATGGGTCCCAGGATGAAGCCGAGCATCAGTGGCGCCGCTTGCAGTCCGAGGCGCAGGAAGACGATGCCCAGGATGCCGAACAAGGCGGTGATGTAAATATCATCGAGGTTGTTATGGATGCTGAACGTGCCGATGCAGCAGAAGAACAGGATCGAAGGAAACAGGGCCGTGTAGGGGATTTTGAAGATCGACAACCAGTATTTGACCATGGGCACGTTCAGGAACAGCAGGAAGCAGTTGCCGATCCACATGCTTGCGACGAGTCCCCAGAACAGGTCGGGATGGTCGCCGATCATGGTCGGGCCGGGCACGATCCCTTTGATGATGAAAGCGGCCATCATCAACGCCATCACGGCGTTCTCGGGGATGCCGATGGCCATCAGGGGAATGAAGCTGGTACGGGCAGCGGCTTCGTCCGCCGCTGCCGGGCCCGCCACACCTTCGATCGCGCCGGTCCCGATCTCGGCACGATGTTTACTGAACTTCTTCTCGACCGCATAGGAGCCGAACTGGGCCAACGTAGGCCCGCCGCCCGGAAGCAGTCCGAGGATCGAGCCGATCACGCTGCCGCGCAGGGCGCTTGGAATGATGCGCATGAATTCGGCGCGCGTCGGGATCAGTTCGATTTTCCCGGTGAACGGGGAAAACTTGGTTTTCTTGTCGAGGTTTTTGATGATTTCGGCGATGCCGAAGCAGCCCATCGCCACGCTGATCAAGCCGATACCTTCGGCAAGGAAATGCTGGCCGAAGGTGAAGCGCTGGAAACCGCTGTCGACGTCGATGCCTACTGTGCCGAGCAACAAACCCACCAAGGCCATCGCGAAGCCGTTGAGCATGCTGCCCGAACTGGACATGTGGCTTACGAAGACGAAGCCGAGCAGCATCAGGGCGCAGTAGTCGGCCGGACCGAACAGGAACGAGACTTCGGCCAGCGTGGGCGCGAGCGTGGACAGGACCACGATCGCGACGGTGCCGCCGATGAAGCAGGAGACGCCGGCGGTGAATAGTGCGAGTCCCGATTTGCCCTTGAGCGTCAGCGCGTAACCGTCTATGCAGGTGACCACCGTGTTCGCATGGGGCATCTTCATCGTGATGGCGCTGACCTGGTCGCCGTACTGGGCGCCGTAGTAGATGCCGGCCAACATGATCAGCGCGCCGCTGGTCGGCATGGCATAGGTGAGGGGCAATAGCAGGCTGATCGTCGACAACGGACCCATGCCGGGCAACATGCCGATCATCGTGCCGATCATGCAGCCGATGGCGCAGTACATCAGATTGTCCCAGCTCAGGGCGAGGCTGAAGCCGTACATGAGATTGTTTAAGACTTCCATCAGACTAGCTCCAGTTGAAGACCAAGAAAGTAATAGAGGGCGAACGCGATCGCGACCAATGCGATGCTTATCTTGATATTGCGCGACACGGAGTAATCCGACCCTGCGAGCGCCGAGAGGAACACCAGGAAAACGATTGCGGGGATCATCGTCAGGTATTTGGCGATGAGGATGAATCCGACCAGGCTGGCCACGATGATCGTGACGTTCTTGAGCGGAAACTCCATCAGTTCGACTTCCTCGAAACGTGCCTGCACGACCATGACCAGGCCGATCAAGCCGACGATCGTCGCGACCATCAGCGGGAACAGTCCGGGGCCGGCCTGGGCGAACGTGCCCAGGTGGTAGGTCGCCGACTGGACACCGAAGAACAGGGCGATGACGACGAGCGCCGCGCCGCGCATGACCTTCTGGTTGATCATCGGGCGGCCCCGTGCTTGGCCAGTCCGGATTTCTTGACCAATTGCCCGTAACGCAGGATTTCCGCGCTCAGCTGCGTTTGGATTGCGGGAACTGTCGTTTGATAGGTTTCAAAACCGAGCTTGGCGAGCAAGGTCTTCACTTCCGGATCGTTCTGGATCTTACGCACCGCCGCGTTAAGCTTGGCGACGATGTCGGGCGGGGTGTTTTTCGGGGCGAGCAGCGTGTACCACGATTGCGCGACGAAACCGTTGACGCCCTGTTCGGCGAAAGTGGGTAGGGTGGGGAACAAGGGATTGCGTTTGTCGCCGGCGGTCGCGAGCGCCTTGAGCCTGCCCGCTTTGATGTACTGCTCGATGTTGGTCGCCGTCGTCAGCGTGCCCTGGACCACGCCGGAGAGCAGGTCGGTGGTAGCCGGACCCTGGCCTTTGTAGTTCACGACCGTGAATTTGACGCCGGTGGCATCGTTGAGCAGTTCGTACATCAGCACGCCGATCGAGCTCGCGCTGCTGAGATTGACCTTGTCCGGGTTCGCCTTGGAATACGCCACGAACTCTTTGAGGTTGCGTACCGGCATTTGCGGATGCGCCACCAGCAGCCATGCCGTCTGCACCAGTCCCGACACCGGGGTGAAGTCCTTGATGGTGTCGTAACCGCGGTCCGGCATCAGCGTGTGGTTGACGGCGAACGCCGGGGACGCGACCAACAGGGTATAGCCATCGCCCGGGGCCGCCGCCGCTGCGGCGGTGCCGATCAGCGTCTCGCCGCCACCGCGGTGATCGACGATGAATGTTTTCCCGAGTTCCTTGCCGAGGCGGTCGGCAAATATGCGCGAGACCGCCGACACCGCGCCGCCAGGCGCGAGGGCGACGATAACGCGGACCGGCTTACGGGGGTAGTCGGTGGCCGGAGCCGCAATGACGCTCGTCCCGATCGCCATCAGCAAACTGACGCCCAGGGCGCGTCGCATGAATGTAAAAGAAGTAATGATGTTCTCCTTAGCTGTCTCTGAGCTTTGTAGTTATGTTGTATCGACCTTGCTCCGATACCGGGGGAATGGGTCCGTCGAATGTTAGATATCTTAGTTGCGGCATCGAAAACGCGTGGTGTCGGTTCGTGAGCTTGGCATCGAATTATGTGATGGCGATCCCGCAGGGGAGCATTGGCGGCGCAATGGCGCCCCAGGCGAAAACCGTGAATATTTATGCAAGAGCGTTTGCCGATCACGTGCGGGCGCCCATATCACATCTTTCGATTCCAACTTCACCAATCGGCACCACTGCATCCGGCACCCGCCCTATAGTGCCTAGAGAGCCCGGGTGACAGCAGCCCGGTCAATCCCACACCGCGCCCCGCTTGCTTTCGTGGTCGCGGCTGTCCATCAATTGGGCTACTAGTTTCCGTAGAGATAAAATATGAAGCTTGAACACATAGGCATGATCGGTTACGGCGAAGTCGGGAAGATCTTTTCCGCCGCCTTGAAAAGTCATGTGGGGATGGTGAGTGCGTGGGACGTTAAATTTGCCCCGCGCGTGCCAGGCAATGCCGACTTGCTCCACGCGGCCGAGGCCGGGATCGCAGCCTGTGATTCCGTGCCCTCCCTATGCAAAGGGGCAGACCTGATCATCTCGGCCGTGACTGCCTCGAATGCATTGGAGGTCGCAAGGGTAGTGGCACCGCATGTGCGCGAAGGTACATTTTTTCTCGACTTGAACTCGGCGTCGCCCACCACCAAGCAGCACGCGGCGCGCCTGATCGACGGCGCCGGCGGGCGCTATGTGGAGGCGGGCGTGATGACCTCGGTGGCGCCGCACGGGATCGCCGTGCCGATGCTGCTCGGGGGGGAGCATGCCGAGGAGCTGGCGCAGGTCTTGGCCAGCTTCGGGATGAGCGCCAAGCCCGTCGCGCGCGAGATAGGCACAGCCTCGGCGATCAAACTGTGCCGCAGTGTGATGATCAAAGGGCTCGAGGCGCTGGTCGTCGAAAGCTATACGACCGCTCGGAAATTCGGTGTTGAGGCGTTCATGTTGCCGAGCCTACAAGAAACATTTCCAGGCATTGACTGGGACAAACAGGGTGCATATTTCTTCAGCCGCGTGGTCAGGCACGGCAAGCGTCGGGCCGAGGAGATGCGGGAGGCCGCGAACATGGTGCGCGAGGCCGGCTTCGAGTCCTGGATGGCGGCGGCCACGGCGCGGAAACAGGATTGGATTGCACTACAGACACGCAATGGTGTATTCGCGGAGATGCCGCTCGATGCAGGTTGGCGCGACTACGCCGATCGCCTCATTGAGCACGAGGAGAAGTAATCTGGCGTGCCACCCGGTTTGGTACGGCTTACCGACCGGCATGGGTGCATGCCTTCCGGATTTCGGCCAGCAAAGCTTCGGCGCCGGGAGAATGCTGCGCTCCCTTGCGTGTGAGCAAACCAATCGCGCGCTGCATTCCTTCCATCGGGAAAGGCAAAACCGTCAACTCGCCGGAATTGAGCTCGAAGTGCAACTGCTGTGCCGAAAGAACGGTCAGGAAATCCTCCTGCAATAAAAGGCCGCGCAGCAGCGCCAGATCGCCGGTCTCCACTGCCGGTTGCGGCGCGCGGCGCCCGTGCCCCCCAAAAAAAAGTTCGAGCGAGTCGCGCAAGGGGGTGCCCGCGCGGGACAACACCCATGGATATTGCGCAATGTCGCTCAGTGTCAGCGGATCCGCTGTATTTAGCGGGTGGCTTGCACGTGCGATCAACACGGTCTCATCGACGAACAATTCTTCACTCGACAAGCCGGGACCGGTCACTTCCCTCAGGGCCCCGACGATAAAGTCCACCCGTCCATCGAGCAAACCGGCGCATAGTTCTTCGAATGGACTTTCGATGGAACGGACCTGGAGTCCGGGGTGGCGCGCCAGCAGGGCGGTGACAGCCCGGGGCAGCAGGAGCGTTCGCGAAAGGGGGAGGGCGCCAACGGTCACCAGTCCTTTGAGGTAGCCGCTAATGGCCGTTACGTCCGCCTCGATATGCCTTAGCTCGGCAAGCACCCGGCCAAATTGCACTGTCCAGCGTGCGCCGCTATCTGTTGGCATCATGCCTTGTGCGTTACGCAGAAACAAGGGGCAGCCAAGCGCCTGCTCGAGCCGCGCCAACGCCTGGCTCACTGCGGGCTGTGTAATTCCCATCGCGCGTGCCACTGTGGGCATATTGTGGCTTTCGGCGAGCAGCACAGCCGCGGTAAGGCAGTGTTCGCTAAACAGCGCGTTGACGTTTCCCGGTGGAGCCGCACTGGCGCGCCTCGACAAGCGCAGCGCATCGTCATAGACCGCGTACAACAGCTGTTCGATCCGGTCCGCCCGCACCTTCACGGTCGCGCCGGCGGGGGTCATCAGCATTCCGCGACCCTTGCGCTCGAACAGCAGAACGTCCAGCGTGGTTTCCAGTCCTGCTATGGAGCGGGCGACGGCCGAAAACGCGCGATGCAATTTCTCGCCCGCGCCACGCACGCTTCCCGCCGCGGCCACCGCGCAGAAGGCATGCAGGTTATGGAGAGTGCTCACGAAGCGCCGTTGAAATTTTTACCGATAAGTATATTAGCACGTTGTAGGTGCAAGAAAGCAACCCTCGTTATGGCCATCTACCGATACTGCTAACTGTTGATTCAACCGGATAGAGCCATGACCACTTTCGTTCGGCCCGGCATGCGGGCGGTGCCTTGCATGTTGATGCGCGGCGGTACCTCAAGGGGCCCATTTTTCTTGGCCAGCGATCTCCCGATCGAGATACAGGCACGTGATCTGGTACTGCTCGCCGCCATGGGCTCACCCGACCGGCGCCAGATCGACGGGCTGGGCGGCGCGAACGTGTTGACCAGCAAAGTGGGCATCGTGAGCAAGAGCCGCGCAGCGGGCGTGGCACTGGATTTTCTATTCGCACAGTTGCGCCCCGACGACGACACTGTCGACACGACCGCAAACTGCGGCAATATGCTCGCCGCGGTCGTGCCGTTTGCGATCGAAGCGGGCCTCGTCGCCGCCTGTGAAGGCAGCACGACCGTGCGGGTGCGCACGATCAATACCGACATGCAGTGCGATATCACGGTGCAGACGCCCGATAAGTGCTTGCAGTATCTAGGCGATGCCCGCATCGACGGCGTCCCCGGGTCGGCGGCGCCGATCAAGATCAATTTTCTCGATACGGCCGGGTCGATCTGCCCCTCCATGCTGCCAAGCGGCGCCGTCCGCAACACCATGGTGGTCGAGGCGGCGGGCCTGGCGCCCTTCACCATCGACGCCACGCTGATCGACAACGGCATGCCCATGGTGCTGGTCCATGCGGCGCAACTCGACGTGACCGGTTATGAAACGGTCGACGAGTTGAACGGCAACACCGTGCTGAAGCAGAAGCTCGAAGCGCTGCGGCTGCAGGCCGGTCCTTTGATGGGCCTGGGCGACGTGGCCAAGAAAAACTATCCAAAGATGTGCCTGGTGGCGCCACCACGTAGCGGCGGCAGTATCGCCACGCGCTGCTTCATCCCCCATGTGTGCCATGAGGCGATCGGCGTGCTTGCGGCCGTGACCATCGGCACCGCCTGCGTTTTGGAAGGTTCGGTCGCGCACGCCGTGGCCACGGTACCGCCGGGCGAGGCAAAGACGATTTCGGTCGAACACCCCACCGGGGAATTCAGTGTCGAGCTCGGCCTCGATCCGCAGGATCCCCAGAACGTCACCCGCGCGGCCCTGCTGCGAACCGCGCGCCTCATCATGCGCGGAGAAGTCATCATTCCTGAATCCGCCTGGAAAGGGCAATAGCATGAACAAGCCTCTAATTATCGACTGCCACGGCCACTACACCACGGCGCCGAAAGCGCTGGAAAACTGGCGCAACAAGCAAATTGCCAATCTCAATACGCCACACCTTGGTCCCAAGGTGTCCGAGCTGAACATCAGCGACGACGAGTTGCGCGAATCCATAGAATCGAACCAGCTGCGCCTGATGCGCGAACGCGGCACCGATCTCACCATCTTTTCGCCGCGCGCCAGTTTCATGGCGCACCACATCGGCGACTTCAACACCAGCGCGACCTGGGCCGCGATATGCAACGAGCTCTGCTATCGGGTCTCCCAACTGTTTCCCGACCATTTCATCGGTGCGGCCATGCTGCCGCAGTCCCCGGGCGTCGATATTCGCAGCAGCATCGCCGAGTTGGAGAAATGCGTCAAAGAATATGGATTCGTCGGGATCAACCTCAATCCGGATCCATCCGGCGGGCACTGGACATCGCCGCCGCTGTCGGACCGGTCCTGGTATCCGATGTACGAGAAGATGGTGGAGTACGGCATTCCCGCGATGATCCACGTTAGCACAAGTTGCAACGCATGCTTCCACACGACCGGCGCACATTACCTCAATGCCGATACAACGGCTTTCATGCAGTGCCTTACCAGCGACCTGTTCGCCGATTTCCCGGATCTGAAATTCCTGATCCCGCATGGCGGCGGTGCGGTGCCCTATCACTGGGGACGCTTCCGCGGCCTCGCGCAGGAGATGAAAAAGCCGCTGCTCAAGGACCATCTGCTCAAGAATATTTTCTTCGACACCTGCGTCTACCACCAGCCCGGCATCGACCTGTTGACCAAGGTGATCCCGGTCGAGAACGTCTTGTTTGCATCGGAGATGATCGGGGCGGTACGCGGGATCGACCCGGAAACCGGCAATTATTTTGACGATACCAAGCGTTACATCGAAGCGTCGAACCAGCTTACCGCGGAAGACCGCTATCAGATTTACGAAGGCAACGCCCGCCGGGTTTTCCCACGCCTCGATGCCGCGCTCAACGCCCGGAATACTTAAAGGAGAATGAGATGTCGTTGAATAATTTGGGTGTGGTGAAGCGCAATATCGAGCGTGCCGATCAAGACGCGGTTGAAGCGCTGTCGAAGTTTGGCGTCGCGACCGTTCACGAGGCGATGGGCCGCGTCGGGCTGATGAACCATTACATGCGCCCGATCTATGCTGGCGCCTCCCTCTGCGGCACCGCCGTGACCGTGCTGCTCCATCCCGGCGATAACTGGATGATGCACGTCGCGGCTGAACAGATCCAGCCGGGGGACGTGGTGATTGCCGCGCTCACAGCCGAGTGTTCGGATGGATTTTTTGGCGACTTGCTGGCCACTTCGTTCAGGGCCTGCGGAGCTGTCGGCCTCGTCATCGACGCGGGCGTGCGCGACGTCAAGGATCTGACGTCGATGGGATTTCCTGTTTTCTCGAAGTGCGTCAGCGCCAAAGGGACGGTCAAGGCGACAGTTGGTTCGGTCAATATCCCTGTTGTGTGCGCGGGGGCCTGGGTGAATCCGGGCGATGTGGTGATTGCCGACGACGACGGCGTGGTGGTCGTGCCGGCAGCGCTCGCACGTGCAGTGGCAGAGGCCGCCGCCGCGCGCGAAGCCAATGAGGCTGATAAGCGGCAGAAGCTCGCGAGCGGCAAGCTTGGCCTGGATATGTACAGCATGCGTGACGCCCTTGCGAAAGCCGGGCTGCGCTACATCGACTAAGGGGCGCGCATGTCCGGTGCCGCTGGGCCGGCTCGAGCGCCCCTTCCTGTTTCAAACTTATATGCTTTGTGGAGTCCATGCGCATGAATGACGATCTGTATGGACATGACACGATCGAGCGTCTCGAGCGCCTGGCGATACTGCGGATCGTCAAACACCATGGACGGAATGTGGCATGGCGACGCTTCGGCGACGGGCCGCCCTTGGTGCTGATACACGGCGGACACGGCAGTTGGCTGCATTGGATACGCAATATAGAAACCTTGTCCGAGAAATTCACTCTGTGGTTGCCGGATTTGCCTGGTTTCGGGGACTCGGATGATTTGCCGGGACATCCGCACGCGGCCGATCGCATGGCTTGCCTGGTCGAGGCAGTCGCAAGCACGCTGTCGACGCTGGTGGGCCCGGAGACCGAGGTGGGCGTCGTTGGTTTTTCGTTTGGCGCCCTGGTGGCGGCTCGCCTGGTCGCCGAAAGGGGATACGTACCACGCATGGCATTGCTGGGTGCGGCAGGGCACGGGGGCACCCGACGTCAACAGGCGGTTTTGCTGAACTGGCGGCTGTCCGATCCGGAGGCAATGCGCTCGGCGCTGCTAAAGAACGTTGCGGCATTCATGCTGCACGACGCGTCCAAGGCGGATGCGCTCGCGCTTGCCGTATATGCAAGGTGCTGTATCCGCACCCGCTTTCGCAGCAAGTCCATTGCGCGTCTCGGCGGCCTGAGTGAACTGCTCGATTGCCATCGCCAGAATCTGTTGCTCATATGGGGCGAGCATGACGTCACCGCGACACCGGAAGAACTCGTGCCGCGCCTGACGGAAGGTCATCGATTGCGCGAGGCGCATATCGGTGCCGGAGCAGGGCACTGGGTGCAGTTTGAACAGCATGCGGAAATCAATGAAAGGTTGGCGAATTGGTTTGGCAGGTAAGGAAAACCGCTTGGGTACCCGCACGTAAATATCGGCGGTGCACGCCGCGTCCCGGCAGCCATAAAGGGGCGGCGAGCAAGCAAACGATTTCATCTTCACTCGACTTCGGACGCCCGGTTTTCAGCCCGGATGCCGCCATCACAGATTTACATCCCAAGGTCACTAGAAGGCATCACGAGATTCGACGATAGCAAATAGAGTGTCACACAAACAAAGAATCGCAATCGACGATCACACAGGAGACAGGCAAACATGAAATTACGAAAAGGCATTGCTAATTTGGGCGTGGTCTCGTTGACGGGGGCCGGCGCGTTGGCCGCTTTCTCCGGCGCGCATGCGCAAACCACGGAAAGCACAGATAAGGCAGCCGAGGCGGCGCAAGTGGTCGAGACGGTGACGGTCACCGGCTCGCGCGTCATTCAGAACGGCAACGAGAGTCCGGCGCCGCTTACCGTCCTTACTGTGGTTCAACTGCAGGCGACGCGTCCGACGACGGTTTTCGAAAGCCTGCTCGATATGCCTGCGTTCGCCGGATCGCGCGGTGGCACTGCCTCGAATCCGAGCGGCAACCAGTCGAATAGCAATCAGACCAGCGCCTTGAATTTGCGCGGCCTGGGACCGGTGCGGACGCTGATCCTGTACGACGGCCATCGTGTTCCGCCGACCACGCAAGATGGCACCGTCAACGCGAATACGATTCCGCAAATGCTGCTGCAACGCGTCGACGTCGTGACCGGCGGTGCTTCGGCCGTGTACGGCTCCGACGCGATTGGCGGCGTGGTCAACTTCATTACCGACCGCAAGTTCAACGGAGTGAAGTTGGATGTGCAAGGTGGAAAGGCGGAGCGCGGCTACGGCGAGACTTACCGTGCAGGCATCGCATTCGGGACGAAATTGTTCAAGGGCCGGGGCCATTTTTTAGGCAGCTTCGAGAATTACCGCGATGCGGGGGTTCTGAACCGTAACGATATTTCGCAGTTCCAAGGGCGCTGGACGGTGCAGGGGGCAGGAACCCAGGCATTCCCCTATTTCCTCGTCCCCGGCGCGAACAATCCCACCTATACCTACGGCGGCAAAATCGTCGCGGTCCCCGGGCAGCCGGCCAACCCGTTGTTGAACTCCACGTTCGCCACCAACAGTACATTGCGGCCATTCCAGAACGGCTCGACCGCCGGCATTCCGACCGGCACCACCATCCAGCTAGGCGGTGACGGCATTTGGGATACGCGGGTTTCGCTCAAGCCGCGCACCGATTTGACCCAGGGATACGGTCGTTTCGATTTCGATCTCACCAAGGACCTGCATTTCTACGCTTCGTTTGCCAGTACCGTGGATCACAGCTTTAACTACTACGGCGATGTGAACAACAGCCAGGTTTGGCGAATGAGCACGTCGAACGCTTACTTCGCGAATCAATTCCCCGCGGCCAAGGCGCAGATGGAGGCCGCGGGCGTATCGATCTTCGGCCTGACCAAAAAATTCGGCGTCGATTCCCTCGTGACAAACAGCAACGTCGATAACATCTACCGCACGAGCTATGGCAATATGGCTTTCGAAGGTAAGATCGACAAGTACAAATGGGAGTTGTCCTATACCGGCAGCAAATCTTCGACCGAGGTCAAGTCGAACTATTCTTTCGACAACGGCAAGCTGTATGCGGCGCTCGACGCCGTGGTCAATCCGGCGACCGGGCAGATCGTCTGCAACGTGACGCTCACCAATCCCGCGCTCTATCCTGGCTGCGTACCGATGAATCCCTTCGGCCCGAGCTCGGAAACGCAAGCCTTGGTCGATTACGTCAAGAAAGAGGGAACATTCCTTCAGGAGAGCTTCACGAACGATTTTTCGGGCAGCATTACCGGCGCGCCGTTCGAAAACTGGATCGGACCGGTGCATATGGCTATTTCGGGCGAGTGGCACCGCCAGCGCTTCGAGCTCAGCACCGACAAGCCGACCGTCAACTTCGCTCCACTCGATTGCACGGGCTTGCGCTTCGGTAACTGCACGCCGGTCTCGGCCACCAACCTGGGCACGCCGCAATTCAATGGCGGCGTGGCGCCCCGTCCTCCGGTCTTTATGACGGTCAAAGAGGCTGCCGTAGAAGGTGAAATGCCTTTGATCAGGGATCTGCCGTTCATCGAATCGATGAACATGAACCTCGCTTATCGTCAAGCCAGATACGATGCCGAAGGAAACCCCAACATCTTCGCGCCGAACCAGTCGTATAAGTTCGCCGCGAAAACCTGGAAAGTCGGTCTGGAGTGGGAGGTCAACAGTGCGTGGAGGTTGCGCGCGACACGTTCGCAGGACATTCGCGCACCGAATTTGAACGATCTTTTCCAGCCTAACGCCGTCACTTTCAGTAACGGCAATCGCGACCTTCTGACCAATCAGAACCTCACGCCTTCGGGCGGGTCGCCGCAAATCGTCAATGGCGGCAATCCGAACCTGCAGCCGGAGGTTGCTCATACCGTTACCGCAGGCGTGGTGTTCACCCCGACGAAGAAATTCAGTTTCGCAATCGATTATTTCAATATCGCGGTGAAGGATTACATTTTCCGCGTCAACGGTTTCGACACGGCATTCCAGAACGCCTGTTACGACAGCGGCGGCACGTCGTACTTCTGCTCGCTGCAGGTGCGGCCCGGCGGATTCAGTCGTACCGCGCCCAACATGACGTCATCGAATGCGGTGACGACCTGGTATTCGGTTCCGGCCAACGTCGCGGAGTTGAAGACCAAGGGCGTTGACGTCGAGACGAATTACAAGACGACGGTGCGGACACTGCCAATCAGGTTGCGCGCCCTGGTGTCGTACCAGCCGCACGTCTACTTCACCGCGCCCGGATCGGCCACGCAGGATTTGGCGTCGAACCTTCAGGCGCCGGCGGGCAGCACGGCCGGTACGCGGGTGCGGGCAACCGTCTCGGCGCATGTCGACGCCAGCGATCGCATCGGTATCGACTGGCAGACGCGCTGGCGTTCGCGCTGGCATCAAAGCACCAATCCGGCCGTCGTTTCGCTACCGGGAACCGATGTCGCATCGGTGTCGTATTCGAGCCTGAACCTCACATATCGCTTGCCGTTCGAAGGGCAGTGGACTGCATATTTGAACGTTCAAAACGTGTTCGACAAGCAGGCGCCGATTGCGGCGGTTGGCGGCAATCCGGCGCAAAGTCCCGGCCTCGCCGGCGGTTTCGTCCCCGGCGATGATCCGCTCGGTCGTGCCTATGCGGTCGGGGTGCGGGCCCGGTTCTAAGCCCGGCTGGCGGTCTCTCCCCTTCCCGCGAGGGAGGGGGAGGAAGAAGATGCATGAGGAGGTTCGAAATGGATAGGAGGCAGTTTAATATCGGTCTGGCCAGTGTGATGCTCGCATCGCTCGCCAAGCCCGTGCTCGCCCAGATCCAGAGCCGTTCCGGGCGGATGGTGCTCTTCAACAGCGTCGGCAGTTCACTGACGCGCTGGGATGTCGACGTCGCGTCGGCCACGCTGACAAAGCGCGCCACGATCCCGGTGAGTTCGGTGGTCCAGTACGGATGGCCCCATCCGTCCAACAAATATCTGTATGTGTCGTCGACCGACTCAGAGCGCGGCAGCCAGACGATAAGCGGCGGCGCCCATTTTTTGACCGCGTTTCGCCTCGGTGCCGATGGCACGCTTTCGCCGCACGGGCAGCCGCAGATTTTGCGCCAGCGCCCGATTCACAACAGCGTGGACCAGAGCGGCCGTTTTGTGCTCGCTTGCTACAACGCGCCGCCCCATCTAACGGTTCATCGCATCAAAGAAGACGGGACGCTTGGTTCGGCGATCGATCAACCGCCGAATCTCGAACTGGGAATTTTCTGCCATCAGATTCAAGCGACTCCTTCGAACCATTCGGTGCTGATGGTCACGCGCGGCAACAACCCGAGTGCCCAAAAGCCGAAGGGGGAGCCAGGCGCGCTTAAGCTGTTTCGTTTTAACGATGACGATGGCAAATTGTCGCCGTTGCAAAGTGTTGGTGGCGGGCAGTCGGGCGATGGCTACGGCCCGCGGCATGTCGACTTTCACCCAAGCAAACCTTGGGTGTATGTGCTCGTCGAACTCCAGAACCAGCTGCATATGCACCGTATGCTGGGAGAGGGGATCGAGCCTGCACCGGCCTTTAAAAGATCGGTGACGCAATTCCCGCCCGAGGCCGGAATCGTTCAGGTGGCCGGCGCGATCCATGTTCATCCACGAGGGCACGTCGTCTATGCCTCCAACCGGGTCAGCGCGACGACCGTTCCCGTCGGCGCATTTCCATTCAAGGGTGGCGAGAACAACATCGCCGTCTTCGCTATCGATCCGGTGACAGGGGAGCCCACGCCCATCCAGTTTGTCGATCCACGCGGCTTTCACATCCGCACCTTCGCGATCGATCCGAGCGGTAAGTTGTTGATCGCGGCCTCACTGGCGGCGATGTCGGTGAAAGAGGGCGGCGAGACGCGTATCGTTCCGGCCGGCCTGAGTGTGTTTCGCATCTCCGACGACGGTCGCCTCGATTTTGTGCGCCGATACGAGGTCGAGTTGGGCGCCGGTGTACAGCAGATGTGGGTGCGCGCAATGACGCTGCCCGCCTGAGCGTCCCGGGATCGCGCGCGCATGCGCGCATCCGAATAATTGCATTTTTTAGAAAGCAAATGATGAACCGTTCCAGCAAGACCATTCGACGCATGTTCGCGACAATTTGCGGGACAGCAATCTCGGTGATGGGGGGCGGCGCCTTTGGCGCGGGGCCCGAGACCATCATCGACGCTTGGAAGTCTGTCGCGGTGCCGCCTGCCCCCGAACTGGTGCCGGTCACGCTCGACGGCGCACGCACGGCCCTGCTGATTCTCGACATGTCCGCGATCAACTGCGTCGAGGCCAAAAGGCCGTCCTGCGTGCGCTCGCTTCCACATGTCCGGCGCCTGCTCGATAGTGCGCGAGCGCGCCGCATGCTGGTCGTCTACAGCGCCGGCGCGGCGTCCTCGACCGCGTCGCCCGAACCTGTCGCCGCACTCGCGCCGCAAGCGGGCGAGCCGATGGTGCGGGCGCCGGTCGACAAGTTCTTCCGCTCCGATCTCGAGAAAATGCTTGCGGACCGAAACATCGACACCGTCATCGTCACCGGCACCTCGGCGGAGGGGGCGGTGCTCTCCACCGCGACCGGCGCCGCCCTACGGAACATCAGGGCAATCGTGCCGGTCGACGGCTACTCCGCGATCGATCCCTTCGCGGAGCTCTACACTGCATGGCATCTGAAGAATGCTCCGGCCGCCATCTCGCGTAATGTAACCCTTACCCGAACCGCCCTGATCACCTTGCGCTAGGCGGCCGTGGCGAAGGCGGCCGCGGCGTCGGCAGTGTCGCCGAATTGATTGCAAGGCCGCGTACCCAAACATCCCGTATAGAAATGGAGTAACCCACATGAGCGAACCTCTTTACAATGTCGTCTGGCCGCTAGGCAAGTCGACCAGCCAGGTCGCCGACCTGAAGCCCCGCATCGCCGATTTGGCCGGCAAGACCATCTGCCATCTTTCCCACGAGGGATTCAGGGACCAGGAAATCCGGCCCATCGTCGAAGAGACGCTGTCCAAGATGTATCCCGGCATCAAGTTTGTCAGCCACAAGGAGTTCGGCAATTTTCACGGGCCGCAGCACTCGGCCGAGGTGCTTGCCGCGCTACCGGAAAAACTGCGGCAGCACGGCTGCGACGCCGTCCTCACCGGCATAGGCTCTTGAGGGAGTTGCAGCCCCGCAGTTGCGAGGGCCAGCATCATCGCCGAAAAAGCCGGCTACCCGACCGCGACCATCGTCGCGGCGGCATTTGTGGGACAGGCCAAGGCGATTGCCAAGGCACAGGGAATGGCCAACCTCGGGATTGCCGAGTTTCCTGGGGTTATCATGAACCAGAGCGACGAGGAGCTTCGGCGCAACACTGAACAAGTCTTGGTGCCGAACATCGTGCGCGAGTTGACGCGGGCTGTGGCGAGTACGGCTGCCGTCCAAGAACCGCGGACGGGCGAGATAGTCTATTCGGGCAGCATTGACGAGGTCAACGAGTACTTCCTCGAAAAGGAATGGACCGACGGATTGCCGATCATGCCTCCGACGCTCGAGCGGATCGAGGCATTCCTCACGTTCACGGACCGCGAGCCGGCCGAGGTGATCGGCGTGCTGGCGCCGGAAAACCGCGAGGCGACGGTATGGAACACCGCGGTCAACGGCGTGATGGCCGGGTGCCGGCCCGAATACATGCCGGTGTTGCTGGGCATCGTCGAAGCGCTTGCCGATCCCAATTTTTTCGTGCGGGACGCCGGCGCCACGCCTGGTTGGGAGCCGCTCGTCATCGTCAACGGGCCGATCGTCAAAACGCTCAATTTCAATTACGAAAGCGGTGTGTTGCGTGTTGGCAGGCAGGCGAATACCAGTATCGGTCGCTTTATCCGGCTTTACATGCGCAACGTTGCCGGCTTGCGCATCGGGCCGAGCAGCACGGACAAAGGCAGCATCGCGCTCGGCATGAATGTGGTGCTGGCCGAAAACGAGGACGCGGTCGATGAGCTGGGATGGGAGTCCTTCAGCAGCGAGCGTGGATTTGGCCGCGCAGACAGCGTGGTGACCGTCCAGAGTGCGCTCAGTCCGACCATTCCGATTTACACGGCGGGAAACACCGCGGTGGAGCACATGGATACCCTGGTGGAGATCTTCGGCGGCACCTGTGCCTTCTGGTCGCATACCGCGATCCGCAGGGGTAAATATTTCCCCCTGCTGATCATCAGCCCCGGGGTGGCCAAGGTCATCGCCGGCGAGGGTTGGACCAAGCGCGACGTGCAGCAATACTTGTTCGACCACACAAAGGTCTCGGTGAAGGCGTTGCAGCGCCATGCCTGGGAAATCGGTTTCACCGGTTTCGATTTGCACGCTCTGGTCAAGCAGGGCGTGGTGTCGGATGCTTACAGTCAGTCCCACGATCCAGACCGGCTGGTTCCCGCGTTCATCAAACCGGAATGGATCGGCATCGTCGTCAGTGGCGACCCGGGCCGCAACCAGAGCAAGGGCTTTGTGCAGAACCATGTCCAGGCGCCGCCGATCAGCAAAAAGATACGACTGTTGCCCGATCGGCGAAGCGGCGTGGATGGGGGAAAATAGTGGCGCTCGACTAGACCGAACTGCCGCTGTCTCTGCTGGGCACCGCCGAGACGGCGCCGATCGCCGCTCGCGGCGCCACCGCGATCGATCGTGCCCGGGGAAGATGCCGGCGGCATCGAAAAGGCGTCAGTTTTCGAGCGCGAAGGAACTCGGCAGCGTGCGCTCGGGACCGAAGCATTCGCTGTGGTGCTCGCGCACTTGGCGGCGCACCGCGTCGAGCACGGCGGCAATCGCAGGGGACGCCATCGCGCCCTCGCGCAAAATGAGGCCTATCTCGCGCGTGGTCTTGCCCAGCGCCACCGGCAACTCTGCCAGCAAGCCGGAACGGATCTCGAACATGAGTTGATGCGGCGACGTCACCGCCAGCATATCGCTGGCGATGAGCAATTGCCTGAGGATGGCCAAGTCGGCGGTTTCGACGGAAGCGGTCGGCGCCTGGAGTCCCAGGTTTTGAAAGGAGCTATCGACCAGCGGCCGGCCGGGTGTCTTGGACTTCGGCAGTATCCATTTCTCGGACATTAAATCGGTCATCTGGAGCCGCGCGATCTTGGCGAGCGGATGACCCGAGCGCACGATCACGCCGAGCCGGTCGGTGAACAAGGGCTCGGTCGTCAAACCCTTGTAGAGATCGGTAGGACGAAGCGCGCCAAACACGACGTCGATGTCGCCGTTGCGCAGACCGCTGATGAGTTGTTCGTATGGACTTTCGATCGTGCTCACGCGCAGCCCCGGAAAATCGGCGAGGGCGCGCGCGATCGCCGTCGGAAACACGAAGGTTCGGCCCAGCGGAAGGGTCCCGATGACGACCGAACCCCTTATTTTTCCCGCGATCGCGGAGATGTCGGAACCGATATGGCGCAACTCGGCCAGGATGCGTTTGGCGCGCAGGGTCAGCCGGTCGGCGACGTCGGTGGCGACCATGCCTTGCATCATACGCCGGAACAGTGTGTGCCCGAGTCCGGCTTCGATGCGCGACAGCGCCATGCTGGCGCCCGCCTGCGTCATCCGCATTTGCGCGGCGGCGGTGGAAATATTGCGCGAATCCGTGAGACGAATCAGAAACTGCAGCTTGCGGCCATCGAACAGCAGATTGTTGATGACCGTCGGCGAGGCCGGATAGCTGGCGGGTGCGGAGCGCAAAAAGTCGGCGGCGGCCAGTTGCACTTCATCTTGGATGCGGCGGCCGCGAATCAACACCGCGTCGCCATATGCGTTCAAGAGCATGCCACGCGGCTTGCGCTCGAACAGCGCCATCCCGACACAGCGCTCGAATTCGATGATCGAGCGGGTGATCGCCGACGGCGCTTTAAAGAGCAGTTCGGCCGCGCGAGCGATGCTCCCCGTATCTGCCACGCACGCAAAAATACGCAGATTTTTGAGCTGTCCTGCCTCTAATGGAGAAGTGGCGTTTTCGAGGTTCATCGCAAGTTCCGTGTCGGGCTTCTAGGGATTCCCGCCAGGGTGGGCGCCGAGCGCGGGAACGGTGTGGTGCCGATAGCAGTCCGCGCCCTTATTTCTTGGCGATCAGGGCCTCCCAATCGGCGGGCAAGCGGATCTTCTTGGCCGTCGGATAGCCATGGCTCTGGTTCTGCACGTAGCCCTTGCTCTGGTTGCGGCCCGGGTCGCCGCTGAGTACGATGCCGATGCCTTCCGGCTTGACGAAGACCGGCACCAGCCGGTCGGGATCGTCGGATTCGACGTACGCGGCCGAGACGATGCCTTCGGCATGCAACTGCTTCAGGTCGTAAGCTGTATAACCGAGTTCCCACGCGTGGCGATACAGATTTCGGACCGAGATTTTGGTGTTGTCGTAGATGTATTGCTGGACGTCACGCTTGGACAGGCCTTCGCGCGCCATGATTTTGGCCACGCTCGGGCTGATGATCAGTAGCGGGAAGTTTTTGCCTTTTTTGATGCCGGTGTGCGCCCATCCGGCGCAGGTGCCGCCGAAAATTTCAACCAGGCGGTCGAGGTGTTCCACTGCGGTGTCGCCGGCCGTGTAGATTGGAATGGTCGAGCACATGACGCTTTGAACCGTCACAACGTTGTCTTCCCGCGAGAAGCCGAAGCCTTCAGCGAACGAGCTCCAGCCCACGTCGCTGACCGCCGCTTCGTTTTCGGCCAGCGCGACATTCATGCCCAGGCCGATCGAGGCCTTGTCGGTGTCGTCCGGCGAGAAGCGCAGGCCCACCAGGTTGCGCAGAAACATGCGCGCGAAGCGCCCGATGCTCGTGTTGGCCTGGCGGCCAACCCGCATGACAGCGGTTTCGCAATTGAAGCCGAGCTGCCTGACGATGGGTCCATTGACGACGACCAACGGTTCCAAACCGGGTGTCGCGCCGAAGTCGCGCGCATAGAAGTTGGGCTCGGACATCGCTTCGACGATGCCGATCAGGATCGGCATGTATTCCGGGCGGCAGCCCGACATCACGCCGTTCACCGCCACCGCCCAGATGGTCGCCTCGCGATTCTCGGGCTGGATGATGCCGAGCACTTCGTCCGCTGCGCGTTCGGTGAAACGCATGAATGCCTCGACCCGTTCGAGCGTCGGCGGGACGATCGGCAGACCGTCGGTCCACTCTTTTTCGAGGAAGTATTCGTTGACCTGATCCAGCGTTCCCTTCAAAACGATCTCGCGCGGCTCGGGCTCGACCACCTTTTTTTCCGTGGTCACGGTCCGCGTCAATTGCTTGATGATGTTGGGGACCAGCACCTCGGCGGTATTGCGGCGCAGCTCTTCGGCGCTCTGCGTCATGATCACGCCGGGAAATTCCGAGACGCAGAGGTCGGCCATGCCTTCCCCCCTTGCGTTGGCCGAGGCCTGGGTCCGGAACGCCGTGGCGACGATCGTCGTACTTGGCACGCCGGCGCGCTCGGCGACCATGCTCGCGCGCACGACGGCCGGCGTGCAGGTCCCGCAACTGCCGATGCCCGTGATCACGGCGTCGATGCCATGCTCCCGGAGCCGTTCCGCGAGCAAGGGGAGGGCTTCCTTGCCGTGCTTCGGACCGTGGATGTTGCCGAAGGTCTCCGCAGGGACGAACTTGATGCCGGGGTAGCGTTCCGTCATGAGCTGTTCGATCACAGGAATCATCTCGTCATGCCGGAAACCGTAGTGCGACAGATGGCCGATGGTGGCCTTCGACAAGTCGGAGATGCGTGGCTGCGCATCGATCTCCGTCACCGTCGATCGTCCAAGCGGCCAGAGAACTTCATAGAGGGGTTCGTTCATCGTTTTCATTTCCAGTGGGCGCTTCCGAGGCGTCGGCGACGCTTGAAGCAGATTGTATAGGCTTTCCAAATGTCAGCCATTGGAAAAAATGATACAAGCATACATTGGCAAAGTCAATGGGACTCATTGGAAATTTCGATACATCGAATTTGATCGTCATGTGCGGTGCGGCGCCGATTGCCCGGCTGGCGTCGCCCGGGATCGTCGCGCGCACGGGTGTTATGATTCCCGTTCGACTAACACTGCGGCAAAGCACCGACAATCTGACATCCATGGACCTGATCCAACTCGAAATTTTTTGTGGCGTCTTCCGGGAGCGCAGCTTTTCCCGGGCGGCGGAGACCTTGGGACTCACCCAACCTACCGTCAGCACGCGCATCAAGGAGTTCGAAGAGGAGCTGGGAACGGCGCTGTTTAGTCGTCTCGGCCGGGAAATCGAGCCCACCGAGGCCGGCCGCTTCCTCTACGACCAGGCGGTGTCGCTGCTGGCGCAGCGGCGCAGGCTGGAGGAGGGCATGACCTCGTTTCTGAACCGCGTCGAAGGGCCCCTTGTCGTCGGCACCGGCTCGGCCGCAGCCGAATGCCTCTTGCCCGGTATCTTGATGTCCTTCCAGGAGTCGCATCCCAGCGTCAGCGTCGAGCTGCGCTTCTTCGGCGATGGCGTCAAGGCGCTCGACGAACTGCGCAGCGAGGGCATGGATCTGGCCGTGCTTCCGCCTGTCGAGGGACGTGACGACGTGGTATCGGAACCCTTCTGCGGCGATGAACTCGTGTTGATCACCCCGCCCGGGGGGCAGTGGAAGGATCGGCCGACGATTCACCTGGCCGAGCTAAAGGGCTTGCCTTTGATCACCCTGTTGGCGGGCTCGGCGACCCGCGCCTCGCTGGAGCAGGCCCTGGCGAAAAACCGGACGCGCCTGGCCGACTTCAAGGTGGTCGCGCAGTTCGGCAGGACGACGGCCATCAAGGATGTCGTCGCGCAGGGCTACGGGGTGGCGTTCGTTTCGCGACGCGCCGTCGCGACCGAGGTCGAGGCGGGCAGCTTGAGGATCGCCTCGGTCCCCGAACTTGGCAAGATCATGCTTTCGTTCAATATCGTTTACCAGCGCCGGCGAGAGCTGTCTCCCACCGCGCGCGCTTTTCTCGAGCATTTGCGTCAGGCCGTAGCTTCAGTCGACTGAGCGCACGCCGGGATCCACATCGCGGTAACCCGCTTGGGCTTGCCGCCGGCGGACGCTGCCGATGTTCCGCATCTATTGGACGTCGCCGACGCAGCAGCCGCGCATCGTCCGCGCGTGACGTATCGATATCCAAACCTAGTCAACAGTAACCATCCCCAACGCGTATGCAGATGGATCGGTTCAGGCTGCCGTACGAGCAGCGATCCAACGCTTGTCAGGCATTGCTCCCAGCGTTGCAAATGCGACCGATCGGCGATCCCAAGTAGCCAATCCTGGATGTGTGGACAATGCAAAAACAGGCAATGTGAGCGCTATCACGAAATGCGTCGGCAACCTCACAATTGCTGACTCCATGGCTTTTTCCCGACTGTATAGTCCCCTTAGATCAACGTCGGTAGCTCAGATAGATCAATCGATCATTCAGCACCAGGCACCCGACAGAGCGTGCTTTTTCGAGTCTAAATAAAACCAGGAGATTGTAGTCATATGAAACTTAAACGAATTACGCAAATCACGGCGGTGTTGTTTGGGAGTGTGGGCGCCGCAGGCTTGCCGCTGGTAGCTTTTGCCCAAGTCGCCACCGCAGTGCAGCCAGCGGCTGAAAAACCGCAGGGTTCACCAGCCGCGGCCGCCGATGCACAAACCCAGGTAATCGTGACCGGATCGCGGGTGGCCGCAGGTAGCAGCAGCCCGGTACCGCTCACTGTGATCTCACAAGAGAAGCTGCAGGACTTGCGGCCGACAACAATCGCCGATTCGCTCAACACGCTGCCGGTGTTTTCCGGCTCGCGTGGACAGACCAGCAATCCAACGGCCACCGGCGGCACCGGCGGGGGCAACGGGGTCGCCAACCAGCTCAATCTTCGCAATGTCGGTCCGACGCGCAACCTGATTTTGCTCGACGGCCGCCGCGTGCCGCCTACGTCGATCGGCAACATCGTCGATACCGATATGATTCCGCAGATGCTCGTCAAACGCGTCGATGTCGTGACCGGCGGGGTGTCGGCAGTATATGGCTCGGATGCGATCACCGGCGTGGTCAACTTCATCACGGATACCAATTACACCGGGTTCAAGGCACATGCCCAGACCGGTCTGTCGACATATGGGGACGCGGCGGTTAACAACACCGGTATCGCAGTCGGCAAGGACTTTGCCGATGGTCGCGGCCATTTTGTGGCGAGCTACGAATATCGCGACGATCAGGGCGTGCTCAAACGCTCGGAGCGTCCGTGGTTCCACCAACCGGTTGTCGCTGGCGCCGGCACCACCGCGAGCCCTTATCTGTTGGTCGACAACGCGCGCCTGCCCAATTCGCCGTTCGGCGGCCGGATTAATTGCGGTGCCACATGCGCCCTTAACGGCCAGTACTTCGCGACGAATGGCACACTGAGTCCATTTGCCAACGGGCAGCCGGTCGTGATCAACGGCGCAACCATCGCCGGCGTCCAAGTTGGCGGCGCTGGCGGCTATCTGGACAACAACTTGAAGGCCCCGCTCGAAAGCCATCAGTTTTTTGGACGCATGGACTACGACCTGACCGACAATCTGAGCGCCTTCGCCCTTATCAGCGGCAACATCAAGACCAATCTGTTGTACCAGGACCCGCTGACTATCAATAATGTGCTCCTCAGCAGCAACAACGCCTTCCTCGCGCCGCAATACCGCTCGCAACTGACGGCCGCCGGAATCAATACCTTCCGCATCAGCCGTCTCGTCGACCAGCCGACCGATTTCAATCCGGACGCAGGCACCCGTTTCAATCCCGTGGCAAAATCGAACCAGTACATGTTCACAGGCGGCTTGAAGGGGAAGCTGGGCGATGGCTATGACTGGAATGTTGCCTATACACGCGGACAATCGACGCTGCAAACCACGCTGCGCAACAATGTGAACCAGCAGCGACTGGCGGCGGCAACCGACGCCGTCGTCAATCCCGCGACCGGTCAGATCGTCTGCGCAGCTGCGATCAGCAACCCGGGCGCTTATTCGAACTGTTTGCCGATCGACCTGTTTGGCCCGAGCGCGAGCAGCGCCGGCTCGCTCGACTACATCCTCAACGATACCCGCTATCAGGCGGTTACCTACCTTGACGACATCGTCGCCGATATCAGCGGCTCGCCGTTTAGCAACTGGGCGGGGCCGGTGACGTTCGCCTTGTCGGGCGAGGCGCGGCTGCAAAGCTTCAAGTCGACCAGCGAGGCGCGTCCGAACCAGTTCGCCAACTGTGCCGGTCTACGCCCTGAAAATTGCATCCAGGGCAGCACGCTCGAGTGGCGCCAAACCTTCGCGCCGGTTTCGAAAATCAAGCAGTCGGTTTTGGAAGCCGCTATCGAGACAGAAGTTCCGCTGCTTAAGAACGTCGCGTTTGCGAAAATGCTGAGCGTCAGCGGCGCGGCGCGCTATACAAAATATGACACGGTCGGCAGTTACTGGACCGGGAAACTCGGCACGTCGTGGGTCATGAGCGACGAGCTCCGCTTCCGCGGCACCGTGTCGCGCGACATCCGCGCGCCTACCCTCAACGATTTGAACCAGCCGGCCTCTATCGTCGTCACACCGACCTCGGACCGCCTTACTGGAACGACCGCGACCGTGCAACAGATCAGTTTCGGCAACCCCGATCTGACAGCCGAGATCGGACAGACCTTCACCGTTGGCCTCGCATGGAAGCCAAGTTATATTCGCGGCTTCACCGCGACTGTCGACTACTACAATATCAATATCAAGAACGCCATCGTTTCGACCGTTGGCTTCGGCGATGTATTCCAAAACGCCTGTTACGACAGTGGCGGCAGCTCGCCTTATTGCGCACTTCAGGTTCGCCCGGGCGGCTTTACCCGCACGCCTGCCGACATGGCTGCATCGAACGCTGCGACCGCTTGGTATGTCACGCCGGTCAACATCGGTCAAATCAAGACGGCCGGCATCGACCTCGAGCTCGGCTACGCGGGGAAGGTATTTGGGAAGTCGATCAACCTGCGCGGACTGGCAGCTTACCAACCACATATTCTTTACATTCAGCCCGCACTGGAAACTGTGGACCAAGGCGGCGTGGCGTTCGGTTCGGCTGGCATTTCCGCAGCCCCGACTGTGCGACTCACGGGCATGGCAAGCGTTCAGCTTACCGAGCAATTCAGGATCGATATTCAGCAGCGCTGGCGCAATGCGATGAAGCTCGGTGCGAGCGGCGTATGGAGCGACAACCATGTTCGCTCGTATGGTCAGACCGCACTGAATCTGTCGTACACGATGCCTGACAAACGCTTTGGCAACGCCGAGTTTTTCCTGAACATCCAGAATCTGTTGAACACAGATCCGCCACTCGCCAGTGCTTCGGGAACGGTTAGTTTCCCAGGCCAGTTCAACGGGTTCGCTCTCACGGATGATCCTATCGGTCGATTCTTCACCGCCGGCGTCCGCGTAAAGTTCTAAGATTGCATTGCCCGGCGGTTCGCACTTTGGAACAGCCGGGTGATGCTTTTCGCTTGATCGGCAATCGCAGCGGGAAGATGGGGTGCGAGAAGTACCCAGAACTTCGGGAACAGACACGTGAGCAACTTAGATACAACGGCAGGCAAAAGCCAGCTCGAAGGCAAATGCAATTTGGACGTGGTCACCATTGGCGAGGCGATGGCTTTATTGGTCGCGCAGCATCCAGGCTCCCTGTCCGAGGTGGAACCATTTCGCCGCACCAGTGCAGGGGCCGAGCTGAACGTTGCAATTGGCCTCAGTCGGCTGGGCTTCCGGGTTGCTTATGTGAGCCGCGTCGGGAGTGATGCCTTCGGCGACTATCTGCGCGCTGTATTGCGCACCGAGGGGATCGACCAGCAGTATGTAAAAATCGATGCGGATCGCTCCACGGGCATCATGTTCAAGTCCCAAGCGGAGGGCGGCGAAGATCCTGACATCGAATATTTCCGCAAGGGGTCGGCCGCAGCGCATATGGGGCCGGCAGACAATCCGGGCGCCATCTGCACCAGTGCGCGACATCTACACATCACTGGTATCAGCGTGGCCCTGTCGGAAAGCGTGCGCCAATTGGTGTGGGAGATGGCGACACAGGCTCGCGCCGCCGGCGTCCGCGTGTCCTTCGATCCCAATCTGCGTCCGCGCCTTTGGCCCTCGCAGCAGACAATGGTTCAATGCCTGAACCAGTTCGCCACGTTGGCGGACGTGGTCATGCCTGGACTATCGGAGGGTCAACTGTTGAGCGGCCGGCAAACCGCGCGTGACGTCGCTGCGTTCTACCTTGATCTTGGGGTCAAGCAAGTGGTTATCAAATTGGGCGCGCGGGGTGCCTACTATGCCAGCGAGGCCGGACACGCTGCCGTGCCTGGGCTGTGCGCGCAAAAGGTGGTGGACACCGTCGGCGCGGGTGACGGTTTCGCAGTGGGCGTCATCAGTGCACTGCTGGAAGGACTGCCTTTGGAGCAAGCCGCCGAGCGTGGCAACGCTATCGGCGCGCGCGTCGTGCAGTTCAGCGGGGATTGTGAAGGCTTGCCGAACCGGATACAACTGGCGCAAGCATTGGCCGCACCGCGCTACCGAGAAGTGCCGACATGAGGGTTTGTTTGACGAAGTCGGAATTGAAAGCCATGCGAAAAACCGCTTTCCCGGTCGAACCGGACATGGTGTCCAGACTGAACATGTTCTACGCATTTACATTATTCGAGGAGATTCTATGAAAAAAATGACGGTTCTTCCCTTCGCAGCGATTTTTACTGCCTCTTTGGCCTTTGCACAGCAACCCGTCCTGCATGCGAACCAACCGATGGTGGCACCACTTGTATCGCCAGATATCCAGCCCGACCGCAGCGTTACTTTCCGGATTTCGGCACCAACGGCGCCGGAAGTGCGGCTGCGCTTCGCCGACACGAACTACCCGATGGCCAAGGGTGAGAATGGCGTTTGGAAAGTCACCGTGGGCCCCGTGGTTCCGGAGCTCTACGAGTACTCGTTCGAAATCGGTGGCGCCAAGGTGAACATCGGCCAGGTCGAAGTTCCTGGCAATCCAATGCCCTACGACGTCACCCAAGACGTCCCGCACGGCACCGTGACTTTGATAACCTACTTCTCCAAGGTCCAGAACCGGCGCCGCAATATGCGTGTTTATCTTCCGCCGCAGTACTACAGCGAGCCCGATCGCAAGTTCCCGGTGCTGTACCTGTTCAACGGCTCGGACGAGACGGCTTGGACCACGTATGGCCGGGTCAATGTCGTCCTCGACAACTATATCGCCGAGAAAAAGGCGGTGCCGATGATCATCGTCATGCCCGACAACCGCATCAATGACGGCACCGGTAGAGACGCGGTTTTCCCGCCGGCCCTCGTCAACATGGGAGTCAAGGAGAAAGAGCTGCCGACCGATATTTTCCCTATCATCGAGAAGAACTACCGGGCCTACACCGACCGCGATAATCGGGCCATCGCGGGCCTGTCCTTCGGCGGTGGGACCGCCATGGGCGTGGGGATGCGGCATCTCGATTGGTTTAACTACATCGGCGAGTTCGGTACCGGGATTTTCGGTGGCGCGGACACCCCACCCGCCGGTCATAGCAACTACATCGCGTTCGACCCCGAGAAAATTGCTCCCGGCATGAGCAAAAACCTGCGCAATCCGGCGACCAAACCTAAGATTTTCTACATGTCGGTCGGCGACCGCGATCCCCGGGCGCCGCACCAGAAGAAGGCCTACGACGACTTCAAGAAGGAAGGGGCCGACGTCAGCTTCAGGACCTTCCCCGGGGGGCATGATTACAAGGTGTTCCGCGAGTCGATGGCCGACTTCGTGACACTGATCTTCAAATAGCAGAGGACTGGCAATATGACCGCAGATATCAGATACACACTCGTCGCATGGGTTGTGGCGCTCTCAACTTTCGCCGCACCGGTCCATGCGCAAACACTATTGAACGCGCAGATTGACACCGGTGCACTTGCCGGCGTTCCAAGCGCCGACCCGGGCGTGACGGTCTTCAAGGGCGTTCCGTTCGCGGCACCGCCTGTCGGCCCTCTGCGTTGGAAGCCGCCGGTTGCCCCGGCCAAGTGGACCGGCGTGCGCGCAGCCGACAAATACGGATCGTCATGCATGCAGAAGGGGCATGGCGAAGCGGGCCAGGCCGGCGACCAGGCGGAGAACAGCGAGGATTGCCTGTATCTGAACGTCTGGACGCCGGCCAAAAGCGCCACCGAGAAGTTGCCGGTAATGGTGTGGCTGTACGGCGGTGCGTTCCACAGCGGTTCCTCAGCGGCGCCGGGCTTCGAGGCTGTCGGCCTGGCGAGCAAGGGCGCGATCGTCGTCGTCATCAACTACCGGCTGGGCATGCTTGGTTTCCTGACCTCCCCGGAACTCGATGCGGAGTCGCCGCACAAAGTGTCGGGCAACTACGGCATGCTCGACCAGATCGAATCGCTGAAATGGGTCAAGCGCAATATCGCCGCGTTTGGTGGCGATCCGAAGCGCGTGACGATCTTCGGCCAGTCGGCCGGCGGCGGGTCGGTCCAGTTCCTGGCGGTGATGCCGCAGGCGCGCGGCCTGTTCCAGCGTGCGATCGCGCAGAGCGGAACGATGGACAGCGGCGATCCGCTGATCTGGCAAGGCGCCATGTCCTATCGCACTCTGAAAGAGGCCGAAACAAACCACTGGCATTATCTGCGCGGCATCGGCATCGATTCCATGGCAAAGCTTCGCGCGCTGCCGGCAGAGCAAATCATCAAACTTCCCCCGCCGCAGTTCCCAGATTATCCGCCGTTCTTCAGCCCGGTACTCGATGGCCATGTAATGCCTTCGAGCTACAAGGAAGCATGGGCGCGCCACAAACAGGCCGACGTGCCGTTCATGGTGGGCACCGCGGCGGAAGACTTGAGCGGAAAGCCGATCTTCAAGACGACGTTGGCCGCATACCGGCAATGGGCGCAACAAAAGTTTGCGCACATGACCGATGAATTTATCCGGCTGTATCCGGCATCCAACGACGAAGAAGCGGGCTTGGCGCAGAACCTCGCTTTTCACGATCAGAACCGCATCAGCAAGGTCGGCTGGGCGAACGCCTACCAAAAGGGTGTCCGCTCGAAGCTCTTCATCTACTTCTGGAATCATCCTTGGCCTGGGCAAGAGGCGCGCGGCGCGTTTCACGGCTCCGAGATTCCCTACATCATGGGTAGCCTGCCAAGCGTGAAGCAGCCGTGGACAGACCGTGATCGGGAGATTTCCGGGATGATGACCCAGTACTGGGCGAACTTCGCGGCAACGGGCAATCCGAATGGCAAAGGCCTGGTCGAATGGCCGGTGTTCACCCCCGCGGGCACGAAGACCACGATGCAATTGGGCGACGACTCGGGGGCGATCGAGGCCGCGACGGCAGCGCGCACGGACTTCTTCCGGCGCTGGTTCGCGACCAGGCCGCAAATGTAATCCTGATTGGCAGGACGGCCGGCGGCGACCCGTGTTTGGGAGCGCCGCACGGCGGGGGACTTCGAGGAGATGGAAATGCGAGTACGACGGTTGCTGTTGGTGTTGCTGCTTGGTCTGCCGGGTGCATGGATCCAGGCGGCGCACGTCGCTGCGCAAGACGATTCGACGCTGGTGTTCATCGGCACCCAAGGCGACGAGATCCTCGGCGCGCGGCTCGATGGGCGCAGCGGGCGTCTAACCTTGACCGGGTCGATGGCCAAGCTCGAGCGGCCGACCTGGATCGTGACCGACCCCACGCGTCCGCTGCTCTATTCGGTCAGCGAGATCGGCAATTACACGGATGAGCGCGGCAGCGTCCACAGTTTTTCGATCGATCCTGCCACGGGCAAACTCGGCGCCCTGAGCCGGACCGATTCGGGCGGCAACGGGCCTACCTTCCTCAGTTTCGATCCGCGCGCCAAGGCCTTGTTCGTCGCCAACTTTGGCAAAGGCCACGTCGCGGCGATTCCGGTGCGCGACGACGGAAGCCTGGCGCCCGCGACCTCGGTCGTGACCGATTACGGCACCGGCCCGAGCCCGAAGCAGCGCCATCCCCACGCGCATGCCGCGCTACTCGATCCGAGCGGCAAATTCGTGCTGACGCCGGACATGGGCGCCGACCGGGTGTTCGTCTACCGCTACGACATCCAAAGCGGGGCGCTCGCGCCGGCGGATCCACCTTTCGAATCTACCGGCCCGGCCACCGGCCCCCGCCATCTCGCCTTTTCGCCCGACGGGCGCTTCGCCTTCGTGCTGGCCGAACTGAGCTCGGAGCTGCGTGTGTTCCGATGGGACGCGGCCAACGGGCGCCTCGCGCCGGTCCAATCGGTCCCGGTCGACTTGAGCGAGCCGCGTAGCGCGGCGGAAATCCTTTCCTCGCGCGACGGCCGCTTCCTGTACATCTCGAGCCGCGCCGCGAACAGCATCATCGTGTTCGGCGTCGACAAGCAGAACGGCACCGTGACGCGGCTGCAAGAAATTGCGAGTGGCGGCGACACCCCGCGCAGTTTCGGCATCGATCCGAGCGGCCGCTGGATGATTGTCGGCAACCAGGCTTCGAAAACCCTCGCAGTCTTCCGCATCGACGCGGCGACCGGCCGCCTGAGCGCCGTCGGCGGCCCGCTGCCGGTGCCGCAGAAGCCGGTTGCCTTCGCCTTCTATCCGCCTTAATTCCCCGTGTGAACAATCCACGAAGTCCGTGCGCACCTCGCGCCCACAGCTAAGCGATCCGCCGCGCAAACGTCAACGGAGTCGATGCGGGGTGGCGCGTATTCAACCGTTCGAAAGACATCCATCATGACGATCAACATTAATCGACGAAAATTTGGCATTGCGCTCGCGAGCGCGGCTGCACTACCTTTGCTGGGATGCGTGACGGGCCGTGGCACGGGAAGCAGCGGACGCGTGGTGCTCTACCAAAGCATCGGCAACAAACTAACGCAGTATGACGTCGACGTCGAGGCCGCGACGCTGACAGAGCGTGCATCGATATTAATGCCGTCGGTGGTGCAGTACGCCTGGATCCATCCCTCACGTCGATTCCTTTACGCCTCCACCAGCGATGCGCCTCCCGGCGGCGCGGTCGCGGGCAAGGTCAACCGCTTATCCGCACTGCGCATCGGTACCGACGGCGCGCTCGCGATGCATGGCGAGCCCCAGGTTCTGACGGCGCGTCCGATCCACAACAGTGTCGACGCCAGCGGCGCCTACGCGCTGACCTGCTATAGCAACCCGGCCAACCTTACCGTGCATCGGATCAATAGCGACGGCAAGCTCGGCGCGCAGATTGTGCAATCGGGACAACTGAACATGGGTATTTTTCCCCACCAGGTCCTGAGCACGCCGGCCGGACGCTCCGTCGTCATGGTAACACGCGGCAACAGTGTCAAAGCCAACAAGCCGGAAGACCCCGGTGCGCTGAAGCTCTACAATTTCCGGGATGGGCAGCTATCGCCACTCGCCAATCTCCCGGTCGGTGGCAGGGGCGGCTATGGCTATGGGCCGCGCCATCTCGATTTCCACCCCAGCCGGCCTTGGGTTTACGTGTCGGTCGAAAGGCAGAACCAGTTGCACATGCACCATATACGGACGGACAGCTTTTTCGCCGAGCCGGCTTTCATCAAGACGACCTTGGGCGGCGAGCACGAGGGCAAACATCACCAGGTGGCGGGCGCTATCCATGTGCATCCCCGCGGCCATGCCGTTTACGTGTCAAATCGCGCCAGCGGGACGGTCGACTTCAACGGTAAACCGATATTCGCCGGCGGCGAGAACGGCATCGCGGTGTTTTCGATCGACCCGAACAGCGGAGAACCGACGCTGGTCCAGAATGCGGACACACAAAGCTTTCATCCTCGCACCTTCAGCATCGATCCGAGTGGACGCCTGCTGGTTGCGGCCACCATCGTGGATATGATGGTGCGTGACGGTGACGACGTCCGCCGTGTGCCTTGCGCCTTGAGCGTATTCCGGATCGCCGCCGACGGCCGCCTGACGTTCGTTCGCAAGTACGATCTCGAAGTACGAGGCCAGGCCCAGCTATGGGTGGGGATGATGGAGCTGGCGAACTAAGACTCGTCGTTCAAAAATACGTCGATCAGCCTTGCCGCGTAGTGGAGCGGGCGGACTTCGGCGTTGCGCCGCCATGGCCGAAAAAAAAGAGCCCGCTGTTCAGCGGGCTTAAATCCAATTCTTTACTCAAAAGACTTGGAAGAGACACGGTATTGGGCAGCGAGGCGCTGCGTGTTCGAGCAAATTATTCGGCACCGCAGGGTTGTTCCATGACGCTCACGGCGCAGCCTTCCCGGTGCTGACCCGCCAGATTTCGCCGGCCGCGTCATCGACTACCAGGAGCGATCCGTCGTTCTGCACGGCGACCGACGACGGACGGCCCCACACCTCGCGGTCGCTGACCACGAAGCCGGTCACGAAGTCCTGGTATTTGCCGGTCGGGACGCCGTTCTTGATGAAGACGCGGACCACCTTCGAGCCGGTGCGGGTGGCACGGTTCCACGAGCCGTGCAGGGCCAGGAAAATGTCGCCGTTGTACTCGGCCGGGAAGCGGCTGGCCGCATTTGCGGCGGCCTCGTACGCCACCATGCCCAGCGGTGCCGAATGGGCGGTCAGGAGCAGGTCGGGCGCGCTCACTTTGTCTTTCAGGTCCGGGCGCTGGCCCGCCAGGCGCGGCTCCTCGTGGTTGCCGATGTAGTACCACGGCCAGCCATAGAAGGCGCCGCGGCGCACGCGCGTCAGGTAATCGGGCGGCAGGTTATCGCCCAGCAGGTCACGTTCGTTCACGCTGCAGAACAAATCGCCCGTACCAGGATGCCGATACATGCCGACGCAATTGCGCAGACCGGTGGCCTGCGTGTTGCGGTTGCCGCCATCGGGATCGAAGCTGAGCACCACGCCGCGGTCGGTTTCGTCGCCCCACGCGGCTCCCAGGCCTTTGTGCGCCTCCCACTCCTCCAGCGGGCCGGGCGGGCGCGCTCCGATCTTGTCGCCAATGTTGGACGCCGATCCGATCGAGGCGAACATGGTCTTGCTGTCGGCCGAAAATACAAGCGTGCGCGTGGTATGCCCGCCCTGCGCGGCGACCAGATTTGGCACCACGACTTCGGGCGGCGCGCCGGCAACCAGATCGCCGTTCTTGTACGGGAAGCGAACGATCGAATTGACGTACGCGACGTACAGGTGGGTGGGCTTCGGTCCGACCGGCCAGAAGGCCATGCCGAACGGCTTGTTCAGCTCGGCGGCGAAGGTGCTGACCGTATCGGCCCGTTCGCCGGTGGAGGAGCGGAATACCTTGATCAGCTGCTTGGACATCGACGAGACGAACAGGTCGCCGTTGGGCGCCTTGACCATCAGCCGGCCTTTGTCGGGGTCTGTTGCCCAAAGTGCGACGCGGAAGCCCGCAGGCACGGCCGGCGTCGCTCCTTGCGGGCGCGGCACCGCCTTCGCGCCGTTGCCTGCGCTCGGCGTGGCGAAAGGTTTGGGCAGATCGTCGGCGCGGACCTCGTGGATGCGGCCCGGCGCGTCGTCGCTCCAATGCTCGCCGGCGTTCGCCGCGGCTTGCGTGGGCTCTGGCACAAGCACTTTGGCCGCTTTGCCTTTGACGGTCGCCAGGTAGGCTATCAGCGCGGCGCGGTTGGCCCGGTCCGGCACATCGACCGGCATCTTGTTGCCCGGGGCAAAGCCATTGGGATTTTTCAGGAAGTCGTCCAACTGCGCGGCTGTCCAGGACTTGCCGGCGCCCGCGTCGGCGAGCGCTTTTGAATAGGCAAAGCCTGTCACCCCGGCGATGGGGCGGCCGAGCAGATTGAACAGGCCTGGACCGTTCAACGAGGCGCTGTCGGCCGACACCGTATGGCACATGGCGCAGTTGGATGCGAACAGCTTTGCCCCCTGTGTCGGCGCGGCCTGGGCGGCTGGCACGCTCAGCGACAGGCCAAGTGCGACAAGGGAGAAATGGCGAGCAGTCATTTTCGGCAAGGACGGATAAGGTAGTTTCTTCATGCTGCCGCCAAGGGCTTGGCGCGCGGCGCCGGATCGGGGATCGGCTCGATTTTGCCGAGCAAGAAAACGAAGGAAATGATGCCGACCACGAGGATCACGCCGGCCACGAAGAAGGCATTGGTGAACGAGTTGGTGGCGCCGACGATGAAGCCGGTGACGATAGGCGCGGCCGCCCCCATCAGGTTGTTCGCAAAGTTCATGATCCCGCCGATGGTGCCGGCGCCGCCTTTGGGGGCAATCAGCGAAGGCAGCGACCAGCCGACCGGCGCCGCCGACGCCAAGCCGCCGAGCGCGATCGAGATCCAAAAGATCGCCCACACCGGATCGGTGGTCTGGGTGGCGCCGAACACGGCAAGGCCGAACAGCATGCCGGTCACCAGCACGCCCTTGCGCACCTTGGACTCGTCCCAGCCGCGCGAAATCAGGTGGTCGATCAGCCAGCCGCCGACGAACAGGTCGGTCAAGGTGGCGAAGGCCCACGGAATGGCCGCATAACCGGCCGATTTCAGGATACTCATGTGCATGGTCTGAACCAGGTAGCCGGGCAACCAGGTGAGGAACAGGTAAAACGTATAGCCGTAGGCGGCGAAACCGATTGTCAGGCCCCACACCTTGGTCTTGGTCAGCAGGTAGCCCAGCATGTTCATGGCGCCGTTTTCGGCCTTGCCTTCGGGGGCGCCGCCACCGTCCTGGATGTATTTGAGTTCCTCGGCCGACAAGCGCTCGTCGGCACTGGGGTCGCGGTAGAAAAAATAAAAGGCGAAGAAATAGGCGAAGCTGAGGACCGCGGTCAGCCCGAAACCCCAGCGCCAGCCGAAGGCGACAATGGTGATCGCCACCAGCGGCACGCCGATCACGTTGGAGAACTTGGCGGCGGCGTCGAAGATGGCGGTGGCCAGGCCGCGCTCGTTGCGCGGGAACCAGTAGCCGGTCGCCTTGGCGCTGACCGGGAATGCGGGCGCCTCGGCCACGCCGAGCAGGATGCGCGCGACGAAGATGCCGGCAAAGCCGCTCGAGAACGCGGTGATGACCGACGCGACGCCCCACATGAAGGCGCCCCAGCGGCCGACCCGGGTCGGGCCGAAGCGGTCGATCACCATGCCGACCGGGATCTGCAGCAGCGAGTACGACCAGGCGAAGGCGGAAAACAGCAGCCCCATGTCCATTGGCGTGAGGTGGAACGCTTCCTGGATCTGCGGCGCGGCGACGGACAGGCCGATGCGGTCGATATAGTTAATCAGCACGCCGATGCCGAGCAGCGCGCCGATGCCCCAACGCCGCTTGCCGCCGCCTTTGGTGGTGGTAATGGCCATGATGTGTTGTCTCCTGACTCTTTGTAGGTTAAACGTGCTTTACTGCCCCTGGGCTTGCAGAATCTGGGTGACGAGGGCCGGCGGTGCGTGGCGGACGTCGAGCGTGATACCTGCTTCGCCAGGGGCGAGCGGCTCGAGGTCGCGCAGTTGGCTCTCGAGCAGGGAGGTGGGCATGTAGTGGGCGAGGCGCTCGCGCATGCGGCCGGCGATCAGGTCGCGCTCGCCGCTCAGGTGGGCGAAGCGCAGCCCGGGGTTGGCGGCGCGCAGCACGTCGCGGTAGCGCTGTTTCAGCGCCGAGCAGGCCAGCACCAAACCCTCCCCGCGTGCGTGCGCCGCGGCTATTTCGGACTGGAGGCGCAGCAGCCAGTCGGCGCGGTCGTCGTCGCCCAACGGGGTGCCGGAGGCCATTTTGGTCACGTTGGCATCCGAGTGGAAGGCATCGCCCTCGACGAAGGGGACGTGCAGGGCGGCGGCAAGCAAGCTGCCGATTTCGCTCTTGCCGCACCCGCAGACGCCCATGACGACCCAGTTGGCCGGGGTGGCGTGATTGTGTGGGTTTTCCATATTTGAGAAATCTTCATGTAGATGGGAGGAATGTCAGGCGCTTTTCGATAGCGCTAACATCGTCGAAGTCTACTGGATCGAAGATTTCTTTGAAGCAGATTTTTGTTATGTTGCGCTCACATTTGCGCTGGCCGGTTGCGCCCGAACCCTGGGACGCCGCTGCCGCGCAGGCGGAGCAAAACCGATAACGCAGCGCGCGGCTTACGCGCTTTCGCGCGCCATCAGCGTGAACCCGAGATCGATACGCGGGTTAGCTGGCTGTTCGCCCTTAATCACCGCGCGCAGCAGCGATGCCGCCTCGAAGCCGACCCGGTAGCGCGGCGTGGCGATCGTCGTCACCGAGGGATTCATCCACGCCGACGCCGGCAGGTCGTTGAACCCGCAGATTGCCAGTTGGTTCGGCACCGCGATGCCGCGCCGCTGGCATTGGTAGATCGCGCCATGCGCCAAGTCGTCGTTGCAGCAAAAGATCGCGTCGATGTCCGGTGTCGCCGCCAGCATGCGTCCGACCAGTTCCGCCCCCAGCGCCAGGGTCGATGGGTCGGCCACCATGGTCTCGAGTTGCGGATCGTAGCGACCGACCTCCTGCATGGCCTTGCGGTAACCCTCGGCGCGCTTGAGTGTGCGCTCATCCAACTGCACGCCCATGAAGCCGATGCGCTTATGACCCTTGTCGAGCAAGTAGCGCGTCATCGTGTAGCCGGCTGAGAGTTGCGAGAATCCCACCGACAGTTGGCCGGGAGCGGTCGCGAGATCCATCATGGACACCACCGGCACCTGCGAGGTATCGAGCATCTGCCGCACGCGCTCGCTGTGCGTCAGACCTGACAGCAGGATGCCGTCGGGGTTCGACTGCAGGTGAGCGGCAAGCTGTTTTTCTTCTTCGGCGTCCGAATAGCGCGTGTTACCGATCAGGATCTGGAAGCCGTAGGCGTCGAGCGCATCCTGGATCCCGGCCAGCACCGCAGTGAACACCGCGTTCGACAGGGAAGGGACCAGCACCACGATGACGTTCGAGTGCGCCGACGCCAGCGCGCGCGCGTTGCGATTCGGGAAATAGCCAAGCTGGGCGACGGCCGTGTCGACGCGTTCGCGCAGCGCTGGCGATACCGTGTCGGGCTGGCTGATCGCGCGCGACACGGTCATGGTGGCGACGCCGGCCAGCGCCGCCACATCGGCGAGCGTGACGCGGCCGCTGGCGCGGCTATTGAGGTTCTTTGCCATAGGGGAAAACCGATAAATTTGGTAACGGTATCATAGCAGACGCGGCTATCTACACAACTCAGGGCCGACTTTCTAGTCGACTGAAAAAGCTGGGCGGAGCGGTGCCATTGCCGTTATCAAACACTCGCCCTCATTGCCGCATTGGCGGCAACACGACAGGGTCGCTTTGACTTCCACCTTGAGTGGACGGATAAATGGTACCGGGTAATGTAAGTACAAATGAGAATGATTCTCGTTTACATTTATGGTGAGCCCTGCTATTCTTGTTGCAAATTCACAAGGAGAAAATTTTGAAGCAACAGAAAACGCAACAGCCATACAGCCTGCGCGACAATGACGCCGCCAACTTTGGTTCGATGAAGAAAACGACCATCGCAATGGGTATGTCGAGCGCCTTGTTTCTCCCCTTGTTAGCAGTTGCTCAAACCAGGCCCGTGGTGCCACCCACGGTTTTGGCTCTACCTGAGGTTGTCATTTACGGCAAGTCGCTCGATCCCAATCCGAATGCCGAAGTCGGGGCCGCCTACAAGGCCAAAACCTCGGGTGATTCGCGCCATACGCGTCCGCTGGCGGAAACGCCGCAAACCATCGCAGTCATCACCAAAGCTGCGATTGATGATTCCGGCGTAACCGACCTCAAGCAAATTCTGAGCGCGCAGCCCGGCATTACTCTAGGCACCGGTGAAAACGGGAATGCCTTCGGCGACCGCTACATCATCCGCGGGCAGGAAGCGCGCAGCGACGTCTTTGTCGACGGCCTGCGCGACCCCGGCATGACCACGCGGGAGAGCTTCGCGATCGAGCAACTCGAGATTTCCAAAGGCCCCAATTCAAGCTTCGCCGGCCGCGGAACGGCGGGCGGTGCGGTCAATGCCATCACCAAACAGGCCACACTCGACAAGGACTTCACCAAAATGTCGGTGGCCGCCGGTTCGGACGAGCACAAGCGCGTCAGCGCCGACATCAACAAGGGTTTCGGTGAACACTTTGCCCTGCGTGCCAACGTGCTCTACAGCGACGAAGGGGTGCCGGAACGTTCACCGGCCAAGCGCGCGCGCAAAGGCGTAGCCCTGTCCGGGCTTTGGGAAGCAAACCAGGACCTGTCCGTCACGCTCGACTACTACGGCTTGCGTACCAAGGACCAGTCACCGGATCTGGGCCACTATCTCGTCGGCCTCGTCCCCGACCGCGTGCCGGCGAAAAATGTGCCCGTGTACGCGCAATCGAACGATTACCTGAGTTCGGATGTCGATACGCTGACCGCGCGCCTCAAATGGAAACTCGCGCCGGCGCTCACCTTGACCAGCCTGACCCGCTACGGAAAGTCGAACAACGCCTACGTCACCACGGACGCTTCCAGTGCCACCCGCTATGACGGCGCGACCGGCTTGGCGTACACCACCGGAGTCCTCGACTCGGGACATACCGGCTGGCAGGAAGTCGACTACTTTGCGCACCAGAGCAACCTGCGCTGGGACAAGAACCTGTTGGGCCTGAAACACGAATTCATCTTTGGCGCGGAGTACTCGAACCACCATGTCTTGTCCGGTAATTTCGCCCTCGCCAACAGCGGTGCATTCAACTGCAAGACCAACGCGGGCATCGGAGCCAACAACGCGTTCTGCTTCACCAATAGCGCGGGCGTCGTTGCCCCGAACCTGAGCACGCTGGCAGGCCGCAGCAGTACCCGCCGCGGCTGGAACCAGGACTGGCAGGTCAAGACGATCGCGCTCACCGCGATGGACACGGTCGACCTGACCGACCGCCTGACGGCGTTCGCCGGCCTGCGCGCTGACCATTTCGACCTGTCGCTGGTGCGCCGCAATAACCTCACCGGTGCCGCCGCGGGCGACTATGCTTACAACGACACCTTGGTCAACGGCCATGCGGGCCTGAGCTATAAGTTCACCCCCAAATTGATCGTCTACGGCAGTGCGGCGTCGGCACAGGACATCAACGGCGGCGAAGCCGATTCGGGCACCAGCAGCGGCTACGGTGGCGCCGTCCTGTATCAAAACCAAATCGCCGGTGCCAAACCGGAAACCTCGATCAACCTGGAACTGGGCACAAAATGGAACCTGCTCAATGACCAGTTGCTGGCGACTGCGGCGATCTTCCAGACCAAGAAAAAGGATGTGATGGAGGGCGCCGACTACGACACCGCCGGCACCTTCAATACCGGGTCGAACCGGGTGCGGGGCGTCGAAGTTAGCCTGAGCGGAAACATCACTGAGAAGCTGTCGGCGCAGTTTGGCGCGTCGGTGCTGCGCTCGCATGTGTTGGACTCAGCAACGGCGACCAACATCGGGCGTCCGCTGGCGAACTTCGCGGAGAAGTCACTTTCGGCGCAAGGCAAGTACCAGCTGACCAATGCGATTTCGTTCGGCGCGGTGGCCCGCTACGAGAGCGACCGTTGCGGAGGTCAGCCGGACACGGCCGCCTTCTACTCTGCGACCGGCTTATGCTTGCAGCCGGTGCCGTCGTTCGCCGTGTATGATGTTTTTGCGGCTTATCGCTTTTCGAGGAAACTCGATTTGCGTGTCAACGTGCTCAACGTGGCCAATAAGGATTACTTCACCGCCGTGTATCGTTCCGGTGCGTTCTTGTACAAAGGCGACGCCAGAGCCGTCCGCGCGACTTTGAACTACGAAATTTAAAGGACGCTATATTCCGAACAATGTAGCTGCGATGCCGGGCTGTTTTCGGCACTTTTCAACTTGTGAGCATTCCACGCCGCCATATGCAAACCGCCCTCGCGACAATCCCCCCGGAGATACTCTGTGCGCGCGACTACGAGCAACTCGCTAGGCAGTTTATGCCGCCCGCCACATACGCATATGTGGCGGGCGGCTGCGGCGAAGATGTCACCGCCGTTGCCAACCTGGACGCGTTTTCCCGGTGGTCGGTGTACCCGCGACTGTTGCGCGCGCTTGGCGCGGGCCACACGCGCGTTGCCATCGCCGGGGAGCAATTCCTCCACCCCCTGTTCCTGGCGCCGGTCGCCTTCCACAATCTGGCCCACCCGGGGGCCGAACTCGAAAGCGCGCGTGGCGCACATGCGACGGACACCTGCATGGTGGCCAGTACCTTGTCGTCCCACAGCCTGGAGGAAGTGGCGCGCGTGGCCGGGCCGCAGCGCTGGTTCCAGCTGTATTTTCAGCCGTGTCGCGACAATACCCTCGACTTGCTCAAACGCGCTGCCGGCGCCGGATACCGCGCAATCGTTGTCACGCTAGATGCCGCGGTCCAGGTGCCAAGTTTCGCCGCGCTGCGCGCCGGTTTCCGCATGCCCAACGACAGTGTGGCCAAGAATCTCACAGGCCATGCCGCTGCCGAAGCCATCCCCCTGCGAGCGGACGAGAGCCGCGTCTTCCAAGGCATCATGCGCTCGGCGCCGACGTGGGACGATCTCGCATGGCTTCTGGCCAATACCGAGCTGCCGGTGTGGATTAAAGGCGTGGTTCATCCCGACGATGCCCTCGCATGCCAGGCCGCCGGCGCGGCAGGCCTGGTTGTCTCCAACCACGGCGGCCGCAGCCTCGATGGCGTACCGGCCAGCCTTGACACGCTGGCCGCCATCCGGGCCGCGTTGGGGGCGTCGTTTCCAGTGCTTTTCGATGGTGGAATTCGCTGCGGCAGCGATGTGTTCAAAGCCCTTGCGCTGGGAGCAAACGGCGTCATGCTCGGACGGCTTCAGCTGTACGCGCTCAGCGTGGCGGGCGGCCTCGGCGTCGCGCACATGATCAAGTTGCTGCGCGAAGAGCTCGAGGTTTGCATGGCGATGGCCGGCTGTGCCACCGTGGACGATATCGGCCGGGCGGCGCTGCTCGCGGCCGACCAGCGCCGCCCGGCGATATAGGCAGATATGTTAACAATTATCGAAAGCGTATTGAGCAAAGATGAGGTGCGGCAGTTCCGCGACTTCCTCGACCGCGCGCCTTGGCATGATGGCGCGGCGACGGCAGGCAGCCTGGCGCAGCGCGTGAAGGCAAATCAACAACTCGACGATAGTGCCGAAGTGGCGAACAGCCTGGGAAACCATATCCTGCGCAAGCTCGGGGAAACGCCGCGCTTCATCTCGGCCGCGTTGCCCCGTAAAATCTATCCACCGAAGTTCAACCGATACCAGCTCGGCGGCCACTATGGCACGCATATCGACAGCGCCGTCATGCAGGTGCCGGGCACCAACACCAGCTTGCGCAGCGACCTGGCCGCGACGTTGTTTCTCACTGAAGCGGACGACTATGATGGCGGCGAGCTGGAAATCGAAAGCGATTTTGGCGTGCAATCGGTCAAACTGAGCGCGGGGGACTTGGTGCTTTACCCTGCCTCGAGCATGCACCGGGTTTTGCCGGTAACAAGCGGCGTCCGGCTAGCGTCGTTCTTCTGGATCGAAAGCCTGGTCGGCGACGATGGCGAACGCGCTTTGCTATTCGACCTGGACCAGGCAATCCAAGACATCGCGCCGGCCTCACCGCCGGAGAAAAAAAATTTACTTAAACTGACCGGCATTTATCACAATCTGCTGCGCCGCTGGGCCATCACTTGAAACCTCTGAAAAGGAGCACCCCATGACTTACCGCATGTTCGCACTGACACCATTGATTCTTGCCTTCGCCGTCAGCCCGGCATTGGCGCACGGCGACGTGAAATGCACCAAGCAACCGAAATCCGAATGGAAGCCACATACAGAACTGGCGGCCAAGCTTGCCAAAGATGGCTGGGTCATCCGCCGCATGGAGGCAACGGCGAGTTGCTATGAGGTGTATGCAAAAGATCCGAAGGGCAAGCGGATAGAGGCCTTCTTTGATCCGGTGACGTTCGCGCGTGTTGAAGAATAAAAAAATTCGGGTGTGGGACGCGCCGGTGCGGCTGTTGCATTGGTCTCTCGGCGCGACCATCGCGGCCGCCTGGATCACCAGCGCCAACACGGGTCCGTCCACCTGTATTTCGGCTATGCCGCGGCAGCGATCGTTCTCGCCCGGATTGGCTGGGGCTTTGTCGGCAACCGCTACGCGCGCTTTGCGCATTTTTTACGGCCGCCGGCGACAACGCTCGAATACCTCAAGGCCGTCTTGCGGCATCGCGCCGCGCGCCACGTCGGGCACAACCCGCTCGGCGGATGGATGGTGGTCGCGCTGCTCTCCTGCATCGGCCTGCTTGCATTCACCGGCTGGCTGGCCGATACCGATTTGCTGTGGGGCTATGCCTGGCCGGTGCTGGTCCACGTGGCCATCGCATGGAGCCTGGTCGGCCTCGTGGCGTTGCATGTGGCCGGCGTCTTTTTTACCAGTTGGCATCAGCGTGAAAACCTTATTTGGGCCATGATACGAGGCAGCAAGAGAAGTGCGGGTGACGGCGATGTCGACTAGTCTGCCCGGTTTAGGTCGGAAGGGGGGCGGCGGCGAAGGCCGCAAGTGCATTGCGCTCGCCGTTGGCAGCCGCGCCAAAGACGTCCAGCATTGTGCCGGATCGACATAGCGATATGCGAATCAGCCCTTAGCAATTTCGGGTGGGCGCCAGCGCCATTCCGGCGGACGTTTACAAAGATGAATTGGCGTTGGCGAACGTCACCGTGTTCGGCCTGACTGCGGGATCATGGCAACCTCGCTCAAGTATGCCTCCCACTTCAAGCGTCATGCCCGGCAGGCGTTGCGCACATTCTTTACCGGTTTTAATGATCCCAAGTACCGGCCAGCGCCTTTGCTGCGTGAGTCGATGCCGGCCCTACTGGGCGCATGAGCGAGCAGGGCTTCTATACCTATTCCTGATCCCCGGCACTGCCGGGCAGGGTCTTTGCCAGCCGGCCGACGGCCGCTCCCGAAGGATCCCTTTCAAGGAAAATGGGGCTGGAATGTGACGGCCCCAAACCAAAATAGCACCGCAATATCACGGCCGTCGCATGGACAGCGATGGTGGGTTCTCCTATGCTTGCTTTCCAAGAACACACGTCCCTTGGCGCCCCAGCCACGGGTAAGCGAAACGAAGCAGAAACAAGTCGGTTGATAAAGTGCTCGCGCAAGACTTCAGTTGCCGAGGAGCAGAATACCGCAGCCCTTGTTCAAGAAGTAAGAAAGAAAGTGATAGATGGAGACGAGTAACTTGAAAAAATCGCAGGCAGTGAGTCCCTGGGTGATCCTTGCACTGCTGGCCATCGCGCTGTTGATTTCGTATATCGACCGGACCAGCCTGTCCTCAGCTCTGGCCGACAAGAACTTTGTCAAAGAGTTCGGCCTGACCAGCGTGGACCGTGGCTACCTGAATTCGGCCTTCTTCTGGAGTTACGGGCTGCTACACCTTGGGATGGGCTGGGTGGTCGACCGCTACGGCGTCAAATGGCCCTACGCGGTGTGTTTCACGCTATGGTGCCTCGCTACAGCACTGACGGGCCTGGTGTCGACGCTGGCGGCCCTGCTTGGCATGCGCCTGCTGATCGGCGCGGCCGAAGCGATCGTCATCCCCGCGAGCTATCGGTGGATCGGCAACAACTTCGACGAAAGCCAGAAAGGTTTTGCGGTTGGGCTATTAACTGCTGGCGGCAAGCTCGGCCCTGCCATCGGTGCGCCTATCGCTGCCTGGTTCATCGTCACTTATTCATGGCAGGCAATGTTTCTCGTGACGGGCGCGGTTGGCCTGGTGTGGCTTGTTCCGTGGTTGTTGTTGGCGAAGAACGATTTCCCATCCAAAGATCAGCTGTCCAACGCCAAGCACAACGCCGGATCGGTCAAATTCAGCAACCTTTTGTCGAGCCCGGTGGTGTGGGGCGGAATGATCAACAACTTCTGTTATGGCTACTTTATCTTCTACTGCATGACGTGGATGCCGGCGTATCTCGTCGAGCAGCGCGGCCTGTCGCTGACGCAGTCGGGCCTGTACACATTCTTCAGCTTTTCCGGCATCGCCATCGTGGGCACCTTCTCGGGCTGGGCCGCGGACCGCATTATCGCCCGCGGAAACGATGCAGTCCTGGTGCGCAAATCGTTCGTGGTGGCCGGCTTCATTGGCGCCACTACCGTGATGCTCGGCGCCTACGCCGAGACGCTCCAGATGGCGCTGTTCTGGAATGTGCTGTCGCTCTCGCTGCTGGGCCTGGTCACGGCGAACAACACGACCTTGTGCAAGCTGACCTTGATCCCGAAGCCGGCTATCGGTTTGAATGCCGGCTTGCAGCAGACGGCAGGCAGCTTGGCCGGCGGCGTGTCGGCCGGGCTGTCAGGATGGCTGTTGCATGTCGGGGGCAGTTACACGCTGCCGATGATGGCGATCCTCTTCTTTCTGATCGTCGGCGCTACTAACACGGTGATCATGCTGCGACGCAAGTGGGCGCCAAAACTCGATGGTCCGGCCGCACTGGCGAGCGTCGCCGCCCCGGTCCCGTAATAAGTCGCGTACGGCGGCGCAGCCCTAGGAAAAAATTTGCAAGGGGCTCGAGGTCCGCCGTATTGCGATTGCATGAAGAAAAAAGTACGCTTGTTTCCCTGGTAGGCCGTGAACCTGCCATTGCAGCGCAATCCGGTCCTCACCGCCTACCTGGTCAGCCTGGCCATGTTCCTCGTTCCCATGCGGTGGGCTCGTGCTCACACCGTCGCCGATTTCCGGCGGGGTTTTCCGTTGCTCACTGTCGGTGCCGTCATGGTCAATGCCTCGATCTGTCCCTTGAGCCTGGCTGCGGTCGCAATCGATGAGGTGAGGGCGGCCTGCGCTCTCGCACATTCAATATCGGTTTCGTCCTTCACTTTGCCTAACTCTGCCCGCAGCGCCTCGATTTCCCGATCGGCGCGCTGTTGCACGGCCTCGCGGTCTTTGCTTGCGGAAGCCGCGAGCCGGTGAGCGTGGTCGAGTTCCAGCCAAAGATCGCTTGCACGCCGTTCAATTTCGATTGACCTTGCTTCGGCCTGGTTCTTCGCGGAGCGTTCGGTGTCTGCTTTGCGCAAGGCGTCGTCGAGCTGGTTTCTGAGTCCGGCGGTTTCTAGGTCCGCGTCCGACAGGGTCGCTTGGAACTCCACGACGGTTGACTTGACGGTGTCTAGTTCGGCGGCCTGTTCCTCAAACGCGTTCGCCATCTGCTGAGCCAGGGTATCGGATTCCGCGCGTTCGATATCCCAGCCAGCTTGGGCGGCACGCAGTGACTCGTTCGCGAGCGTGACCGCTGCCAGCCAGATCTCGGCCAGTGCCGAATTGTTGGTCTGTTGGATGGCAGCGGGAACCTCTGCCGGCACAGGCGAATTTGCAGTCTGGGCGCGGCGCCACTCTTTCATACAGGTGCTCGCGTCGTTCATGTTGACGCGTGCGCGCTTTCTCACCGCGTCGACGGTTGGAAATATCAGCCGGGCGGCTTCCTCGTATAGTGCGTTTGCAGCATCGATGATGCGAGCTCGGATGTCGTTTTCCACCGCAGTCCCCAGTTCGAAAGAATAAGTGTGTGGGGTGATTATTATTCCATCGAGTCGCCCAAGGCTTGAGGTGCGTCTGAAGTAAGCTATGCAGCATGCCTCTTCCTATTCTTCCTATTCTTCCTATTCTTCTTACTGGTTCAGTTCTTCATATTCGTATTCATCTTCTTCTTATTCTTCTTATTCTTCTTATTCTTCTTATTTTCTGCCGCGCCAGAGGCGCGTCCAGAGCTGTGGGAGTTCTTTAGGGACAATCTGCTCGGCCCCTGCGGGGCACGTCCTCCTTCCGGGTCGCTGCGCTCCGTCCCTCCGGGACCGGGCCTGCGTCCCGCCTGCAGTCCTCCTCTCGGCACACCTGCTCATCAAGGGGAGGGCGCCGCCCACCCCTTGGCCGCACGGCTGATCCCCAAAGGCGACGCGCGGCGCGAGCGCCCCGCTAACGGCGCAAGTGCCTGGTCAGGTTTGGAACGCCGCGCCGATGGCGCTTGCGGGGCGGCGCAGACGCGGCAGATGGGTGACAGCCGCTTTCAAGCGACGCGCCAGCAAGTACCCTGGCACGTCGCTTGAGCCGCCGCTTGCGCTGTGAGGCCGGCCGCGCCCGCCACGCTTGCGCAACCACGCCGGCAGCACGGGCCGCGCCGCCCATTCCGCAATCCCCCCACAAGTCCCCCGATCCTCTACGAGGGGGACTTGTGGGGGGATAGGCGCGCGGAACGGGCTAGAAACAGCGGCCCGTATGCGCGCTGCCTTTGACCCCACCCATCCCAACCCTGCCCGTGAGGGCAGGGCTTCCCCACCCCCCGCCCGCCCAGGCGGGAGCGAGAGAGTCCGAGCGAGAGGATCACATTCGACACCTTTCCAACCGCCAACCAAGGAGATCATCATGCAATTAGCGTCCAAGTTCGATGGCAGGCTATCGTCGCTGCGTTCAGATGTCGCGTTGACCGACGCACAGATTCAGCGCGTGGCCCCATCTATCTTCGCAATGGAAAAACATGCGAGCCGTTCGGAGCGTTACACCTATATCCCGACGATCGAGATCCTGCAGGGGCTGCGCAAGGAGGGGTTCAGCCCGTTCATGGTCTGCCAGTCGTGCGCGTGCACGCAATCGAAGCGGGAACACACCAAGCACATGGTTCGATTGCGCCATGCCGCCCAGATTGACGGCGACGAGGCGAACGAAATCATTTTGCTCAACAGTCACGACGGCAGTTCCGCCTATCAAATGATGGCGGGTGTGTTTCGGTTTGTTTGCGCAAACGGGATGGTGTGTGGCGACGTTTTGAATGACATCCGATTCCGGCACTCTGGCAACGTCATCGACAACGTGATCGAAGGCGCGTGCCGGGTGCTCGACGACTTTGACCTTGTTGAGGGGCAAAAGGAGGGGATGAAGGCGCTGACCCTCAGCGGCGGCGAGCAGGCGGCTTTCGCGCGCGCGGCCCTCGCATTGCGCTACGACCCGGTCGCGGGCGCGGCCCCGGTGACGGAGCAGCAGGTCCTGCGGCCGCAGCGAACGGAGGATGTGGGCGATGATCTTTGGCGGACCCTGAATCGAGTTCAGGAACACATGTTGACGGGCGGACTACGTGGTCGCTCGGCTACCGGACGGACGAGTACAACGAGGCAAATTACGGCGATCGATCAGAACATCAAGCTCAACCGAGGCCTGTGGGTGCTGGCGGAGGAGATGCAGCGCTTGAAGGGTTAGAGCCAGGATTGGCCGCGTCGGTCTAACGGCGCGGTGCAAGCAGTTCGCCTTCCAACTACAGTTGAGGTTTGTCATGAAAAACGATCCGAATTCCGCAGTGCCACCGAGCGCCGCCGCACATGTCTATCGCTATACGAAACCGAGCGAAGAAGCGACCAGGGTCTGGTTGCGCCGCATGATCGCCGTCAGGAAGCCGCCGGCGGCAACCGGCGAAATCCAGGACGACTTGTGGTTCGTCCCGCGTTCAGAAGGACGAAAGGACGGGCCTTGACGGACCGTGGCCGCATGCCGACAGCTCGACTCGGTAGCCCGCGCGCTTGCGGGAAGCGCTGTGGTGGCTTGAGCTCTGCCGTCAGAAAAAACCGCCGAGTGTATTGGGATTCAGGTAGTTGACGGCAACTAATACCGCAAGCGTTGTGGCCAGCGCGATGATTGAGAGCCTAATGAGGAGTGTCATGTTTTTCCTCACCGGCTAGATCGATTCTGTTTGCCTTCTTTATTGCCGTTTTTGCCTCGCGCATCAGGGGCCGCATCATCAGCCAGCCGGCAAGGGTAGCGCCGAATGAGAAACAGGCTATCCCAAGTGCCGAGTACGTTTACTCCTTGCCAATGCCACCGATAATGTACCCGAGGCCTGCGGCACCGAATAACCTCAGGTAGAGGGCGATGGGGAAATGCGCGATATTCATACTTGTTCCTTAGTTTGCGGATTTTTTGATCGCCGCTTCCAGCTTTTGCTTGGTTGCCTGGTCGAGATAGGGTAGCGCCCCCAAAATGGCGTGACCGACGCGGGCCTGCTCGATGGTAGTCTTGTTGAAGACCAGCATTCCGGCCAAGACCATCGCCGACGAGGCGATGCTGCACATCACCAAGTACTTGACCGGCACCGAAGCGGCGCCTGGCGTTTTCAGCCGCTTCACCGGATCGACGGGCGCGGTCGGGCGCGCATACAACTGCCGCAGCGCTTCCGCGCTCTCCGCCGCCTCCTGAAGCACGGCTTCTATCCTTCCCATAAATGCGCCCAGCGCATGCAAGTCTTTCTCGAACAGCGCATGGCCGTCCTTCATGACCTTCGACGCGGCGTCGAAACGATCGAGCAGAGGTCCCATTTCGCCCAGGATCAGACGCACGGCGGCTTCCTTTGACGTGTTCGGGGAGTCGTTCATTTGCGCACGCGGGATTGGTAGGGCGCGAACAGGTCGGTGTATGCCTGTTGCAAATTCAAGTAAGCAGTGCCGCCCAGATCATGTGCGATCTGGCCGTCCATCGCCGCCTCGAGTGCGTCCATGTCGCCCGCCGCTTTCGCCGCGATCCGGCTCGCGCGCCAATCCGTTTTGTCGTTTGCAAGTTCACCCATGGTGAGGCGGGTCGATTTGATGAGTTCGAACACGTCGTTCGCACTGACCATCGGCGCCGGCATCCATTGCGCCTTGTTCTTGCCGACTTCGAGGGCGTATCCCATGACATGCGCATATGTTCGGTCGATCGATTCCGCACCGGAATATTGGTTGAAGACGACGCGAATCTTCTTGCCATCGATTCCGAGCTTGCTCAGCCACTCGATGGTGGCGATCGTGTCCTTCTGCTGCTTATCGGCGGGCACGGTTGGAATGACGATCAGGTCGAACTCGCCCGCCGCCGATCGGTACTTTATCAATTCCTCCATAAACACAGCGACGTTCGAGGCTCCCACATCGACGATCAGATCATCCGCGATCATGACTTCCCGATAAATGTCCCGAAACCGCTTCGCGTCGAATTCCTCGACATCGAGGCTGTCGATGTTAGTGGAGTCTGTATTGTTTATCGATTCCACGGAGATGATTTTGGCGAGCGGGCGGAACGCGCCAAGCAGGTGCGCCGTCAGCGTCGTTTTGCCAACGTTTCCAGAAAGGTTTAGGACGCAGATTTTCATCGCGTTATCGGTTTTCATTTTTTGTCCCTCGTTGATCGCTTGCGTATTATTTTTGAGTAGTCGGTTTCCGCCGCGTCTTTGCGGGCCTGGCTTAGCGCCGCATGCGTCGATAACTGACCAAGTTCTACTTTGTTTTGATTTGCTCGGTCTTTCCCTTGCGTCGCCACCGCTTTGCTTTGCAGTTCAGTTCGCGATAGATAAATCAAGAACATCTTGTAGTTCATTTCCAAACCGACATTATTCAGGCTTTCCCAGACTTCTTTCTTGCTGAGTCCCCTTTCCAGCGCTTCTTCTATTTTTGGCAATAGTTGTCGGATCAGAGACATTTTTTTTGTCGGTTTCTTCTCCTGCAAAGCAGTTTCCATAGCGGAAGTATTAACCTGTTTCATTTTATTTTTGTCGTGGGACAGTTATCTACAATTCATGATTGCAGTAGATGATAGGGATGTAAAACTAAGGACGCGTGTTTTTCAATCCGTATCAAGCCTATTTTGTTTTGACATTGCTGTTGAGGATATTTGTTGGTTTTTGTATGTCAATCGTATCTCGTTTGTTGTTTTTTGTTGGGTGTTTGTTGTCTTTTGTATTCCTTCTGTATGTGCTTTGTTGCTTTCTATTTGCATATAAATATCACCGAATAAATTGTTAGCGCAATGCATTGGAATTCGTGAAAAATACGCTTTTTGATGCACTGTGAATATTTTAATTCAACATTTTTCTATATGTAGGGCAATGCTTGTCGTCATAATTTGATATACACCATACGCACATTACATGTTCACCCCGGTCGCCTATGGCTGAGCCTATTCTCAAGGTATTACCTCGATTCGCAGGTAATACCCGCGGCGCGCAAGCGCTTGAAAACATTAAATATAAACTTTGTGAAGGTAATATATGCCCACCGTGACGATGAAGGTAAGCGTCGAAGAGGAGGAGATCATTCTTCGGCGCATGAAAATCAACGGCGAGACCAACAAAAGCGCCCATATCAAGCGGATCTACTTTGACGGCGGCGGAACCGACGACAGCCTTGCGACCAGGGATTTGGTGCGCAGGATCGACGGCCTCGCCGACAGCTCGTTCGAAGTTCGCAGTTTGCTGGGGCAACTCGTCGACCTGCAAGCCGCCCCAATCGGACTCACGCTTGCCGCGGCGACCCTCCTGTTGGTTTTCCCATCCGTTCAAGCCCCTGTGCAGGCAAAGATATCGAAGTACATCGATATGCATGGCGTCGAGGCGCTGTTGAAAGGCGGGGCGAAATGAGCGCCGGCGCGGGTCGGTACGACGACCGGGCCAAGGGATACCTGCTGCTGCTGGTGCTCCTCATGGTGCTCGCGGGCTGGGTCTTGGGCGTAAAGCTCATCTACACGATTCCGCCGACGAGGGTGGCGGCCGCGTATTGGTACGCGGCGCTGGCGACCGCGAACGAACCGCGCTTGTGGATATTGCCGTCCATCGGTTTGGTCTCCGGGTTTGCGATTTTTGTCACGGTCAACACGTATCTGCGAACCGGCTTCGGCGGGTCCAACTTCATGTACAAGCTGCGCGGGCCGCGGATGGTCAGCCCTGCGGAACTCAAGGACATAACGAGGGAAAGCGCTCACCAGTTATCGATCGCCGGGATTCCGATACCGACCAAGACCGAAAAGGAACATTTGTCGGTGACCGGCTCGACTGGATCGGGCAAGTCCCAGGCGATCGCCGAATACATCGAGAGCGCGCTGGCACGCGGGGACCGCATTATTTGCGTCGACCCGAACGGCGGCTTCATGCAGCATTTCTATCAAGACGGCGATACGATCTTGAATCCGTTCGACGAGCGCGGCGAAGCATGGTCAATTTTCAATGAAATCGCCACCGCATACGATGTCACCCAGTTCGCGGTCTCGATCATTCCGCGCTCGCCTTCGACCGAGCAGGAGAGTTGGAACGCGATGGCGCGCACGATCACAAGTGAGGTCATGCTCAAACTCGCGACAAACGGGCTTGGCAGCACGGCTAACCTTATCCATTGGCTGACGATTGCCAGCAATGAAGAACTGCAGCAGATGCTCGCTAACACGTCGGCCGCCGGTATGTTCCACGGCGCCGACGAGACGCTCGGTTCCGTGCGCGCGGTGCTCACGCAATACGTCACGCCGCATAAATTTCTGTCCGATGCCGATACAGGCGAGACGCCGTTTTCGATCCGCGACTGGCTGGCCAACGGCGGGGGCAATTTGTGGGTGACCTGGCGGGAGGACATGCTGCAATCGCTCAAGCCGCTCATTTCCTGCTGGGTCGATGTCATTTGTGCCGCGTCCTTGTCGACGGACACCTCGGATTCGCACGTCATGCATCTGGTCACCGATGAGCTCGATTCCTTGGAAAAGCTGAACTACATGGGGGCGGCGGCGACCAAGGGCCGCAAGCACGGATTCCGCATCCTTCCCGGTATCCAGTCCTATGCGCAGCTCGACCAGACCTATGGCAAGAACGACGCGACCACACTCAAGAATTCGTTCCGCAACACCCTCAGCCTTGGCATCAGCGAAATGGACACCTACACCGCCGAGGAAATATCTAAGGGACTCGGCGAACACGAGGTCGTACGCCTGAAGAAGAGCGTGAGCGTGGGGGGACTCGGATCTTCGAGCGGGGGAAATTCTTCGCCTGAAACGGTGGCCGAACGATTGGTGTTGCCATCCGAAATACATACCCTGCCTGACCTGACCGGCTATCTCAAATTCGCCGGTGACATGCCGCTCGCAAAGGTCCGCATGCGATACAAGGCCCGTCCAAAGGTGGTCGAGCCCCTGATACTCGTCAAGGGAAAGTGGACGACAGAGATTGATCTGCGGGCGGGAGGGCCGACACTGTTCGGCGGCGGCGATGCTTTCGTTTAAGTTCATCTCGTCATCGCGTGGCGCGGAAAGCTATTACGAGAACGAGGACGACTATTACACCGAGGAGGACCATAAAGGCCTGTGGGAGGGGAAGGGGGCGGCACTGCTGGAGCTCGGAGGAGGCGTCGACCGCGAGACCTTCAAAAATCTGCTCGACGGCGTGCTGCCGAACGGCCAGCAGATCCGCAAGCGCATGACGCACAAACAGGGCACCGGCAAGGAGTCGGCGCCGAGGCTTGGGATCGATTTCACCTTTAGCGCGCCAAAGAGCGTGAGCATCGCCGCGTTGCTGAACAACGACGCGGCGATCGTCCGCGCCCACGACCACGCGGTCCGTTCCGCGATTGCGATGCTGGAGTCGAAGGCTTTGGCGCGCAAGAAGCTCAAGGGCGTCAGCCATCGGCAAAGCACGGGCAATCTCGTCGTCGCCGCTTTTCGCCATGACCTTTCGCGCTCGCAGGATCCCCAGATGCACACCCACGCCGTCGTGATGAACCTGACCCGGCGCGAGGATGGACAATGGGTCGCGTTGACCAATGACGAAATGTTAAAAAATGTTAAATTGATCGGCGCATATTATCGTTCCCAGCTGGCCAAGAACCTGCGCCAGGAGGGATACGCGATCCGTACCACGCGCGATGGTTTCGAAATGTCGAGCGTGTCCGACCAGGCGATCGAGATCTTCAGCAAGCGTTCGAAGGACATCGAGGCGGTGCTTGCCACGCGGGGCCTCGATCGCGCCCGCGCGAGCAGCGCGCTCAAGCAATCGATCACGACAGGAACGCGGCCGAAAAAAATCGACGCCGATCGCGCCGCTTTGCGCACTGAATGGGCGGCCGCCCTGGCCGGGGCGAACGTGGATATTCGCCAAGCGGCTGCGGAGCCGGGCAGGGCGATGGCGGGCGATAAGCCTGACGCCATCAGCGCCCGTCGCGCCGTCGACTTCGCGATCGAGCATTTGGCGGAAAGGCAGGGCATTTTTACGAGGGGGGAACTGCTCGAGCGCGCCGTCATGCGAAGTTTGGGCTCGTTCGAACTGATCGAGGCGGAACTCGCGCACGCCGGCCGCGACGGCCGCCTTGTCAGTGAATTGCCTCTCTACCAAGACGCCAAGTCGTTCTCCAAAGAACAGCAGCGCGCGAGCAAGTTCCAAGGCGAACAGTTCCACGGCGCCGACCGCGGTGACAAGCTAACCCGTACATCCTGGATCGCATTGACGATGGCTAAGACCGGCATGGCGCAGGCGGCAGCGGAGCATCTGGTCGAGGCGTCGATCGCAGACGGGCGTCTGGTCCAGGCAGAGGGGCGCTTCACCACGACATCCATGTTGACGACCGAGCGCGCCGTGTTGGGCATCGAGGCCTTGGGCCGGGGGACGGTCGCACCGATTAAGAACCTGCGGGAGGCGGAGGCGTTGCTCTGCGGGGGGGGGCTCAACCCGGGGCAGCAGGCCGCAGCCGCCCTCATACTGACGACGCAAAACCGCGTGGTCGGAATTCAGGGGTATGCGGGAACGGGCAAGAGCCATATGCTCACCGCCGCCGTGGATGCCATAAAGGCGGAGACCGCCAAGGTGGCCCAGTCGCAGGGATTCACCGTCATTGGCATCGCTCCATATGCCTCGCAAAACAAGGCATTGCTCGATCTCGGCATGCAGTCACAGACGCTGGCCTCGTTCCTGGTCCGCAAGGCAGACCAAGAAAAGCTGTCCCCCAAGACCATCGTTTTCCTGGATGAATCGAGCGTCGTGCCTGCGCACCAGATGCTTGAAATCATGAAGCTCACGCAGGCCGCCGGCGCACGCCTTGTGCTGATCGGCGATATAAAGCAGACCCAGGCGGTGGAGTCGGGTAAACCATTCGAGCAGCTGCAGGAGGCAGGCATGTCGACGGCCCACCTAACCGAAATCGTTCGCCAGCGAACGCCAGCGCTCAAATCCGCCGTGGTCAGCGCGGCCGGCGGCCATATTGATGCAGCGTTGCAGAAATTAAACTCCCGGACGGTCGAGATTGTCGGAGAGACGAGCAGGCACAGGCAGATCGCCGAGGACTATGCCGCCCTTTCCGGCGCTGAACGGCAGCGTACCTTGCTCGTGGCCGGCACCAACGCCGCGCGCCAGAGTATCAATGCGATGGTGCGCAGCAGTTTGCGCCTGTCCGACGAGCACCAAGTGGCGACATACGACAGCGTCGACATGACGCGCGCCGAAAAGAAGATGGCGAGCAGTTTCACCGCCGGTCAATTCATCCTGCTGGAGGGGGCGACCGGACAAGGGCTTGCCAAGCGCGCGTACTATGAAATAACACATGTCGATGACAGGGCGAATCAATTGACGGTACGGGACAATGCGGGCGCAGTCACCACGGTGAATCCGGCGAAGTTGCGCGCGCTATCGGTCTTCTCGAGGCAAACCGTTTCGCTGGCCCGCGGCGACTGGATACGTGTCACGAGGAACAATACCCCCCTTGGCCTGGCCAACGGCGAGCGTTTCCAGGTGGGGGCGATCAACAAAACCGGCATCCAGCTGAGCAATGGCACGGTCCTGTCTCGCGCGGAACCTCTTCACATGCAGCACGGCTATGCGGTCACGGTCAACAGCGCCCAAGGTTCGACCACAGACAGGGTCATGATCGAAGCGAACACAAAAAGCTTGACCAGCAACCGCGCGGTCTTCTATGTGGCCATTTCCCGTCCCCGGCATGAACTGACGATATACACGGACAGCCGCGCGAAGCTGGCAGACACGATGGTCCGGGAGCCGAAGAAATTCGCGGCGCTCGAATTGCGTGGCCCGGAGCAGGAAAACGTGTTGCTTGGCGAAGCCCTGCGGCGCTCCGCTGTCCGCCAGGCAGCCCGGCAGGATCGATCCGTTGCGCCACCGCAGCGGTCGGTGCGTCGGAAGGTCTGATCGCAGCTTGACCCATCCCCTGGGATCGCCAATATGCCGGCATCGACCGGCATATTGTTTTCGATAGTCCACCTTTATCCCAATCAAGTTCAGTTGAACTTTTGAGATTCCGTAAACACGGTTGAGGTAGTTGTTGTTTACATTTTTTTTATCTTCTAGTATGGATTCACACGGAGGCAGAATATGAATTCCGAAACTGAAAAAATAAGATCAAAAAGTCCGACTGAAGCCCTGACGATGCGCCAGGTGGAAGCATTGGCGAAAGCATGGCCGGACAGATACTCGGTGATTGTTTTCGAAGCAGAAAAAGATAGTGGCAGTTGGACTGTTGAAATATTCTTCGCCGGTATAGAAACAAGACATTACGGAATTGAAACAGGACGAGGCGAACCAAAAATATGGAAAACATTACTGGGCGCTATTGAATTCGTGACGAAATTCTTTCCCGACACTGCCCACGTGAAAATCAGCTTCCGAGGATGGGATTTCACCTACACCAAGCCGGAAATGGACCGTGGCTGAATGGACATGGCGCTTCGCACGGCGATAGAACATTGCGCGCCCGCCATGAACCGGGCGCTGATGGCCGCTCTGGTTCGCCGGGAATCGGATGGCAATCGGTTCGCCATCGGCATGGATGGAAATGGCGTGCCCGTGGCCCAGCCGACGAATCTGATTGATGCGGTGGCGGCCGCTGAAGGATTGGCGCGGATCGGCAAGGGGTTCTCTGTCGGATTGGCCCAAATCCATATTTCCAATATCCGGTCGATGGGACTGTCTTGGGAGCAGGCATTCGATGCTTGCACGAGCTTGCGGAAAGGTCAGCAAATATTCGAGCATTTCCATGTCCGCGCAATCGCCGCCGGGTTTAAAAATGGCGAAGCGACATTTGCGGCATTGCGCGGATATAACTCGGGAAATGTTTTTGCACCGATCAGCAACAACTACGCCTCGGCCATCATGGCTGATGCGGTGAACGGGGCAATGCCGGCATTGCGCGCGCGGTCGCCGGCAACGGCGTCTAGAACGATTACGAGCAGCGAGCAGGAAAATAGATCAGAGGCAATCGAGTTATTCGGAAAATAGTCAACCAAGGAGGAAACCATGAAGGCGGGACAGTTTATATCGGGCGTACAAACGGACAACTTCAGTAGAAAGTATTCGTTCGCAATATTGTTCGGTTATGGTGCGCTGTTGGTGGCAAGCCCGGCCAACGCACAAAGCTTGCGCGGCACCGCGGAGTCGATATTCACAGCAATTTATGGCTTGGTGGGCGTGCTTGGCGCGATTTCAATTCTTGTGTGCGCCATCAACTGGAAAACCGGAAATTTCCTGGGCGCGCACGACCCGAAGAAGGCGTTCATCACCTCGATGATTGGTACCGCGCTCGCCTTCGGGGTAGTGGGAATCGTCTCTTTCATCAAAGCCTCGGTGTCGACGTCCACCGGCATTTCAGGGGTCTAGCAATGGCATCGCTCGAAAGAAGCACGATCATTCGCGCCGGCCAGCGCCCGGCGGTGATCGCGCACGTGCCGATCAACATTTTTATCCTCGAATGCATGATCGGACTGACCTTGTTCTGGCTTTTTGGTTTATGGGCAGTCGCATTCCTGCCCATACATCTATGGCTGGTCATCAAGACTGCCGACGATTTTCACTGGGTCGCGGCATACCGAGCCACCGTGAGGCACACGATGTTTTACTGGTCCGGCTGGCTTCCCTGTTCCGTCCGGAACAAGGGCTTGCACGGAAAGGGCGTCGTGACATTTACCGCCAGCCCAGTCAAAGCGAGGGGGCGCAATTATGCCGATCTCAACTAACGATTGCGAGAAAACCGCGACCGAGCACATCCCGTACGGGCGCCAGTACGATGAGCATACCTGCGGCACGGTCGACGGCGACCTCACGCAAACGATCCACATCGCGGGCATTCCGTTCGAAACACTGTCGGACGAGGAGATCAACGGGTTCTCGCGGCAGTGGTTCTCGGCCATCAACACCCTTGGTGCGAAGAACACCCGCGCAGCGCTGTGGACGCATATGGTTCGCCGCAAGATCAACTATGACATGTCGAGGATCGAGTACGATAACTGGTTCTCCGCAGAACTCGGACGCCAGTACGGGGCCCGTATCGGTGCCAAAGACTTTTACGCGATCGATTTGTACCTCTCGCCCGTTTATCGGCCGGCGCCGGGCAAGACCGAAAAGCTTGCCGACGCACTGGCCGACACCACCGCGCAGCGCAAGCGACTGATCGAGGCGGGCGTCGATGAGCTCGAGAAAATCGCGCAGCAGTTGTTGGTCAGCCTGCGCCGCTACCACCCTACGCGTCTCGGAAGTTCGGTCGACCGGAATGGACAGATCACGTCGGAGTTGGCCCACTTCTATTCCACCCTGCTCAACGGAGGCGAGAGCGGACCGGTCGCACTCAATAGTGCTTCGGTGCGCTACGCGATCCAACGAAACGATCTCCATTTCGGGGCCGAAATTGTAGAAATCCAGATGCCGACCAGTTCGCGCTATGTCGGAATTCTTGGTTTAAAAGCGCCGTATGGGCGCGGCGACATGGAGATAGGCGCCGACCTGCTTCACGACCTGTTGCGAATTCGTTGTGAATACGTACTGAGCCAGTCGATCACGTTCTTGCCCATGAACGAAGCCGACAAATTTCTGCGCACCCAACTGTCCCAGATCGCGAGCGCCGAACAGAACAGCATCATGGAGAAGCAGCTGAAGGAGGCAATCGAGCAGTTACAGGCCGGAAAATACGGAATCGCCGAGCATGAATTTATCCTAGCCGTATACGGCGACAGCATCAAAGACGTAAATGCCGGCGTCGCCGAGGCCGTTGCAGCACTCGAAGCGAAGGCGCTCGCTGTGACGCGGGAGAGACGCGGCACCTTGATATCGCAATATTTCAGCATGTTGCCTGCGAACTTTTCGATGGGCCGCCTGCGGGCGATGCCCATCAGTACGGACAATTTCAGCAGCTTCTTCCCCATGCACAATTTCCTCACTGGCAATGTGCAAGGAAGCCAATGGGGCATGCCGTTGCTGATGTTGGAAACCACGAGCGGCGCGCCGTATTTCTTCAACTACCACGTAGGCCGGAAATTTCTGAAGGAGCAGGAAGGGAAATTGGAATACGAGGACCCGCGCGCCGAGGACGACGACAATGACGAGGTACGGGGCGAGAAGGTGCAGCGCAAGGAAAGCGGAAACATTCTATATATCGGCGGAAATGGCGTGGGTAAGACCGTCGTGCAGACACTGATCCGTGGGCTCACGCACAAACGCATCATGAAAGGGTCGCGCCCCTACAAAAGCTACGCTTTCGATGCCGATTGCGGGCAAGAGATCTTCATCAATGCATCCGGCGGCAGGTATTTCCGTTTCAAAACCGGGGAGCCAACAGGGATTGCGCCATTCTCCCTTCCAAATACCGAGGAGAATCGCCAGTTCATCATAGGCTTGGTCAAATGGTGCGCGAGCCAGGATCAGGCCTACGTTTCGAGCAGCGACGACGATGCCCGTCTCAAAATGGCAGTCGAGGAAGTCTACAAGCTCGACTCCGGACGCAAATTCGCACGCCTGCGGGATCTCTTGCCCAAGGGGCGGGATACGCTCCATAGCGCCCTGGGACGCTGGGTGGAAAGCGGTAACGAGGCCTGGATTCTCGACAACGACGAAGATCGTCTCGATTTGGATGGCGCGAACGATTTCGGCTTCGACATGACGACGTTTCTGGCGCTTCCCTACGCCAGAACGCCCATCCTTATGTGCATCATGCACAAGATCAATCTTTCCGCGGCCGGCAGTCCGCATTCGATCGATATCGACGAAGCATCGACAGCGCTCCGGGATAGCTTCCTTCAGGAAATGATCGAAATGAAGGCGCGGCGCATACGCAAGCAGGATGGAATTATCGGTCTGGGTTTGCAAAATGCCTCCGATGCTTGCAGCGGCGCCCTGGCCTCGACGTTGATGAATCAGTTCCCGCTAAAAATCGCCTTTCCCAATCCCACCGCCGACCGGAAGGAATATGTCGACGGTTGTAAATTCACCGATTCTGAATTCCTGTTGATCAGGGAGGGCATGCTGGACAAGCCCGGCAAGTTCCTGCTGAAAAAGGGAAACGAGTCGGTTGTCATCTGCGCCGACCTGACCGGCATGAATGACATGCTGGCGGTTCTGTCCGGCAGCACGGACAACACGGTGATCGCACGCGAAATCATGGCCCGGCTTGGTAACGATCCAAAGGTTTGGCTTCCCGAATTTTTTCAAAGGAGAACGTGATGTTCCAGAAACCAGCAGTATTTGCAATCCTGATTTACACAGCCGGCTTCGCAAACGCCGGTGTTCCTGTTTCAGTGGTTTTCGATGCGACGGCGACTGCCAACCAAATGGTCAACATTGCGGAATACGCGAAGCAAGTGGCCCTGTTGAAGCAGCAGTACACGCAGTTGCAGCAGACCTATACGGCCCTCAACGGCTTGCGCGACGTTGGCACCCTGATGAACAAGGATCTATCGGCGCAATACCTGCCGCCGGATCTGCAGAAGGCGTTCACGGCGCTCAAAAATGGTGAGGGAGGCTCACTGGCCGGCATCAGCGGCACGCTCAACCAGATCGCCGCATCCAACCAGGCGAGGTCCTGCGCGGAATCCTCAACCAACGCGGCAAGCATCCGGGCCTGCAACCAAGCTTGGCAGACCTTGTCGCTGAACAAATACGTTGGCCAGGCCGGTTACGACCAGACCGCCAACAACATCAACAAATTGCAGCAATTCGTAGGCGCAATCACCTCGTCGTCGGACCCCAAGTCATTGCAGGACCTGCAGGCGAGGATCGCCGTAGAGCAGGTGAAGATGCAGAACGAGCAGATGAAGTTGCAAACGGTGGCGATGATGCAGCGCGCCGATGAGGACCTGGCCCGCGCCCGCAATGCGCAGACCACGCAACAGGCGGTGTTGGCGCCGATGGTGTTGCGGTGGGGCTCTAGTCGCGTGCGCAACTAACCAGATACTAAGGAGTTGATCATGAAGAAACTGAAAATCACAAGTTTGGCGACGATGTTGATTCTGGCCGCCTGCAGCGAACGTGTAGTGCCGACGTCTAATGCCGCAGTTGCTGTGGCGAATGAATATTGCGCGCAGGATTACAAACCATACCAAAGTATCGTGGACGCTTGTGTTGCAGAAAGAAAGAACGGCAAGCGCGGAGTCAACTGCGCATCATTCGATCAAATCGATGCGCTTCTACTGAAGCGCAAGAAGGAAAGCAATTTTAAGGAGTGTCGTCCTCCCGAAGTGCGATTTGGTCCGAACGCACGCAACAATTAGGTTGCCTTATCAATTGCCAGAATTGGCTCAACAAGCGTTGAACGGGGTCGACATGCCAAGGCACACTTTCACTGATTTGTTCGGTGCGGTAGACAGCAATATTGCAGCTGTCACAGCCAATGCTGCATCCGGCATGAGCACCTATGTCTTGCCGATCGGTTGGGTCATGCTTGGAGTGTCCCTGCTCGTATACTCGATCTTGACCCTCGAAGGAAAAGTGAACAATCCCATGCTCGACTGGATATACAAGGGAGTCGGGATGATGCTTGTCCTCATGGCTTGTGGCAGCTATTACGAACCGTGGGTGTCGAGAACTGTGGCTACGTTACCTGATGCATTGTCCTCAGCGATTGGTAGCTCCGGGAGCCCCATCTCCGCTCTCGATACGCTGGCTGGCAGCTTAGCGGATTTGGTATCAGGCATTGCGTCAGGTGTGGTGGACGCTTTTCATGGCTGGAATATCGGTGGCGGCTTTTTGCTTATTTTCGCTTTGATTGATGTGGCCTTGATCGGATGCGTCCTGTTGGTGGCCTGTGCATTCAATTTGATGTACGCGAAAATTGGTTTGAGTATCGTGCTGGCCGTTGGCCCGTTCTTCGTCCTGTGTCTGTTTTGGCCCCAGCTAAAAAGCTATTTTTATTCATGGCTTAACACTGTCTTGTACTTTGTTTTCCTAGCTGTCGTTTCGACCATGTTCGTCGTCTTCTTTGTCGGAATTGCCCAACTATTTATGGCTCAGATGGAGGAGCTGATCAAGGGTTTGACAGCATCAGGTGGAACCTCTTCTTATGCATCTGCTGTCGCTGACGCCATAAAGGCGTGGGCCAACAACACTCCGGCTCCCACAGTGCCCCCGACCGGTACTTCGAGCGGCCAGCTTCTCAACATAGTTGTTCTTGTTATTGAGATTAATTTCGTATTCATGACTCTGATACTGATCGCGCTGGACATGAAATCACTGGTCGCCAGCCTGACTGGTGGAAGCGGCGGATCGGCCGGATCTGGGTTTGAAAAGCTTCTTAACTTTGTAAAATGATTTTCTTGGGAGACATCGTGAAATCCCTGATTCTTGTTTTGGTTACGGTTTCCTTATCCGCCTGCGCTTCGACCGCACCGCAGCGCTGTTCGGGCACGGTACGTCACGTCAACCAACCGAGCGTGCCGGTTGTCGCCGCCGACGTCGGTTGCACTGTTTCAAGGAGCGCTTGATGGAAGCCAAATCGGCTACTCAATTTTTTGCCGAGTGCGTCAATTTTGACGAGTCGTACATCGACGACCTGAAGAAATCGGCTAGAAACTGGCGCACGTTTGCAGCCTTCGGCTGGACAGTGGCGGTGATTGGTGTAGTGGCGTCTGTCTCAATGGTTTCGATACACCAATTCGTACCCGTTATCGCGAAAGTCGACCGCCTTACCGGAACGGCCGATGTGTCGGTCGGTTTGGAACGCGTGAACATGGCCGATCCGAAGAACGAGCGGATGATGATTGCCGATCTGATTCGCTACACGAAGGCGCGCGAAGGGTTTACCCGTGGCGAGGCCGAAAGCAACTATGTGACCGTTTGGGTGATGAGCGATCCGAGTTTGCGTGGCGATTGGGATAAAGAGTACCGCGCCGATCTGAACCCGCAAGCACTGATCAACACGATGGGCGTGAAGGATCAGATAAAGCTAGTGAATATAAGCGTCTCGTTCCTACCCACGGATTCGCCGAAATATCGCATGGTCCAAGTTCGTTATGACAAGGAGAAGCGCGTCGGGGCCGGCGATCCTACCACCCAACGATTCGTTTCTAGCTATACCTTCAACTACGACGTTGATGCGATTCCTACGACAGCAGAAGGGATTGCGGTCAACTTCGCCGGCTTTCAGGCACTAAATTATCGACGCGACAAGGAATCGGAGGAAACGTTCATACGACCGGCGAACGCCATTCTCATCAGTGATGCTTTTCCCAGAGCTCCCGTGGCCGCGAACGCGAGCGCAGGGAGCGCAAAATGAAGCCGTTGGTGTTTCGCATGTGCTGGATCATGGCGGTCTCATTCTCCTTTGCCTCGCTTGTACATGCGGCGCCTTCAAAGGAGGCTTGGACAAAGAAAAACGCGGCAAAGAAAAGCGTAGCGCGCAAGCATTCGCCTCACTTCAAGACGATCGTCTACAACGGCGAAATCATCACCGTTCATACCAAGGTGGGGCGGATGCTGGAGATCGAATTCGGCAAGTCCGAGACATCGATAGAGTTTGCAATGGGCGACCGTGAAGCATGGTCAGTCAAGACCGTGGCGAATGTCATGTTCATCAAACCGAAAGCCGTGATGGCGGACACCAATTTGCGGGTTATCACAAATCGGCGCAAGTATTGGTTTGACCTGGTCATGACCGAAAATGTAAATATTGTTCCTTACCATATCGACTTCAAGTATCCGGCGGAGATAGTTCCGGCAACCGCCCCATCGCCTGAAGAAGTGACACGACGAGAAAGAGATGTGATCGAAATGCGGTTGAGCGCCGCAATGCGTGCTGCTATCGGGGCGATGGGGCCGGCCAAGGAGAACAGCCGTGTTCTGAACGGCAACTACCACTTTATTGGTCCAAATGAACTCCTGCCTTTGGCAACTTATGACAACGGGGAAATGACATACATCGAATTCGCGCCGAATAACCCTATGCCGGTTGTTTTTGCGGTGGATGAGGATGGCAGCGAATCGCGCGTCAACTTCCATGTGGAAAAGGACATTTTCGTGGTTCATCGCACGGCAAAGCGGCTCGTGTTTCGCCGTGGTGCGGCCGCAGCTTGCCTGATAAACGTGAGCTTTCGGGCGACGGGTGCCAATCCTAGTCAAACCTCGTCGGTGGACGTGCAACGCAAGGTCAAAGGAGACACGTATGTTCCTTAATAAGCGGAAGCCCGCCGCGCCGGATCAGGACCGTACGGCGTTGCAGGAAGCGTCAGCCATCGGCACCACGCCGGGCCAGAAAATGATCGGTATCGTCACGGCCTTGGCTGGATCGGCGATCCTACTGGGTGGATTCTATTACAAGGTTGTCCGGTCGCCCGACTCGGAAAGCGGGGTTCCGAGCACAGCCAAATCCGTCGAGACGCCAAAGCTGCATGTTCCGTTGGATCTTTCCGCCGCCGCCCCAGCGAACACGCAACCGGCCCAACAACCTGTCGCATTGGAATTGCCACCGGGGATGCAACCGGAACCCAAACCGGGGATGCAACCGGAACCCAACATGGCGCGAGGTTTCGTTCCTGTGGAGCAGCAGGCAGCGAATCCGGCGGCGCAGCCGGTCGACCCTGCAAGGACCGCCGCTATCGAACGCCGCTTGTCGGGCGGCTTCGGTAGCGTCGACGCTATGGACCCAAGGGACGCAGCGCCCGCCAGCCCTGGCATTGTCGTCATGCCTGATAAGCCCGCAACATTGCAATCCGCACAGGTGGCGTTATCAGGGCAGACCGCGCTTTCGGGTATGTTGGTCTCGACATCTGCGGCCGGGACGTCGGCGTCGCGCATCGCCAACCAGCACATGACATTGATTAAGGGGACCAGCATCACGTGCAGCCTCGACACAGCCATCCAGACAGACCAGATGGGTTTGACTACATGCCTCACGGACTACCCGGTCTACTCCATGGATGGCAAGGTAGTGCTTCTCGAGCGCGGCACCAAGATTGATGGTGAGTACTCTCGGGCAATGGCGCGCGGAATGAAATCAATCTTCATCTTGTGGACGCGCGCGGTCACGCCGACCGGCGTTGTGGTCGACCTGGCGTCGCCCGGCACGGACCCGCTGGGACGCGCCGGATTGGCTGGCGAAGTGGATACGAAATTCTGGGAGCGTTACGGCGGGGCCCTGATGTTCTCCGTGTTGCAGGATGGAGTTGCAATTGCCACCGCGCGCGGAAGCGGCGGAAATACACAGATAAACCTTGGCAACACGCAGGCGACCGGCACGACGGCGGCCGGCGAGATCTTGCGGCAAAACAGTGACATCATGCCGTCGATGTCGATGCCGCAGGGGACACGTGTGGGAATCACTTCCGCGCGAGACCTGGATTTCTCCGGCGTTTATGTTCTTGATACGGTTGGGGCGAAATGAGTGCGTTGACGCCACGACAGCTTCAAGAGGCGCTTGCCGCGATGAACCACCGGCTTCGCCTGATTGCCCCATTTCTGGCAGATCCTGATGTGCAGGAGATAGCCGTCAATCGGCCCGGAGAGGTGTGGCTGTGGAAGCGCGGAGTCTGGGTCCGGGAAATTGTCACAGCGCTCGACTATTCGGCCTTGGATGCGATCGGGGCGAATCTGGCGAACTATGTCAGCAAGCCTTTTAATCGGGAGCATACGAGCCTGTCCGGGCACTTGCCGACCGGTGAACGGATTGAAATGACACATCCGCCAACCGCTCCCGAGGACACGTTTTACCTGAATGTCCGCAAACACGCGATTGCCGCGTTTCCGCATGCGCGTTTGGTTCGGGATAACTATTACGCCCAGACAAAGCACGACTATGCGTTGAGCATGAGTCCTGAGCGGCGTGCGTTTTACGCAAATCATATCAGCGAGGATGAACAAAAACTGTGGGATCTGGCGAGTTCCCGTCAATGGGAAGCGTTCGCAGAGCAAGCCGTGGCACTGTATCAAAACATTGTCGTGTCGGGTGCGACCGGTAGCGGGAAAACCTCGTACATCAGGTCTTTGATCGAGCTGATCGATCCGAGCGATAGGCTGATCACTGTCGAGGATACGCCTGAAATGCCACTCACTAATCATCCGAATAACAACGCACTTTTCTACCGCAAGCAGTCCGAAGGGGAAGGCGCCTCGGCCGAGGATGTCGTGCACTCATGCATGCGCAAGACGCCGACCAGGGTCATCCTGGCAGAGCTGCGGGGGCCTGAAGCGATGTTCTATTTGTCGGGCGTGCTCAGTTCTGGCCACCCGGGAGGACTGACCACTACGCACGCGAATACAACGCGCGACGCGTATGTGCGTCTCGCACTATTGATCAAGTCGTCTACAACGGGGCAGGGGATAGATCTGGCGACAATCCAGAACATGCTGCATATGACGGTGAACATTGTCATCCAGTTAAAGTTCGAAAAGGCAACCGGCCGAAGATTCGTCCCGTCGATTTATTACGATCCTATGTACCGCTTGTCGTTGTTGGCTTGAGCTGGCGTGTTAATGGAGAACCAGATGGACAAATTTCTGCTCTACGCATTCGAGGTGCTGGTGTTGGCGTACCTCGTCGTGTGCTACTTGGTATATCGGTATTCTCATAGTTATTGGGGTCACGACTTCTTTTCCTTCAAGTCCTTCTTGATTGCGATGGCCGCCTGCGGATTGGTTTGGACCGCCCTGTATTGCAAGATGCCGCATGGCGATCCAAATTTTTTCCAGAAGCATAAAAAAATGTTGATCACGGCGGCGGTCGTACTTTATGTGAGCACTGTCGTCTTAAATATTTACAAGACCGGCTTCATCATTGGCGTATTTGGTTCGCTAATTCAAGCGTCCGTTTATGGTTTCCTGGCGCTGTACTGCTACAAGGCTGTAATTTTAGTTCTCGTCATGATGCCCTACCTTTTCGTCGTTTGTTCAGGTGGTGGGCGTGCGCAGGGTGAGGCACAGATTGTGTATCGAAGTCGAAATTATTAACGCCGCGTCGGCCGGCCGCCGAATGGACTGAAATTTTTGGAGACTGAAAATGGCAACTTCGTCATCGACATCAGGGGATGGCGCGAAGTCGGCACCGGTAGTCCGAGCCGACGGCAACACGGGGTTGGAAGCCTCGTCCAAGAGCTCTTCGCCGGCTCACCAAACACTGGAGGCAGGCGCTGCGGCTGCGAAGCGACCAAGTGCGACTGCGACCCCAACCCCCGATCCTCCACCGATGTCAGACCAACTAGGCAAGAGTCAACGACTGGCGCCAGAGTCAACAAGCAGAACGGCGCCACAAGCGCAGGGTACTCCCACGGCTTCTAAAAAGCCGAAGAAGCCGTTTAATAAGCCATTGCAGTTCGACCTCCCGGCCCCGGTGCCGAAGGTGCAATCAAAGGAGGCGGCTGCGTCGGCTAAGCCCACGGAGCGCCCGAAGAAGCAAGCCACGCGCGCGCAAGATGCGGGACTTCCGGAAGCTAGTGCCAAGAAAATCGTTCAGCCGCAAAAAGACCAGGAAAAGGACACTTCGACGAAGAAACGAGGCGTCGCAGAAATTGATAATCCCTATACAAAAGGGCGGATGTCGACGGCAACGGCATTGCGCCACTTGGGCGTACATTTGGCGGCAGGGCTAGTGGGTGGACATTTACTGAATAACGCGATTGACAAAAAGGTCGTACGCAAGAGCGAAACTTTTGCAACGAGGTCGGAATCGAGTCGTCACGATGGCGCCAGGGGAAGAGCCGCTGACACGCAGACGAACGCTAGCCCGCGACACCAGCAGCAGGCACGGATTAGTAGGGCTCTGGCACAAGCGGCGGCAGTGCCTGCAATGAACTTGGCACCGACGACGAGCCAGAGTGCCACCCGGCGAGCCGCCGATAACCAAGCACAGTTGATCGGCCGACCAGAGCAGCAGGCCCGGATTGCGCGGGCTCATCTGCAAGCTGCGCCAGTAAAAGCGAAGGGACGGGGTCGCTAAGGTTTAGGAGCCCAATTGATACATATCTGGTGATGCAAATTATGCGGAAGTCCCACCGGTGGGAGGCGACTTCGCATCGGTCTAATTGAGTTCCCTCGGGTGCATTCGGAGGTCGAATGGAAACGTTTAATTTTCCCACTCCGAGATCGTTTTATCTGACCTTACACCAGTAGGAATACTTGGTCCGTGGTATCCAATACGTACATTCCCCATGTGCATCAGCTGTCGCGGAGCCGCCCGTTCTCCTGTAAGCTCGATCCCGCTGGCTTGTGCTTGCATCCTGGCGAAGCCTCGCAACATTTTCTCGCGGTAGGAATACCATCCAGGCCGTCCCTCATCCTGCTGAAGAACAGCGCCATACGCGAATTTCTTGAGTTTTCGAACCTGCGTGGTAAAGCGAGCTCGATCAATCATTTCACGTCCATCTCGACGCTTGCCAACAATTACTTTGTACGACTCATACATGTCGTTGGTCGATCTGAGCAGGTCGTCATGATCCGCTGTAGCCCATACAATATCCTCGAATTCTTGGCTCCGATGTAATACCGCGCTCTCATACGGGCGTTTCAGTTCCGCCGTTGTGGACATGATTGCGTCGGCGAGTCCGTGATTGAACAGTTCCCATTCAATTTCTGTTACCGACGCCTCCGCAGTATATGCTGCCCACAGTATTTTTTCAGTCACAAGGTGAATGTAGTAAGGGTAGCCGTCACTCACCATCGCTATGCGCCAGTTCACGTCGTCATTCAAGCCCATGCCAAAGGACTCAACAGCAGACCTTACGATCTCGCGGCGCGCGTCCCATCCTAGTCGCGGTAGCTCAACCGTTTCCAACTGGCGGTAAGCGGATTGGTGAGCGCCGAGAAGTTCGTCGAGTGAACGGCCGATGCCGGTGAAAATAAATTTCAAATTTATTGAACGGTCCCCCATTTGCTTAAGCAATGCGGCGAACTTGTTGCGTTCGAACGGATCCGTTATGGTATCGAATTCATCAATTACTATGGAGCGCCTACCTGAGGAGTTAGCGATTTGACTTAGAAGTTCAACTGCATCACCTACAGATCTAATGGCTTTCGCCAGGTCAATGCCAGTTGTGTCGTGTCCCTCGGTAAATTTCATCCCGTTCAACTCAACGGATTGCCGCTCGAAGTGGTCCATCGCAACAATTCGGCGTTGCCCCATGGCTTGACTTATGATGTTTCCTATAATGCTGCTGAAAGTGTCGTTTGGAGAGCCGGAAGCGAAAATCGGCAATGTACCCGCAGTTTGATACTGGATTGCAGCTGTCTGCCCGAGCGAACTCTTCCCGACACCGCGATCGCCATAAATGAATACGTGACGCCCTGGGGCGTACAGGCTTCTCTTTATTGTATCTAGTTCCTTGTCGCGTCCCTTAAGGTACACAACGTCATTAATAGGCCGTGATGGAGAAAGTAGAACTCCCAGCCTCGTTCCAAACTCGTCTTCGGTATAGCCTTCAATGGTCATGCTTTCGGACTTTCAGTTCTTATGACATTAAACTCGGGGTGATTTTAGTTTGCTAAGGATACCAATGCGCCAACGGTGGTGGCGATCGTTGCAACGTCGGGCAACGCGTTTAACATCGCTCGTACTACCGAACGTTTAGGTTTTTCATCAGCAAACTGTGCCTCCACCCCGTCGATGATCTCTAGCGCCTCACCGCGATCGCTTAGTGATAAGGCCGCCGAATGCATGGCACCACGCAATTCGGCAAGCAAGCGGGTGACGTCAGCACTGGAATCTTGAGCGACGTTGGTTGAGTTATCAACTGAATGGTTATTGATCCGAGCATTACTACCGCTAACGTTATACGTAATTGACTGTGAAGCGCTTTTAGCCTCAGGCACTCCTAGTTTTCTTACCTTCACTTGATAACCTGCCGGAATTGGTCCAAATCTTTCATGGAATCCTGGATCCAGTACTTCAAATGTTTCTTCTCCGCCGTTGGACATCGTTCGAACGATAAGATCGTTTGGCTCAATAAACGGCTCAGATTGCAGGATTGATATTTGTTCACTTTGAACCGCTGCCTTAATTCCTTCAAACCTAGCCCCACCGTTACGCTTCACGACGGTGATTGTATCGTTCATCAATTTTCCAAAGGGCATAACTTCCTTTCAGTCCTTTTGCAAGGGACATTTTGTAACTTGATCATGGGAGGCGCAAGATTGTTCGTCTAATAACGCTCAACGAGATTTTTCCTTGACGACGTGTTAATTAATTATACCTGTGCGAACGTACAGTGCCGTCATTCTTTTCAAAATAGTTTAAACAAGCGGCACGTAATTTTTCTTTGCATAACTGAATTATGCTTGTACAATTAATTACCATTGCTCATATACAATAAATCATGCATATCACAGACGCGATTGTCCACCGGATTGATAAGGCCAGGCACCAGCACAGTTACATGGCTCTGGCTAAAAATTGCTTGCCAATCGACATAGTTCTATCCGATGCTGTTGAAAAGGCTCGCAAAACGTACGGAACGACGTCTAACCGCGCGTTCGGTACCTTTGAAGCAAACGTGCGCCTGTTCCCCTTCAGCGGCCTTCTTGGCGACTACCTATCTGGCAAACTGGATATGCTCAAATTTTCCGGTCAAGCGATGACATTGTTGGTACGCGAGATGGACAAGCAGGCTTTGGCAACTGGCGGCTACGCACTTTTTGTAAGTTACGAGGAGCATGCAAAGACCTTCTTCATGGTGGTATTGCTCAAATTGCGGGGGGGAACTGGCATCGATGAGAAGACGCTAACGCTCAATAAAAATTTCTCACTAGATGTGGACCATCTTCACGAAGCAGCACGAATCAATGTCGCCAACTGGCAAGCTGCGGACGGCAATTACATTTCTTTCGTCAAGAAGGGGAAGTCTGATGCGGACTTCACTGACTATTTCCGCAATTTCCTCGGATGCGCAGAGTTCGTTGAGTCGAAGGGCCAAACAGAAAAAATTGTACAAGTGATTCGCGAATATTGCGTTGCGTCGAAACTGCCTCCAGACGAGGCAAAGAAGCTTAAGGAAAAGGCGTTCAATTACTTCTCGGAGCAGGCGCGTGATGGCAAAACGGTTAGTTTGGCTGCGCTGTCGATGCGCTTTGACGACCAGAAACCGAAAGCATTCCTTGAATACCTCGAACATAATGCAGGGGAAATTGGTGATGGGTTTGAGCCCCACAAATCTAGCTTCCGCAGGCTTATGCGGGTCGGCGGCAAGGACGCGGATATTACAATTAATTTTGACATTGGCTTGATCGGTAACCGTGTGCGATACGATAAAATAAAAAAAGAACTCCTTATCGTTGACCTGCCGCCGTCACTGATCGCGGCCCTTGATTCTGAAATTTAATGACGACAGCCTTTGAGCACGCCGTTACCATATACCGGGCAATGCAAGACCCTGTATGTGAAGGTGCGTCCGTTGCAGGAGAGCTGAAAATAACTGAGGAATTAAGGCCGAGTCTAGCGAAGCTTGCTGAGATCGACTGGCTACTCGAACCACCGTACAAGAAATTGGTTGATGACGGGGTGGCGGAAGTGGAGGTTAGAGTTGGTGTCGGTCAGTCAAGCTTTTTCGCCAAGACTTGGGCGCATCTCTTGGCGAGTCACAATTTCAGGTATGTTGCGCCCGAGCTTTACTACGTTGCCGAGGATGACTTCCTTAGCACTGAAAAAAAAGAAACTGTAAAATCTCGACGCTACGCGGCGATCTTATCGCTGTTGAGGATCTTGCGTGAAGTCGCAGACTATTCCGATGACTCGCTCACTGGCTTGAAGTTTATCTTTCTGAACAAGACTAAACTTGAGATGCCAATTGCCTACACGGCCGACGACCTGCGCGATGTGCCGAAGGTAAAGGAGTTGGAGAATGATATATTCGACGCTTCGCATCGGCACAAGGAACAACGAAAGGTGATCATAAAGGTCTTGTTGGGAGAATTGTTGAAAGACACGTCGGAGGAGGCACGATTCGCCAAACTTTTGTCAGACTTTGTGCTTTTCACGCAGCGTTACAAGGACAGCTACCACCTATACATTGCCGAGTTTTCTTTCGAGAAAGTGCTCGACGAGGTCATGGCCCACAAGCTGGACTACACGATTAAGCTAAATAAGGTCTTCTCAGACATCCAGAACCAACTCTTGGCCATTCCGGCCGCGCTTGTTCTTATCGGCAGTAAGCTGGCGCCCAAGGGGTATGTCGAATGGCAAAACTCGCTAACGATGCTCGGCTGTGTGATTTTCGTAGCGCTTATGGACCTGTTGGTACGTAATCAATACAACACGCTGTCTGCCATCTTGGACGAAATCAACAAGCAAACCGACGTCCTCATCAATAAACATGCGGCCCTGCTTCCAAAGTTTAACGATCCTTACAACGACTTGGAAAAGCGCCATTCTCATCAGCGATGGCTGATTCGGATTGTAGATGGTTTAGTTGCTTCGATGTTTCTATGCTGTGTGGCAATCTATTATTGGTACTCTACCGATAATTATCACTGGCTGAAGTTCTGGATCACACATTAACGATCTTGGATCTTTTGGATATGTTCTTGTTGTCGCAACATCCACCATATCTTGACCTACGGTCACTAGCTCTTAAATGCTGTCGACTACGAGCAATTTAGATAAAGCTTTAGTCTTCTACGACGTCATCGGCCGATTCATCAGTCGGTGCTTCCGGCTCGTGAAGCTGAGCCAGGCCAGCCCAATTGATTAATTGGCTGGATGGGCTACCAAAAGGCGCTAAGGCGGCCATAGCACGTAACAACCACGGCAAAAAGTTGGAGACTACGCCGTCCACTAATGAAACAAACTTGTCAAATTGTTTGTCTATATAGACCTCACTTCCTTTAGACTTTATACGTGCGGGTAATTCATCGAAAATCGTACGTAAATCCAGTTTTGCGCTTAGTTTATGGAGCACGTCCACCATATCGGACAGCTTCAGTGGAAATCGGTGATTTGGTTCAGTAGTAATTTTTTTCCACTGAAAATTCTGTTGTTCTGCTAACCCAGAAAATGTCGTTAATATCTGAACGAGCAATGTATTACCTGTTGGCCTAGCGTTGTTGTAAGCGAGGTAGAGCAAAATAAAACGGGATGATTCAGGCGAAAATCCCGATCGATTCACCAATTCTCCGAGCCGTGTAAGGCGGACAGGGCTGTTTATAACTACGAACGCGCCGCCCGGCTTATTTGAGTCCAATAAATTTGTCAACGCAGAATTAACAATAAGGTCTATGAAGATTCTCGTTTGATTGAAATTCGCATAGATGGCACTGCCAAAAGTCGCCACAATATTTTCTTCTCCCTGATTCTCGTTTAGTGCGGCTAGCAGTTGGGACGAGAACGCCGCTTGAATCGGCACTCGCTCTTCATCGGTCAAGGTTACGTATCCATCTCCAGCTGTAGACATAACTGGTGAAGAACTGAACATCACAGAATTTAGCTTTGCGGCCATTTGGCCATTGGCGAACGCCGCAGGTGGCCCTCCGCGATTTTCGAAGAGAATAGTGTCGCCTTCGGTAAACGCTCCTGCGCGGCCGCTCCGACCTGCAATATTCCGAAACGTCATGGACTTCATTGGCATTCCATCGCCGCCTAACCAATGTGAAACCAAGGTCCAACGGAATGGAAGGTCAGCTCCTTCGGCAAGGGTCGTGGTGGAGCATACTACGAGCAACTTCCTATTTCGCGTAAGGGCCTCGACGTCGCGCCTCACATCATACGGAAGGGACGCGTTATGGAATGCCACCCCGCACCGTAAGCAATTAGCCAAAGGTCCAAGCCAACTATACCGTGCGAGAATTGAGTCCGCTGCAGCATTCAATTCCCCGTCCTGAGTAGCTGGCAACAGAAGTGACAAGGATTTTGCTAGCATCCTAGTATCTGTTCTGGTCCTGCACACCACTAAACCCGGAGCTCCCAGCCGACTCAGTAGGTTCAAGCCCACAGCCGCGACGTTATGCGAGGCATCTTCCTCGTACACAACGGGATTGCGGTGTGGAGCCACCTGGTTAGGCAACAATACATTGACGCTAAATGATATGGGGGTATCCGGCCCGACCTGGTGTGGTCGAAGTGCGTCGTTCCCATGAACCCACTGCATGGTCCCGTTGGCTCGACAGATAGCGAGACGTCTGGCTGTTGGACGCCAGGAAATTCGATGCCATTGCGCTGCCGGCACGCCCATCCACGCGCAAAGTCTTTCTGGCTCGGCGAGCACAGCCGAAAGGCCCAGAATCTTTAGGTTTGGCAGGCGCCGTTGGAGAAGGCGTAGACGGGAAATCATACCTTCCACACGTGCACCGCGCACGCCATTTTCGATAATGTGCACTTCGTCGAATACAACTAATCGCAACCGATGGAGGCTTTCCTCAGCTCCCCTCAACCATCCGTCAAAGCGTTCCGGCGTCATCACAAGGAGGCAGCTGCGTGTCGCAGGAATCGACTCGATTTTGAACCCTCCGAACATTGCAACCACTGGGATTCGTCCCCCAGTTTTAATGAGAATCGAAGCCCGGACTTGCTCCCCAATTGCGACGTAGGGGGCCACGTAAACGCTTATGCCATCGCTCTGTGAAGCTGTTGCCATGCAGGCTTCAGCAATTAATGTCTTGCCAGTACTTGTCGGCAGAGTTAGAAGCGAGTTACCGAGTGCGCTGGCAATCCGACGCTGAACTAACAGGTAGTACTGTGGCGGCAGTAAAGTCAGTATTCCAGAGGCTATTGTGTTGGCAACAAACCATTGAGGAATTTCTGGCGCTAATTCATGCAAATTCGCGGTAGCCAAACGGAATGCTTGTTTCATCGATAGGTCGATATTCAAAGCAAATGAGCGGTCCGACGAGTTCGCAGATTCAAGCGCAATCTTTCCGAGTAATGTTGACGCTGCGTTAAAATAGGCGCGTCGGGCGACTGGATCGGGCTCGCGCAACGCGCGATACCAATTGCCACGGAAGAAGTGCAGGTCGGCGACAGGATCGTCGGGTCGCGTTGCGAGGGACCCGGAAGGGTCTAGCACACAGGCGACAATACAGCGCATCGGACTTAAACGGAAAAAATCTTCAGGCAAATTAGAGATTGCAGCCTTCGCACTCGGAAAATTCCCATACATGGCATGAGCTAGGCCCGCGAATAAATATAGCTCATGAATAGCACCGATCTCTTGTGACGGGATGAGTTTCAGATGTTCCGCGCACGATAGAAGTGTTCTGGCTGCGGCGATGAGTGGGGTGGCTGTTACCTCATCGTCCAATAGACTCATTCCAGCATCCGTTCCATCAAGCTGGTAGCTGCTAATGCACTTTAAGGCGACTGCTACGTCCAAGCCATCTGAGGTAAAGGTGGTGGGTACCGCTCCACGTGCTTTTGCCGCTGATGATGCTGCGCTAGCGAGATAATTCAAGTTTTGGGGTAGAGCAATCATGGAAAGACTCGCCGGCGGTTCGCCATATGGACTAGTGCTTCACTCAGCTGTGACATCGAAATACTCCATGCTTCGATAGTGCCTTGTGGCCAGCCCTGCTTTTGAATTTCTGTCATCACATGGCTTAAAGCAGAGACTGAGCAATTTGCCCTATCGTGTATGAGTGTAGGTAACAGTCTTAAACGCGTGCAATCGGGCGCTGTGGCTTGAGCTAGATCTTCTACTCGCTGCAACTTGTCGTCGGAAAAACGATGCTCCCACTTGAGCTTACATTTCAGTGCACTGACCCTTGACATTAACGATAGCGTTGGGTAAGTGGTATCCAACAGTTTATCGTAATCACCTATCAGTGCCTTGGAATAGTCCAAGTTAGATTTGCCAGTAGTCTTAATTTCTTGTATGAAAAGCCGATCGTTCGCAACTACACCATTAGGGTCTAAGTACAAAATCATGATGTCGACACCGGTAAGCGCTGATGGGTTGAATGGCGTTAGTGCACTGCCAAGAACGTAGATAAATGGTTCAACAGAAAAGCGGTCAGTTCTACCCACCAGCAGAGTGATTGCCTCTCCCAAGTTACCCATCTGGCCGGTGGTAATAGATGCAAGGGGCGGATTGGGGGCCTCAAAACCCTGATGCATGAGTTCTACAAGGTTGTCGATAACCCAGGCATAGAAAGTCTGACAATCGGGCAAGCCCACAAATACGTGAATATCACCGACGCCTGGAACTGAAACCTGATTCTTTGCAAAAGCATTCATTTTAAGGCTCGCCAGGGCGGTCCTGTTCATATTGATGATCCGATATTAACCCATGGATGAGTGCAAGAAAATAATTTTCTGTATCGGTTCTTTTTCGCATCTAAAAAATTAACATTTAGTGATGGAAATACAACGGATGCCGCATTGGAATTCACCTAAATCATACGACAGTACTGGGGGGTGGGATACTCATAGGGCGTTTTGAGACGGCGTGGCCGCCGCCTAACGATCAGGCATCTTGGGTAGCCTGATTTGCTCCGTTAGCGTTCGGGGATGGGCAATTTTGTTGAAAACACGTCTTGTAAAAAATCCATGTTCCGCGGACTTGCGGGGCGAACTTCGCTGCTCGATTTAGGTAATGCAAGAGTTGAGGCAGTGTCCTGTCCATATTCATACGTTCGGTGCGGTCCAGCGGTGTTAAGCATCTTAACGTAGCGTTGTTGGTCGAAACGCCGTATATCCCGCGTCCGCCCGCACTCAGAAAATCCACATTTCACCGCGAACAGCCCGTCATGAAGTGTCCAAATTGACTATTCCGAAGCGCCGAATAGCGGAAATTGCATAGTACGCATTTCGTCAAATTTCCAATGAAACAAATCGTCGAGGTCGGGTGGGAGTTCTAGGTTCTCAAGTGCGGCAGTGATGTCCTCAAGTGTGAGTAGGACAACGCGGTGTTCGGACAGGAACGATCGCTCGTTTACAAGGGACGCTACTGGTTGATTGACAAGGAGGATGCACATTATTTCCCTGTTAATTCCATATTTGCTTTCTGTCGCCATTAGACCTTCTCTACGGCCCACAAGCTTGCCCGTCTTCTCACGGACATTGTCGACACGAACAGTGCACTCAATCAATGCGATTTGTTTCCGTGGTGTCTCGACAATTACGTCGGGGGTGTCGCTACCCGGAGGATTTAGGCTTGAGGCCCCAAGTAAGTGCATCAGAGCGGCCGTTCCAACTTCTAGTTGTCGCGCATCCTTGGGGAAAGTCAGGGATTTTTTAAGATGAGTTAAGTGAGGGTCGAAAAAACGATAATCCGTAAGGCGGGGATTCAAGCTCTTGTGTGGGTCGAAAAGAAACCAGCGACGTGCTGAATGACCATCAACGGATAGCATTATTTCAGCGGTTGCGCAGTCTTTCAAATCCATCTCGAGAGTGCCTAAGTCGAATCCGCCATCTCCAGAACCCCATACGATGCGTTCGCCGATCTGAGACCTCCTATCAAAAGAAGGCTTTGGGAATTGGCGCAATCCAACAGAAAGCCGTTCGGGGAGAATCGGCGTCCGTCTTTTTATCCGGAGCTTCAACTTGTTCTGAGAGAGGCTGCAGTGTTCAATTTGTAAATCAGCGGGCGGGTGTAGTTTTACTGAAATTTTTAACTCTTGAGGCAGACTCCCGGCACTTCCGAAACCAAAAAAAGATAACAAATCGCCTAATCCATCGAATGGTACGTCCCCGCAACGTAGCTCTGCGTTCGTCCGTGCTAATTCAAATTCTTGTAGGAAGACAGATTTCGGCTCGCAGCGGACCTCAAGTTGTGGGGTGAAATGGTTCGGTTCGTCGCGACCGACAGGAGCGTAGGTTGATAGGTTTTGTGGGTCTGGAAAGAAAATCGAGGTGTGCTTTAGTTTTATTCCGCCAAGTTGAAGACTAGCCATGAAATCTGTTAGTTCTTCGGTAGTCAATCTTTCCAAAATTTGACCGACAAATAGCTGACTTGTCTTGATTAACTCAGGCGGAAAATCAACGAACTCATAGGGGCTTAATTCGACCTTCGAGGAAAGCAACTTCCACGAATCCAGTTCGCGGACTGCGATAAATGCGACATTCACATGCACATACGAGTACTTCCAACTTTCAAAAATTTGCCAAAAATGTTGAATCTGAACTGTTGGAAGCATAATTTTTCTCTCAGCGTGGTTTGAATTATTTTACGCCCTATTGATGTGCTCGAACATTTTGATTCGATCGCGCCTTTGATGACTCCGTTTCAGGTCCCTATGCATGTTGACTGATGGCGAAAGTGGGCGGGTCGGCCGCGTGGCGCACGCCGTGATTGAAGATGCGAAAGCGGACAGTGTTTACGTCTTTGTTGTGGGGGCGGCATTGACGATGACGCCCTTGATCGTCTGTGCTGACTTCAATTTTTGCGTGGCTTTGGAATTTTTGGAATCGTTCGTGGAATTTTCGAGGGGATTGGACGGGAAGTCCGGGAAGTCCTCATAGGGAGGCGAACCCCGCAGTCCCCCTGAAAACCCCTCATCATTAGGCTAATACCCTATCTGGGGTTCGAATCCCCATCTCTCCGCCAAGTATTCAAGTCGAGTAACAAATGGACGTCCAACGACGTCCGAAACACTAAAAAGCTGCTCTAGCACATGCTACAGCGGCTTTTTCGCTTTGAGCGGATCAGCTAGATGGTGATTTGTTAATGTAAATACAAATGAGAATGATTCTCGTTTACATTTTTTGTGAGTCCTGTTATTCTTGTTGCAAATTCACCAGGAGAAAATCTTGAAGCAACAGAAGAAGCAACAGAATAAGCAACAGCCATACAGCCTGCGCGACAATGACGGAGCCGGCTTTGCTTCGATCAAGAAAACAACGATCGCGATGGGTATGTCGAGCGCCTTGTTTCTTCCCTTGTCGGCAGTTGCCCAAACCGCCCCCGTGGTGCCGCCCACTGTGACAACACTGCGCGAGGTGGTCATCTACGGCAAGTCGCTCGATCCGAATCCGAATGCCGAAGTCGGGGCCGCCTACAAGGCGAAAACCTCGGGCGATTCGCGCCATTCGCGTCCGCTGGCCGAAACGCCGCAAACCATCGCGGTCATCACCAAAGCCGCCATCGATGATTCCGGCGTAACCGACCTCAAGCAGATCCTGAGCGCGCAGCCCGGCATCACTTTGGGCACCGGTGAGAACGGGAACGCCTTTGGCGACCGCTACATCATACGCGGCCAGGAAGCGCGCAGCGACGTCTTTGTCGACGGCCTGCGCGACCCCGGCATGACCACGCGGGAGAGCTTCGCGATCGAGCAACTCGAGATTTCCAAAGGCCCCAATTCAAGCTTCGCCGGCCGCGGAACGGCGGGCGGTGCGGTCAATGCCATCACCAAACAGGCCACACTCGACAAGGACTTCACCAAAATGTCGGTGGCCGCCGGTTCGGACGAGCACAAGCGCGTCAGCGCCGACATCAACAAGGGTTTCGGTGAGCACTTTGCCCTGCGTGCCAACGTGCTCTACAGCGACGAAGGAGTGCCGGACCGTTCGCCAGCCAAGCGCGCACGCAAAGGCGTGGCCCTGTCCGGGCTTTGGGAGGCGAACCAGGACCTGTCCGTCACGCTCGACTACTACGGCCTGCGCACCAAGGACCAATCACCGGATCTGGGCCACTATCTCGTCGGCATCGTTCCCGACCGCGTGCCGGCGAAAGATGTGCCCGTCTACGCCCAATCGAACGATTTCCTGAGTTCGGACGTCGATACCCTGACCGCGCGCCTCAAATGGAAACTCGCGCCCGCGCTCACCTTGACCAGCCTGACCCGCTATGGAAAGTCGGACAACGCCTATGTCACCACGGGCGCTTCCAGCGCCACCCGCTATGACGGGGCGACCGGCTCGGCGTACACCACCGGGATCCTCGATTCGGGGCACACCGGCTGGCAAGACGTCGACTACTTCGCCCACCAAACCAACCTGCGCTGGGACAAAAACCTGATGGGCTTGAAGCACGAGTTCATTTTCGGCGCCGAGTACTCGAACCACCATGTCCTGTCCGGCAATTTTGGCCTAGAAAATAGCGGCGCATTCAACTGCAAGAGCAACGCGGGCGTCGGTGCGAACAACGCTTTCTGCTTCACCAACAGCGCCGGCGCCGTGGCCCCGAACCTGGGCACGCTGGCCGGACGCACCAGCACCCGCCGCGGCTGGAACCAGGATTGGCAGGTCAAGACGATCGCGCTCACGGCGATGGACACGGTCGACCTGACCGACCGTCTGACGGCGTTTGTCGGCCTGCGCGCGGATCACTTCGACCTGTCGCTGGTGCGCCGCAACAACCTCACCGGTGCCGCTGTGGGCGATTATGCCTACAACGACACCTTGGTCAACGGCCACGGGGGCCTGAGCTACAAGATCACCCCCAAGCTGATCGTGTACGGCAGCGCGGCGTCGGCACAGGACATCAACGGCGGCGAAGCCGATTCGGGCACCAGCAGCGGCTACGGCGGCGCCGTCCTGTATCAAAACCGAATCGCCGGTGCCAAGCCGGAAACCTCGATCAACCTGGAGCTGGGCACCAAATGGAACCTGCTCAACGACCAACTGCTGGCGACCGCGGCGATCTTCCAAACCAAGAAGTCGGACGTGATGGAAGGCGCCAACTACGACACCGTGGGCACCTTCAATACCGGCGCGAACCGGGTGCGGGGCGTCGAATTTAGCCTGAGCGGCAACATCACCGATAAGCTGTCGGCGCAGATTGGCGCTTCGGTGCTGCGCTCGCAAGTGCTGCACTCCGCAACGCCGATCAACATCGGGCGTCCGCTCGCCAACTTCGCGGATAAATCATTCTCGGCGCAAGGAAAGTACCAGTTGACCAATGCATTTTCGTTCGGCGCGGTGGCCCGCTACGAGAGCGACCGTTGTGGCGGTCAGCCCGACACGGCGGCCGGATACTCGGCGACCGGTTTATGTTCGCAGCCGGTGCCATCGTTCGCCGTGTATGATGTTTTTGCGGCTTACCGTTTCTCGAAGAAGCTCAATGTGCGCATCAACGTGCTCAACCTGGCCGACAAGGATTACTTCACCGCGGTGTATCGTTCCGGTGCATTTTTGTACAAGGGCGACGCCAGGGCCGTGCGCGCGACCTTAAACTACGAGATTTAAGCGGCGCGATATTTCGATCAACATAGCCGCACTGCCGGACCGGTTCCGGCAGTATTCAACGAGTGAGCACTTCACACCGTCATATGCACACCGCCCTCGCGACCATCCCGCCCGAGATACTCTGCGCGCGCCACTACGAGCAGCTGGCCAGGCAGTTCATGCCGGCGGCCACCTACGTGTATGTGGCGGGCGGCTGCGGCCACGATGTCACGGCCGACGCCAACCTGGACGCATTTTCGCGGTGGTCGGTGTACCCCCGCCTGTTGCGCAAGCTGGACGCGGGCCACACCCGGGTTGCCATCGCCGGGGAGCAATTCCTCCATCCCCTGTTCCTGGCACCGGTCGCCTTCCAGAATCTGGCGCATCCGGGGGCCGAACTTGAAACCGCGCGTGGCGCACATGCGACGGACACCTGCATGGTGGCCAGCACCTTGTCCTCCCACAGTCTCGAAGCAGTGGCGCGCGTGGCTGGGCCGCAGCGTTGGTTCCAGCTGTATTTCCAGGCGCGCCGCAACGATACGCTCGACTTGCTCAAACGCGCAGCCGACGCCGGATACCGCGCCATCGTTGTCACGCTCGATGCCGCGATCCAAGTGCCAAGCTTCGACGCGCTGCGCGCCGGTTTCCGTATGCCAGACGGCAATGTGGCCACAAATCTCGCAGGCCATGCCGCTGCCGACGCCGTCGCCCCGGGACCGGACCAGAGCCGCGTGTTCCAGGGCATCATGCGCTCGGCGCCGACGTGGGACGATCTCGCTTGGCTTCTGGCCAGCACCGATCTGCCGGTGTGGATTAAAGGCGTGCTTCATCCCGACGATGCCCTCGCATGCCAAGCTGCCGGCGTGGCAGGCGTGGTCGTTTCCAACCACGGCGGCCGCGGCCTCGACGGCGCCCCGGCGAGCCTCGATACCCTGGCCTACGTGCGGGCGGCGCTGGGGCCATCGTTTCCAGTGCTGTTCGATAGCGGGATCCGATCCGGCAGCGACGTGTTCAAGGCCATTGCGTTGGGGGCCGACGGCGTCATGCTCGGACGGCTCCAGCTTTACGCGCTCAGCGTGGCCGGCGGCCTCGGCGTGGCGCACATGATCAAGCTGGTGCGCGAAGAGCTCGAAGTATGCATGGCGATGGCCGGCTGTGCCACGGTGGACGAGATCGGCCGGCACACGCTGCTCGCGGCCGACCCGCGCCGAACGGGGATGTAGGAAAACATGCTGAACATAATCGAAAATGTATTGAGCAAGGATGAGGTGCGGCAGTTCCGCGACTATCTCGGGCGCGCCGATTGGCACGATGGGGCGGCCACGGCGGGCAGCCTGGCGCAGCACGTGAAGGCGAACCAGCAACTCGACGATGCCGCCGACGTGGCGGTCAGCCTGGGAAGCCATATCCTGCGCAAGCTCGGGGAAACGCCGCGCTTCATCTCGGCCGCGTTGCCCCGCAAAATTTATCCACCAAAGTTCAACCGATACCAGTGCGGGGGCCACTACGGCACGCACATCGACAGCGCCGTGATGCAGTTGCCGGGCACCGGCACCAGCCTGCGCAGCGACCTGGCGGCAACGCTGTTCCTCAGTGAAGCGGACGACTACGATGGGGGCGAGCTGGAGATCGAAAGCGATTTCGGCCTGCAATCGGTCAAACTGGGCGCGGGCGATTTGGTGCTTTACCCCGCCTCGAGCATGCACCGGGTCACGCCGGTGACCAGCGGCGTCCGGCTCGCGTCGTTCTTCTGGATCGAGAGCCTGGTCGGCGACGATGGCGAGCGCGCTTTGCTGTTCGACCTCGACCAGGCAATCCAGGACATCGCGCCGGCCTTGCCGCCGGAACACACAAATTTGCTCAAACTGACCGGCATTTATCATAATCTGCTGCGTCGCTGGGCCATCACTTGAACCCCTTGAAAAGGAGCACTCCATGACTTACCGCATCTTCAAACTGACACCGTTGATTCTCGCCTTCGCCATCAGCCCGGCATTGGCGCACGGCGACGTGAAATGCACCAAGCAAGCGAAATCCGAATGGAAGCCACATACCGAACTGGCGGCCAAGCTTGCCAAAGAGGGCTGGGTCATCCGGCGCATGGAGGCAACGGCGAGTTGCTACGAGGTGTATGCAAAAGATCCGAAGGGCAAGCGGATAGAGGCCTTCTTCGATCCGGTGACGTTCGCGCGTGTTGAAGAATAAAAAAATCCGGGTGTGGGACGCGCCGGTGCGGCTGTTGCATTGGTCGCTAGGCGCAACCATTGCCGCCGCCTGGATCACGAGCGCCAGCACGGGGCCGGCCCACCTGTATTTCGGCTATGCCGCGGCAGCGCTCGTTTTCGCCCGGATCGGCTGGGGCTTTGTCGGCAACCGCTACGCGCGCTTCGCGCATTTTTTACGTCCGCCAGCAACGACGCTCCAGTACCTCAAGGACGTCTTGCGGCATCGTGCCGCCCGCCACCTCGGGCACAACCCGCTCGGCGGCTTGATGGTGGTCGCGCTGCTCTCCTGCATCGGCTTGCTTGCATTCACCGGCTGGCTGGCCGATACCGATTTGCTGTGGGGCTATGCCTGGCCGGTGCTGGTCCATGTGGTCATCGCTTGGGGGCTGGTCGGCCTCGTGGCGCTGCATGTGGCCGGCGTCTTTTTCACCAGTTGGCATCAGGGTGAAAACCTGATTTGGGCCATGATTCGAGGCAGCAAGAGATGTGCGGATGACGGCGAGGTCGATTAGCCCGCGTAGGCGAGGGCGGAGCGGGGCCGGCGGCGAAGGCCGCAAGTGCTTTTTCCCGGCAGCGAGGCTGTCGCGAAAGGGCAGCAGTGCGCTCAATCGGCGTTTAAGACGCATCAGAAATCGCGTCGCAAAAATACTCAATATCAAAAACCAACATCGTCCTCACATGCGGGGACCCATAGAACAGTTGCTTTGAGCCGCTGTTCTATGGGTCAACGCGGGGGCGCCGAGCCCTCCGCGAGGACGATGTTGATTTAAGTTATTTGAGACTCCTCATGTCGCGATTTCTGCT